>JALUTY010000026.1 GCA_027021615.1 bacterium | reverse complement strand
AAACCTGCTCTTCGGTCCCGTGCCTGCGCGGCGAATCTCATGCCCGGCTTCGTGCCCGGCCGGAGGCAGGTCCCTTGCCCCACCCTCCGAGGTGACACGCCTCTATCGTCGCCGGGTTACAGTAAGACCCTCCCGGGATCCGGATCTCCCCCCTACCGGTCCCGGGCCACCACGTAGTCGGCCACCACCCCCAGGGCCTCCCGCTCGGGGCAGGCCGGGAACGCCGCGAGGCGGGCCTTGGCCTGCTCCACCCGGTCCCGGGCCATGGCCAAGGCCGCGTCGACACCCCCCCGCCGGACCACGAACTCCCGGACCCAGGCCCGGTCGTGGTCGGAGAACGCGTCCTGCTCCACCAGCCGGGCCACCCGGTCCCGTTCCTCGCCCGTTGCGGCGCCGAGGGCGTGGATCACGGGCAGCGTGATCTTGCCCTCCTCCAGGTCCGCGCCCACCGGCTTGCCGAACCGCTCCCGGTCGCCCACGAAGTCCAGGCAGTCGTCCACCAGCTGGAACGCGATGCCCACGTCCATACCGTAGTCCTTCAGGGCCGCCACCCGCGCCTCGTCCGCGGCCCCCAGCAGGGCCCCCACCTCGCAGGCGGCGGCGATCAGCACCGCGGTCTTGTTGCGGATGACGTCGAGGTACTCCTCCACCGTCACGGCCAGATCGCAGGTTTTCAACAGCTCCAGGATCTCCCCCTCGGCCAGGGCCGTGGTGGCGTCGGCCATGGCCCGGAGCACCCGCAGGTCGCCGTCACCCACCATCAGGGAGAACGACTTGCTGAACAGAAAGTCCCCCACCAGCACGGTGGCCTCGTTGCCCCACACGGTGTTGGCCGACTTCTGGCCCCGCCGTAGGTCCGCGTCGTCCACCACATCGTCGTGGAGCAGGGTGGCCGTGTGGATGAACTCCACGATGGATGCCAGCGGAACGGATCGCTCCCCCCGGTACCCGCACAGCCGCGCGGACAGCAGGAGCAGGAGCGGCCGAATCCGCTTGCCGCCGCTCGTGAGCACGTACCGGCCCACGGTTTGGATCAGGGGCACCCGGGAGTCCAGATTTCGCTCGAACTGGCGCTCCACGGCGGCCAACTCGGCTTCCATCATCCGCACCACGGCCGCCATGTCCAGGGCATGGGCCGGGGTGGCGGAGCCCTCGGTCTGCGCGGCAGGTCTGGTCATTCCTCTGTGTCCTCCATCCCGGAAACTTCCCGCTGGAAGGCTGGGAAACTAGAAAGCTAGGAAGCTAGAACGCTTATTGTTGGACCTCCGGCCCAAGCGTGACAAAGCCCCGGCAGACCCCTTGCCCCACCTTCCGAGGTAACGCACCTATTTCGCCACCGGGTCGTCGATACTCCAACCAGGCCGCCTCACGGCCTGAAGTCTGGCCCCTTCATCCGGCGCCGGCTGCCGCCCGGTCCCGGCCGGCGGAGCCGGAGGCGAGCAGGAACTCCACGGCCCGCTCCACCTCCGTCAGATCCACGAGCGTGTTCCGGCACGGCCCCTCGGGCCGGCGGTTCAAGATGCCGTACACCGGCAATGGGTAGGCGTCCTGGATGCCGCTGGCCAGGTCCCGTTCGCACGCCACGGCCACGATCAAGTCGGGCCGCTTCTCCACGATGGTGCGTCGGGCGATGGTGCCTCCGGTGGCCACGCTCAGGCTCACGCCGTGGCGCTCGCCGATCTCCACCAGGCCCGCGATCGGGCAGCGGCCGCACCCCCGGCAGTTGTGGATGTCGCTGGTGATGCGCAGGTCACAGGTGTCCACCTGGAGGCAGTGGGGTAGCAGGATCAGCAGGCGGCCGGGCCGGGCCCGGCGGCCGGATCGGATCACCAGCTGGTTGTTCACCGCGATGAACGATCGCTCCAGCCGCTCCTTCGAGACCCCCACCAGGCGGCCCAGCACAACGAGGATCGGGAACGCCCCCTTCACCACGAGCCCCCGCAGCCTCCGGGTGCCGGGCAGGTCGCGCTCGAACACGATCGCGAACACCAGCACCGCGATCCCGGCCAGGGCCACCAAGGCCACCGTGCCGAACAGCACACCGAAGCCGGTCAGAAAAACGGTCTCCGCCCCCGAGAACCACCTGGGCCCCAGCCACACGCCGACCCCCAGGAGCCCCAGTACCAGGGCCAGGGCCAGCAACAACCCCAGAAACAGCCGCTTTCCCTCACCCCGGGTCACGCTCGCGTCCCTCCCACCAAACTTCGGGAAACTTCGGGCCTTCGGCCCGCTAGGCAGCCGGGCGGCTCCCGAGCTGCTGACAAACCCTTGGGGGCATGGGGTCTGTTGGAGAGCTGCGTGCGGCCATACCAGTTGTCAGGATTCAGAGGAGGGTAGACAGGGGAAAGCCTTCCACCTCTTTCTGCAGAGCTTCGCACATCGTGGGAGGCAACCGACGATTCTGCCCTCTGTCGTCCGGATCCAGGCCCCTGAAGCGCAGACCCCATGCCCGCACCGCGGCTTCCCGTTCAAGGAAAGTTATTCTCCCCGTTGTAGGGCCTCGCAGGGGCCTGAGAGACCTCCCAGCCCCTCTCCCTCCCGCGGGCCGCCGCCCCGGGCCCAGTCGGCACCTCCCATGACCCGGCGCCCTTCCGGCTGCACCTCCAGCAGCACCACGGCGCCCCGGCCACACGCGACCACCGGCCCATCCCGGTCCAGCCGCACGACGGTGCCCGCAGGGCCTTCGCCGTCGCGCTCCTCGGCACGCAGCACCTTGACACGCGCCCCGGCCCGGGAGGTCACCGCGCCCGGTCGGGGGGACAAGGCGTGGATTCGGGCCCGGACCCGGCGGGCCGGCTCGGCCCACCGGATCTCCCGGAGCCCCCGGTCGATCCGGCGGCTGTAGGTGGCCCGGGCCTCGTCCTGGGGCTCGGGCCGGACCCGGCCATGCCGGAGCCCCTCCAGGGTCTTCACCAGCAGGTCCGCCCCAGCCTGGGCGAGGTGTTCCTCCAGCTCGCCGCAGGTGGTGGACGGAAGCAGGGGGAACGACCGCTGCAGGAGCACCGGCCCGGCGTCCATGCGCTCGTCCGCCAGCATGGTGGACACCCCGGCCCGGTCGTCCCCCTGCAGAATCGTCCACACCACCGGCGACGGCCCCCGATGGCGGGGCAGCAGGCTCGGGTGCACGTTCACCGCACCCCGGGCCGGCAGGTCCAGAAGCGGCCGCCCCAGGATCTGGCCGTAGGCCACCACCACCAGGAACTCGGGAGCCAGGGCCCGGAGCCGCTCCACCACCTCGGCATCGTTCACCCGTTCGGGCTGGGCTACCTCGAGACCCCGTTCCCGGGCCAGGCGCTTGACCGGAGGGGGCTCCAGACGCCGGCCCCGGCCCCGGGGCCGGTCGGGCTGGGTCACCACCAGGTCCACCCGCTCCCCCGCCGCCACCAGGGCCTCGAGGCACGGCAGGGCGAACGCCGAGGTGCCCAGGAACACCACGGGGCCCCGCGAGCCGCTCACGCCCCCCCTCCGGCCCGGGCCTCCTGGAGCATCTTCTTCCGCCGCGCCACGTAGCGGCTTCGTTTGAGCTGGCTCAGGTGATCGATGAACAGGATACCGTCCAGGTGGTCGATCTCGTGCTGGAACGCCACGGCCAGCAGATCCTCGGCCTCAATCTCGATCTCGCGGCCCTCCAGATCGAGCCCCCGCACCACCACCCGGCTGCACCGGGTAACCTGGTCGCGCAGGTCAGGCACCGACAAACAGCCCTCCTCCATGCGCAGCCGACCTTCCCGGCACACGATCTCGGGGTTGATCATCACCAGCCGTTCGTCCGGACGCTCGCCAGCCGACAGGTCCACCACGATGACCCGTTGGGGGACCCCCACCTGGTTCGCGGCCAGACCGACCCCCGGGGCGCGGTACATGGTCTCGGTCATGTCCTTCACCAACCGGTGGATCGTCTCGTCGATCCGTTCCACCTTCCGGGCCCGCTGCCGCAGCACCGGGTGGGGGAATGTCAGGATTTCCAGCACAGCCATGGGGTTTCGTCTCCGCGTGGGGGCAATCGGCCGGAGTGTACCGGAGGCCCGCCGGCCGATCAACCGCTGCACACCGGCCGAGATGTCCGGCACGGTTTGACTTGCCAACCGACCGAAAGGTAGTTTAGCCGCACTTTCACGGACAATCGGCCCACGGGCTTTGCGGAAACCCATGACACGACACATCCCCGCTCTGTTCCTCGCACTGCTCCTCGTCGGACCCGCTGCGGCCGGGACCCCGCCGGCCAGCTCGGTCTACCTGGCCCCGGCCGATGCGTTTCCCGACCTGGAGTTCTACGGTCTTCTGGCCCCCACCGACTACGCCAAGCTGGGGCTGGATCGGTCGGAGGGCCCAGTGCGACTGTCCGAGATCCCCGGGGATGTTCTGGTCGTGGAGTTCTTCAACAAGTCATGCGTGCCGTGCCAGCGACAGGTGCGGGAGGTGGAGGCGTTCTACCAGGAGCTGGAGCGGCGGGGTCTGCTGGGACGGATACGGCTGCTTGCGATCGCGGCCGGCAACAACCCAAAGTACCTGGGCAGGTACCGAAAGCGTAGAAAGCTCACCTACCCGATCACGGCCGATCCCCAGTTCGACCAGTGGCGCCGCATCGGCGACCCCGGCCGCACCCCGTTCACTTTGTTCCTGGTGCGGCGGGACGGCACCTGGCGTCTGGCCCGGTACTCCTTCGGAGTGCAGTGGAAGCAGGAGCTCCTGGGCCACGCCCTGACCTTGCTGGCCAGGCCCGAGGAAGCGCTGGCCAGCGCCACCGGGCTGCCGGTGGATCCCACGCCGCTGGTGCTGCCGCTCGACGCGGCCGGGGTGCGGGCGAAGGCCCGTGCCCTGATCCGGAGAGCCGCGGGCGACCCGGCCGCGGACGTGGCCGTGGTGGAACTGGGGGACGGAACCTCCGTGTACCAGGCTGTGTCCAAGGGCCACCGCCTGCCCGTGTTTGCCAAGGTGGCCAGCCGCCGCCCCGTATGCGAGGTGTGCGAGGCGGTCCACTTCCTGTTTGCGTTCGACCGCGGCGGCCGGATCCTGGGGTTCGAGCCGATTCACGTGACCAAGTACGGCAACGAGGAGTGGGACGAGCGCGACTGGCAGTTCTTCGAGAAACGGGTCACGGGCCGGAACATGGCCGACCTGCCGTTCGATCCCAAGGTGGACGCCGTGTCCAAGGCCACCATGAGCTCGGCCCTGATCTTCGACGAGATGCGCCGCACCCTGCCCCTGCTGAAGAAGCTGCCGGCGGACGGCGCCGGAGGAGGGGGATAGGCGGAGGTAGGGACAAAAGGCTTTTGCGAGGGCGGCCCGTCTTGCCCCCCACCCCCCTCCGGGGCTATGATTCGACATCAAACTCGTTTTCACTCGACCAAACTCGAACAACGAGGTGATCATGGAACGAGCCGACCTGGACTTTGCCCACCTTCCCTTCGCTTACCGTAAGACCGACGCCAACATCCGCTACTGGTTCCGGGATGGCGCGTGGACCCAAGGGGAGCTCACCTCGGACGAGACCATCACCCTCCACATGGCTTCCACCTGTCTGCATTACGGGCAGGAGATCTTCGAGGGCCTGAAAGTGTTCGAGCGGGCCGACGGCCGGATCCAGACGTTCCGGCTCAGCGAGAACGCCAAGCGCCTCCAACGGTCGGCCCGAAAGCTGCTGATGGAGCCGGTGCCCGAGGGCCTGTTCCGGGAGGCCGTGCACCGGGTGGTGCGGGCCAACCGGCGGTTCGTGCCGCCTTACGGGAGCGGGGCGAGCCTGTACGTGCGCCCCCTCCTGCTGGGAGCCAGCGCCGAGGTGGGCGTGAAGCCGAGCCGGGAGTACCTGTTCCTGGTGTTCGTGACCCCGGTGGGGCCCTACTACAAGGCCGGGTTCGAGCCGGTGCGGCTCGTGGTGGAGGAGGAGATCGACCGGGCTGCCCCCGGCGGGGTGGGCGACGTCAAGTGCGGCGGGAACTACGCCGCCGGCCTGCGGGCCACCATGGGCGCCAAGGACAAGGGGTACTCCGAGGTGCTGTACCTGGACGCCCGAGAGAAGAAGTACATCGACGAGTCGGGCTCCTCGAACTTCTACGCCATCCGCGACAACACGTACATCACTCCCTCCAGCCCCTCCATCCTGCCCAGCATCACCAACATGAGCGTGCGGCAACTGGCCAGGGACATGGGGCTTACGGTGGAGCAACGGCCGGTGTCGGTGGACGAGCTCGACACCTTCGAGGAGGCAGGCTGCCTCGGCACCGCCGCGGTGATCACGCCGGTGGAGTCCATCACCTACCGGGGCAAGGAGCACGTGTACGGCAACCGGGGCGAGGCCGGCCCGGTGACCACCGAGCTCTACAAGCGGCTCACGGCCATCCAATGGGGGGAGGCCGAGGACCCCTACGGGTGGACCGAGATCATTCCGGAGGAGGGATGACCGAAAGGCCCGTCGAGACCGTACAGGGGCCCAACGGGGTGGTGGCCGAGATCCGGGAGGCCCGCCGTCCCTACGGGTTCGAGAACCTGCTGGAGCTACGGGTGACCCTGCTGGCCCGCGTGCCAGGGGCCTCCACTCCTTTCCGGTACGAGCTGAGCCGGCTGTGGGTCACCGAGGACGACGCCGATCGGGCCGTGGGGCAGATGGTGGAGCGGTGCCGCCGGAACCTGCTGCCCTACCTGTTCCGGCCGGAGTTTCCCGAACGATTTCGGGCCCACCAGGAGCGGAAGGCCCCCAAGGTGATCCCCTTCGGAGCTCCCCGATGATCTGCCGGGCCTGCAACACCCCCACCGGCCTCGACCGCCCCGGCCGCCGGGACACCTGCCCCCGGTGCGGAGCCGATCTGCACGCTTGCGTCCAGTGCCGGTTCTATGCCCCCGGGCTCTACAACGACTGCCGGGAACCCCGGGCCGAGCGTGTGTTGGACAAGGACCGGGCCAACTTCTGCGACTGGTTCGAGCCGGCCACCGATTCCACCCCCGGGGAAGAGGACGTCAAAACCAAGGTCAAAGCCCAGCTCGACGCCCTGTTCCGGAAGAAGAAGTAGGGGTCTCCTGTTCCTCCTTCACCACGCACCGCACCCCCTCGCCCTTCCACCCCGGCCCGAAGCACCCGTTGCAGCTCACGCACCGAGCCGACGCCCGGTCGCCCGAGGCCCAGCGGGCGGGCAGGTCCGGCTCCCAGATCAGGGGCCGAGACAGGCTGAACAGGTCGGCCGTGCCCTCGATCAGGAGGTCCTCCAGGGTTTCGATGCGCCGCAGCCCGCCGACAAGGGCCACCGGGCATCCCACCCGCCGCTTCACCGCCGCGGCCAGGTGGCGCAGGTACGCCTCGCCCTCCCCTGGCCTGACGCCAGCCCGGGCCGGACCCCGGTCGCCCGAGGCCGGGGTGCCGCCGCTGACCTCGACGAACGCCACGCCCCGCTGGGCCAGCCACTCGGCCACCTGCACGGCCTCGTCCTCCTCCAGACCCTGGGGCACGAAGTCGCACCCGTTCAGCTTGACGGCCACGGGGAAGTCCGGCCCTGCCGCGGCCTGCACCGCGGCCATCACCTCGGCCAGGAACCGGAACCGGTTCCGCAGCGTGCCCCCGTAGGCGTCGGCGCGCTGGTTGGTGCCCGGCGACAGGAACTGGTTGATCAGGTAACCGTGGGCCGCGTGGAGTTGGACGAAGTCGAACCCGGCGTCGCGCACCCGGCGGGCCGCCTTGCCGAAGTCGGCCACCACCCGGGCGATCTGCTCGGCCGACATCTCCCGGGGCATCTCGGGGAACTGGGGGTGGTCCACGAACGAGGGGGCGACGGGAGCGAGTCCCCCGGTCCAGGCGGACCGGGTCTGGCCGCCGGCGTGTACGAGCTGCGCCCCGGCCAGGGCGCCGCCCTCCCGGATCACGCCGGCCAGACGGGCCAGTCCCTCCACGTGGCCGTCGTCCCAGGCGCCCAGCATCCGGGGGGCCTGACGGCCCTCGGGGCTCACCGCGGCATACCCGGTGATCACCACCCCGGCGCCCCCTTGACCGAGCTCCCGGTACCGCTCCACCTGCTCGTCCGTGACCTTGCCCCCGGGATCGGCCAGCCCCAGCCAGGTGGCCGAGCGCACGATGCGGTTCCGGGCCTTCAGGGGCCCGATCGAAACGGGTTCGAACACGGCGTACATGGGTCAGCTCCTGGATTCGGGGTTGTGGGCCTCACACCGCTCCTCTTCGGTGAGCACCAGGCCCTGGTACTCGGCTATGTGGTGACAGAGCTCGCAGACCGCCTCCGCGGTCTCCGAGAGCGTCACGCCGGTGCGGGCCATGAACCGGATCCCCTCGTCGGCGCGGAGCCCCACCACCTCGGCCAGGTGGAACCGGTGCACCCGGAACCCCAGGGCCCGGGCCACGGCCTCCAGGTGATCAAACCGGATCGTGTACTCGTCGTGCCCCTTGAGGGGGACCCGTCGGGGATACCCATCCCCCCCGTCCAGGGGCAGGAACCGGTACCGCTCGGGCAGGCGCACGTCCGAGCTGTGCTCGGTCAGAAACACGGCCCGGGCCTTGCCCGCCAGGGCCTCCAGGAGCTCCACCGCTCCCAGGTTGAACACGAACACCTCGGGCGCGTTCGAAAGGTCGATGCCGTACCGGGCCACCCGCTCGGCCACCCGACGCGTAATGGGGTCCGCCGTCCCACCCCGGGACGCGACGCGCACGTCGTCGCCGCGCAGCCCCGTGACCGTGGGCAGATCGCCCACGATCTCGTTGGCGATGACCAGGTCCACCGGCTCCCGAAGCCCCCGGAAGAACGCCAAGGCGTCCGACTCCACGAGCCGGGGGGCGTTCCCCAGCCGCCGGCGCTGCTCGGCCAGGAACCGGGGGCTCAGGTCCACCATGGTGATCCGTTCGGGAGGCCAGGCCTCCTGCAGAGCGGCCATCAGGGTGCCGTACCCGCCCCCCACCTCCACCACGTGGCCGGGCGGTTCCGGCCCCAGGACCTGCCGCAGGTACCGGGCCACCAGGGCGCCGTAGGGCAGCCGCTCCTCCAGGGCGGCCGCGTAGGGGCCGGCCGGATCGGCCAGGCTCTGGCACACGGTGAGTTCCCAGAACAGGCTCGGGGCCTCCCCCCGGTAGAAGCCTTCGGTGCGGTTCCACGCCGGCTCGGGCACGGGCTCCTCCTCTCGGGTCCATTCATGGATGCTACCCGCGGCCCGTCGCCCTGGCAACTGGATGCCGTGGCCGGGCTTGACTCGGGGGCCGGGGCCCGGGCAAGGACACCGCCCTGGCCCCGGACTTCTCCCCACGGGCCCCGCGACTTCGCTTCTTCTCATCCATGGGGCATTCTGCCCCCCGGGGGGGTCAAGAGCTCCTCCCCAACGATACGCCTCCTGTGTTCCCTGTGCTTTTTCAAAGAGCTCGCTGTCTGGCACGCATCTTGATTCCCCTCCCACTCGAAGCCCCGCCAGACTCCCCTGGTACCGTCATGGTAAAGTTTTTCCCATAGGCGACGATCGAAACGTAGCGAAACGACCACACAGGGACGAGGAAGCTCGCATGGTCGACTTCAACGGAAGTTCCATCCTGGTGACGGGGGGCACCGGGTCTTTTGGGAAGGCCTTCATTCGGTACGTGCTTTCCCGTTTCGAGCCCAAGCGCCTGATCGTGTTCAGCCGTGACGAGCTCAAGCAGTTCCAGATGAAGCAGGAGCTCGGGCACCCGGCGTTGCGGTTCTTCATCGGCGACGTCCGAGACCGAGAGCGGCTACATCGCGCTTTGGCAGATGTGGACTATATGGTCCACGCCGCTGCCCTCAAGCAGGTGCCTGCCTGCGAGTACAATCCGTTCGAGGCCATCCGGACGAACGTGATCGGCGCAGAGAACGTGATCAACGCCGCCATCGACCAAGGGGTGAAGCGAGTGATCGCCCTATCCACGGACAAAGCGGCCAACCCCATCAACCTCTACGGGGCCACGAAGCTCTGCGCTGACAAGCTGTTCATCGCGGGAAACGCGTACTCCGGCGCCCAGGACACCCGGTTCTCGGTCGTCCGGTACGGCAATGTGCTGGGAAGCCGCGGCAGCGTGGTGCCGTTCTTCCGGGCGTGCAGCGAAAAAGGGGTCATACCCATCACCGATCCTCGCATGACCCGGTTCTGGATCACATTGCCCCAGGCCGTACGGTTCGTTTTGGGCTGTTTCGAGCGGATGAGGGGCGGCGAGATCTTTGTGCCCAAGATTCCCAGCATGAGGATCGTGGACCTGGCCAATGCCCTCGCCCCGGGATGCCGTCACGAGATCGTGGGTATTCGGCCGGGCGAGAAGCTTCACGAGGTAATGATTCCCATCGACGAGGCGCGTAACACCCTGGAGTACGACCGCCACTATGTGATCCAGCCCCAGTTTGAGTGGTGGGGAACGCGAAACGGAACGCCCCGTGAGGGGAGGCCCGTGTCCGATGGGTTTTCGTACCGAAGCGACAACAACACGTGGTGGTTGGAGGAGGATCAACTGAAAGTCCTGCTGGAAGATGCGCCATGAGCACCCCGACCGGCAGCAAGACCGCACCCATCCCCTACGGCCGGCACTCGATCGCAGACGATGACGTGGAGGCCGTGGTGGAGGTTCTGCGTTCGGACTGGCTGACCACGGGCCCCGTGGTCCCGGAATTTGAAAGGGCTTTCGCAGGTGCAGCTGGGTCAAGCCACGCCGTGGCCGTGAGCAGCGGTACGGCTGCGCTCCACGCCGCCATGCATGCCCTGGGCGTGGGCCCGGGAGACGAGGTGATCGTGCCTCCCATCACCTTCGTTTCCACGGCCAACTGCGCCGTGTTTCAAGGGGCCAGGCCCGTGCTCGCAGACGTGGAGCCGGACACTCTTCTCGTCGATCCGGAGGACGTGGAGCGCAAGATCACGCCGCGCACGCGAGCCGTCATCGCAGTGGACTATGCCGGTCATCCATGCGACTACGATCGTCTGGACGAGATCGCGTACCGTCACGGCATCGCTCTGGTGGCCGACGCCTGCCACTCCCTGGGAGCGCGCTTCAAGGGGAGACCCGTGGGATCCCTCGCACGCGTGAGCGCCTTCAGCCTCCATCCGGTCAAGGCGATCACAGCGGGCGAAGGGGGGGTGGTGACCACGGACGACCCCACGTTGGCCGATCGCATGAGCCGATTTCGCAACCACGGCATCTCCCTGACGGCTCGAGACCGAGAGGCGCGCGACACCTGGATCTACGAGGTCACGGATCTCGGCTACAACTACCGGATCACGGACATCCAGTGCGCCCTCGGCCTTTCCCAGCTCCGCAAGCTCGAACGCTGGACCGAGCGGAGGCGCCAGATTGCGCGGCGGTACGACGAGATGCTCCGGGATCTCCCCCAGGTGGAGCCCCTGGCAGTGCGCCCCTGGGCAGAGCCGGCTTATCACCTGTACGTGGTCCGGTTGAACCTGCCGACCCTGAGGGTGGACCGGGGGGAGGTTTTCCGCCGCCTCCGAGCCCGGGGGATCGGGGTCAACGTCCATTACATTCCTGTCCACCTGCATCCCTACTATCGGGAGCGTTTTGGCACCGGGCCGGGGCTGTGCCCCGTGGCGGAGGACGCGTACGAACGGATCCTCACCCTGCCCCTGTTCCCTCGCATGACCGACGCCGACGTGGAACGCGTCGCGGGCGAGGTCATCGCAGTGCTCGGAGAGTGCGCCCGATGAGCGTCCGGTTCATCGCAGAGGTCTCCAGCAACCACAACCGGGATCCGGACCGATGCCTCCGGTTTATCGACACTGCGGCTCGGATCGGGTGCTGGGCCGTGAAGTTTCAGCTGTTCCGCTTGGACCAGCTGTTCGCGCCGGAGGCCTTGGCCCGCAACGCGGAGCTGGAAGCCCGGCGTTCGTGGGAGCTGCCTTCGGAGTTCCTCCCACATCTGTGCAGGCGGAGTCGGGAAAGGGGGCTGCGTTTTGGCTGCACGCCCTTTGACCTCGACGCGGTGGAGAAACTGCGCCCCCACGTGGACTTTTACAAGGTGGCCTCGTACGAACTCCTGTGGGACGACCTGCTGGCTGCCTGCGCCGCCACCGGAAAACCTGTGGTGCTTTCCACCGGTATGGCCGACCTGAAAGAGCTCGACCACGCGGTGGAGGTCCTGCGGAGCGCGGGCTGTCGGGACCTGACCTTGCTCCAATGCACCAGCGCGTATCCGGCGCCGCCCCGGGACTGCAACCTGGCGGCCATCGCCACGTTGCGAGAGCGGTTTGGGGTGGCAGCGGGCTGGTCGGACCACACCGTGAATCCTGGCGTGATCCACCGCGCCGTGCACCGGTGGGGAGCGAGCCTGGTGGAGTTCCATCTGGACCTCGACAGCACGGGCGTGGAGTGGACTTTCGGCCACTGCTGGACCCCCGATGCGATCGGACGGGTGATCGCCGAGGTCAACGACGCCCTTGCGGCCGACGGGCATGGCCGCAAGGAGCCCACGCTGGCCGAGCGGGACGAGCGCATGTGGCGGGCCGACCCTCTGGACGGTTTGAGGCCTCTGAAAACGCTGCGCAAGGGTCTTGGGCGCGGGGACGCGATGAATGTTTGTTGGAAGGAGAATTGCGGATGACCCCCCTCTCGCACTTGCTGTACGAACGGGCAAGGCGCCTGGTTCCGGGCGGCACCCAGTTGCTATCGAAGCGACCGGAGATGTTCCTCCCCGAGGGCTGGCCCACGTATTACCGCAAGGCCCGGGGCGTGGAGGTGGTAGACGTCGATGGTCGACGGTACGTGGACGTGAGCATCATGGGGGTGGGGGCCTGCGTCCTGGGGTACGGGGATCCGGACGTGGACGCGGCCGTGCACGAAGCCGTAGATCGGGGGGTCATGTGCACCTTGAACGCTCCCGAGGAGATCGAGCTGGCCGAGCTTCTGTGTGATCTGCACCCGTGGGCCGGCATGGTGCGATACACGCGTTCGGGTGGAGAGGCCATGGCCGTGGCCGTGCGGATTGCCCGCGCCCACACGGGTCGGGATACGGTTGCGTTTTGCGGATATCACGGATGGTCCGACTGGTACCTGGCGGCCAACCTGGCGGACGAGCGGGCCTTGGATGGACACCTCATGCCCGGGCTCGACCCCGCAGGCGTTCCGCGAGCTCTTCGGAACACGTCGCTGCCCTTCTTTTACAATCGGCTCGACCAGCTCGAGGCGATCGTGGCGACACACGGCCGGGACCTGGCGGCCATCGTGATGGAGCCCCGCCGGGGTGAGGCCCCCGAGCCCGGATTCCTCGAAGGGGTGCGTGCACTCGCAGACGAGACCGGGACGGTCCTCATCTTCGACGAGATCACCACCGGCTTTCGCATGACCACAGGCGGAGCGCACCTCCTGCTGGGTGTGGAGCCGGACATGGCGGTCTTTGCAAAAGCCATGGCCAACGGATACGCCATGGCCGCGGTCGTCGGGCGGGAGTCGGTAATGACCGCGGCCCAGTCCACCTTCATCAGCAGCACGAACTGGACCGAGCGCATCGGTCCGGCTGCCGCCTTGGCCGCCATCCGTAAGCATCGGAGGGAAAGGGTCGCGGATCATATCGCGCACGCAGGGGACAAGGTGAGGGAAGGGTGGCGGAGAGCCGCGCACCACGCCGGCGTCCCGCTCCGGACCAAGGGTCTTCCATGCCTCCCGGAGTTTCACATCGATCTCCCTGGGGGCAGGGTGCTGGCCACGCTGTTCGTGAAGCGCATGCTCGAGCGGGGGTACCTGGCCTTTTTCCAGTTCAAGCCGTCATGGGCGCACCGCGACGAGCACCTGGATCGGTATCTCGTCGACGTGGGGGAAGTTTTCGAAGAGCTGGCGGAGGCAGCCCGAAAGGGAGACGCGCAAGAGCGGCTCTCAGGGCCCCCCGCGCGAGACGGCTTCTTCCGTCTAACCGAGGGCAGGCAGGAGGAACCCCGGTGATCCGTAGACCGTTGGGCTCGACCGGCCTTCGCGTCTCCGTGCTGAGCGTGGGCACAGTCTCCCTTGGAACCGAGTATGGGATCCCAACCGGCTCCAGCCACGGCCCGCCCCCCCGCGACTTGGCCGTGGGGCTCCTCCGCACGGCCGCGGACGCGGGCATCAACCTGTTCGACACGGCCCCGGCGTACGGCGACGCGGAAACGATCCTGGGAGAGGCGTTGGGCAACCGGCCGGAGTGCCTGTTCGCCACCAAGGTAGCCCTGCCACGGACAGGGGTGGGAGCATCCGGGGAGCGTTCCGAGCTCGAGCGTCACGTTAGGAAGTCGATTGACGCCAGCCGCAGGGCGCTCCGAAGGGGCCTCCTGGACATCGTCCAGATTCACAACGCCACAGCACCCACAATTTTGGAAGGGGACATGGCAGAGGTGCTCCATAGGGAACGGGCCGCTGGCCGGATCCGGTTCGTGGGGGCGACCGTGTACACCGAGGACGAGGCCCTGGCAGCGGTGCGAGCGGGCGCTTTCGATCTCATCCAGGTGCCCTTCAACGTCTTGGACCGAGCAATGGCCACTCGGGTCTTCCCCGAGGCCCGGGCGGCCGGCGTAGGGGTGGTCGTCCGTTCCGTGTTCTTAAAAGGAGCGCTCACCCCGAAGGCCCGATGGCTCCCGGACGAGCTGGGCGAGCTCCGGCGCGCTGCGGTCAGGCTCATGCAGGAGACGGCCAGGTCGTGGAAGACCCTGCCGGAGCTCGCGGTACGGTACTGCCTCAGCGTGGAGGGGGTCTCAAGCGTGCTCGTCGGTCCACGCACCGAGGAGGAGCTGCTCCAGGCGCTGGAGGCCACGGATCGAGGCCCCCTGGGCTCCGATGTCCGGGCTCGGGTCGAGCAGGTTCACGTGGGCAGCCCGACGCTTCTCAACCCCGCGACGTGGCCAATTCCGTAGCGTTGCAAACCGAGGAGACGTGCCGTTGAAAGTGGCAGCGGTGATTCAGGCCCGCTTCGGCTCCACGAGGCTCCCCGGCAAGGCACTCCTCCCCATCGGAGGCACTCCCTTGCTGGGGCATGTGATCCGCCAAAGTCTGGCTGCCCGCCGGGTGGATCAGGTGGTGTTGGCTACGACGGAACATCCCGAGGATGACCCTTTGAGTGAGCTTGCAAAGCGGCTCGGGGTGACAGTGTTTCGGGGAAGTCGGGATGACGTTCTTAATCGGTTCCTCTGTGCTGCCGCGGCAGTTGGAGCTGATGTGGTGGTGCGGGTGACAGGAGACTGCCCTTTCGTATGCCCCGACTTGATCGATGAAGCCGTGACCCTTTTGCTCCGCGGTGGGGGCGACGGCGTGGATGCCGTGGGTACCCTGGAATTCCCTGAGGGGCTCACCACCGAGATCGCAACTGTTGCTGTGTTGCGAAGGCTCACTGAAGTAGTCCAGGCGCTCGAAGACCGCGAGCACGTGACCAGCTACCTTTGGAGGAACTGTGGGCGATTCCGTACGGAACTCCTGGCGTGTTCCAAAGCGATGGGAGAATTTGCCTTCTCGGTGGACGACCGTGAGGACCTTGAATTCGCCTCTGCCGTATGGAACCGCTTGGGCCGGCCCGGGGAGGCGGTCCGCTTCCCCGATCTGGTCAGCCTGCTTCAGACGAACCCAGAGATTGCCGAACTCTCCAGGCGGATTTGGAAGAAGAAGGAAGGAACCCCTTCCGGGGGGGTTGTTGCCGTCCCATCGGAGGAGTACCGGAAATGAACTCTGCCGGCCAACGAAGGATCCTTTTCCGATGCGACGGCGACGAGTTCGTGGGCATGGGTCACGTGGTGCGCTGCTTGGCTCTGGCCGAGGAGTTCCGTGACGTGCATGGATGCGCCGTCATGTTTGCCGTAGCCTCCGGTCCCGTTGGGGCCGACAAGATCCGTGAGGCAGGGTTTCTCGTGTGGGAAAAACCTGGGGATGTGGACGAGGCCTCGTGGATGGAGGAGCGGCTCGCAGAAGAGCGTCCCCACGCCCTTATCATGGACTTTCGGACGGACCTTCCACGGTCCGCGGTACGGGCCTGGAAAGAAAACGGCATACAGGTAGCCACGTTGGATGACCCCTCGGAGCGGCGGCTGGAAGCCGACTTGGCCTTTTACCCCCCCGTGCCCCAAGTCCGAGAGATGGACTGGGCCGACTTTCAGGGAGACCTCTACGTGGGATGGGAGTGGGTCGTGCTCCGGCGGCAGTTCTCGCGCCGGTTTCACCGGCCCCGGAACCCGGTGCCGGTGATCCTGGTCACCATGGGGGGCTCGGATCCCAAGGGACTCACACTCTTTGCAGTGGAGGCCCTGGAGCGGATCCGGGATGAGTTTCGCGCAGTTGTGCTTCTAGGTCCCGGGTTCACGGCCCACGAGGAGCTCCAACGGCTCACCTGCCGGGCCTCGCACACATACGAGGTGGTCGAAAACGTGTCCGAGGTGGCGGCCCTTATGGCACGGGCCGATCTGGCCATAGCGTCGTTCGGGGTCACGGCATACGAGCTCGCAGCCGTGGGCGTACCCTCGGTGCTCCTATGCCTCACCGACGACCACGCTCGCTCGGCAGAGGGACTTGCCGACATAGGGGCAGCAACAACGTTGGGGAGATACGACCTCGTATCTTCAGAGTACCTTTCTGGAGTTATTGACCGCTTGCTACATGAACTCTCATCGCCTACAGGAACAAGAAATCGCTCATCAAGACTAAGGCCTCAAAATGGGACACACAACATAAGCGCTATGATACTGAAGGCCATAGCTAAAGATACACACATCAACACAAAGATAAACAGAACAAACTATTCACTCAAAACATTCCAGCCAACCGTGCAACCCGGTACCAAAGGCACTCGCCAACGCTCATAAGACATCCGAGGACATCCCCCATGGGAGACAAAGTGTTACTACTGAGCCACGGCAAATCCGGCACCTTGCTCGCGTGCTCCATAGCCAAAGCCATTCAAGACGAGCACGGAGTATACCGATCTTATAAGCAAGCTGTAGGTATTGATGCAATCCTTCAAGCACTTTGCTCTACATACGTCCACGAACCCCTTTCATACTACATCGACCACCTGGAAAGCACTCAGAAAGGCCCCGTGCTGGCGTTTCATCACCCTCGTCTCCAAGCCATACCGGTTGACGTAAACATTTTAGACCAGGCATCTTCTCTAATAGTTAGCCACACTCCACCGGCCATCCTTCTAAAAAAATACAATCGGCTGCAAAACAGAACCATCATCTATATCTACCGAGATGGCAGAGACGTGATCAACAGCTGGTTTTATTACGTCACGCAACCCACTATATTAAAAAAGAACCCTCAGTATAAACATAGCACCTTAAGAAGCCTGCTGCTTGACTATGACCTTTTTGTGCAACAAGTCTCCAAATGGGTTGAACATATCCGGTCTGCCAAGAGCCTTTCAGAGCATGTGTATTTTCTGAGCTTTGAAGAAATGGTGCAGCACAAAACCGATGCGGTGCTCAAAATAGCCCGCCACATGGGCCTTGACTGCAATATATACGATATTATTGAGCAGACATCGTTGTCTAAAATGAAGGCCTATGCCCCCGAGCATGTTCGGACAGGAAAATACGGCGGATGGAAAGACACATTCGATGACAAACACAGAGATATTTTCAAAAAGCTCGCTGGAGACATGCTGATACAGCTCGGATATGAACGAAACCTAAACTGGTAGTCGTATCCATAAGGCAGGTAATACGCTATGAGCAGACAGACAAACAAGAACAAGCTCCGGGCCGGTGCCAGAAAAATCGACAAGGTCCTCCTATTTCGATCCCCCCTCGCTTACCATTCTCATGTTGGGCACGAAGACCCCCATCCTCCTTTGGAACTCCTTCTTCTGGCCGCAGCCTTGCGAAATTACGTAGAGACCCGTGTTCTGGACGGCCAGTCCCGATGGCGGCAAGAGTCGCCGTTTGGCAGACAGCGACGAATGGGGCTTTCGGATGGCGAGATCTTAGCGGAGGCTACGAAGTTCTCTCCAGATCTCATTGGGATCTCGGTGACTTGGCACAACCAGGTTCCCATGGCTCTCCACTGTGCAGGCCTGCTGCGGGCGGCTCTCCCCAACGCGGTAATCGTCGTGGGAGGAATCGCCCCATCCTCGTCTCCGGAGGTGTTTCTTGCCTCGGACGCGATCGACTTTGTCATTGCTGGTTATGGAGAACGATCTTTCCCTCTCTTGTGTCAGTACTTAAGCAGAGGGGGGGACCTATCGCAGGTGCCTGGGTTGTACAGAAGAGACGGAAGCGCGGTGGTAGGCAATCAGAAGAGTGGACTTTTCGAGCTTGATTCGGTTCCTTTTCCGGCATTCGATCTTATTGATCTGTCTCATTATGACAGTGGATATCTTCATGGCCACCATAAAGCCTTCCCCGTGGCGGGATATTTACCCACTCGTGGGTGCACCCATTCCTGCACTTTCTGTTCCTTGCCGGCGGTGAGCGACAAGATATTCCGTTCCCATTCCCTAGAAAAAATAATAGATGACTTGCGTCGCATGAAAAATGAGTTTGCCATACGCGAAGTTCACTTTTACGACGACAACTTACTTCAGGACCCAGCTTTCGCCAAAAAGCTGTTCCAAGAGATAATTCTGGCGAGCCTAGATCTTCCTTGGTTGGCAGAGGCAGGCTTCGCCATGTGGCAAATCGACGAGGAGATCC
This sequence comes from bacterium, assembly GCA_027021615.1. GTDB lineage: Bacteria > Desulfobacterota > Deferrisomatia > Deferrisomatales > Deferrisomataceae > Deferrisoma. The sequence continues at coordinate 39,317 of JALUTY010000026.1, read as the reverse complement.
TGGAACTGGCCAGAGAAAGCGGAATGTATCGACTGGACCTCCCGATCGAGGCAGGCTCGGACCGTGTGCGAGAAAACATTATGAACAAGGGGCTATACAAAAACGACGGGGTCTCTGAGACAATACAACTGGCACGAAAGGTGGGAATCGAGAGAGTGTATGGGTACGTGATCGTAGGGAGTCCCGGGGAGACGCTGGGCGACATCCGAGCGACACTCGACTTTTTTAGGCAACTGGATCTTGACTACCGAGGCGTTCGTTTTGCACAACCATTTCCAGGAACTTTGTTTCACAAGATCTGCACCGAGAACGGTTATCTGGCCCACGACTTCGAGCTGAGTCGTCTTTGGTTCGACATAGCCAACATTCAAACGGACGATTTCTCGGTTGACGAAGTCACTGCGATGGTCGCTGCCTACCGGGCTGCTGCCCTGATTCAGGAGGGAAGGTACGACCACGGCACGGCCATGACGGAAATTGCGAAAAACCTTGGGCAACATATTGCCGACGCAGCGTGTAGGATTGTACCCACAATACCGAAACCATCAATCGGAGCGTAGGCCGACACGCTCCAGGATACGTAGAGATTACGAACGACTTCCCATAAGGCAGCATGCGGGACCGAACGGAATTACATACAGGAAGGAACATATAAACCATGGGACTTATGGCATTCCCTTGCAGCAGAGATCTTGTCCCACACTTCCTGGACAGAGTCGAAGGGTTCGACTGTGCAGCGTTGATTCTAGACAAACAGAGGGATCAGATAAAACCGATCCTCAAAAACAAAGGGATCAGCAAAATATATTCAATACCGGAAAATTTCTACGGGCAGGTAAGCAATGAAAAAACAAGAAAGACCCTGGAAGAGATCAAACGCCACAACTATCGTAAAGCTTTTTTCCCTCTGAACGATTTTTCTGGAAACGTGACACTTTTGTTGGCTTGCCTTGCGCCTGAGGTGGTCGCGGTCCATGCCACTTCGTCCGATTCTGCAAGGGTACACGCAACGCCTCTTCAAGGAGACGGCGATTTTGTGCCTCAAACCCGAGGACCTCACGATCTGACCAGGGGGGGCGACCTTATCCTTCGCGTGCAAAAGGAGATCGTGAAAAGGCTTCTCGGGGCGAGACGGCTGATCTCGTCGTCTAACCCTTGCGGCACGGGAGAACGGCCCGGCCAGGGGCTGTGCGACAACTTTCCGTACGATTGCGAAGTGCTGTCCCGGTATGTCTTCGCGAGCCAAAACGTACGCGGTCGTGTCCTCGAGGTCGGCTGTGGACTAGGATACGGTGCCCATCTTATGGCGGCCACGAATCCCAGGCTCCGGATTTTTGCCGTGGACCGCGACCCGGCAGCGATAGCCGTTGCCCGTCGCCTCTGGAGGGGCAACCCGACGCTCGAGTTTCAGACCGGAAGCGCCGAGGATCTCCCTTTCTCGGATAACAGATTCGACGCCGTGGTAGCGTTCGAAGTGATCGAACACCTCAGACGCCCCGAACGATTCATCCAGGAGATACGACGCGTGCTAGTTGAAGGAGGGGTGTTTCTGGGAAGCACCCCCAACCATCGGCTGTTCCCCTACCGCGTGAACGAGCGCATTTCTGGAACGCCGGAAGAGCTGCGACGAGAGGGGATCTGGCCCTGGCACGTGCAGGCGTTTGACGAAGCATCGATCATGGAATTGCTGGAGCATAGCGGATTCGTGAGTAGATCCGTAGGGTACCCGACCTTCACGAAGGGGCTCTCCCTGTATGCACGAATCCGAGGGATGCCGTTCTCGGCGGCAATGGACGAACTGCAGCGGCTGACATGGTCAGCAGCCGACTTCGAAGTCTTGGACACATTCCACCCCCTGTTCTCAGGATACTCCTTTGTGTTCTCAGGCGAACGCTCTGCCGTTGAAAAGACCAACGAAGAAAACAAGTCCAAGGGCGAAAGACATGGTCTCTGTTAGAACGGCTCTTATGGATTTGGCGAAAAGGGTCCGCAGGCATAGCCTGGGGATGATCTACCACGCGGGCTCTGGACATCCAGGGGGAAGCTTGTCCGCTGCGGATATCCTGACGGTTCTCTACGCTCGAGAGCTACGTCCAAAACCACCCCGGCTCGACCGCCCACCCGATAGAGACCGATTCATTTTGTCCAAAGGCCATGCCTGCCCGGCTCTGTACGCGATCGCTGCCGAGGTCGGCCTCCTTCCACGCGAAGCGCTGGCCGGTTTCCGGAAGATCGGCTGCACGTGCCAAGGGCACCCGCACGTGGGGTCCACACCCTTCGTGGAGACGAGCACCGGCTCCCTCGGCCAGGGGTTCTCCGCGGCCATCGGGGTGGCATTGGGTCTGCGCCTGCAGGGCCACGGCTCCCGGGTGTATGTGATGCTGGGAGACGGTGAGCTCCAGGAAGGGGAAGTGTGGGAGGGAGCGATGTGCGCTACCCACCACGGGCTTGACAACCTATGCGCCGTTGTCGACTACAACAAAATGCAAAGCGATGAGTATAACAAGAACATCATGGACCTCGAGCCTCTTGATGAGAAATGGAAAGCCTTCGGATGGAACGTACTCCAGATCAACGGACATGATCTGGATGCCATAGCCAGGGCGTTCGTTTCCGCGAAGGCATACCAAGGTCGGCCTACGGCGATCATAGCGCACACGATCAAAGGGAGAGGCGTTTCCTTTATGGAGGGCTCTCCGCTGTGGCACGGCAGCGTGAAATTGAAGAGAGAGGAGCTTGTTGCAGCGCTCCGAGATCTGGACACACCGCCGGAAACGATCGATGCGTACCTAGAGGGGCGATTCGATGACGTGTGAGAGGAGCACCCCCACCCTTGTTGGCACCAGCGGTGATTCACTGCGGGAGGCCTTCGGGAAGGCGCTGGTGGAACTGGGCCAGAAACGGGATGACTTCGTGGTGTTGGACGCGGACGTGGCCGGGGGAACCGGCACACACCACTTCCGGGGGGCGTTTCCGGACCGGTTCATCCAGTTTGGGATCGCCGAGCAGAACATGATGGCGGCTGCCGGTGGAATTGCAAGCACGGGCCTGATCCCGTTCGTGACTACTTTTGCTGTGTTTTGTCTCCGCGCCCTGGAACAAGCCAGGCTCTCCATCGTCTATCCCCGGCGTAATGTGAAGATCGTGGGGAGCCATCCGGGTCTGGACGTAGGACCCGACGGGGCATCGGCGCAGGCACTGGAGGATCTGGCAGCATTCCGGGCGCTGCCCGGCATGGTTGTTATTTCCCCCTGTGACCCCCTTGAAGTGACCCAGGCCACCGCCGCGATTCTCGACTACGAAGGCCCCGTGTACATGCGAACCGGCAGAAGTCCGGCGCGTCGGATCCTCGGTCCCGAGTACCGGTTCGAGATCGGAAGGGGCAAAGTCCTTCGCGACGGCTGGGACGTCACCATTGTCGCGTGTGGTGTGGAGGTAGGTCGGGCGCTCGACGCCGCAGAACTTTTGCACCACGGTGGAATCTCCGCCCGGGTGGTCAACATGCCGACCATCAAACCGCTCGACGGGGAACTGCTTGTGCGATGTGCGCGCGAGACAGGGTGCTTCGTCACCGCCGAGGATCACAACGTATACGGTGGGTTGGGGGGCGCCGTGTCGGAGGTTCTGGTTCACACGATTCCGTGCCCCGTCGAGTTCGTGGGGGTTCGGGACCGGTTCGGCGAATCCGGCGAACCCGAGGAACTCGCGGAGAAGTTCGGTCTTACGGCCCCCTACATCGCTGAAGCCGCCAAACGAGTTCTCCGACGGAAAAGGGGAGGGAAAACGTGACACCGATTGAACGCGGTCTCGTGTTCGTAACCGGGGCGAGCCGAGGCATCGGCCGAGGGATCGCCCGGCAGTTTTTGTCCGAAGGGTTTGATGTGGCCGTGGGATACCGGGACCGCAAGGATCTCGCCGAGGAACTCCAGCAGGAGTTCCCGAGGGCGTTTCCGGTGCAGGTGGATGTGAGTTCCCGCGAGTCCATACAGGCTGCCGTGGCAACGTGCCGGCGTCGTTTTGCCCGGGGGGTTGGGATCCTGGTCAACAACGCCGCCATCGCCCAGGAAAAACCGCTTGGGGAGATCACAGAAGAAGACTGGGACAGGATGTTTGCGGTCAACCTACGCGGCCCCTTCCTGTTTATCCAGGAGGTTCTTCCCGGCATGCTGCGGGCGAGATGGGGGCGCATCGTGAACATCGCATCGATCGGAGGCCAATGGGGCGGTTTCAACCAAGTCCATTATGCTGCCGCCAAAGCGGGCCTCATCAATCTGACCCGGTCCATCGCCAAGATCTACTCCCGGTACGGGATAACCTGCAACGCCGTCTCCCCCGGCCTCGTCCGAACGGACATGTCCGCTGCCGAGCTCACATCCGAAGCTGGGAGGGAAAAGGTGAAAAACATCCCCTCTGGCCGGGTAGGCACGGTGGAGGAGATCGCAAGTACGGTGGTCTTTCTCTGCTCGGCGGGAGCGTCTTACATCACCGGTCAGACGATCAACGTGAACGGAGGGATGTACTTCGGATGAGAACCCTTTGGCTGGTCGGAGGCGGCGCGGAGGCGGTCCCCGGGATCCAAAAGGCCAAGGCGATGGGTCTTCACGTGGTGGTCAGCGACGGGAACCCAGACGCGCCGGGGCTGGCCCTCGCGAACGATCGGGTGGTTGTCAGCACTTATGACGTCCGGGGCACCGTGGCGGCGGCCCATCGTTACCACCGTCAGGTGCGGCCCGTGGACGGGGTATTGTGCGTCGCGTCCGACGTGCCGCTCACCGTGGCCGAGGTGGCCGCAGAGCTCGCTCTTCCGGGCATCCCGGTGGAGTCGGCTCGGCTTGCGTCCGACAAGCTGGCGATGAAGGAGCACTTCTCTGCCCGAGGCATCCCGATTCCCTGGTTCCAGGCGGTAAAAACCCCGGCGGAGGTTCGGACGGCCGCACGGGCGCGGGGGTATCCGTTGGTGGTAAAACCCGTGGATAGCCGGGGAGCGAGGGGGGTTGTCCGATTGACCGAGAGCGTGGATCCGGGGTGGGCCTACCAGCAAGCTGCGGCGCACTCTCGTGCCGGACGGGTAATGGTAGAGGAGTATCTGTCAGGGCCCCAGATCAGCACAGAGTCCATCCTAATTGAAGGCGTGGGGGTTACACCTGGATTTAGCGACAGAAACTACGAGTTCTTGGATCGATTCTTCCCCTACTTCATCGAAAATGGGGGGGAGCAACCCTCACGGCTTTCTCAGGCGGACCGTGAGCGGGTGAGCCGGCTTGCAGAAGAAGCCGGCCGGGTGATCGGAGTTCAGACCGGGGTCGTGAAAGGGGACCTGGTGCTGACACCAGAGGGACCGAAGGTTATCGAGGTCGCCACGAGGCTTTCAGGTGGGTGGTTCTGCACCGATCAGATCCCCTTGGCCACCGGGGTGGACCTGGTCGGTGCGGCAATCCGGCTCGCCTTGGGCGACCCGGTGAGTCCAGAGGAGCTCCGGCCCGAGCCCAGGCGCGGTGTGGCCATCCGCTACTTCTTCCCTCCGGCGGGAGTCGTCGAGACCATTGACGGCGTCGAGAAAGCCCAGGCCCTACCCTATGTGCACCGGGTAGGGGTGTTTGTCAGGAAGGGAGACCGTCTGGATGACCCGACCAACCATACACAAAGGGCCGGATTCGTCATCACCACCGGCGAGACCAGGGAAGAAGCGGTCGAACGCGCGGTCCACGTCGTGAACAACGTTATTGTCATACGGACACAACCGCCGTGAGTCTCCACGTTTACGCAATTTTCCATCTCAATTTGGCATACTCCTCCATCGAGCCGGAGCAGCGGCAGGAGATTGTTCGCCGCTGCTACTGGCCCCTGCTGCATCTCGCTCGGGACCTCCAGATCCCCGTGGGGATCGAGGCCTCGGGCTACACATTGGAGACGGTCTATCAGATCGATCCGTTGTGGGTGGACAAGCTAGGAAGGCTGTGCCGGACCGGCCTCTGCGAGTTCATCGGGAGCGGTTATGCTCAGCTCATCGGCCCGCTCGTTCCGGCGGAGGTCAACGCGGCAAACCTCCGGATCGGAAACCGGATCTACCAGGAGCTGCTCGGGGTCCGGCCCACGGTAGCGCTGGTGAACGAGCAAGCCTTTTCAGCGGGAATGGTCCGGCACTACCGTGACGCCGGCTACCGGGCGATCGTCATGGAGTGGGACAACGCGGCGGCCGCCCACCCGGAGTGGGCCGCGTCGCTACGATGGCTTCCCCAACGGGCCGTCGGACCGGGAGACGAATCCGTTCCTCTGCTGTGGAGCCATTCCATCGCTTTTCAGAAACTTCAGAGGTACGCACACGGCGAGCTCACACTGCCCGAGATCCTCGCCTACCTCAAGGCTCAGGGGGGAACATCTTCCCGGGTGTTCTGTGTGTATGCAAACGACGCGGAGGTGTTCGACTTCCGGCCCGGCCGCTACGAGACCGAGCCTCCACACCACGCAGAAGGCGAGTGGAACCGGATCAGAAGGTTCTTCGATGCGGCGCGGCAGGAGCAACAGGTCCAGTGGATCCGGCCGTCCGATGCCATCGAGTTTCTCGAAAAGCCAGGAGCTGGAACTTCCCTTCGCCTGGAATCGCCCTCCCAGCCCATTCCCGTAAAAAAGCAACCCAAGTACAACCCGACCCGCTGGGCAGTCACCGGACGGGACGATCTGTGGGCCAACACCCTTTGCTGGCGGGTGTACGAAGGGCTTAAAAGGCTGGGTGAGACATCGGACGCGGCGTGGCAGGAGCTGTGCTACCTCTGGTCCAGCGATTTCCGTACCCATATCACGTCGAAAAGATGGCGTTCCTTCAAGGTGAGGCTGAGAAAAGCCGAAAAGAAATGGAGGCACACAGGGCCGGAGAGACGGCGGGCAGCCCACGGCTCCGTTCCTCTTTCAACGCCAACAGACCCCATCGCGCAGATCCGGAGGGAGGGGCGGTTTTTAGAGGTCGAAGCGGGCTCGGTTCGCGTTCGTCTGAACTGCGCAAAAGGGCTGGCGGTGCACGCCCTTTGGTTCCCCCAGATCGACAAGGATCGGCCGCTCTGCGGAACGCTACCCCATGGCTATTACGAGGATATCCGCTGGGGGGCTGACTTTTTCACAGGACATTTGGTGTTCCAAAGCCCAGGCCGCCCCCAACTCACAGACCTCATGCCGGTGGACCCCGAAGTGAACACCGACCCAGAGTCCGGTCTGATCAGCATCGTCGCCAGAATGCCGAGCCCGCTCGGAGAGATCCGAAAGGTCGTCGAAATCCGCACGAACCGGCAGGCTGCCGTGACCTGCCGGCACCATCTCGACTGGGAGAAAATTCCACGCGGCTCTTTGCGGCTTGGCCACGTTTTACTGCACCCCGAATCCTTTGACAGGGAAACCCTTTTCTACCGGACTACCAACGGAGGCTTTTCACCGGAGACCTTTCCGTTGAGGGGAGAAGCGGTGAACCATGGCGAGGCGGTCGACCTCCGAGTAAGCGCGGGGCAGTGCCTTGGGGTCACGGACGGTTTCGTGGTGGTCGGCGACAAGGCAAAGTGCTTACGGATCACGGTAGACAAGACGGGGTCGGCCTTGGTGGGCTTGATAACGCACGAGACCATTGGGAAGACTTATTTCTGCCGGCTCTCATTCTCTGCTTCCGAGATGGATGAAACAAGGGATACGCACAGTGGATGTTTTTCATCGAGAATCACAATCACTGCCGACACAATGTAGCCATCCAACAAAATAAGGCGACACCACTCCGGCCGCCCGTTCCTATGCGAGACCGAACCATGGATAAAAAGGTGTTCAAAAAAAACATCAATGCCTTATACTATCAATATCCGGAACTAGCCGAGAGGCTATTGAACCATATCCCATCCCCAAGATACAAAATGGTTCCATCCGCCTCAAAGCAATGGGATTTGCTCATCCAGAACGGCCCTGAGAAACGGCTGCTCCACGGCGTACCGAATCCTGTTGAGGAATCTGTGTCCTACTGGAGAAGCAAACCTCTGAGAAACCCAGCCATGATGATCTTCCTGGGTTTGGACCTGGGCTACCGACTCTTTACCTATCTACAACAACCGAACCCAAACACACAGTGCTACCTTCTCATAGAGAAGGATTGGGACATTTTTTGGCACATGCTCCACATACTGGACATTTCAAGCATTGCCCAGAGCAAAAACTTCTTTTTTATAGTAGGAGAATCAGATGGCAATTTATTTCTAAAGTCAAGAGATTTTCTATCAGTGGACCTGCGCTTTACCATGATGAATGCCATAAACATAGAAAACAGTAGCTCAAGCTACCGGCTCCACAAGGAGTACTACAAATCGTTTCTTGTCACGTTTCGCAATGCCATCGAAGACCTTATGATCAATGCCGGCAACGCCCCTCATGATGCGTTCTGGGGCGTGCGCCACATGCTGCTCAACATCGACACGATCGCCAGGACCCCCGGGGTCAAGGACCTCTTCGGCAGGTTTGCAGGAAGGCCGGGAGTCGTTGTCGCCACCGGCCCCAGTCTGGACAAAAATTATCATCTGCTCCACGAGCTTCAAGACCGGGCGGTCATTGCGTGCGCCGATGCATCCCTTCGTTTTTTGCTCAACGAAGGGATCAAGCCGCACTTTGCTACCGCCTTGGAAAGGACCCCGACCACGGTTCCTTTTTTTAAAAAGCTAGACCCGGACCTATGCAAAGACACGTATCAAGTAGCAGTCCCCGTCGTCGTACCGGAGGTGTACTCTGAGTACCCAGGCCCCAAAGCTCTGATGTATAGACCCTATCTGCACTTCCAATGGCTAGAGAACGACAAGGGAACAGCATTTACAGGAACGTCGTGCGCCAACATGGCATTCAAACTTCTAGAGCTACTTGGATGCGACCCGATCATACTCGTTGGGCAGGATCTATCTTACGGAGAGGATGACTCTACCCATTCGAGAGCGGCTCCTTGGGGGAAAGTACATGAACCGGAGCAAAGAGCAATAAATCCCACAATCCGCGTACGAGGAAACTACAAAGAGTGGGTTTACACGCGCCCGGCCTGGGAGACCATGCGCTTGGCGTACGTGCGTGACGTCGCGGGATACGGAGGTACCGTGATCAACGCCACCGAAGGGGGTGCTTACATCGACGGGACACTCGTCATGCCCTTGCGAGAAGCGATCGATCGTTACACAGGCTCCGAGTTCCCTGTTCTGGACGAAATCAGAGCGAACTTGAGGGTGCCGACACAAGAAGAAGCTCGGGAGTACCTCCGGTGGTTCCACCAGGAGCGGATTCCCGCCACCGTTCGAGAACTGAAGGATTGCATCAAGACCGCCCAGGACATCGTGAAGCGTGGGAGAGAGCTGTGTTTATCCTCCACCATGCCGCTGGACGATGCGATATCCTTTCTCAACAAATCTCTATCCTTCGGCTATAGTTTTTTCATGAGAGACAGCGTCGTATCGCTTGCTGCATTGGATGTCATACAACCAGCCTTTGTCAGGTTGCTAACAGACCATCACCACCTTCCAAAGCTGTACAAATCCGTAACAGAGATAAACAAAAAAAGAGTGAACATACATATTGATTTTTTAGAGGATGCCATCAAGATGCTCAACATACTACTAAATCTATACAAAGATCCAAACTATGACATCAGCAGCTTCAGCTACAGCCAATTTCAGCCATACTGGACAGCAGAATAACAAGAGCCCCAAACAACAAACGTCCTTTTCGTTTACATAGCGCAACATCTCAGGGCGTTAGCATATAGATTCTGACCAAGGAACACACGAGAACGACACCGCGTCAAATGCGATCTCGTTCCGCACAACCAACGCAAATAGAGGCCAAAATGAGCGCTACAGAGAAATGGCTCAATCAGAAGTACAACTTCAGAGACCCCGCATCATTCCTGGATGCTCTTGAGAAGCTGTCCCCAATTTCTGACGAGGACGCGAAAAGTTTCTTCGAAGACCTCCTCTCTCCTTTGCACCTCAAAAATCTAATAACCAAGTATCACACATCATCATTCGCGGCAGATCGAAAAGTCGACATCATAGAAGCGACACCGCATGCTGCCATCGAGTTTATAAAAAATAGGCTTCTGGAGAGCGAAACGATTCTCGCCGACGATGTCGCTGTCATGGCAGAGGCGTATCTCAAGCTAGGAAACCACCCCGCGAGTGACCTGGCCTGTGCGGTCGCCTACTTGGCCGGGAGCCGAACCTGCACGGTGCTGTGCATGGTGGCTGGGGTGGCGGTCCGAGAACGGCGATACCTGGAAGCGAGGGAGGTGGTTGCCGACTGTCTCGAGCAGCACCCGGATCGCCCGGAATCCGTTTACTACGCTGCACTGCTCGCTTTGGCTGAGGGCAAGCTTCGGGATGCCATGGGACAGCTCTGGGATCTGACACGCCGCCACCCTCGGTATCGGCCGGGTTGGACCTTACTCCTGGATGCACTGCTTTACGCCCAGGAGTGGGAGGAAGCAAGGGAGGCCGGCTACAGAGCCACGGAGACTCACCCAGAGGATCCGGTATTGTGGGGGCGGTTGGCTGTTGCCCACTGGAAGGTGGGAGACCTGGATCTTGGGATGCGGGCCGTTGAGACGGCTCTGGATGCAATGGCAAACCAGGCGGAAACGGACGAAAAGGACGCGTTGTTCCTCCACCTTGTTGCGGCCGTGATGGAAGAAGAGAAGGGGCAGTCGGACCGGGCGTTGTTGCGTTATCGCTCGCTGCTTGAGCGGCAGCAGCACGATCCAGCCGTCTTTATCAACGCAGCTTCCTGTCTGAGGTCAGCCAACAGGGCAAAGGAAGCGGCGTCGATGCTCCAGGCCGGCCTAAGGCTGCACCCGGAAAACCCACACATGCACCGCAGCATGGGAGAGCTGCTTTTTGAGGCAGGACGATACGGTGAGGCCTTTGGCCACTTGGAAAAGGCCGCACGAACCGAGCCCGCGTTCTCCGGCTGCAGGCTGCTCATGGCCGCGATCCGCCTGCACGAGCGCCGGTTTCAGGACGCAATCGATCTGGCAGAGGAGGTGGCCCGGACGGATCCCAAGAGATCGCCCGAGGCGTTCACTTTGATGGGGGATGCATACCGGTTCCAAGGCGCCATGCGCTCGGCCCTTTTCGCTTATCGTGAGGCAATGCGGAAGGCCCCGGAGAACCTCGAGATCACGGATCGGGTCCGGCTCGCAGAAGCGGCCCTCCAGGGCGCCTAAAGTTCGGCCGGCAACGGTCGATAAAGAAAAAGGGAGATGGATTCCCTTGGTCCCCACAGCCCGAAAGGAGGTGCCGCGAACCAACTCAGGACGAACATGAGCTCCGAACCCAAGGCAAGGGAGGGGCCGAGGCCCTCCCGGGGAACGCTGCCCCCCTGAAGGCAGCCCCAACCGGCAAGGACGCCGAGACCACCCCTTATTCATGGAGGAACATCATGAGCCTCAGCATCAACAACAACATCACTGCCCTCAACGCTTGGCGCAACCTCAAGACCACCGACTCCCGCATGTCGAAGACCATGGAGAAGCTCTCCAGCGGTCTCCGGATCAACCGCGCGGCTGATGATCCGGCCGGGTTGGTCATCAGTGAGAAGATGCGCGCCCAGCTCGTCGGTCTGGACGCGGCCGTGAAGAACTCCGAGAAGGCCATCAACATGATTCAGACGGCTGAGGCTGCCCTGGATCAGGTCCAGAAGCTGTTGGACAAAATGCGGCAGCTCGCCCTCGACTCGGCCAACAGCGGGGTGAACGACTCGGCCATGCTCCAGGCGAACCAGGACGAGCTGGACGAGGCGATCGCGTCGGTGACCCGCATCGCAAAGTACACCCAGTTCGGAACGAAGAAGCTCCTCAACGGCAGCCTGGGCACCACCTTCACGGAGGACTCCAGCGCCACCGGGAACGCGAAGCTCTGGACCGACAACATCTCCGCTGCCTCCTTCAAGGGAATCACGGACACGGACAAGGCCGGGGCCGTGGCCATCGAGCTGACCCAGACCGGGTCCAAAGCCCAGGTGACGGTCGGAGTCGGCACCGCCTACGGAGCGCTGTCGGCAGCGTCGAGCACGACGTTGGCCAAGGGCATCGCCTTCACCGTGAACGGCCAGAGCTTTACGTTCACGGCCGGCACCTCCTTGTCCACCGTGGCAAAGACGATCAACGGGTACACGGACACCACCGGGGTGAAGGCGTCCTACAGCAGCAGCAGCCAGGCGATCACCCTGACCTCCTCTGACTATGGCTCCAACAAGTACGTGACCTACCAGCAGGACTCCAGCACCGCTGCCGGTCAGGTCTCCAGCTCCACCGGAGCGGCCTCCACAGACTACGGGTCGGATTACCAGGCCAAGGTCACCTATGCCGACGGCAACACCACCACCTTCGATCAGGGCAAGGGCCTGAACATGGTGGACAGCCTTGGCAACACGATCCAGCTGGCAGGCGCTTTCACCTCCGGAGGGATCACCTCCTCGACCTCCGCCGTGGAGGTGGGCACGCTTTCGGTGAACAACGCCAAGTTCCAGGTGGGCGCGAACGAGAACCAAACGGTTTCTGTGAGCATCCAAAGCGTCAAGGCAGACAACCTGGGGCTCAGCGCCACCTACACGGACACGAACGGGAACTCGGCCACCGTGGATCTCTTCACCAGCCTCGACCAGCTGAAGAGCGGTGGGAAGTACACGAACGGCGTGTTCGTCGACGGGAGCGCGGACGCCATCGCCCAGGCCATCGGGGTCATCGACGAGGCGATCGAGGAGGTGTCGAGCATCCGGGGCGAGCTGGGAGCCATCCAGTCCGACAACCTACAGATTCAGCTCGACAGCCTCAGGGTGAGTTACGAGAACCTGCAGTCCGCCGAGTCCACCATCCGGGACACCGACATGACGCGGGAGATGGCCAACTTCACGAAGTACCAGATCATGATGCAGGCCGGCACGGCGATGCTCGCGCAGGCCAACCAGGCCCCGAACAACATTCTCCAGCTGCTTCGGTAGTAAGCAAACCGAGGGGGGCCTTGGCCCCCCTCGGTTTGCGCTAGGAAGCTAGGAGGCTGGAGGCGGCGGCCCTTGGGGCCGCGTCAACGACGAACGACCGGCGACCTGCGACGAGCGGCCTTTCGGGCCGGGTCGCCACAAGGGCGGTGACGGGTAACGAGTGACGGGTGACAGGTTTCCCAAAACCCGTCACCGATCACTTGTCACGGGTCACCCCAGTTAACGCATGGAGGCGTCAATCATGAACTTGCAGGCGATAGCAGAGGTTTCGATCCGCGGGTCGCCCCAGAGCGGGGGCACTCAGAACGAGGCGATCCACAAGGCCCAGGAGGCCTTGGCCCAGCGGATGGCGGCGGCGCGGGAGGAACGCGAGCCCTCCCCCGAGGAGGTGGCCCAGGCCATGGACGCGGTGAACGGGTTCCTGAAGGCCAACGGGAGCCACATCCAGTTCGCCCTCCACGACAAGCTGAAGCAGCTCATGGTGGAGGTGGTGGACAACCGCACCCAAGAGGTCATTAAAACCTTCCCGCCCAAGGAGCTGCTGGACCTGGCGGCCAAGATCGGGGAGATGGTGGGGGCGTTGTTGGACAGGAAAGGGTGACCTTCGGTGACGGGTGACGGGGGGGAACTGCGGTGACACAGTGACGAGTGACACGTGACGGGTGATGGGGGGCAGCGGTGACGGCCACTCGTCACGCGTCACGGATCACGCGTCACTGATTCCATGTCACGGACCACCCGTCACGGATCACGGAGGTTCGAGCCATGCCGGGAACGATCAGTTTCGACGGGCTAGCGACCGGGATCAACACCACCGAGACGGTGGACAAGCTGATCGAGGTAGAGAGCCGGCCCAAGCTCCTCAAGGAAGCCGAGAAGGCCCGGCTGGAGAACCAGCTTTCGGCCTGGCAGGAGGTGAACTCCAAGCTCCTGGACCTACGCACCCAGGCCCAGGAGATCTGGAAATCATCCACCTGGACCACGCTGACGGCCACGAGCTCCGACGAGAGCATCCTCACGGCCACGGCCTCGTCCGATGCCCAGCGAGGCACCTACACCATTGAGGTGACCCAGCTCGCCCAAGCCCACCAGATCTCGACCGGGGGATACTCTTCAGACCTGGACACCGTGGGCACCGGCACCCTCACCGTGACCGTGGGCGCCAAGTCCGAGGACATCACGGTGGACTCGTCGAACAACACCCTGCGGGGTCTGGCCGACGCCATCAACCAGGCCGACCTGGGCGCCACGGCGTCGGTGATCTACGACGGCTCCCAGTACCGGCTGCTGGTGATCTCGGACGAGACCGGCACGGCCAACACCGTCAGCCTGACGGCAACGGGGTTCACGCTCACGACCTCCACCGTGCAGGACGCACAGGACGCGTCCATCAACTTCGGGTCCGGCACGGGCGCGATCACCATCACCTCGTCCTCCAACGAGGTCGAGGACGTGATCCCCGGGGTGACCTTGAACCTGGTGAGCGCGAGCCCGGGCACCCAAGTCACGGTATCGATGAGCCGGGACACGTCGGGAGTGGAGGAGAAGATCCAGGCCTTCGTGGACGCCTACAACACCGCCATGGAGTTCATCGGGGAGCAGTTCGAGTTCGACGCTCAGACGAACACCGGCGGGATCCTGATGGGGGACCGCACCCTCCTGAGCATCCAGACCCGAATCCAGTCCATGATCGCAAGCCCGGTGGCCACCGATGGGGACTTCACATCCCTACGCTCGGTCGGGCTGGAGCTGGACGACGACGGGGTCCTGTCGTTCGACACGGCCAAGTTCCAGGAGGCCGTGGCCCAGGACCCGGATGCGGTGAAGAACCTGTTCCGCACGGCCGGGCGCACCGAGCACGCCAAGATCTCGTTCGTGTATGCCGGGAAGGATGCAGTGGAGCCCTCGTCCTCTGGGTACGAGGTGGTGATTACGCAGGCCGCGGAGCGAGCCGCGGTCACCGGAAGCTCGGCAGTGGGGTCCCTCACCATCGACTCCACCAACGACACCTTGACCCTGGCGTTGGACGGCGGCACCTCGCTCACGGTGACATTGGAGCAGAAGACCTACGCGTCCACATCGGATCTCGCCTCCGAGATTCAGGCCAAGGTCAACGCCGCCGCTCCCACCGGATCAGAGGTGAGCGTCTCCGAGAGCTCCGGGACGCTTACGATCACCTCTCAAAAGTACGGCTCGGCTTCCAAGGTCCAGATCATCAGCGGAAACGCCCTCTCCAACCTGGGGTTCACGGCGGGCGACGAGGACACCGGCGTGGACGTGACCGGCACGATCAACGGGGAGAGCGCCACCGGCGTGGGTCAGACACTGACCGGCGACGACGGGAACGCCAACACCGACGGGGTGACGCTGAAGGTGGAGCTCACCGCCCAGGACCTGGTGGATGCCGGCGGTTCGGTCACGACCACCCTCCACTTCGCCAAGGGCGTGGGGAACAAGTTCGACGAGTACCTCCAGGGCCTCACCCAGCCGCTGATCGGCACGATCGGGGTGAAGGAGACGGCCCTGGAGAGCTCCATCGACTCCATGGCTGACTACATCAAGGAGCTGGAGGACCGCCTGGATCAGCGGCGCGAGAGCCTGCTGGAGCAGTTCTACCGCATGGAGAAAGCGGTCAACGAGTTCAACAGCCAGGGCAACTACCTGGCCAACGCGCTCTCGGGCCTCAGCGCGAACTGGAAGTGGAACGGTTAGGGGCCGTAAATCGTGAATCGTAAATCGTGAATGGTTTGCGGCCTTTCGGGCCGGGTCGCCACCGGGAGGTGGCTCCTACAGGGCGGTGACGGGTCACGAATCGCTCGTCACGGGGCGCGAAACGCCCCACGATTCACGATTCACCATTCACGATTCACGGCAGTTGACAGGACCCACAAGGAGGTGGAGTTCATGACATATGGACCGGGCGCTGCCGCCTACACCCAGACACAGGTGGCCACCACGGCGAGTCAGCAGAAGCTCATCGTGATGGCCTACGACGGCATCCTGAGGTTCCTGAACCAGGCCCTCGACCACATGGAGAGGAACGAGGTCGAGGCCAAGCACGAGAGGCTCACCAAGGCCCGAGCCCTGATCCAGGAGCTGGCCAGCACGCTGAACATGGAGGAAGGGGGCGAGATCGCCCGGAACCTGTGGAACCTGTACGTGTTCTTCATGCAGAAAATCACCGAGGCGAACCTGACCAACGATCCGGAGCCGGTGCGCGGCATCCTGCCGGCGATCCGGGAGCTGCGGGACGCCTGGGCCGAGCTGAAGATCGACGAGGCCGACGAGACCGTGAAGGCCTTGGACCGCCGGGTCCCCCAGGGTGAGGGGGGGGTGAGATTGAGTGTGACGGGGTGAGGAGCAGTGACAGGTGACGGGTGACCGGGGAACTGTGGGGACGGGTGACGCATCACGCGTCACTGATCCGATGTCACAGATCACCCGTCACTCGTCACTGATTCAAGGAGAACCCATGGCACGTGCCGAGCCCGACACCGGGGATTCCCGGACCCAGACGCTCAAGGCCATCCTGGTGGCCCAGGTGGGGATCTGCCGGGAGATCCTCGATGCGACCCGAGCCGCGGCCGAGGCGGCCGACGAGATTGACATTCCGGGAATCGAGGCGGCCATGGAGCGCCGGGGCCGGGCCTTGGAAGAGTTGGCCGGGCTCGAGGCCGAGGCCGAGGACCTTCGCGGCCAGGTCTTCGCCCCCCCTCCCCTCCTGGCCGAGCTCCTGGCCGCGCTCACGGACCTGACCGTGCGCATCCGCCACGCCGACGCCGAGGCCCGCAGGGCTGCCGAGCGGGCCCGGGACGAGCTGCGCAACCGGGTCCGAGCCCTGCAGCGGGGTCAGCAGGGGCTCCGGGGCTACCGGGGCCCCACCGACCCCACTCCCCGGTTCGCGGACCGGAGAGGGTAGCGCCGGGAGAAGGGGCGTCTCAGCCCTCCGCCTCCACCAGGGTGGCCATGCCCATGCCACCGCCCACGCACAGGGTGGCGAGGCCCAGCCCCACACCCCGCCGCCGCATCTCGTGGACCAGGCTCACGACCAGTCTGAGGCCCGTGGCCCCCACCGGGTGCCCCAGGCCGATGCCGCTTCCGTTCACGTTGACCCGCTCCCGGTCGAGCCCCAGGTCCCGCTCGCAAGCCAGGTACTGGGCCGCGAACGCCTCGTTCAGCTCCACCAGCCCGATGTCCCCCAGACCGATGCCGGTGCGCTCCAGCAACCTCCGGGTGGCGGGCACGGGGCCGTAGCCCATGATCTCGGGGGGAACCCCCGCGCTGGTCTGGGCCAGCACCCGGCCGAGAATGGGCAGCCCCAGCGACCGGGCTCGGTGCCGGCTGGTGACCACGACCGCGGCCGCCCCGTCGTTCAGGCCCGAGCTGTTTCCGGCCGTGACCGTACCCCCCTCCTTGAAGGCGGGCGGAAGCTTCGCCAGGTCCTCCAGGGTGAGGCCGAACCGGGGGTGCTCGTCCGTCTCGACCACGGTCTCCCCCTTCCGGCCCGGCACCCGCACCGGCACGATCTCGTCGTCGAACCGGCCGGCCCGGATCGCGGCCTCGGCGTTGCGGTGGCTCCGCAGGGCCACCTCGTCCTGGTCGGCCCGGGAGATGCCGTGGCGCTCGGCCAGGTTCTCGGCGGTGAGCCCCATGATCATCTCGTGGCCCAGGATCCGGCTCCCGGAGTTCAGGAGCTCCCACAGGCTGTCGGTCATCTCTCCATGGGTCAGGCGCTGGCCCCACCGGGCGGTCTTCAGCACGTAGGGGGCGTTAGACATGCTCTCCACCCCCACCACCAGCACGGCCCTGGCCTCGCCCGCGATCACTAACAACCGGGCCGAACCCAGGGCCTGCATGGATGAGGAGCACTGCTTCTGCACCGTGAAGGCCGGCACCTCCACCGGGATGCCGGCGGCCAGGGCGGCGGTGCGGGCCGTGTTGGCCTCGTCAGGGCACTGGATGCACTCGCCCGCGATCACCTCGTCCAGGTCGGCCCCGGCAAGCCCCGCCCGTTTCAGGGCCTCATCCATCACGACGGCGGCCAGCCGGTGAGCCCTCAGGCCCTTCAGACTCCCCCCGAACTTTCCGATGGGGGTGCGCACGGCGCTCACGATCACGGCGTCGCGCTCGGTCTTGGCAAAACCCATGGGAAACGTCTCCGTGTCGGGGATCAGGTGATCGGTGATCGGTGACGGGTGACCGACGACCGACGACCGACGACCGACGACCGACGACCGACGACCGACGACCGAACTTACCTCTGTCTCCGCCCCTCGGCCAGGCGTTCCAGGTGCTGGCGCAGGGTCCGGGCGCGGGCCGGTTTGGGCACCCAGGCGTCGGCCCCCAGGCGCCGCCAGAACGCGGCGTCCGAAGCCGGGCCGGCCGTGTACACGACCACGGGAGCCCTTCCGTCCACCGAGGTGAGGCGCGCCACGAACCCCGGTCCCCCAATTCCCCGGGGCTCCACCACGACCCCAGCCCATGGGCCCGACCAGGCCCACAACTTCAGGGCCTCCTGGGGATCGTCGGGCGCCACCATCTCGAACCGCGGGGCCAGCCCCTTGGCCACCACCTGCCGGGTCTGGGGATCGGGCTCGACGAGGAGCACCCGCCCTCCGGCCTCGGCCGCATGGTTCTCCTCGGCCGAGGCTGCCGGCAGCCACAGATGGACCCGGGCCCCGGGCACCCGGTCCGGATCCCGCCCCTTTCCCTCGGCCCACGCCTCACCCCCGTGGGCCCGGGCGATCCCCCGAACCATGGGGAGACCGAGCCCCAGCCCCACCGCCCCGAACTCGAAGTCCCCGCTGTGGTGGGCGTGGAGCGGGGTCAAGGTGACAAACCGCTCGAAGCACCGCTCGGCCTCGTCACCCTGGGGCAGCCCGACGCCGGAGTCCTCCACCGTGACGCGTACCCCGGCTCTCCCGGCCCGCTCGGTCGCCACTGCCCCCACCCTGACGGTTCCTCCGTCCGGCGTGGCCCGGGCAGCGTTTTGCAAAAGTTCCAGCAGCGCGTCCCGGCCGGCCTCAGGGTCCAGGGCCACGGCGGGCAACCCCTTGGGCACCCTGGCCCCCCAGGAAATCCGACGGCTCGCCCCAAGGGTGCGGGCCTCGGCCAGGCACGCCTCCACCCACTGCCCCGGATCCACGGGCCGGGCCAGGTAAGTCCAGGCCTCACGGGTGTGGGCCTCGGCCGCAACCTTTCGCAGCAGGGCGTTCAGGCGGTTGGCGGCCGCAGCGATCCGGCGTACCCACTCCCGGGCGGTGGGGTCGAGCCTCTGGGGGGCCCGGTCCAGCAGGAGCTCCGCATGGCCCTTGATGGACACCAGAGGGGTCTTGAACTCGTGGCTCAGCCGGTCGAGAAGCTCTTCCCAGGAAACCGGAGCCGTGTCCGTTCGGCTCACTCCCTTTCCCCCTCGCTCTCCTCCAGGTCCACGATGTCGAACCCTTCCAGGTAGCGGGCCGTGCGATACACCGCCAAACGGCGGATCTTCGCCACGGCCATGGAGACCCGCCGAATCCCCCGATGTACAAACTCCAGGTCATCCCGCCAGGGGCTGTCGGGCCCCAACCGCTCCAGCAGGGTCTCGGTCTTCAGCCCCACCGCGGTCAGCGGCTGATTGAGGGCATGGGCCACCGCCCCGGCCGTCTCCAGCACCACCCGCAGCCGTTCCCGCTCCAGCTGGGCCGCCCGAGCCACGTCAAGCTCCCGGAACACTCCTCTCAGCCGCAGGGCGGCCCGCACCCGGGCCCTCAGCTCCATGAGGTCGAAGGGCTTCACCAGGTAGTCGTTCGCGCCGGCCTCCAGGCCCTTTGCCACGTGGTCCGCGTCCCTACGGCCGGTGAGAAGGAGCACCGGCACCCTCTCGGCACCCGGTCTCTCCCGAAACCGGGCCAGAAACCCGAGCCCGTCCATGCCCGGCATCACCCAGTCGAGCACGACCAGGTCCGGCTCCAGCCCCTGGTCCAACAGTGCCAGGGCCTCGGCCCCGTCCGCCGCTCCATGGAACGAGGCAGCCTCACCATCCAGGGCTGCCTCGAGCAGGGGCAACACGGCCGGGTCGTCGTCCACCACCAAGATCGCTTCGCCCCCCAGCTCGCTCATTGGGTTCTCCAAGCCTCCATCCGCTTTCGTGCCCACGTTCCGTCCCGGTCCGCGTGACACACACTGGTGCATGCCGAGTACACCCGATCACCCTCGGGGTCCTCCGCCACCCACACCCGCAGTGTGTGAGTCCGTACCCGATAGCCCCCCTGACCCGGGTTGGTGACGGCCATGTGGCAGTCGATGCACCCGGCCTCGTCCTCGGGGTGGCGCTCATGGGCGGGCACGAGGGTCAGCTCGGGCTCCTCGTGGCACCCCGAGCAGATCTCCTCACTCCGGCGTCGCAGGCTGTGGGGGTACTCGGATCCGTGGGGAAGGTGGCAGGTGGTACACGACAGCCCCACCCCGGCATGCCGGCTCTCCACAAACCCCTGGTACTCCATAAAGGGGAGCCGTTCGGCACCCCCCCGCCAGAAATGGGAGGTGGTCCGCGCGGGGTCGGGCCGGATGAGCTCGAACCGGGACTCCAGCCGATCTCCTGGCCGGAACCCCACGGGATAGGGGTACTTGCCGTCGAGGCTCCGACCTCGGCTGTGGCACGCCCCGCACAGCGCGGCCCGGGTCAGGGGGGGCAAGGCGGTGGGCCGGAGGATCGGCTCCCGGCCCCCGGAGCCGGCGTGTGCCTTGCCGTCGCCGTGGCAGGCGGAGCATCCGGCGTTCGCCTCCAGAAACGTGCGGGTGGTCGGGTCGTACCGCGTGGTGTGACACCCGGCACACCCCTCCTCCCATGTGACCCCCTTTCGGAACACCGCCTCGAGGCTGGCGGGCAGCGGCTCCCACCGGCGCCGGGTCAGATCCCACTGCGCCGGAAGCAGCCGGTACCCGTCCGGGTCACGCCGGAAGTACACCTGCGTCTGGATGATGCCGTAGGCCAGGGCCACCTGGTCCCGCTCGAACCGGCCCTCCACGTACTGGGGCCACCCCCCGACCCGCTTCCCCCATCGGGCCTTGACCAGCCGCGGGTCCCGATGGGGATCGATGAGAAAGTGACTGTGGGGGTGGCGGATCCACAGGGAGAACTCGGGGTTGTGGCAGGTTCCGCAGGTACGCGACGGGGTTTGGGCCAGGCCCGACGTCAGGGTCACGTGGGCCACCCCGCCCGGGGTGGCCCCGGCAGCCGCGGTCCAGGCCAGGGCCGCGGCACCCACCGCCGCTCGCAGCCTCCACACGTTCACGCCTTCTCCGACACCGCCGCCTGGGCCGCGGCCAGACGGGCGATCGGCACCCGGAACGGGCTGCACGACACGTAGTCAAGGCCGACCCGGTGGAAGAACGCGATAGAGTCTGGGTCTCCCCCGTGCTCGCCACACACCCCCACCTTGAGATCGGCCCGGGCCGCTCGACCCCGCTCGGTGCCCAGGGCCACCAGCTGCCCCACACCTTCCTGGTCGATACTCTGGAACGGGTCCCGGGGGTAGATCCCCCGGTCCACGTACACGGGCAGGAACGACCCCGCGTCGTCCCGGCTGAACCCACAGGTCATCTGGGTCAGGTCGTTGGTGCCGAAGCTGAAGAACTCGGCCTGGGAAGCGATCTCGCCGGCGGTCAAAGCCGCCCGAGGCACCTCCACCATGGTGCCCACCAGGAACGGAAGGTCGCGCACGCGGGTGGCCCGCTTCACCTCCTCGGCCACCTCCAGGATGATCCGTTTCTGGTCCTGCAGCTCGGCCACGTGCCCTACCAGCGGCACCATGATCTCGGGCCGGGCGTCCACGCCCTCCTGACGCAGCTCGGCCGCGGCCTCCAGCACCGCCCGGGCCTGCATCCGGGTGATCTCCGGGTAACTGATCCCCAACCGGCACCCCCGGTGGCCCAGCATGGGGTTCATCTCCCTGAGCTGCGCCACGCGGGCCCGCACGGCCTCGGGGTCCTTGGCCATGGTCTCGGCCAGCTCCCGGATCTGGGCATCCTCGTGGGGTACGAACTCGTGGAGCGGCGGATCCAGCAACCGCACGGTCACCGGCAGCCCCTCCATGGCCCGGAAAATCCCCTTGAAGTCCTCCTTCTGGTACGGGAGCAGCTTCTCCAGGGCCCGGGCCCGCTCCTCCGAGCTCTCGGCCAGGATCATCTCTCGCATGGCCCGGATGCGCTCCTCGCCGAAGAACATGTGCTCGGTGCGGCACAGGCCGATGCCTTCCGCGCCGAACCGGCGGGCCTGGGCCGCGTCCTCGGGCCGGTCGGCGTTGGTGCGTACCCCGAGCCGCCGCAACTCGTCGCAGAACCCCAGGAAGCGGGCCAGGTGCTCATTGCGTTCGGGATCAAGCACGATCAGCGGCAGCTCGCCGGCGTACAGCACCCCCTTGGTGCCGTTCACCGTGATCACGTCGCCCTCGCGCAGCACGTTGTTGCCCACCGTCACGATGCCGGCCGCCACGTCGATCTCGAGGGCGCCGCACCCCACGACGCAGGTCTTCCCCCACCCCCGCGCCACCAAGGCGGCATGGGAGGTCATGCCGCCCTTGGCCGTGACAATGGCCTCGGCCGCGTGCATGCCGTGCACATCCTCGGGGCTCGTCTCGGTCCGTACCAGGATCACGGTCTCGCCGGCCTCCGCCCGCTCCTCGGCCCGTTCCGGAGTCAACACGATGCGGCCGGTGGCCCCCCCCGGTCCGGCCGGCAGCCCACGGGCAAGGGGTCGGGCCGACCTCTCGGCCGCAGGGTCCACCATGGGGTGGAGCAGCTCGTCGAGCTGGTTGGGCTTCACCCGCATGACGGCCTCGGCCCTGTCGATCAGGCCCTCGTCCACCATGTCCACGGCCATGCGCACCGCGGCCGGGCCGTTGCGCTTGCCCGTGCGGGTCTGCAGCAACCACACCCGGCCCTCCTGCACGGTGAACTCGATGTCCTGCATATCGCGGTAGTGGCGCTCCAGCCGGCTCCGGACCTCCAAAAGCTCCTGGTAGGCCTCGGGCATGGCCTCCTCAAGGGTGGGTAGGTGGCGGTTCGCGTCGTTCTTGCTCGCCTCGTTGATGGCGTAGGGCGTGCGGATGCCCGCCACCACGTCCTCGCCCTGGGCGTTGGGGAGCCACTCGCCGTAGAAGGAGTTCTCGCCGGTGGCCGGGTTCCGGGTGAACCCCACGCCGGTGGCGCTGCGGTCGCCCATGTTCCCGAACACCATGGCCTGCACGTTCACGGCCGTGCCCCACTCGTCCGGGATGCCCTCGATGCGCCGGTACTGGAGCGCACGCTTGCCGTTCCAGCTCTGGAACACCGCGCCGATCGCCCCCCAGAGCTGGTCCATCGGGTCGTCTGGGAACGGCCTGCCCAGCATCTCCTCCACCCGACGACGAAACGCGTCGCACAGGTCCTTGAGGTCGTCGGCCGTGAGGTCGGTGTCGGCGGTGACCCCCTTCTCCTTCTTGCGGGCCTCCATGAGGTGCTCGAGCTGAAGGCGGATCGCCTCGCCCTCGGCCGGCTCGACCCCCGCGGCCTTCTCCATGACCACGTCGGCATACATCATGATGAGCCGGCGGTACGAGTCGTACACGAACCGCTCATTGCCCGTGCGGCGCACCATGCCCGGGATCGTAGAGGAGCACAGCCCCACGTTGAGCACGGTCTCCATCATGCCCGGCATGGACTGGCGCGCGCCGCTGCGCACGCTGACCAGAAGCGGGTTGTCCGGGTCGCCGAACCGAGCCTCCATGACCTCGGCCATGAACGCCAGGGCCTTCTCCACGTCCTCCCGCAGCCCCTCGGGATACGTGCCCCCGTGCTCATAGTAGTAGGTGCACACCTCGGTGGTGATGGTGAACCCCGCCGGGACCGGGATGCCGAGATGGCACATCTCCGCCAGGTTGGCGCCCTTGCCGCCCAACAGGTCCTTCATGTCAGCCCGACCCTCGGCCCGAGCCGCCCCGAACGTGTACACGTACTTGGCCATGGCGTCCTCCTGTGGGATGAAAACGTTTTGGATCGGTGATGGGTGACCCGTGACGGGTGATCGGTGACGAGTGTGGCCCGTCACCGCCCTCCCCGTCACTCGTCACCGCCTTACGGGACCCGCAGATTCACACGGCTGATATCAGGTTGCGTTTAAGGCTGTCGCACCACCCCTGAACCGCCCGGGCATGGGGCTTGCTGGAGCGCCGCGTGCGGCCATGTCAGCTGTCAGAGTCCAGAGGACGGTAGACAGGGGAAAGCTTCCCACCTCACTTTCCGTAGAGCTTCGCGCATCGTGGGAGGCACCCTACGCTGCTGTTTTCTGTCCCCTGTCCTCTGGACCCTGGCTCCTGAACAGCAGGCCTCCCAGCCTCCTCCCCTCTCAGCCGATTCTCGAAAACTCCGCTACCCGGCCCAGCAGCCGGGCCACCGCACCCAGCAACGCCAGGCGGTTGGCCCGGACCTCGGGGTCCGGGTCCATCACCAGCACCTCGTCGAAAAACCGGTCCACAGCCGTCTTCAGCGGCCTCGCCGCGTCCAGGAACGCGTCGTAGTCCCCCCGGCCGGCCGCCTCCTCCATGGTCCGGGCCACCGACCGGTAGGCGTCCCACAGGGCCTGCTCGGCCTGGGCCCCGAGCCGTTCCGGTCGGACCTCGCCGGGTTCCTGACCCTTCAGAATGTTCCCCACCCGCTTGAAGGTCTCGGCCAGGGGGTCGAGCCGGCCGTCGGAGCGGGCCTGCTGCAGCGCCTGGGCCCGGCCCGCCGCGTCGAGCACGTCGTCGAACCCCCGGTCCAGCACCCCGGCCACCAGGTCGGCGTCCAGATCCTGCTGGGCCAGGAGCCCCTCCAGGCGCCCCCGAAAGAACTGGAGCACGTCCGAGCGCACCTCCGCCGCAGGCCGGGTCAGCCTGTCGGCCAGGCCGGCCAGGGCCCGGTCCACCAGCCAGCCCAGGGGCAGCCGAAGCCCCCGCTCCAGGAGGATCCGAAGGATGCCCAGGGTCTGCCGCCGAAGCGCATAAGGGTCGGCCGCCCCGGTGGGGATCAGCCCCACCCCGAAGCATCCCACGATCGTATCGATCTTGTCGGCCAGGCTCACACAGGCTGCCTCGTCCGTGGACGGCACGGGTCCGCCGGCCTGGGCGGGCCGGTAGTGCTCCTCGATCCCCTGGGCCACCACCGGGTCCTCGCCCGCCCGCAGGGCGTACTCCCGACCCATGACGCCCTGGAGCTCCGGGAACTCGTAGACCATCTGGGTCACCAGGTCGGCCTTGGCGAGCCGCGCGATCCGGTCCACCACGGCCTTCCGGTCGGGGCACACCCGCTCGGCGATCTCGGCCGCCAGGGCCCGGAACCGCTCTACCTTCTCGTAGCTGGTGCCCAGCTTCGACTGGAACACCACGTCCTTCAAACCCTCGAGATGCTCCTCCAGGGAGCGCTTCTGGTCTTCGTCGAAGAAGAACCGCGCATCCGCCAGCCGAGCCCGGAGCACCCGCTCGTTGCCCCGGGCCACCACGGTGAGGTCCCGGGCGCGGGTGTTGGACACGGCCACGAAGTGGTCGAGCAGACGGCCACCACCGTCCACCACGGCAAAGTACTTCTGATGGTGCTTCATGGTTAGGATCAGGAGCTCCCGGGGCAGCTCCAGGTAACGCTCCTCGAAGCTCCCGGCCACGGGCACCGGGTACTCCACCAGGTCCACCACGGTCGTGAGCAGGTCCTCGTCGGCCAGGGGCTCGCCCCCCACCTTGCGGGCGGCTGCCTCCACCCCTTCGCGGATCAGGGCCCGGCGCTCGTCGGGATCGACGACCACCCAGGCTTCCTTCATCTTCCGGAAGTAGTCCGACGGGTCCATGATGTCCACCGCGCCCGGGTGATGGAACCGATGCCCCCGGCTCTGGCGCCCGGACCTCACCCCGCCGAAGCAGAACGGGATCACGTCGTCGCCCAGGAGTGCCACCACCCAGTGCACCGGCCGGGCGAACGCGAACTCTCCCTCGCCCCACCGCATGATCTTGGGAAAGTGGAGCCCCGAGAGCCACTGGGGGATCGCCTCGGCCAGCACGTCGGTCGTGGGCCGGCCCCTGAGCTCCCGGCGCACCGCCACGTACAGGCCCCGCTTGGTCTCCACCCGCAGCAGGTCCTCCACGGCCACCCCGTTGGACCGGGCGAACCCCTCCGCGGCCCGGGTCGGCCGACCCTGGGCGTCGAACGCCGCGGACACCGGCGGCCCGATCCTCTCCTCCACCGCGTCGGCCTGCCGCTCGGCCACGCCGGTCACGTGGAGCACCAGCCGCCGCGGGGTCCCCAAGGCCCGCACGGTCCCGAACCCGATCCGCTGGGCCTCCAGGCCCTTGGAAGCCACCTCGGCCAGCTGGGTCCGGGCCGGCGGCAAGAACCCCGCCGGAATCTCCTCGGTGCCCACCTCCAGCAAGAACTCTCGGCCGCCGCTCATGGGGTCACCTCCCCGGCCGGCCGCAGATCAAGCTTGCCCCGCAGGGGCCAGCCCAGGGCCTCGCGCTGGGCGGTGTAAGCCTCGGCCACCCTTCGGGCCAGGTCCCGTACCCGGCCGATGAACCGGGTACGCTCGGTCACGCTGATGGCCCCCCGGGCGTCCAGCAGGTTGAAGGTATGGGAGCACTTGAGAGTGTAGTCGTAGGCGGGCAGCACGAGCCCCTTCTCAATCACTCGCCGGGCCTCGGCCTCGTACCGGTCGAACAGATCGAACAGCATGGCCACGTCGGCCTCCTCGAAGTTGTACACGCTCCCCTCCACCTCGCCCCGGTGGTGGACGTCGCCGTAGGTCACCCCGTCGACCCATATCAGGTCGAACACGCTGTCCACCCCTTGCAGGTACATGGCGATCCGCTCCAGGCCATAGGTAATCTCGGCCGAGACGGGCCGGCAGTCGATCCCTCCGGCCTGCTGGAAGTACGTGAACTGGGTGATCTCCATGCCGTCGAGCCACACCTCCCACCCCAGGCCCCAGGCCCCCAGGGTGGGGCTCTCCCAGTCGTCCTCCACGAACCGGATGTCGTGCTCCAGGGGATCGATGCCCAGGGCCTTGAGGCTGCCGATGTAGCGCTCGAGCACGTCGTGGGGAGAGGGTTTGAGGATGACCTGGTACTGGTAGTAGTGCTGGAGCCGGTTGGGGTTCTCGCCGTACCGGCCGTCGGTGGGCCG
This sequence comes from bacterium, assembly GCA_027021615.1. Lineage (GTDB taxonomy): Bacteria > Desulfobacterota > Deferrisomatia > Deferrisomatales > Deferrisomataceae > Deferrisoma. The sequence goes on along the minus strand of JALUTY010000026.1, from coordinate 12,161 downwards.
GCGGCTCGGCTCCACGTACGCCACGAACCACGGCTCGGGCCCGAGGCAGCGGAGGAAGGTGTGGGGGTTCATGGTGCCCGCGCCCACCTCGATGTCGCAGGGCTGGGCGATCAGGCACCCCTGGGACGCCCAGTACCGCTCCAACCGGAGGATCACCTCTTGAAAGGTCATGGGGAGTTCTCCTCAGCTGGGCGGGAAGGCCGGGACGCGAGGAGGCGGGAAGCCCGGAGCCCCCCGGCCACGGCGCTCGACGATGAGCCCCTGCCGGGTCCACGGAACCCGGCGATATCCGCCCTGGCCTGTTGCCTTCCGGCCTTCCAGCCTCCTAGCTTTCCAGCCTCCCAGCCTTCTAGCCCGTAATATCCTCACCGCCGTCCACACCGATCACGTTGCCGGTGATCCAGTGGCTGGCGGGCTCCGAGAGGAGCGCGATGGCCTTGGCCACGTCCTCGGGGGTGGTCAGGCGGCCCATGGGGTTGCGGGAGCGGGCCACCTCGACCATCTGCTCGTGGCCCGGGATCTTCCGCAGGGCAGGGGTGTCGGTGACCCCGGCCCGGATGGCGTTGGCCGTGATGCCCCGAGGCGCCAGCTCCAAGGCCAGCTGTCGGATGTGGCTCTCCAGAGCGGCCTTGGCGGCGGACACCGCGCCGTAGTAAGCCCACACCCGCTGCCCCCCGGAGCTGGTCATGGCAAACACCCGGCCGTTGCGGTCGAACAGGTCCCTAGCCACGAGGTCCTGGGTCCAGTACACCAGGCTGTGGGCCATGACGTCCAGGGTCATCTCCATCTGGGCCTTGGTCAGGGTCTCGGACGGGTCCCCCACGAACGGCCGCAGGGCGCCGAAGGCCAGGCTGTGCATCAGCACCCGCACCTTGGGCCCCTCTCCACACTCAGCGGCCACCGCGTCCAGCACCTCCCGGCGCTTCGCCTCGTCGGCCGCGTTGACGTTGAAGTAACGCACCCGGACCCCCGTGCCCCGGAGCTCCTCAACCAGAGCCTCCACCTGGGGCAGGGTGGCCTTCCGGTCCAGGTGCACGCCGAAGATGTTCACTCCCTTGTGGGCCAGGGCCCGGGCCGTGGCAGCCCCGAACCCGCTCGAAGCCCCCAGGATGAGGGCCCAACTGCCGTTCAGACCGGTGTCGCTCACGCGGAACGCCTCCTCAAGAATGTTGCCGACGATGCGGCTCTGTGTTTTGACAGGGGAAACCTCTGTTTTCTTTGGCGGAAAGGGGTCACTACGTTAGCAGACCGAACGAAATCCGGTCAATCGAGGGTGCGGGGTTTCCGGCCCAGGGTTTGGCACAGGGCCTGGCACAGGAACGGGCCGATATGCTCCTCGGCCGCACGGGTCACCCGAACCGACCTGAGCTTGTCCAAGGGGACCCCCACGCTGGCAGCCAGGGTGCGTACGGCGCCGGCCGGCATCGGAAGATCGGCCGGCCCGGCACAGGCCGGACACACCACCGCCCCCGCGGTCACGGCCGCCCCCCCCCCCAGTCCGGCCCCGCACTGCGGGCACCGGTCGAACGCACCCGCCACCCCCAGCACCCACAGGACCCGCGCCTGGAACACCCGGCGCAGGCTCTTCGGGTCCGCACCGGCAGCCAGGGCGGAGAGGGCGGCGTCCACCAGATCGAACAAGGCCTGGGCCGGTGCCCCCTCTCGGGATCCCAACCAGGCCACCTCGAGCACGTGGGAGGCCGCGGCATGGGTGTCCAGATCCCGGGCCACGGCCCCGTAATCCCGGACCAGCTCCACGTCGTCCAGCCGCCACAGCTCCCCCCGGCCCGGTCGCACGGTGGCCCGCACCCGGACGAAGTAGTCCAGCACGCCGCCGAATCGCCGGCGGGAGCGCCGGGCGCTCCGGGCCAGGGCCGGCACCCGGCCCAGCTCGGGCGTGAGCAGATCGGCCACCCGATCGGCCTCACCGAACGCCCGCACCCGCAACACGAACGCCTCGCTCCGGCGGGGGGTCATCGCACGTGGGGCAGAAAGCGGAGGAGGGCCGTGGCCGTGCCCAGGTAGATCAGAATGCCCGTGATGTCGTTGGCCGTGGTCACGAACGGCCCCGAGGCCACGGCCGGATCGATCTCCAGCTTCCGGAACAGGGCCGGGGCCAGGGTGCCCATGGTGGCCGCCACGGTCATGGCGGACACCATGGACACCGCAACCACGACCCCCAAAAACACATTGCGGTGCCATACCAGGGCTACCCCCCCCACCAGCAGACCGCACACCAAGCCCAGCAGCAGCCCTACCCGCACTTCCTTCCACAGGTGGGCCCGGAGGTTCTGGAAGTCCACCCGACCGGTGGCGAAGGCCCGGACCAGGATGGATGAGCTCTGGGTGCCCACGTTGCCGCCCATGGCCGTGATAACCGGCACGAAGGACACCAGCGCGATGATCTCCTCCACCGTCGCCCGGAACCACCACAGGATCGTGCCGGTGAGAATGCCGCCGAACAGGTTGATCACCAGCCAGGGCATCCGAATCCGCACGATCGGAAGCACCTGGTTGCCATACACCAGCTCCTCCTGGCTCGTGCCGGCCATCTTGAACACGTCCTCCGTGGCCTCCTCACGGAGCACGTCGATCACGTCGTCCACCGTGATGATTCCAACCAGGTGCTCGGCCTCGTCCACCACCGGGATGGCCAGCAGGTCGTACTTGGCCACCAGCCGGGCCACCTGCTCCTGGTCGGTGTGCACGTCCACTTTGATCACGTCGGTGGCCATAATCTGCCGCAACGTGGCCGTGGGGGGCGAGGTGATCAGCTGGCGCAGGCTCACCACCCCCACCAGCCGCCCCTCATCGTCCACCACGTACACGTAGAAGACCGTCTCGGCCTCCTCGGCCCCCTGGATCGCCCGGACCGCCTCCTCGACCGCGACCCCCTCGCCCAGGGCGAAGAACGACGAGGTCATGATGCCGCCGGCCGAGTCCTCCGGGTAGCCCAGGAGCTTGCCGATGTCCTCGCTGTCCTCCAGGTTCATGGCCGCAAGGATTCCCGAGCGCCGGTCCTCGGGCAGCAGCGCCAGCAGGTCGGCGGCGTCGTCCGCGTCCATGCTGGAGAGGATCTCGGCCAGCTCTTCGTCGCTCAGGCTCTCGACGAGGCCCTGCAGCACGTCGGGATCGAGCTCGCTGAGCACGTCCCCGGCCAAACCGGCCTGGACCAGGATCTGGAACATCCGGCCCTGCTCGAGGTCGTTGAGCGCCTGGAAGATGGCCGCCAGGTCGGCCGGGTGGGTCTTCTCCACGATCCGGCGCAGGTTCACCACCGCCCCTTTGCGCATGAGCCGGCGGATCGCCTCGAGCCGCAGCTGGACCCGGCGGTCCATCGGGGTCAGGCTATGGGCTTGTGCGGCCATGGGCACGACCTTTCCACTGGGCAACGGGCACAGGCAGGCCGGCGGGCGTGGCAGGCCGCGCGGCCATGACGGATCAGGAGGAGATGGGCCAGGTTCCAGCGTTCCGGCGCCATGAGCCGGGTCATCCTCCGCTCCACCTCCCTGGGCTCGGGCCGGGGCGAGAACCCCAGGCGGTGGGACACCCGGGCCACGTGAGTGTCCACCGGAAACGCCGGGATGCCGAACGCCTGGCCCAGGACCACCGAGGCGGTCTTCCGGCCGACGCCGGGCAGAGCCTCCAGGGCCTCCCGATCGGCCGGCACCCGCCCCCCGTGCCGCCCGCACACGATGCGGGCCGTGGCCACCAGGTTGCGGGCCTTTCCCCGAAACAGCCCGATCGATCGGATCAGCACCTCCACCTCGTGGGGCTCGGCCCGAGCCAGCGCGTTCGGGGTGGGGAACCGCCGGAACAGCTCCGGCGTCACCCGGTTCACCTGAGCGTCGGAGCACTGGGCCGACAGAATCGTGGCCACCAACAGCTCCCACGGCGAACGATGGTTCAGGCTGGGGGCGACATCCGGGTAGGTCGCCTCAAGGGCTCGGAGGACCCGATCCAGGCGTTCGGCTTCGGGGCTTGGCGTGGGCATGGCGGCTGCAGGGTAGCAGAAACGGGGGAGTGCTTGAAGCCGGAAGCAGAAACAAGGGGGCGGACAGGCCCGCTTTGGCCCGTCCGCCCCGGCGGCTTCCCTCGGCTTGGTCAGGTCGGCTCAGTCCAACGGAATCGTGCCCTCGGCCTGGGCCATGTCCACGATCGGCAGGACCGGGGCCTCGTCGCCCAGCAGCAGGTTCGCCACGGCCTGGGGATAGGACCGGTAGCGCAGCTTCACCTCCACCCTCACCGGCCCCTTGGCGTCATCCGGCACCAGGAAGGCGAACTCCCGGTCCGCGTACCCTTTGGGTGGAATCGTGGTGTTGTAGGCGAACCGCACGATCTCCCAGGGTTTGATGGTGTGGCGCCCCTGGGCGTCCACGGACTCGGCCCGAAACAGCACCGTGCCCTCCTGGAGGTTGTAGTCCTCGTCCAGAGCGCCCGACCGGTACAGCGCTTGGCCGCTCGCGTCGGTCACCTTCACGTCGAGCCACATCTGCCGCACCTCGGTGAGGCTGGTGGGCAGGTTGTGCCCGGCGCCCACGTTGTGGACCCGCACCGTGAACCGGGCGATGTCGCCCTCGTCGGCCTCCCCGGGGAGCAGAAGCTCCAGCCCGGCCGCGCTCTTCAGGCGCTTCTTGGCGATCTCGGCGTGCTTGTCCGCGCCCAGCAGTGCGGTCACCGTGAAGTTGCCGCCCACGAACTCGTGGGTGAACACGTTGTCCCTGTCCGGGCCCATGGGTGAGGCCTTCCCGGGGTTCTTGGGCTTCTGGAGGGTGCGGGCCACCTCGATGGCCTTCTCCACCGGCATCATGTGGCAGTCCTGGCACACGATCCCCTTCTGGGCGTATACCGAGAACTTCCACTCGTTGTAAGTGTTCTCGATATGGAAGTTGTTGAGCGGGTGAAACACGTTGTGGCAGTTGCCGCAGAACTCGGCCTTGGTGTGGAGCTCGGAGTAGGCGGCCTTGTGCCACATGGGCTTGGCGTCGTCGTAAGGGCCCCGCATAACCAGGCTGGGGTCCACCACGATGCTCGCGTTCTGGGGCATGGTGGTCGGGGTCTCCAGCATACGGGTTCCCACCACGCTATGGCAGACGTGGCACTGGACCCCCTCCTCGGCGATCTCGCTCACATGAAACTCGCCGTCGTCGCCCATGCGCACCTCTTCGCTCACCGTGCCCACGGCCGTGTGACAGCCGGCACAAAGCTTGTCGGTCAAACCGTTGGTCTCCTTGTTCGCCAGCTTCCACAGGGCCTGGAACACGGGGTCCCGGTAGGCGTTGGAGTGCATCGAGCCCTTCCACTGGTCGAAGATCTCGGCGTGACACCCCTTACACTTGGACGGAGGGTAGAACGCGGTGGACTTCACCGGCTTGCCCGTGGCCGTGTTCAACAGGCTCGGGAAGAACGGGTGAGACTCGGCCGGGTCCCCGGCGCGGGCCGCGGCCGCCACTGCAACGAGCACGGTCAAGACATACCCCACCTTTCGCATGGGTCTCCTCCTCAAAGACCGGTGTCGGTGATGGTTTGGGGTCGCGAGCCGGCCCTCTCCGCGTCCCGGGGCCCCAGGGGATGCGCCGGACCGGCTCACTCGACGCCTCCGGACCGGCGGGTCCGTCGGATCATGACCCCTTCCGACACGACCTCGTCCGGAGGCGGCGCCTTTCCTCGACCAACTCGGCCAAGGACCGGCGGGAAAAGATCTCGGCCAGCCGGGCCCGAGCCTCGACCCACAGCTCGTGCACCGGGCAGGTGCACTCCCGCTCGCACGGGTGGTTCTCCAGCAGGCACACATTGAGGAGCATGGGCTCCTCGGCCGCCTCCATGATGTCCAAAAGGGTCAACCGGGTCGGATCCCGGGCCAGGGCGAACCCGCCGGACACGCCCCGCTTGGACCGCACGAGCCCCTCGTGGATCAGGGGTTGGAGAATCTTGGTCAGGAACGCCGGGGTGATCCCCTCGGCCTCGCAGATCTCCTGCTTGGAAACCACCGGAGCCGGGTACCTCTCGGCCAGGTACAGGGCCGCACGAATCGAGTACTCGGTAGCTCTTGTAATGACCATATTGATGACCTTTCGAATCTTTTACTGTACCAATACGCCGATGTCAAGCCCCACTTCCGGCCTTCGGTCCGCTGGGAGGCTCGGAAACCTCTTTCCTCGCCTGGCGTTTCAAGCAGCTTCGCGTCACAGCACCACGGTCAGGGGGCATGGGGTCTGGTGTCTCGTGCCTGCGCGGCGAATCTCAACGCGCGGCTTCGCGCCCGGCCGGAAGCAGGCCCCATGTCCCTTGGCGGAACGACCCGGCCCGACACAAGATCCGGGATCGCGACCAGGAGGTGGCTCCCACATATGGGACCCGGGGCATCAAGGGGCTTCCTTCGGTTGCGCGGCCGGCCGAACCACCAGTACCGGGCAAGGGGCGGTGCGGATCACCCGTTCCGTCACACTGCCCAGCAGGAGGTGGCTGATCCCCTTGCGGCCGTGGGTGGTCATGACCAGAAGATCCGCGTTCTCCTCCCGAGCCAGGGCGGCGATCTCCTCGTGGGGCACCCCCACCCGCAGGAACCGGCGCGCCGGCACACCCGCGGCATCCACGCGCTCCTTGGCCCGGTCGAGGGCCGCCTCCAGGAACCGCTCGAGCTGGGCCCGCAGGTCCGCCGGGTTGAACGCCTCGGCGTACACGTCGTACATCCCCGCGGTCAGGTCAAGCACTCCCACGAGCACCACCTCCCCCCCTGCCTCCCGAGCCAAGGGGACCGCCTCGTCCAACGCCCTCTCCGCCAGCTCGCTTCCGTCCAGGGCCACCACGATGCGCTTGTATCTCATGGCCGTCCTCCCATCTCCAGTCCGGGGACCGCGGCGCCGCAGTGTCGGCACCGGCCCTCCGGGTCGAGGTTGCGCACGGTCACCGCGTACCCGAGGCGGCCCACCACCACGGCGCCGCACGACCCACACACGGTGTCCTCCCCCCCGCGCCCCGGCCGGTTGCCGGTGTACACGAACCGCAGCCCCTCCTCCATGCCGATCTCCCGAGCCCGAACGAGGGCGGCAGCCGGAGTGGGAGGAGCGTCCGTGAGGCGGTAGGTGGGGAAGAACCCGGTCACATGCCAGGGGATGTCTGGGCTCAACCCAACCAGGAACCGGGCCCCCTCCCGAAGCTCCTCCTCCGAGTCGTTCCGCCCCGGGATCAACAGGGTGGTGACCTCCACCCACACCCCCCTGCGCACCAGATCCGCAATGGTGTCGAGCACCGGTTGGAGGCGGGCCCCGCACACCGAGCGATAGAACTCGTCGGTCATGGCCTTCAGGTCCACGTTGGCCGCGTCCAGGAGCCCTTCCATCGCGTCCAGACACTCGGGGGTCATGTACCCGTTGGTCACGAACACGTTCAAAAGCCCGGCTCGGCGAGCCAGGACCATGCAGTCGCGGGCGTACTCGAAGAACACGGTGGGCTCGGTGTAGGTGTACGCCACCGACCGGCATCCCCCAGCCACGGCCGCCTCCACCACCGCCCGGGCGGACACGAACCGGCCCGGCAGCATTCCGAGCTCGGTCACCGCCTGGCTGATCTGGTAATTCTGGCAGTGCCTGCAGCGAAAGTTGCACCCCGCCGTGGCAATGGAGTACGACAGGCTGCCAGGCGCCACGTGGAACAAGGGCTTCTTCTCGATGGGATCCGCACTTTGGGCCACCAGGCGGCCGTACACCAGGCTAACCAGGCTGCCGTCCCGGTTCTCCCGCACCCCACACAGGCCCCGGCGCGCCGGGGCGATCCGGCACCGGTGGTGACACAACCGGCACCGAACCGTGCCCGGTTCGCGTGCCCCCTCCACGGCTTCCCACAGGTCTGCCGATTTCACGGTGTCCATAAGTTCGGTCGTTGGTCGTCGGTCGGGGCCTTCGGCCCGCTTGAAGGCTCAGAGGTTAGAAAGCTAGAAGGCTGGAAGGCTAGGATGCTAGAAGGCTTGAAAACCTTCCGCAGTCCCACACGCTCTGGGAAACACCACCCCTCTTCGCCTTCACCTCACGGTCCGGGGGCCAGGGGAGCTGTCAGTCCCGCAACGTGGCCACCACGCGCTTGGGTTGGAGCAGCAGGTCCAGGGCGTCCCGGGGGCTGGGCACCACGATCCGGGCCCGCCTCAGCGTCTCCCATGCCGCCCCTTCCGGCCCCATCACCACGATGCCCAACGCCGCGCGGGCGACCATCCGGTGATCGTTGACCCCGTTGCCCAGGGCTGCCGCGGTCTGGGGGCCCAACCGCTCGAGGATCTTCTCCTTCTGGGCCGACTGGAACCCCGGGGTCAGGCGCCGCACCTCCACCCCCGGCACGGAGATCTCCTCGCCCACCGTGCCGAAGGTGTCGGCCGTGGCCACCACCACCCGCACCCGGGCCGCCAGGGCGGCCAGCCGCTCCCGCACCTCCGGGTCCACCCGGCCGTCCACCGCCAGGGTCCCGTTGAAGTCCGCGAGCACTGTGCGGACCTCCAAGGCTCCGGCCCCCGGGATCTCCACCCGAATCACGGCCTCCCCTCCTGCGCCACGCACACGAAACCGTTCACGTTCGCCTCCGTCGATCGTTTGCAGCCCTCCTCCCTCTGGCCCCGCGCAGTGTAGTGGGACCGGCCGCCGTGTCAAGAGGGCCCGGGGAAGTCACCAATGAATCCGAGCGGTTTCCGGTGGACGGTCCAAAGCGGTCAGGACAAAAATACACCACCACAATCAGCTACCCGCATCTCTTGACCCTACTATATAGCTGTGAAATAATTTTTGATGCTCAGTATTTTTCCGCCAAGCAACAGGAGATTAGCATGCCTGCTTCCTGCCGTGTGTACGAGAGCATCGCGGACCTGGTGGCCAACCCGGACAATCCCACCCCCCTTGTGCGCCTAACCCGGTTCGCCCCCGAGGGGCCCATGGAGCTGTACGGCAAGCTCGAGAGCTTCAACCCGTTCGGCTCGGTCAAGGACCGCACTGCGGCCTACCTGCTGAAGGGCCTTCGGGAGCGGGGGGAGCTGCCCCAGGGCAAGAAGATCGTGGAGCCCACCTCGGGGAACACCGGCATCGCCCTGGTGGCGCTGGCGAACCTCCTCGGGGTGCAGGCGACCATCACCGTGCCCAGCGCCCTGCCCGAGGAGAAGCTCATCGTGCTCCGGCTTCTGGGCGCGGAGGTGTGGCCCACCCCGGACGACCTGTGCCCCATCAACCACCCCAAAGACGGGGCCATCGCGCTCGCCAAGAGCATCGCCGAGGGGCCGAGGACCCGGGACGAGTACGTGATGCCCAACCAGTACGAGAACCCGGACAACGTCCGCGCCCACTACGAGACCACCGGCCCCGAGATCTGGGAGCAGACCGAGGGCCGGATCACCCACTTTTTCGCCGGGTACGGCACCTGCGGCACGATCACGGGAGTGGGCCGGTACCTCAAGGAACAGAACCCGGACGTCCGGATCGTGGCGATCCAGCCTCAGCGGGGCCACAGGCTGCCCGGGCTCAAGAACTTCGAGGAGTCGAAGCAGCCCGAGATCCTGGACCCGTCGGTGGTGGACGAGACGATCACCGTGCCCGACGAGCCCGCCTACCGCACCGCCATCGAGGTGGCGCGGACCGAGAGCCTGCTCGTGGGCCCCTCGTCCGGGGCGGTCCTGTGGGCGGCCCGGGAGAAGGCCCGCACCGAAGGCGGCGTGGGCGTGGCCATCGTGCCCGACGGGGCGTTCAAGTACATGAGCTTCTACGCGGAGTGGCTCGGAGCCGAGGGAAAGCCCACGGTCTGATGACCCGACAGAGCAGCGGGCCCGCTTGACAGGAGGCGCTTCTGGGACAAGATGCCAGGGTTCCACCCGCAAAGGAGGTGCCCCCATGGCAGCAGGAGCCCGCCTCTCTCGGTACCGGTTCGACGCCCGGCCCGACACGGCCGACTTCCGCGACCGGCTGTTCGAGCCCACCCTGATCGAGGTGCCCCCCCGGCTGCCGGTGGAGCGGTTCCGGCGAGCCCGGGTGCCGGTGCTGGACCAGGGGCCGGACGGCGCATGCACCGGGTTCGGGCTGGCCACGGTGGTCCACTTCCTGCTGCGCACCCGCAGCGTGGAGCCCGACCGAACCCGGGTGAGCCCCTGGATGCTCTACGATCTGGCCCGGCGGTACGACGAGTGGCCCGGCGAGGACTACGAGGGCTCCAGCGCCCGGGGCGCGGTGAAGGGCTGGCACAAGCACGGGGTGTGCGCGGCGCGGCTCTGGCCCCGGCGCCGGAACCGAGCCCGGCTCACGGCCGCGATCGCCCAGGACGCCGGCCGCCGGCCCCTGGGCGCCTACTACCGGGTGAACCACCACGACCTGGCCGCGCTCCACACGGCCCTGGCCGAGGTGGGGGTGCTGTTCGCCACCTCCTGGATCCACACGGGGTGGTACGAGCCCGAGGCCGACGGGGTGATCCCCCACCGGCCCGACCGGGTGGGCGGCCACGCCTTCGTCATCGTGGCCTACGACGAGAGGGGGTTCTGGATCCAGAACTCCTGGGGGCCGGGGTGGGGGCAGCGGGGGCTCGCGCTCGTTACCTACGACGACTGGTTCGAGAACGCCATGGACGTGTGGGTGACCCGGCTCGGGGCCCCGGTGGCGCTGGCCCGCCAGACCGTGGCCGCCGGGCTGTCGGCCCGGGGCAACCTGGCCGGCGGCTACGCCTATGCCGATCTGCGACCCCACGTGGTGAGCGTGGGCAACGACGGCCGGCTGCGCCAGGGCGGCACCTACGGCACCTCCCGGGCCGAGGTGGCCGAGATCGTGCGCACCGAGATCCCTCGGGCCGTGGCCGGGTGGGGCCGGAAACGCGTGCTCCTCTACGCCCACGGCGGGCTGGTGGACGAGAAGGCCGCGATCCAGCGGGTGGCCGAGTACCGGGCGACCTTGCTCGGGGCCGAGGTCTACCCCCTGGCCTTCGTGTGGAAGACGGATTTCTGGACCACGGTCCGGAACATCCTGGACGACGCCCTGGGCCGGCGGCGGCCCGAGGGGTTCTGGGACGAGGCCAAGGACTTCCTGCTGGACCGGCTGGACGACGCCCTGGAGCCCCTGGCCCGGGGCCTGGGCGGCAAGGCGGTGTGGGACGAGATGAAGGAGAACGCGCTGCGCTCCACCACGCGCAGGGACGGCGCGGCCCGGTGGGTGGGGGAACTCGTGGCCGACCTGGCCCGGGCCGACCCGGACCTGGAGATCCATCTGGCGGGTCACAGCGCCGGGAGCATCTTCCTGGCCCCGCTGGTCCAGTGGCTCACCGCCCGGGGGAGGATCCCCTCGGGGCCCATGGCGGGCCGCATGGGGCTGGGGATCCGGGTGGCCTCGTGCACCCTGTGGGCGCCGGCGTGCACCGTGGAGCTGTTCAAGGCCTGCTACCTCCCGGCCGTAAGGGACGGGGGCATCGGCCGGTTCACCCTGTTCACCCTGACCGACGAGGCCGAGCAGGACGACCACTGCGCCAACATCTATCACAAGTCCCTGCTGTACCTGGTGTCGAACGCGTTCGAGGCCCGGCCGCGCATTCCCGGGGTCCGGGACGGGGAACCGATCCTGGGCATGGAGCGGTTCGTGGCCGACGACCCGGACCTGGGCCAGGTGCTCGTCCGGGGCGAGAGCTGGGTCCTCGCCCCCAACACCGAGCCCGTGGGCTCGGCCGACGCCTCCCGCTCCCGGCACCACGGGGACTTCGACGACGACCCGGCCACGGTCCGGGCCACCCTGGCCCGCATCCTCGACGCCCCTCGCACCGGCGCAGGGCCCACGTTCCGCCGCAGCGCCGGGGGCCTCCGGGACCGCCGGCCCGCCGTGTAACCTATAACCCGGCGCAAAACAGGAGCGATGGCCGCCTCCCCACCGATGAACCGGGCCTATTTCTTCAGGTTCTTCCGGGTTTCTAGTGGGTAGAGATCGCGGTAGCTTGGTTCGCCGAAAGGAGGCGGACCATGCGCGATACGACTCTGTACCAGCACCTGTTGGGCCTGGAGCACCCCTGGACTGTGGAGAAGGTGGATCTCGATGTCGTCGTCCCTGAAGAATTCCAAATCGGGCCGTGGTCAGCTCATCCGGCCTGGGTGGGACTCCAAGACCCGAACGGCCTCCAGGTCTCCAGAACCCTCTCCAGCCACGTTCTGCGCTCCGTGGAGGCCT
>JALUTY010000025.1 GCA_027021615.1 bacterium | reverse complement strand
GTCCACGTGCAGGTCGCCCTCGGCCTCCACCGTGAGGTCCACCAGGCCGTGCACGGCCACGTGGGTCAGCATGTGGTCCAGGAACCCCACGCCGGTGGCGATCCGGTTCGCTCCGGTGCCGTCCAGGTCCAGGGTGAGCCGAACCGAGGTCTCTGCCGTCTTCCGCTCGATCTGGGCGCGTCGGGCCATCGGGGTCTCCGCGGACTGCCGTGAATCGTTGAATCGCGTCTGGTCGTTGGTCGTTCGTCGTTGGTCGATTGTCGTGGGTCGTGTGTCGTTGGACGTCCCAACGTCCGCGCGTCCTACCGTTCTAACGTTCCACCCTCTTCTTCACCGCCCGGGCGTGGGCCTCGAGCCCCTCCAGGCGCGCGATCCGCATGACCGGGTCGGCCAGGCGGGCGAGCGCGGCCGGTGAGAACGACAGCACGCTCGAGCGCTTCACGAAGTCTTCCACCCCCAGGGGGGAGAAGAATCGGGCCGTGCCGGCGGTGGGCAGCACGTGGTTGGGCCCGGCCAGGTAGTCGCCCAGGCTCTCGGGCGTGTGGTGCCCCAGGAACACGGCCCCGGCGTGCCGGATCCGGCCCAGCAGGTCCCAGGGCCGCTCCACCGCCAGCTCCAGGTGCTCGGGGGCCACCCGGTTGGCCACCTCGCACGCCGCCTCCAGCGAGGGTACCACGAGAAGGGCTCCCCGGTCCTCCCAGCTCTTCCGGGCGGTCTCCGCCCGGGGCAGCCGCGCCAACTGGGTCTCCACCTCCCGGGCCACGGCCCGGGCGAACCCCTCGTCCGTGGCCACCAACGCGGCGGTGGCCCAGGGGTCGTGCTCGGCCTGGCTCAAGAGGTCGGCCGCGATCCAGGCCGGCTCCCCCGACCCGTCGCTCACCACCAGGATCTCGCTGGGCCCGGCCACCATGTCGATGTCCACCCGACCGTACACCAACCGCTTGGCCGTGGCCACGTAGATGTTGCCCGGCCCCACCACCTTGTCCACCCGGGGCACCGTGGCCGTGCCGAACGCCAGGGCCCCCACGGCCTGGGCGCCCCCGATCCGGTACACCTCCCTCACCCCGGCGAGCCATGCCGCGGCCAGCACGTGGGGGTTCACCCGTCCGCCGGGGGTGGGGGTGACCATCACGATCCGTCCCACCCCGGCCACCCGGGCCGGCACGGCGTTCATGAACACGCTCGAGGGGTAGGCGGCCGTGCCGCCCGGCACGTACACCCCCACCGCGTCGAGCGGGGTGACCCGCTGGCCCAGAACCACGCCGTCCTCGTCGCAGAACCACGAGGCAGGGCGTTGGCGCTCGTGGAACGCCCGGATCCGCTCCTCGGCCAGGGCGAGCGCCTCGCGGTCCTCGGCCGGCAGCCCGTGCCAGGCGGCCTCCAGCTCGGCCTCGGGGATCCGAAGGTCCCCGGGCGCCAGCTCGAGGCCGTCGAACCGGGCCGTGAACCGGCACAGGGCTTCGTCGCCCTCCCGGGCCACCGCCTCCAGGATCTCCCGAACCCCCGACTCCACCTCGGCCACCCCGCCCTCGGCCCCTCGCTCCACCAGGCGCCCCACGAGCGCATCACCCTCGGGGGTTCCCCACCGCACCACGGGTTTCATGCCGCCTCCCTCTTTTCGCGGAACCGCCGGATCAGATCGGAGATCTCCCGGGTCCGGGTCTTCATGGATGCCCGGTTCACGATGAGCCGGCAGGTGGACTCCAGGATCGTCTCCAACTCCACGAGCCCGTTGCGCCGCAGGGTCTCCCCGGTGCTCACCAGGTCGACGATGGCATCCGAAAGCCCCACCAGGGGGGCGAGCTCGATGGAGCCGTACAGCTTGATCACCTCCACCTGCACCCCCTTGCGCCGGAAGTGGACCTCGGCGAGCCGCGGGTACTTGGTGGCGATCCGCAGGTGGGACCGGCCCGGCTCGGGCACCCGGTCGGCCGGGGCGGCCACGGCCAGGCGGCAGTACCCGAACCCCAAGTCCAGGGGCTCGTACACCTGGGGATCCTGCTCCAGCAGCACGTCCCGGCCCACGATGCCCAGGTCGGCCGCGCCGTGCTCCACGTAGGTGGGCACGTCCTGGCCCCGCACCACCAGGAACCGGTACGGGGGCGCGTCGAACCGAAGGAGCCGCGAGTCCCCCCGGGCCACCGAGGCCGGCACCCCGCAGGCCTCGAGGAACGCGGTGGCGTCGTCCAGCACCCTCCCCTTGGGAAGGGCGAAGGTCAACGGCGCCGAGGTCTGGCTCTCCATGGAACCTCCTTATCAACCAGGCGGCCAAATGGTCGCTTCCGCTGCCTCGATCGGGGGCAAGGGACCTGCCGGAGAGCCGGGCGCGGCCCCTTAGCTCGCCGCGCAGCGCCTCTGGCGTTCGGACCTCGAAATGGTGCGCACTCCACCGAGTTGGAAAGAAACCAACTCCCCTGTCCCGTGCCGGCGCGGCGAATCTCAACGCCCGGCTTCGCGCCCGGCCGGAGGTAGGTCCCTTGCCCCGCCCTCCGGAAGAAGCGAGGCTGCTTTGTCGCCGGGTTAACGCTCCCGTACCCGCCGGATCCGGGCGCCCAGGCCGGCCAGCTTCTCCTCCAGCCGCTCGTATCCGCGGTCCAGGTGGTACACCCGCGAGACCACCGTGGTGCCGTCGGCCACCAGGCCCGCCAGAACCAGGGCCGCGCTGGCCCGCAGGTCGGTGGCCATGACCCGGGCGCCCGACAGCCGCCGCACCCCCCGGACCACGGCGCTGCCCCCCTCCACCCGGATGTCCGCGCCCATGCGGTTGAGCTCGGGCACGTGCATGAACCGGTTCTCGAACACGGTCTCGGTGATCACGCTCAGGCCCCGGCCCACCGCCATCAGGGCCATGAACTGAGCCTGCATGTCGGTGGGGAACCCGGGGTAGGGCCCCGTGCGCACGTCCACGCTGCGGGCCCGGCCGTCGCCGCGGACCCGCAGGCCGTCCTCCACGGGGTCCACCCTGGCCCCGGCCTGCTTGAGCTTCGCCACCAGCGCGTCCAGGTGGTCGGCCCGGGCCCCCCGCACCGTGACCTCGCCCCCGCACAGGGCGCCCGCCACCAGGAACGTGCCGGCCTCGATCCGGTCGGGGACCGGCAGATGATCCATGGGGCCCAGCTCGCCCACCCCGTCGATCTCGATCACCGAGGAGCCGGCGCCCCGCACCCGGCCGCCCATGGCGTTGAGGCACCGGGCCAGGTCCTCCACCTCGGGCTCCCGGGCCGCGTTCTCGATCAGGGTGCGGCCCTCGGCCAGGGCCGCGGCCATCATCAGGTTCTCGGTGCCGGTCACGGTGGGCAGGTCCAGCACGATCCGGGCCCCCCGAAGCCGCCGGGCCGTGACCTCCACGTATCCGTGCTCGAGCACGACCCGGGCCCCCATGGCCTCCAGCCCCTTCAGGTGCATGTCGATCGGCCGGGCGCCGATGGCGCAGCCGCCGGGCAGGCTCACCCGGGCCCGGCCGAACCGGGCCACCAGGGGTCCGAGCACCAGCACCGAGGCCCGCATGGTCTTCACCAGCTCGTAGGGGGCCTCCCGGCCGGGCACCCGGGCAGCGTCGACCCACAGCCCCCCGTCGCCGAACTCCACCCCCGCCCCCAGGTGCTCCAGGAGCCGGGCCAGGGTGCGCACATCGCTCAGGCGGGGCACCCGCCGGAGCCGGCTCCGGCCCGGGGCCAGGAGCGCCGCGGCCATGAGTGGCAGCACCGCGTTCTTGGCCGGGCTCACCTCCACCGTGCCCGTCAGCCGGGCCCCGCCCTCGATCTCGATCGCGTCCATGGGTTGAGTCGCTCGGAAGCTAGAAAGCCAGAAAGCTCGAAAGCATATGGCGACGGTGGGGCTGAGGGCTCCGACGAAGCGCGACGGCCGAGCAGCCCGGGCCGCCCGGCGCGAGCGGTGCGGCCGCGGCGCGTGCTCTCACGCGCCGCAGCGGACCGCGCCGAGGCGGCCCCTGCGAGGCCGTTCAGCGAAGGGGGGTCCCCAGCCCCACCCCCCGGGGAAACCACGAAATTTCCGAAACACGACACTAGGGCCTGCCGGAACCAGCCCCATGCACCACCCCAAAGAAACAAGCCTATCTTGTCGCCTTTACAGCAGAGCCACGGCCACCCGGGGGATGCCGGCCAGGTCGTCTCGGATCTCCACCCGGGAGAACCCCGCCTCCTCCAGGATCGCGGCCACGGCCCGTTCCTGCCCCCTGCCGAACTCCAGGGCCAACCGGCCGCCGGGCGCGAGGAACCCGGCCGCCGCGGCCGCGATGCGCCGGATCACGGCGAGGCCGTCGGGGCCGCCGTCCAGGGCGCCGCGGGGCTCGAACCGGCTCACCTCGGGCTCCAGGGTCTCCAGCTCTGCCGTGGGCACGTACGGCGGGTTCGACACGATCCGGTCGAACCGCTCTTCCCGGACCGGCTCGAACAGGTCCCCCTGCCGGAGCTCCAGCCGGTCGGCCACCCCCAGGAATCCGGCGTTGTCCCGGGCCACCTCGAGGGCCTTGGCAGAGGCGTCCACCCCGACCCCGGTCCACCCCGGCCGCTCCCGCAGGAACGCGACCACCACGCACCCGGATCCGGTGCCCAGGTCCAGGACCCGGCCGGTGTCGGCCGTCCCCTCCAGGGCCGCCTCCACCAGGAGCTCGGTCTCGGGCCGGGGCACCAGCACGCCGGGGGCCACCCGGAACCGCAGGGACCAGAACTCCCTCTCCCCGGTGATGTAGGCCACCGGCTCCCGCCGGGCCCGGCGGCGCACCGCCTCCCGGTACGCGGCCACCTCGGTCTCCTCCAAGGGCTTGTCGAACTCGGTGTACAGACGGATCCGGGGCACCCCCAGCACGTGGGCCAGCAGCACCTCGGCGTCCAGCCGGGGGTTGGCCACTCCCCGACCGGCCAGGTACTCGGCGGTCAGCCGCACCAGCTCGAGGGGGGTTCGGGTCACTGGGTCTCGTGGGCGAGGCTCTCGGCCTGGGCGTGGGCCTGGAGGGCGTCGATCACCGGGTCCAGGCCGCCCTCCAGCACCTCCTGGAGCCGGTACAGGGTCAGGTTGATCCGGTGGTCGGTCACCCGGCCCTGGGGGAAGTTGTAGGTGCGGATCCGCTCGCTCCGGTCTCCGCTTCCCACCTGGGCCTTCCGGGCCTGACTCCGGGCCTGGTCGGCCTCCTGCTTGGCCCGCTCGAACAGGCGGGCCTGCAGGATCTTCATGGCCCGGGCCCGGTTCTTGTGCTGGGACTTCTCGTCCTGGCAGGCCACGGTGATGCCCGTGGGCAGGTGGGTGATCCGCACGGCCGACTCGGTGCGGTTCACGTGTTGCCCGCCGGCCCCGCTCGCTCGGAACACCTCGATCCTGAGGTCCTCGGGCAGCACGTCCACGTCCACGTCGTCGGCCTCGGGCAGCACCGCCACGGTCACGGCCGAGGTGTGGATGCGCCCCCCCGACTCGGTCACCGGCACCCGCTGCACCCGGTGCACCCCGCTCTCGAACTTGAGCCGGCTGTAGGCGTTGCGGCCTTCGATCAGGGCGATCACCTCCTTGAACCCGCCGATCCCGGTGGGGTTGGAGCTCAGAACCTCCACCTTCCAGCCCCGCTCCTCGGCGTACCGGGCGTACATCCGGAACAGCTCGGCCGCGAACAGGGCCGCCTCCTCCCCGCCCGTGCCGGCCCGGATCTCCAGAATCACGTTCTTGCGGTCCAGAGGGTCCTTGGGCGTCAGGAGCTCCCGGAGCCGAGCCTCCACCCGGGACAGCCCGACCCGGGCCTCCTCCAGGTCCTCGGCGGCCAGGTCGCCCAGCTCCGGGTCGTCCAGGAGGGACCGGGCCTCCTCCTCGCGGGCCTTCAGATCCCGGTACTCCCGATAGGTCTCCACCACCTCCCGGAGCTCGGCGTGCTCCTGGGCCAGCTTCCGGTACCGGTCCGGGTCCGACAGCACCGCAGGGTCTGAGAGCTCCCGGTTGAGCCCCTCGTACCGGGCCTCCACCCCCTGGAGCCGCTCCAGCCAGGCCTCAGCCCCCATGCGCCCCCTCCAGCAGCGGTGCCAGCTCGGCGCGCACCTCGGCCGCCCGGCCGCAGGAGTACTCCCCCTCGGGGCACGGACCCCGCAGGCACCCCGGCCCCGCACCCCGGAACAGCCGGGGCGCCACCGGCACCACGGCCCGCAGCATCTCCCGGACGAGGTCCCGGATCTCCCACTGTGCCCGGCGGCACAGCCGCAGGGCGAACACGTGCCGGAGCTCCCGGGCGTTCATGGTGACCACCAGCTTGGTCTCGCAGGCGTTGGGCAGCAGGTACCGCGCGTCCTCGGCCGGTACCCCGGCCTCCACCAGCTCCCGGTACAGCGCCCACACCCCTTCCACCGCCTGGCGGAACCGGGCCGCGCGCTCCGGGTCGTCCGCCACCGTGGGGGGCACCACCACCCGGGGCTCGTCCAGCCGCACGTACCTCTGGCTCTGCTGGGAGTAGCTGGCCAGCCGGTGCCGCACCAGCTGGTGGGAGCAGGCCCGGCTGACGCCCTCGACCCCGAAGGTGAACGAGGCGTGCTCCAGGGCCGAGAAGTGGCCCATGGACACCAGCTTGTCGAGCAGGCTCCCCACCTCGTCGGGGCCCAGGTCGCGAGCCAGCCCCTCGACCCCTCGGGCCGAGTAGCACAGCCGAGCGGCCAGGGCCACCGTCCGCTCCGGGTCGGGGGTGTGGCTCAGAAGCCGGACCGCAGCGGCCACGATCGCCTACTCTTCTTCCTTCTTCTTGTCGAGCCCGTACTTTCGCAGGAACCGCTCCACCCGACCCGCCGTGTCCACCACCTTCTCCTTGCCCGTGAAGAACGGGTGGCACTGGGAGCAGATCTCGGTATGGATCTCGGGCTTGGTGGACCGGGTCTCGAAGGTGGCCCCGCACGAGCAGGTGACCACGGCCTTGTCGTAGTTGGGATGGATGCCTTCCTTCATGACGCGCACCTCGCTGGGTTGGGATTGACCTCGGAAACCCGCGACGATACCACCCGCGCGCGCCAAAGGGCAACCCCGCTTGACACTTTGGAGGACCGCCCCCTATACTCCGGGCCCACACCGGCCGGAGTGGTGAAACTGGTAGACGCGCCGGACTCAAAATCCGGTGGGCTTCGCGCCCGTGGGGGTTCGAGTCCCCCCTCCGGCACCAAACGGAAGCGGAAGCGGGTTGCCCCGAAAGCAACCCGCTTTGCCGTTCGGGCTCCCGCCGAAAGGCCTGCCTTGACCCCATCGCGCTCCCCCATGTTCCGGTTCCTGGCGGTGCTCACCGTGGCGTCCATGGTGGGCCTCCAGGGCTGGCGCACCCTGTTCAACAACTTCGCCGTGGAGGTGGCCGGGCTCGACGGCGGGCACGTGGGGGTGATCCAGTCCGTCCGGGAGATCCCCGGCTTCCTCACGTTCCTGGTGGTGTACGCTCTCCTGGTGGTCCGCGAGCACCGGCTGGCGGCCCTGTCCATCGTACTTCTGGGTCTGGGGGTGGGAATCACCGGGTTCCTGCCGTCCTACGGCGGGCTGGTGGCCACCACCCTGCTGATGAGCCTGGGGTTTCACTACTACGAGACCGCGAACCAGTCCCTGACCCTCCAGTACTTCGACCGGGAGACCTCGCCCCTGGTGTTCGGCCGGCTCCGGGCCGTGGCCGCGGCCTCGAACATCGCGGTGGGCGCGGCCATCTTCCTGCTGGCCCCGTTCCTGGGATACCGGGAGCTCTACCTGGCGGTGGGCGGGCTTGTGCTGCTGGCGGGGGCGTGGGCCCTGACCCGGGACCCCTCCCGGAGGGACCTGCCCCTCCAGCGCAAGGGCATGGTCCTGCGGCGGCGGTACCTGCTGTACTACGTGCTCACGTTCCTGGCGGGAGCCCGCCGCCAGATCTTCGTGGCCTTCTCGGTGTTCCTGCTCGTAAAGGTGTTCCGGTACACGGTGCGCGAGATCACCGTGCTGTTCCTGCTGAACAACGCGGTCAACTACTTCGTGAGCCCCTGGATCGGGCGGGCCATCGTGCGGTTCGGGGAGCGGCGGGTGCTGTCGGTGGAGTACGGCCTGCTGGTCTTCATCTTCCTGGGGTACGCGTTCACCGGCTCCCGGTGGGTGGCTGCCGGGCTGTACGTAATCGACCACATCCTGTTCAACTTCTCCATCGCCATCCGCACGTACTTCCAGAAGATCGGGGACCCGGAGGACGCGGCCCCCACCATGGCCGTGGGGTTCGCCATCAACCACGTGGCGGCCGTGGTGCTCCCGGCCGTGGGGGGCGCCCTGTGGATGATCGACTACCGGGTGCCGTTCCTGGCGGGGGCGGCGCTCAGCCTGGTGTCCGTGGCCGCGGTGCAGCGGATCCGGGTGCCCGCGAGGGCGTGACCGGGCGGGGATCGGGGCGGAACCCTCCCCTGCGGAGCGCCGCGATCAGGTCGGCCCGGGACCGGACGGGGGCGTCGAACCGGGTGGCCACCCGCCCCAGCTCGGCGAGACGGTGGGCGTCGCTCCCGGCGGTCACGCCCACGCCGTGGGCACGCTCCCAGGCGCGGACCCGGGCGTCGTCCCCCGGCCGGTTCCGGCCGTTGCGCCCCTCCACCACCCGACACAGCCCCCGGCGCACCAGGGCTTCGGGCACCTCGCGGCCCGGCCGGAACGGGTGGGCCGCAACTGCCACGCCCCCGGCCCGGTCCACGAGCTGCAACAAGGCCTCGGCCGTCAGGCCGGGTCGGAGCTCCTCGAACGGCCCAAAGATCAGGAAGTCCCCCTGGTCCGTGGAGTACTCCATTCCGACCACCACGCACAGGCCGTCGGGCTGCACCCCCTCCGTTACCGACCGGGCCGCGGCCATGGTATGGTGATCGGTGATGCACACCCCGTCGAGGCCCAGGCCGCGGGCGTGGGCCAGGAGCTCGGCCACGGTGAGCCGGCTGCAGGGCGAGAGGTCCGTATGCACGTGGAGATCGAACCGGAGCATGGCCCCATGATGCACGCCCGCCGAGCCGCCCACAAAGCGGTTCTACCGATGGGATTCCCCCCGGGCATCGGCCGCCCCGATGGGATCCGGCCGGAGGGGTGACGCCGTGCCCCGCCGCTGCATCCTGGTGATCCTGGACGGCCTGGGGGATCGGTCCGTGGCCGGCCTGGGCCACCGCACCCCCCTCCAGGCCGCCCGAACCCCACACCTGGACCACCTGGCCGCCGAGGGCGCCGCAGGGCTCCTCCA
Source organism: bacterium (assembly GCA_027021615.1). Taxonomy (GTDB): domain Bacteria; phylum Desulfobacterota; class Deferrisomatia; order Deferrisomatales; family Deferrisomataceae; genus Deferrisoma. The sequence goes on along the minus strand of JALUTY010000025.1, from coordinate 5,474 downwards.
CGCGGCCCGGCCCGGGGTCGCCCTGCCCAGCGAGGAGGCCCACTTCGCCCTGTTCGGATACCGGCGGGAGGAGTTCCCGGGCCGGGGGGCGTTGGAGGCGCTGGGGGCCGGTCTTCGCCTCGCCCCCGGCGAGGTGGCGGTCCTGGGGCGTCTGGACCACGTGGTCGAGCAGGACGGGCTCCTGCGGCTGGGCCCGGTCCGGCCCCGGGTCGACCAGGAGGAGGCGCGGGCCCTGGCGGAGGCCCTCGGTCCCGTGGAGGCCGAAGGGCTGCGGGTGTCGTTCCACCCCACCGGCGGGGTGCATGGGATCGTGCGGATCCAGGGGGGCGGGGCACCGTTCTTCACCGACTCCGACCCCCTGGCCCGGGGGGAGCCGGTCCTCCGGGTACGGCCCTGGGCGGGGCCGCCCGAGCCGGAGCCGGCTCGGCGGGCCGCCGGGGCGCTCCAGGCCTTTCTCGAGGCGGCCCGCAAGGCCCTGCGGGGCCATCCCGTGAACCGCGAACGGGCCGACCGCGGAGCCCCGCCCCTGAACGCCCTGGTGACCCACCGGCCCGGCCGACTGGGCCGGGCGGAGCCGTTCCGGCGGCGCTGGGGGCTGCGGGGCCTGTCGGTGGGCTCGGGGCTCGTGTACCGGGGCTTGGCCTCGTGCCTGGGACTCGACTTCCTGGAGGGTCCCGACACCGACGACCCGGGGGAGGATCTGGCCCGCCGGCTCCGCCTGGCCCTCCGGGCCGGCCACGAGTTCGTGCACGTGCACACCAAGGCCCCGGACCAGGCCGCCCACACGAAAGACCCCGGGGCCAAGGTCCGGGTGATCGAGGCCCTGGACCGGGCCCTGGGCCCCCTGCTCGGGGAGCTCACGTCCTCGGAGATCCTCTTGGTGGTGACGTCGGACCACTCCACGCCCAGCACCGGGCCGCTGATCCACTCGGGCGAGCCCGTGCCGATCGTGATGCACGGCGAGGGCGTGCGGCGCGACGCGGTGACCCGGTTCGACGAGGTCTCCTGCGCGGCCGGGGTGCTCGGCGCGGTGGCGGCCCGGGACCTGCTGCCCATGGTCCTGGACCTCCTGGACCGGGCGAAGCTCCGGGGGCTGATGGACGCCCCCGAGGACCAGCCCTACTGGCCGGGGGAGCGGGAGCCCTGGAGGCCGGAGCGATGACGGTCGGCGTGGTGCACGGACGGTTCCAGGGATTCCACAACGACCACCTGGCGTACCTGCGGGCGGCCCGGGCCCGGTGCGACCACCTGGTCGTGGGCATCACGAACCCCGACCCCTGGTCCACCCGGCACGACCCGGCCGACCCCGCCCGGAGCCGCCCCGAGGCGAACCCGCTGACCTACTTCGAGCGGTACCGGGTGGTGCAGGCCGTGCTCCTGGACGAGGGCGCGCCGCCGGGGTCGTTCTCGGTCGTGCCGTTTCCCGTGAACTTGCCGGAGCGGTGGGCCTGGTACGTGCCCCTGGACGCGGTGTTCTTCCTGACCATCTACGACGAGTGGGGCGAACGGAAGCTGAGGATGTTCCGGGAGCGGGGGCTCCGCACCGAGGTGCTCTGGCGCCGAAGCCCCGACCAGAAGACGGTGTCGGCCACCCAGGTGCGCGAGGCCCTGCGCCGGGGGCTCCCCTGGGAGCACTGGGTGCCCCCTGCCGCGGCCCGAACGATGAGGGAGCTGGGCATCCCCGAGCGGCTGCGCCGGGGCGCGGCAGGCTCCGGGCAAGGGGGCCCCGGAACGGGCGGACCTGCCGCTTGAGGACGAGGGGCGGGGCGCTCATTCCAAGTTGCGCTCAAACAGAGGTCCCTCCGGGGGTCGGGGCAAGGGGCCTGGTGGAGCGCCGGGCGTGGCCGTGCCAGTAGACAGATTTCAGAATTCAGCCGACAGGGGTCTGGCCACGGGCTTTCGTCCCTGCCCTCTGATCCCTGGGTCCCGAACCGTAGGGCCGCGCAGCGGCCGATGGCGGCTTCCTGGAGCCTCCGGGCTGAGTGCCGGATGCAGCGTACGTCGGATGCTGCACTCACGCACGGCCGGAACCAGGCCCCTTGCCCCGCCGGATCAGGGGTCCGATCACCTTGAACGCAATTTGGTATCACACGGCCAGGTAGCGCTCCTGGATGTCGCGGTTGGACAGCAGCTCGGCCCGCGTGCCGGAGAACACCACCCGGCCCTTCTCGATCACGTAGCCCCGGTCCGACACCCCCAGGGCGAACCGGGCGTTCTGCTCGGCCAGGAGGATCGGCACCTCCCCTTTGAGCGCCGCGATCACCCCACCCAGCTCCTCCACGATCACCGGGGCCAGCCCCTCGCAGGGCTCGTCGAGCAGCAGGACCCGGGGGTTCCCCACCAGGGCCCGGGCGATGGCCAGGATCTGCTGCTCGCCTCCGCTCAGGTCGCCGCCCCGACGCCTGCGAAGCCTGCGCAGCAGGGGGAACGTGTCGAACACCCGGCCGAAGGTCCACGGCTCCTGGCCCTGCCGGGGAGGCAGCACGGCCACCTCCAGGTTCTCCTCCACGGTCAGATCGGCGAAGATCCGGCGGTCCTCCGGCACGTACCCGAGTCCCCTGCGCACGTTCTCGTGCACCGGCCGGCCCGCGATGTCCTCGCCGTCGAACACCACCCGGCCTCGGGCGGGGGGCACGTACCCCACGATGCTCTTCATGGTGGTGGTCTTGCCGGCCCCGTTCCGGCCCAGCAGGCACACGATCTCGCCCGGGGCCAACCCCAGGTCCACCCCCTGGAGTACGTGGCTGTCGCCGTAGTAGGCGTGGACGCCGCTCACCTCAAGGATCAAGGGACCCTCCCAGGTAGGCCTCGCGCACCCGGGGATCGCCCCGGATCTCGTCGGGGGAGCCCTGGGCCAGAACGCGGCCCTGGTGGAGCACATAGATGTGGTCGGCCACCGAGAACACCACCTTCATGTCGTGCTCCGTCAGGAAGAACGTGATCCCCGACCGGGCCGCGAGCTCCCGGATCAACCCGATCATCCGGTCGGTCTCCTCCGGGGTCATGCCGGCCGTGGGCTCGTCGAGGAGCACCAGCTTGGGGTCCAGGGCCATCACCAGGGCGATCTCGATCCGACGCTTGTCCCCGTAGGGGAGCTCCGAGGCCCGCCGGCCCACCTGGTCGGCCAGCCCCAGGCGCTCCAGGATCTCCTCGGCCCGCTCCACCAGGGCCGGGTCCCGGTGGTGGGCACGCCAGAACCGCATGCCCCTCCCGGCCCGCAGGGTCAGGGGGACCAGCACGTTCTCCAGCACGGTGAGCCCCGGAAAGATGTTGGTGATCTGGAACGAGCGCAGCAGCCCCAACCGCGCCACCCGGTGGGCCGGCAGCCCGGTGATGTCGCGGCCGTCGAACACCACCTTGCCGCCTGTGGGCACGTACCGTCCCGACACGCAGTTGTAGAAGGTGGTCTTGCCCGCGCCGTTGGGCCCGATGAGGGCGGTGAGCCGGCCCGGCATCACCCGAACGGACACGTCCGTGAGCACCCGGAACCGCCCGAACCGGTGGGACAGCCCGCGCACGTCCAGGAGGGGCCGGCTATTCACGGTCCCCCCTTCCCGGCCTGCTCACCCACCGCACCAGGGTGCCCAGGATGCCCTCGGGAAAGTACAGGACCACCGGGATCAGCACCGCGCCCAGCACGATCATCCAGCTGTCGGTCACGCTGGTCACGGCCTGCTCCAGCGCGAAGAACGCGGCCGCTCCGAACGCTGGCCCCAGGAAAACCGTGCTGCCGCCGAGCACCGCCATCAGCACCGGCCGGGCCGAGTAGGCCCAGTGCATCACGTCGGGAGTGGCCATCTGGTTGAACAGGCAGAACAACACCCCTGCCGCCCCCGACAGGGTCCCCGACACCACGAACGCGGCCAGGCGGTACCGGGCCACCGATGCGCCCACGAAGGCCAGCCGCTCCCGGTTCTCCCGGCTGGCCCGCAGGACGAGGCCGAACGACGAGCGATGGACCCTCCACAGCACGCCCACCCCGGCCGCCACCACCGCCAACGTGAACCAGTACATGACCCGGGGGTCGAACAGGCTGAGCCCCAGCACCGGCAGGGTCGGCAGGGCGAACCCCGAGAGCCCGTCGCTCCCGCCCGTGACCTCCCGCCAGTTGTGGGCCACCGTGAACAGCATCATCCCGAACCCCAGGGTGAGCATGGCGAAGAAGATCTCGTCCCGCCGCACGCACAGGTACCCGATCACCAGGGACACCAGGGCCGCGCCGCCCACGCCCGCTGCGAACGCGAGCCCCAGGGAAGGGGGGCCGTGCAGGAGCACCAAGGCCGCGCCGTAGGCCCCCACCCCGAACAGGGAGGCCTGACCGAACGACAGGAGCCCCGCCCCCCCGAACAGGAGGTTGAAGCTCATGGCCAGCAGCCCCATGATCAGAACCTCGGTCAGGATGAACACCCAGTACATGGGCACCACCAGCGGGCACAGGGCCAGGCCGGCCAGGAGCCCCAGCCCCAACCAGGCTCTCGAGCCACCGCCCATGTCAGGCCTCCTGCCCGAACAGGCCCCGGGGCCGCACCAGGAGCACGGCGGCCAGTACCAGGTACGGCAGGGCCATCTGGGCCCGGCCAGCGAACAGGGTTCCGAACGACTCGAACAGGCCCAGGACCAGGGCGCCCACGAACGCCCCGGGGAAGCTCCCGAGCCCACCCACCACCACCACGATGAAGCTCTCGATGATGATCCTCTCCCCCATGGCCGGCCCCACGCTCTGGTGGGGGGCGGCCAGTGCCCCGCCCAGGGCGGCGAGCCAGGTGCCGAAGGTGAACACGGCCGTGAACAGGGCCGGCACCCGGATGCCCACGCCCTCGGCCATCTCTCGGTCCATGGCCGCGGCCCGGATCACCTTGCCCCACCGGGTGAGACGAAAGAACGCCCAAAGCCCGAGCCCCACGGCCGGGCCCACGGCCACAAGGAACAGCCGGTACACCGGGTACGAGCCACCGAACATCGGCACCACCCCCGCCAACACGGCCGGGGGATCCACCACGTGGTAGCGGGAGCCCCAGATCAGGCGGACCCCATCGTCCAGGACCAGCAGGATGGCGAAGGTGAGCAGCAGCTGGAAGCTCAGGTCCCGCGCGTACACCCGCCGGAGCAGGCACCGCTCCACCACCGCCCCCACCCCGGCGGCGACCACCGGCCCCACCAGCAGGCCCAGCCAGAACGACGGGAACCAGGCCATGGCCTGCATGCACAGGTAGGCTCCCAGCATGAAGAACGAGCCGTGGGCAAAGTTGAGCACGCCCAGCACCCCGAACACCGTGGTGAGCCCCACGGAGATCAGGAACAGCAGCATGCCCCAGCTCAGGCCGTTCAGGAGGTTGACCCAGATCGCGTCCATGGTTTGAGTCGCTCGGAAGCTAGCCCGCATTATTCATGAAGCCTTCTGCTGCAACCGCCGATTGCACGCCATCTCGGGGCGTGCTCGCGCCTCGGGGCTCGACGTACCGTCCCGTACGCCT
>JALUTY010000024.1 GCA_027021615.1 bacterium | reverse complement strand
AGGGCGCCGGCGTATAGAACGGCCACTGTAAAGTTGGACATGGCTCAATCCTCCTTCCGGACCAGACCCCCTACCCACAGCGCGGTGCCCACCGTGATGCCGGTGAGCGCGGTCTGCAGGGGAACGGTCTCCTCGAAGAGGGCGGAAACCGTCGATGCAATGATGATTGCAGCGCCGATCCCACGCAGATCCTTCTGGAGGTCCTTGATGTCGATCTTCATGCGTCTCCTCCTGACTACAACGACAAGGGGAGACGCACGTCCCCTGCCGGGGCGGTCTCCCCGGCGGGGTGGAACGAACGATGGACCGGCCGCCTGGCGGCGGCGCCCCTCCTCCCGGTCCGAAGGGGCTTCGGGTGCCGCGATGCCCTCGCGGCGGGGGATGTTGTAGAAGTTTTAGTCCGGCTTGTCCCGGCCTGTCAAGCCGGTTCCCGGTCCAGGCGGGCGAAGCCGCGGGCAAGGTTGAACACGTCACCCGTGGCCACCAGGAACCGCATCCTGCCGTGCCGGTAGGTCCGGACCTCGCTCGGCCGCCCGAACTCCCCCACGCAGGCGTGGTGGATCGTGGCCTGGATGAACCACCTGGCCAGGGCCTCGATCACCGGGTGGGGCGGAGCCCACGCGGTCAGAAACGCCACCTCGAAAGGTTCGTCATCGTTCACGATCCTGAACTGGTAGGCGTTCCACTTGGTCCCCCAGTGATCGAGGGCCCACTGATACCAGGTCTTCGCGCCGTGCCTGCGTTCGTTCTCCCGGTAGCGGCGCCCCAGCTCCAGGGCCTCGGGATTCCGTTGCGCGAGCCAGTCGACGAGTTCCTGCCGTGACCGGGCATCCGGTGTCCAGTCATAGCGTGCCACGGACTCCCAGTCTCCATAGAGAATCTTGTACCCGAGCTGTCCCTGGCTGTCGTCGGGAACATCGAGTTCCGGTGGCATGGGGATCAGCCGGTTGAAATCGAATCCCTTCCGGAAGAATACGCGGATGGCCTCGAGCACGTGGCCGGGCGCGGTGAAGATGAGTCGATTTTCCACGTGATTGGGCATGACAATGTTCCTCCTGGTTGGATAAACGGCATGCCCGGGAATTCCCCGCCCGGGGAACCCCGGGCGGGGTGGAGAAGAACGCCCGCCGGCGGCGGGCGGCGCTGGAAGTGGAACGTGGCGTAGATCCGCAACGCATCCCTGCCGAAGGCCTTGCGGTATCGGTGCCAATACGGGCTGGCGCGAAACGCGCCGGGCATGGTGGTTTTCATGGGACGTGTCTCCTGCACTGGGCCGGGGAGACACGTGTCCCCTGCCGGGGCGGTCTCCCCGGCGGGGTGGAACGAACGATGGACCGGGCCCGGAGGGCCGCCCCGTCACACGGTCCGGCGGGGCTTGGGCACCGCGATACCCTCGCGGCGGGATGATGTGACCGTTGTTTTAGACCGGCTACCGGCGTCTTGTCAATCTTGTAAACGGCGGTTCCACGTCCAAGGCTACCCTGGGGGAGCCTTGTAGGTATTGAGCTTGATCCTCGTCCTCCATCCCTGGCAATAGCAGGCCATCTCGATCATGGCTTGCCACGTGCCGCCGCACTTTCGCCTGCCCGGTTCCGGCAAAAGCGTCAATGTAAACGTGGCCTTTGAGCCATCTGGACTGCTTGTTGAGGATCCTGGAGTACTGGTGCAGGTAATCACCGAGCACCCCGAGTTTCTCGCGTGCCCAGGGCCCAACTTCCGGTTCTTCCAATCGGCAGCCTCCCTATGCCAAACCCGTTTCTCAGGCGAGTTTTCTTGGAAACTCGTCCCAGGTCCTGCCTTCCAGTATCCGGCCGGCTTCTTTCTTGGACAGTTTTGCCAAAATGAAAGACTTGCCACTACCGTCCTTGACCTCAACAGTCTGCCGAGGGCGGCATCCTCGTGGAACGTTCGGCGTCCAATGGCCCCACTGCTTGAAGTGAAATGCAACTCCGGCCTGGATACACTGGTCCCGGAGTCCGATGGCCCAGGCCGGGTTCATGGGCCGGGCCCTGGGGCCACTTTCCCCACCGGCAATGACCCAGTCGAGCTCGTTAAGCCAAGGCGAAAGGTTGATGGGTCCAAGCAACGGCTCGCACGAGACGAAGCGGATAGCGGCCGGGTAGTCCAACAAACGAGGAAGGCGCTTGTCCGCCCATTTCTGGTTCTCAGCCGTCGTTCCCAGCCAGACATTGTGTGGCCAGTTATTCCCCCACGGCACCATACGGGAAACCAAGTGTGGGCGCTTAGTCAGCAACAACCAGTCCAAGTGGGGAGTCTGATCGATGAGATCCCACAGCCGGGCCCGCACGGGACGGAGTTCGGCACGGAATTCGAACACATCGGCCATGGACGCGCAAAAAACCCGGTGTCGGCGACCCTCTCGCGCCGCCTCCCGGTCCCAGCGAAGGGGCTCTTTCCAATGCTGGTCTGACAGAAACCGGCGGTGGGCCTTGGCACCCCATATTTCCATGCCGACCCGGTGGGCCCAGGTCTCGGCGTAGCAATGGGTACAACCGGGTGAAACCTTGGTACAACCCCACCAGGGATTGAACGTATGGTCCGTCCACTCGATCCTGGAATTCCTGGCCATATCGTCCCCTCCCCTGAAATCAAGCCCTTGCGAGCCTCGAAAGGATGCAACTGGGTATCCCGGCGCAGAGTATATACCCAAGAATTGCACGAGGCCCCACCTGGTTCGTCATGCCTCTTCGCTCCACCCCAATCTTTCCAGGATACCTTCCAGCTGCTCCAGGGAATGAAACGTGAAGCGGATGCAGCCACGCCCGGTGTTGGGCTGAAACTCCACGCGGGTCTCGGCGCCCACGATCTCGCTGACTCTCTGCTCCAGCTCCCGGATGTTCGGATCATCCTGCCGCGGATGCCCGGCGTCCTGCGCCTCCTGGCGCCGGCGGACGTGGCGGGCCAGGGCCGCCACGCTCCACCGCCTGGCGGCCGCCTCCCGCGCCAGGGCGGACTGCTCGGCCACGGGAAGGCCGGCCAGGAGCTTGGCGTGCCCGAAGGACAGGATGCCGTCCTCGAGCATGCCGAGGACCTCCGTGGGCAGCTTGAGGATGCGGAGCAGGTGCGTGACCCGGTCTCGGGCCCCGTAGCCGCACCGGCCCGCGACTTCCTGGTGCGTCATCCCGAATTCCCGCACGAGGCGCTCCACCGCTCGTGCCTCCTCGAGGAGAGAAAGGTCCTGGCGCTGGAGATTCTCGACCAGCGCGGCCAGGGCGGCATCCTCGTCGTCGAGGTTGCGGACCACGACGGGCACGCGGTGCAATCCCGCCCGCTGGGCGGCGCGCCATCGCCGCTCGCCGGCGACGATCTCGAAACGCCGGCGGCACGTGCCGGGCACCGGCCGCACCACGATGGGCTGCAACATCCCCGCGTGCCCGATGGAAGCGGCCAGCTCGTCGATGGACTCGGGATCGAAAC
>JALUTY010000023.1 GCA_027021615.1 bacterium | reverse complement strand
CGTAGCTCCGGTCCTGGCCGCCGACCTTCGTGTACTGGTAGAGGTCGTTGCGGGTGTAGAGGGTGATCTCGTCCGGCGTCGAGTCCGTATGGATCACCGCGGTCTGCGTGCGCTCGTAGACCGGACCGAGCGTGTAGACGATCCGCGAGTCGTAGGTAGTGTCCGGCGGATCGTTCGACGCGTAGAGATCCGGATCCTGGACGTTGCGGAAGACCTTCGTGAGGCGGTCCTTGCCGTCGTAGCGGTAGACCTCGCCGTAGCCGGCGCTTCCGGTTTCGTCGTGCAGGCGCTCGCGCACGACCAGCCGGCCCCCGGCGTCCCAGGTGTCCGAGAAGCCGGTCAGGAGATCGCCCGTGCCGCTCCGCTCGTAGCGCAGGATCGCCGGCTCCCGCCATGGGGTCCAGCTCTGGCTGCGCTTCAGGCCGTAGGGAGCCTGCAGGCGCTCGGTCTCCCGGCCGCCCTGGTACTGGAAGGTGGCCGCCACCTCCCAGAGCGGCGAGGAGACCCCCTCCACCAGGTTCGTGAGCCGGCGCTCCACCTGGGAGATCCTGCCTGCGTCGTCGTAGGTCCAGCGCACCGCTTCGAGAGGGCCTCCGGCCGGATAGGTGAGCTCCACGAGGGCGTCCCGGGCATCATAGCCGAAAACCAGGGTGCGGTTGCCGGCCTGGGTCTCCGTGGCCAGGCGGCCGAAGGCGTCCCAGGTCCGGGTTCCTGTCGGCAGGCCCCCCATGGCCTCACCTCGGGAGCAGGGACTCGGAGGTCCCGTCCTCTCCCTCCCGAACACCTCTTCGGAGGGCAATGCGCCCCTTGAGAGCCTCGACACCGGTGATCCGGCATTGCCCCTCCGCCGCGGAGACTCGGACCAGGTATTGTTCCTCGTAGAGCATGAAAGGCTTCCAAGTGATCAGGTACTCGCGGGCGCCAGTCGGCTTCCGGCCTCCAGCATGCACTTCCGTGATCTTCCAGTTCTGCCAGTCGATCAGCGTGCGCAGGTCCGAGAGGACATATCCCAGGATCTCGTTTCCGGGATCGACCTCCCAGAACCCCTCCGGGACGACCACCCTCTCCCTCAGCACGGACAGGACTCGCTGCCGGTAGGAGTCATGGGAGGCATCCTCGAGACTCTCAGGCTTGAGTCCTCGCCTCATTTCGTCGTCCGCTCCCTCCAGCACGAAGTAGTCGTAGGCGACCTGACCGAGCTCGAGGATGACCGAATCCAGCCAGCCCGCGGGATCCTCGCACCCGGCGAGGCCTGAATCCCGGTGCTCACCCGAGGAGGACCTGCCCGAGCATGCCAGGCAGACGCAGGCGATCAGGACGTCGGTCAGGACCTGAATCCAGCAAGGAGGCCGTCTCATGGGCATGCCATCTTGGTGAGGAGGATCCGGGCGGTCCCACGCTCTGGCTCGGAGGAAACCTGCACGTCCGTCACCTCTTTGGCGAGACCCCACCAGCAACCCGGCTTCGTACGGCGTAGATCCATGGCCGCCCCCAGCAGGCCATCCTCCATGGCCAGGTAGACCCGCAGCCGGTCTTCCCCGAGGGCCTCCCATTCCCCGTGGTTCCAAGATGCGTCCCGGAAGTCGAGGGGAAGTGCCGATCTCCCCTCTCGGTCCAGGTCGGGACTCAAGCGAATCCTCCTCGGCAAGCCTGCCAGATCAATCTCGCCCTCGTTCAGGACGACGACATGGAGTGCGTAGCAGCCGGGGACCTCCGCGGTCAATTCGTGCGGGAGGACGTACTGGCGCCGCTGCTCCAACAACGCCGACTCCCCGGATGGCGCCCGAGAGCAAGCCAGGGTTCCGAGGAAGACGGCAACGGCCATGATCCGGAGCCAACCCAACCAGGTTCGGCACACCCGGCTGTCCGGGTGGATGAGAGGATGGCCAGAGCGAGGAGGAACCCAACCCTGTTCGACTCCGCCCCGAACGGGCCTTGAGCTTCCTCCTCGAAGGAATGAACTGTAGGACATTCCATGCAATCCGTGTGAGAAAGGGACGTATGCACCCGGCAGTCGGCACCCAGGAAACCCACGGTATCCAAAGGAGAACCAAGGAGGCCCTGGTAGGGATTCAGCGAATCCACATCCCCCAGCGGATCCCGCGCCGTGCACGTGCCCGTCGCCGTCCACGCTCCCGTCGCCGGCTCCAGTCTGCGGTGGCGCAAGGAAGGCATCCCGAGAACCGAGGTGGCAGAGCGGATGGTATCGGGCGAGTGGGGACCACATCCTTCCCGGTCTTCCTAGCCCGGATTATTCACGAGGAAAGGGCGCGGGCGTGCGCCGATCTGCCGATTGGATGGTTGAAACAGCGTCCATTCGTCAAACCGACCACGCCCGCATGGCCCATCCTACCCGACACCCCGTCCTCTTCGAAGGACTGATCTCCAAGCCGATCCACGTCGCCTTCGACACCGACCTCCAGAGCTCCGACGGCGGCGGCCTCCTCCTCGGCGCACTGGACCGCGGAATCGGCCTGACCGCTGCCCTGGCGGCCTGCCTGGTGGACCGGCGGGATCCCTCTCGCACCCGCCACAGCACCCTCGACCTCCTCCGACAGGGCGTCTACTCCCGCGCCCTCGGCTACGCCGACGGCAATGACGCCGCGCTCCTCGGCGGCGATCCGGCCCTGCAGGCCGCCTGTGGCCGCCGCCCCGGCCCCGAGAGCCGCCTCGGCAGCCAGCCGACCCTGTCCCGCTTCGAGCATGCCCCCTCCGGGCGTGAGCTGCATGCCGCCCTGCTCGCCTTCGAGGACCACGTCCTCCGCAGACTGCGCAGGAAGCACCGCAGGGCCAGGCTCATCACCATCGACCTCGACGGCACCCACGACCCGGTGCACGGCACGCAGCAGCTCGGGCTCTTCAACGGCTTCTACGACTGCCACGGCTACCTGCCGCTGCTCGGCTTCCTCACGGTCGACGACCACCCGGAGCCGTGGCTGTTCCACGCCCGGCTGCGATCCGGCCGGGCACGGCAGGTCCAGGGAGCGATCCCCCTGCTCCGGCGGATCGTCCCCAGGCTGAGGCGTTCTTTCCCGTGCGCCCGGATCCGCGTCCGGCTGGATGCCGGCTTCGCCACGCCGCGGCTCTTCCGGGCCCTGGATCGGCTGAAGGTCCAGTATGCGGTGGCCCTTCCCGGAAACGAGGCCCTCGTGCGCCGGGTCGCCGGCCCGCTCGAGCACGAGGTGGCGATGGCCAGGATCACCGGCGAGACCCGGCGAGGCTTCGACCGCTTTCCCTACCGGACCAGGAGCTGGTCCCGTTCCCGCCAGGTGGTCGCCAAGGTGGAGGCCCTGGTCCACGAGGGCCGGCAGGTGAAGCGGAACCCGCGCTTCGTCGTCACCAATCTGCGCCACAAGGCGGAGACGGTCTACGGGATCTACTGCGGCCGCGGCGACAGCGAGAATCGGATCCAGGAGCTGAAGAACGATCTGGAGATCGACCGCACCAGCTGCAGGAGCTTC
>JALUTY010000022.1 GCA_027021615.1 bacterium | reverse complement strand
CGAACGCCGTGTACTGGGCCAGCCCCTCGTTCGCCAGCACCCGTGTGATCGCCGCCGTCAGCGTGGTCTTCCCGTGGTCCACGTGCCCGATCGTCCCTATGTTCACGTGCGGCTTCGTTCTCTCGAACTTTTCCTTGGCCATGGCGGTCTCTCCTCGTCGATGGCTCCCGAAAGTCAGACAAACAAAAACCGCCCGACCACCGCGGGGCGGGCCGGGGGATTGGGTTCACGAGCTGGAGCCCACGACCGGACTTGAACCGGTGACCTCTTCCTTACCAAGGAAGTGCTCCACCGCCTGAGCTACGTGGGCCCTCGAACCGCACTCTATAAGGTTGGAGCGGGAGACGGGTCTCGAACCCGCGACCCTCAGCTTGGAAGGCTGATGCTCTAGCCAACTGAGCTACTCCCGCTACCGGGCGGAAGAAAGTGGTGGTGGGGGGAGGATTCGAACCTCCGAAGGCGTCGCCGGCAGATTTACAGTCTGCTCCCTTTGACCACTCGGGAACCCCACCACGAAATCGCCTCAATCTCTCTTGGAGCTGGCGGTGGGACTCGAACCCGCAACCTGCTGATTACAAGTCAGCCGCTCTGCCAGTTGAGCTACGCCAGCCGGAAACCGCAGGGATCCGCGCCCCCGCGAAGGAACGGGGATGCTAGACCAACGGCCGGAACGTGTCAAGGGGGAAGACGAGCTTTTTCCCACTCCCTCCTGACCAGGGCCAGAGCCTCGTTGCGGGTGGCCACCTCGCCCCGGGCCTCGGCCTCGGCCACCGTCCGTAGCAGCCGGCCCACCTCCGGCCCCGGGGGCACGCCCAGCTCGACCAGATCCCGGCCCCGCAAGAGCGGTGGGATCTCCTGCTGGTCGCGCTTGCGCCAGTACAGGCCCAGCACCTCTGCCGCCGTGCGCTCCACCGCCTCGCGGGCAGGAGGCGCCGGGCCCGTGGCCCGCTCGTCCGCCACCGACAGGAGCACGGCCTCGGGGGTCTCGGCCCGAAGGTCCCGAAGGTAGCGCAGCCGGGCCCGCTCGGTGGGGGGGCTCTGGCGCGAGAGCTGGAACAGCCGCAGGTGGGCAGCCACGGCCCTCTGGGCCGCGCCCCGGGCCCGGCGCCCCGCCCGCAGCCCGGCCAGAACTCCCCGAAGCAGGTGCCCCCCCCGGGTCTCGTGACCGGTGAACCGGCGGCGGCTGCCGTCCAGGGAGGCGCACTCGGGCTTGGCCAGGTCGTGGAGGTAGGCGGCGAGCACCAGCAGGGCCCGACGGGTGACCCCCTCCTCCAGCTCCTCGGCCAGGTGCTCCCGCAGGCGGTCGGGTCGGGGCATCCACGGCTCCCCCTCGGCCAGCCGCTCGGCCTCCTCGGCCGTGCGCAGGGCGTGCTCCCACAGGTCGTGGGCATGGTAGTCGCCCTGATCGAACCCCCGCCAGCCCCTCACGAACGGGAACAGCACCTCCAGCACGCCGTGGGCGGCCATGAGGCGCAGCCCCCTGCTGCCCCCGGGCAGGCCCAGGCAGGCGAACAGCTCCGTGCGGATCCGCTCCGGGGCCACCCGGGCTAGGCCTGGGGCGGCGTGAGCCAAGGCCCGGACGAGGGCCGGATCGAGCCCCAGCCCCAGCCCCACGGCAAACCGGTACGCCCGAAGAACCCGTGCCGGGTCCTGCTCCAGGGCCGAGGGCCCGCACAGCCGCAGCCACCCCTCTGCCATGTCCCGGAGCCCTCCTAAAGGGTCCACCAGGCCCCGGGCCCCGCCCAGCTCCCAGGCCATGGCGTTCACGGTGAAGTCTCGGCCTGCCAAGTCCTCGACCAGGGTGGGAGCCCGCAAGGGGGCCAGGTCCACGGTCACCCCGCCCCCCAGGGCCACACGCCACACACCCCTACCCTCGTCCAGGGGAAACGCGGTGCCCCGCCCCAACCGCGCCAGTTCGGAGGCGACTCGATCCGCCCCCCCCGGCAGGGCCAGGTCCAGGTCGGGCGGCTCCGGGCGCCCGAGGGCAAGGTCACGCACCGCGCCACCCACCAACCACGCCGTTGTCACCCCGGCCCGTGCCAAGGCCTCGCGCAAGGACTGGGCCCGGGGCGAGCGCTCCCACGCCTCCAGTCGGGACAGCAACCCCTCAACTTCCTCCCGGCCTGCCCTTGGAATGGTGTATACTTTCGCGTTTTCCGGGTTGTGCTTGCCCATGATCCGTCCCAGGCGCCTGCGAGGAGCCCATGTCAAAAGTGATGCTGGTCAACGTAGTCAACGAGGAGGAGAGCCGGATCGCCATCGTGGCCGACGGGCTCCTCGAAGAGGTGGCGATCGAGACCGCCCAGGTGGAACGTCTCGAAGGAAACATCTACAAGGCCCGGGTCGTCAAGGTGGTCCCCAGCCTGGACGCCGTGTTCGTGGACTTCGGGGCCGAGAAGAACGGTTTTCTGCCACTGGAGGACATTCACCCCAGATACTTCCCGAACGGGAGACGATCCACCTCGGCGATGAAAACAGGGCAGGAGCTGCTGGTTCAGATACGCAAAGGCGAGGTGGGGCAGAAGGGGGCCGCCCTCACCACGTACATCAGCCTGCCCGGCCGGTACTTTGTCCTGATGCCCTACGTGGCCAAGCGGGGGGTGTCGAAGAAGATCGAGGACGAGGCGACCCGCAAGCAGCTCCGCGACGCCCTGGACGCGGCACAGATCCCCGAGGAGATGGGCTACATCGTCCGCACGGCGGCGGAGGGCCGCACCAAACAGGAGCTCACCCGCGATGCCAACTACCTGCTGCGGCTGTGGAAGCGCATCCTGAGGGACGCCGAGGACGCACCCGTGCCGAGCCTGCTGTACCAGGACTCGGACATCGTGATCCGCACCATTCGCGACTACTTCACCCCTAGCGTGGAGGAGGTGTGGATCGACAACCCGGAGGTGTTCGAGCAGGTCCGGCGGTTCTTCCAGGCCGTGATGCCGTGGTACACGCGGAGGGTGAAGCTCCATCAGCGGCGCACCCCGATCTTCGCCCGGTACAACGTGGAGCAGCAGCTGGCCACGATCTACGAGAAGAGCGTACCGCTGCCCTCGGGCGGGTCCATCGTGATCGAGCAGACCGAGGCGCTGGTCAGCATCGACGTGAACTCGGGCGGGTCGTTTCAGGGCAAGGACATCGAGGAGACCGCACTGAGGGTCAACGAGGAGGCGGCCCGGGAGGCCGCCCGGCAGCTGCGACTGCGGGACCTGGGAGGCCTGATCGTGATCGACTTCATCGACATGAGAGGCTCCGGGAACCGCAGTGCCGTGCGCCGCGCCCTCCAGAAGGCCCTGAAGGAGGACAAGGCCCGCACGCGCGTGGGGTCCATTTCCCAGTTCGGCCTCCTGGAGCTGTCGCGCCAACGGCTCAAGCCCGGGGCGGCTGCGGCCGTGACCCGACCGTGCCCCTCCTGCCGGGGGTCGGGCCGGGTGCGGTCGCCGGAGAGCTTCGCCCTATCGGTGCTTCGCATGATCCAGGCCGAGCTACCCCGCAAGGAACTGCGTCAGGTGCGCGTGGGAGTGCCGGCCGACGTGGCCGCCTTGATCGTGAACCGCAAGCGGCGGCGCCTGGCGGACTGGGAGCGGGAGTTCGAGACATCGGTGCAGGTGTTCTCTGAGCCCCACCTGGGCCCCAACGACTACTTTTTCGTGTTCGTAGAGAATGGAACCCCCCGGATCGAGACCAACACCACCGACGTGCCCCCCGAGCTGGTGGCGGCGTACCACGGGATCCCCGAGCCCCCCACTCGCATCCAGCGGGCGCCGGCGTACATCCTGATGGACGAGGAGCCGGAAGAGGAGGAAGAGCCCTCGGCCCCCGAGGCCGAGGAGGCCGAGACCCAGCCCCTCGCCAAGAAGAAGCGACGGCGCCGACGCCGGAAGAAGAAGACGGCGCCAACCGAGGCCCTGCCGGCCGAGGCAAGCGAGCCCACACCGGAAGGGGACACTCAACCGGAGGGAAAAAGCTCGGAACAGGAGGCCGGCGGGGAGCCCCCGGGGGAAGAGGCCGAGCCGGAGGAGACCGAGGCCCAGCAGTCCGTCAGGAAGAAGCGCCGGCGCCGGCGCCGCAAGAAGAAGCCGGTCCCGGCCGACGCCGGGGGGGAGCCTGAGGAGGCGGTGGGGGAACCGACACCGGCCGGGGTTCCCCCCCCAGAGGCCGAGCCCCAGGCCGAGGCCGACGGGGCCGAAAAGCCCCAGCCGAAACGTCGCAGGACCCGAGAAAAGGCTCCGGAGCCGGTGGAGAAGGCCATCTCGCCCCCCCCGCCCGAGCCCCAGGAGCCCCCCTCCGGATCCGAGGCCGACAAGGGGGCAGAGTCCAAGCCCAAGCGCCGCAGGACCCGCAGGAAGCCCCAGGAGCCAACCCAAACCGATGCGGCAGCGCCCGATGCAGTGGGCCCGGCCGAGACGGGCGACGAGAAAAAAACCAACCGTCGGCGACGGACCTCCCGAAAGAAAACCGAGGAGCCCGCCCAGTCGGACGTGGCCCAGCCCGCTCCCCCGGAAGAGGCCGGCAGCGAGGAGCAGCCCAAGCCCAAGCGCCGCAGGACCCGCAGGAAGGCTGAAGAGCCGACCGAGGGCCACGGAGAAGCCGGCTCCAGCGGCGACACGGGGGAAGGAGTCGGCGAGGGGTGACCCGGGGCCGACGCCTGAGCGGCACCAACGACCGGGCACCGCCCCATCCTTGACCCCCTCACGATCGGTTTGCTAGCGTTTCTGAGTTTGTGCCGATCCGCACACTTCTTCGCGTTCGTCGTTTTCGGAACCAAAAGGGAGGTCCGCCGTGTACAAATACCGCCTGCTCGCCCCAGGCCCCACCCCTGTTCCCGACGAGGCCCGGCTGGCCATGGCCCGGCCCGCTCTTCACCACCGGGAGCCCGAGTTCAGGCCCGTCTTCGCCGCGTGCCGCGAGGGGCTGCGGTACGTGTTCCAGACCCAGCGGGACGTGCTGATCCTGGCCGCGTCGGGCACCGGCGCCATGGAGGCCGCGGTGACCAACTTCCTGCGGCGGGGGGATCGGGCCCTGTACGTGAACGGCGGAAAGTTCGGGGAGCGGTGGGGCAGGATCCTCGCCGCATACGGCTGCGATCCGGTGGAGGTCAAGGTGGAGTGGGGCCGGGCGGTGGACCCGGGCGAGATCCGTCGGGCCCTGGACGCGGACCCGGCCATCCGGGCCGTGTACGTGCAGGCCAGCGAAACCAGCACGGCCGTGCGCCACCCGGTGGAGGAGCTCGCCCGGATCACCCGGGCCCGGGACGTTCTCCTGGTGGTGGATGGCATCACGGCCGTGGGAGTGTTCCCCCTACCCATGGACGATTGGGGCATCGACGTGGTGGTCACGGGCAGCCAGAAGGCCCTAATGCTCCCGCCGGGGCTCGCGTTCATCGCCTGGAGCGAGAAGGCCGACCGGTTCCTCGAGACCTCAGACCTGCCGCGGTACTACTTCGACCTCAAGAGCGAGCGCAAGAAGCAGGCCGACAACCAGACGGCCTACACGCCAGCGGTGAGCCTGATCGTGGGGCTCAGGGAGGTGCTGGACCGGATCCGGGCGGAAACCCTGGAGGGGGTCCACGGCCGCACCGCCCTCATGGCTAGGGCCACCCGCGAGGCGGTGAAGGCCCTGGGGCTGGAGCTGTTCGCCCCTGACAGCCCCAGCGACGCTTGCACCGCCGTCAAGGTGCCCGAGGGAGTGGACGGCCAGGCCCTCAAGAAAGCGCTGCGGGAACGGTTCTCCATGACCGTGGCCGGCGGCCAGGACCAGGCCAAGGGCAAGATCGTTCGGATCTCCCACATGGGGCACGTGGATCCATTGGACGTGGTCGGGGCCTTGGCAGCCTTGGAGCTCGCCCTCAACGAGCTAGGTCATCCCGTGGCCGTGGGCACCGGCGTGGCCAAGGCCCTTTCGATTCTGGGAGAAGCATAAGATGAAGCGGGTGCTCGTCAGCGACAACCTCTCGGCCCGGGGGCTGGAGATCCTCCGAGCGGCAGAGGACCTCGATGTGGACGTAAAGACCGGCCTCGAGCCCGAGGAGCTTCAGGCGGTCATCGGGGGGTACGACGCCCTGGTGATCCGATCGGGCACCAGGGTCACGGCCAAGGTGCTCGAGCGAGCGAGCCGGCTCAAGGTGATCGGTCGGGCCGGCATGGGCGTCGACAACGTGGACGTGCCCGAGGCCACAAAGCGGGGGGTGGTGGTCATGAACACCCCCGGCGGCAACTCGGTCACCACGGCCGAGCACGCCCTGGCCCTGATCATGAGCCTGGTGCGGAACATCCCGCAGGCCACCATGAGCATGAAACAGGGGAAGTGGGAGAAGAAGAGGTTCCAGGGCCACGAGCTGTGCGGCAAGACCTTGGGGGTGATCGGCCTCGGGAACATAGGCTCCATCGTGGCCGACCGGGCCCAGGGGCTCAAGATGAAGGTGGTGGGGTACGACCCCTACCTGAGCCAGGAGCGTGCCGCCGAGCTGGGGGTGGAGCTTTTGGACCTGGACGGGCTGTACCAGCGGGCCGACATCATCACGGTGCACGTGCCCCTGCTCGACGAGACCCGGAACCTGATCGGGCGGGACGCCTTCGCCCGGATGAAGGAGGGGGTGTATTTGGTGTGCGCGGCACGGGGGGGCATCGTGGATGAGGAGGCGCTCGTCGAGGCGCTCGACAGCGGCAAGGTGGCCGGCGCCGCCCTGGACGTGTTCCGCGAGGAGCCGCCGGGGCTCACCCCCCTGGTGGCCCACGAGCGGGTGGTGTGCACGCCCCACCTGGGCGCCAGCACGGTGGAGGCCCAGGACGCCGTGGCGATTCAGGTGGCCGAGCAGATCGTGGGCTACCTGCAGCGGGGCATCATCCGCAACGCCGTGAACGTGCCCAGCGTGCCGGCCGAGGTCCTCAACCAGATGGCCCCCTACCTGGACCTGGCCCGGAGCTTGGGCCGGCTCCAGGCCCAGCTCGGGGTCGAGGGCCTCAAGGCCGTGGAGCTGCAGTACTCCGGCCGGATGGCCGAGGGTCGGACCGGCCTGCTCACGGCCGCGGCCCTGGAGGGGCTGCTGGCCGTGAGCGTGGGTGAGCGGGTGAACCTGGTCAACGCACCGGTGCTGGCTCGGGAACGGGGCATCCGGGTATCGGAGACCACGGCCAAGAACGGCGAGGACTACACGGCCATGATGCGGCTTCGGGTGGAGACCACCCAGGGCCGATTCAGCCTGGCCGGGGCCATCTTCGGACGGCGGGAGCCACGGCTGGTGGAGATCGACGGCATCCCGATCGAAGCGATCCCCCAGGGAGACTTGCTGGTGTTCTGGAACTATGACCGGCCGGGCCTGGTGGGTAGCATCGGCACCACCCTGGGCCGCCACCAGATCAACATCGGCCAGATGCAGTTCGGCCGTGAGGCCCCGGGAGGCCGGGCCGTGACGGTGGTCAACGTGGACTCACCGGTCCCGCCCGAGGTCCTGGAAGAGCTGCGCGGGCTTCCCAACGTGGTGAGCGTGACCCCGGCCCGCCTCTGATCGGACGTTTTCGATGACACACCCCTTCGGCCGGGCTGGGCAGCCCGCTCGGCACCGCGAACTGCCCCCGGGTCTGTCGGACCGCCTACCGGCCGAGGCCCGTCGGCTCCACGCCGTGCGCGAAAGCTGCCTCACCGAGCTGGAGCGGTGGGGCTACCGGCTTCTGACGACTCCGCTGCTCGAGCACGCCGACACCTTCGAGCCGGCTCTGCCCGATCCCGGGGACGAGACGTTCCTGTACCGGTTCGTGGACCGCACCACCGGACACGTGTTGGCCATCCGGGCAGACTTCACCCCCCAGGTGGCCCGAGTGGTGGGTACCCGGTTCCAGGGGGCCACCCTCCCCCTGCGGTTGTGCTACGAGGGCTCGGTGGTGCGTCACGTGCCCGAGCGCCGGGGCATGTCCCGGGAGATCCCCCAGGTGGGGGCCGAGTTTCTGGGGGTGGTGGACCCTGAGGCGGACGCCGAGGGGATCGCCCTGGTCGTGGCGTGCCTGCGATCGGCCGGCGTGACCGGGTTTAAGGTAGACCTGGGCCAGGTGGAGTTCTTCCGGGGCATCGTGGGCGACCTGGACTTTTCCCCCGAGGACCTGGAGACGCTGCGCAACGCCGTGGCCCGCAAGGATCTGAGCGACCTGGAACGGATTCTGTCGGACCTACCGATCCCGGATCGCCGAAAGGAGATCCTGGCCGAGCTGCCCCTGTTGGCCGGAGGCACCGAGGTGCTGGATCGGGCCTCGGACCTGGTGGACACGGCCCACAGCCTCCGGGCCCTGGAGAACCTGGCCCGGGTGGTGGAGCTGGTGGGCGTACACGGCCAGGCCGAACACATTACCGTGGACCTGGGGGAGATCCGGGGTATCGACTACCACACCGGGGTGATCTACGAGGCGTTCGTGCCTCACGTAGCCACCCCTTTGGTGCGCGGCGGCCGGTACGACCGCTTGTGCGGGGCATACGGCCGGGAGCTCGCGGCCACGGGGTTTTCCCTGGATCTGGCCGCGGTTCTCGCGGCCCTGGGCCCGGCCGAACCGCGGGCCGAGGGCGTGTTCCTGATCAACTTCGAGCCCGACCGGCGGCGGGCGCTGCTCCTTGCCCGTCGGCTGCGGCACGCCGGGGCTCGGGCCGCCAGGGACCTGATCCGCAGGCCCCTGGACGAGTCCCTGGCCCACGCCAAGGCCCAGGGGTTCCGCTGGGCCCTGGTGGTGGATCCCAAGGTGGCCCCCCGGGTTCGTTGGATCGATCTCCTCACCGGTGGGACCGAGGTCCTGACCGAAGACGACGCCGCCTCGCGGGCGGGCGATGCAGGAGCGAGCGCATGCCGAACGTAGTGGTGATTGGCGCCCAGTGGGGCGACGAAGGCAAGGGCAAGGTGGTGGACCTGTACGCGGGCGAGGCCGAGGCGGTCGTGCGGTTCCAAGGCGGGAACAACGCGGGGCACACCCTGGTGGTGGAGGGGAAAAAGATCATCCTCCACCTGATCCCCTCGGGCATCCTGCACCCGGGCACCGTGTGCTGCATCGGCAACGGCGTGGTGGTGGACCCGCAGGTGCTCCTAGAGGAGATCGACGGCCTGCGGAAAAAGGGCCGGTGGCCCGGGGACGACGCCCTGGTGGTGAGCGGCGCGGCACACGTGATCCTGCCGTGCCACCGAGAGCTGGACAGGGCCCGGGAGGGCCGGGCCGGACGAACCCAGATCGGCACCACCGGCCGGGGCATCGGACCATGCTACGAGGACAAGGCCTCTCGGAGGGGCGTGCGGGTGGCCGACCTGCTGGAGCCCGAGGCGCTCCTCCCCAAGCTCGAGGCGCTGCTGGACGAACGAAACGCCTTGCTGCGCCACCTGGGGGCCCCAACATTCGATACCCGGGCCGTGTGGGAGGAGCTGTGCACAGCGGGCGAGAGGATCCGGTCGTTCGTGGGCGACGTCACGGGCCGGCTCCACCGGTGGACCCGGGAGGACCGCAAGGTGCTCCTCGAGGGGGCCCAGGGTACTTTGCTGGACATCGACCACGGCACCTACCCCTTCGTCACCAGCTCGAACACCACGGCTGGCGCGGCGTGTACCGGAACCGGCTTGCCGCCTCGCGACCTGCACGCGGCCGTGGGCATCACCAAGGCCTACGTGACCCGGGTGGGGGCCGGGCCGTTCCCCACCGAGCTCCACGATGCCATGGGCGACCGACTCAGGGAGCGGGGCGGTGAGTTCGGCAGCACCACGGGCCGCCCCCGGCGGTGCGGCTGGCTCGATCTGGTGGCGTTGCGCTCCGCGTGCCGGATGAACGGGCTCACCGGCCTGGCCGTGACCAAGCTGGACGTGCTTGAAGGGATCGATCCGATTCGGGTGTGCACGGCCTACCGCCTGGACGGGGAACGGGTGGACCACGTGCCGGCCCGGGCCGAGGACCTGGAGCGGTGCGAGCCGGTGTACGAGGAGCTGGCCGGCTGGACCGAGCCCCTGGCCGAGGCCCGCAGCCCGGAGGACCTGCCCGCCAACGCCCGGGCGTTCCTGGACCACGTGGCCGAGGCCACGGGGTGCCCGGTGGTGCTCGCATCGGTGGGCCCGGGGCGCGAGCAGACCGTGGAGTTCGCCAACCCCTTCACCCTGTGCGACTGATACTAAGGCCTACGAAGGTATTGCCGGACGCGGGTGGGGGACTGGTTCCGGCCGGGCGCGAGTGCGGCACCCCCTTCGCCGCGCCTTCGCATGCCGTCGTCAGCCCGGTAGGCCGGGGCTCTGGTGGCGGAAGTTCCTGAACTTACAGGGCGATCTAGGCCGGGTGAGGGCGCGGCGACGTAAGGGGCCGCGCCCGGCTCTCCACCAGCCCCCCACCCGCTGGTTCCCTTGTGAACGCCGGGGATCTGACAATAGTTCCGTTGGTATTAGTACCAAGTTGGGGTCGAGCCGAGATCCATCCGGGGGCCGGAAGTCCGGTTGACACGGGTCCTGGGCTCGTGTATAAAGGCGCGCCTTATCGGCGTGGGCCGTTAGCTCAGCTGGCAGAGCATCTGACTTTTAATCAGAGGGTCCCAGGTTCGAATCCTGGACGGCTCACCATCCCTTGGGACACCCCGGGGCCCTCCGTGCGGCCCCGTTTTCGTTCGAACCGTTCCGATTCCGTCCCCATCGTCTAGCCTGGCCCAGGACACCGGCCTTTCACGCCGGCGACGGGGGTTCAAATCCCCCTGGGGACGCCATTTTCTCAAAAACGGCCCGGACCGGCGACCCTGCCGTCTGGGCCGTTTTGTTGTGTTGCACCGGGGCTGCGCCGGTCCCCTACTCGCCCCGGATCATGATGAGGAGCATCTTGAACCGCTTCTCCGCCCGCACCGAGTGGGGCACGTTTGCGGGCATGACCACGAGCTCCCCCGTCCCGGCCCGGACCTCCTTGCCGCCGATCACCAGCAGGGCCTCGCCGTCCACGATCTGGACCACGGCGTCGAAGGGCGCGGTGTGCTCGCTGAGGCCCTGCCCCTCGTCGAAGGCGAAGAGCGTGAGCGTTCCGGCCTTGCGGTCCACGAGCGTGCGGCTCACGATCGAGCCCTCCGCGTACTCCACGAAGCTCGCCAGGTCGATCGGGGTCGAAACGGGGGCCTTGGATGCCATGGCCAAACCTCCTCATGTCGGTTCTGAATGTCCTGTGGCACAATGAGGGTACCCGAGTTCCCCACCTCCGCAACACCCCTTCCCCCAGGAGGAACCCCCTTGCACACGAGCGAGCTCACCCTGACGACCCCGGTGGGTCCCCTCACCCTCGTGGCCGAGGGCGGGGCCTTGGTGGCCATCCGGTTCGGCGCCGGGGGCCCCACGGCCGCCCCTGCCGATACGATCCTCGCCCAGGCGGTTCGGGAGATCGAGGAGTACTTCGCGGGGGAGCGGACCCGGTTCACGGTGCCGGTCCGGTTCCCTGCGGGGGCCTCCGCGTTCCGGCTCCGGGTGTGGGAGGCCCTCCGGCAGATCCCCTTCGGGGAGGTACGCACCTATGGCGAGCTGGCCCGGGCGCTGGGCACCAGCCCTCGGGCTGTGGGCGGGGCCTGCCGCCACAACCCGGTGCCCCTCGTGGTGCCCTGCCACCGGGTGGTGTCCCGGTCCGGCCTGGGGGGGTACGCGGGAGACTGGGAAAAGGGCGCCGCAGGCTCGGTGAAGCGGTTCCTCTTGGAGCTGGAGGCCCGCTCCCGTGGGTGAGGGCGGGCCGAGGCCGGCCGTGGGGTGGGTGGGGCACCCCTTCTTCCGCCACCATCGTACGGGGGCCGACCACCCCGAGTCTCCCCTGCGGCTCGAGGTGATCGAGGGGGTTCTGGAAGCCCAGGGTCTCTTGGGCAGGCTCGTGCGGCTCAGGTTCGGCCCGGCCACGGCCCAGGACCTGGCCCTCGTCCACCATCCCGCCTACGTGGAGCTCCTGAGGCTCGCCTGCGAGAGCGGGTTCGGGCACATCGCAGAGCCCGAGACCCGGATCTGCCCCGAGAGCTTCGAGGTGGCGTCCTGGGCCGCTGGCGGCGTGCTGGCGGCCGCCGACGCCGTGATCCACGGCCGCGTCGGCCAGGCGTTCTGCGCCGTACGGCCTCCGGGGCACCATGCCGGCCCCGACCGGGCCGGGGGCTTCTGCCTGGTGAACCACGCGGCCCTGGCGGCAGAGCACGCCCTCCGGCGCGGGGGCCTCGCCCGGGTGGCCGTGGTAGACCTCGACGCCCACCACGGCAACGGCACCCAGGCCATGTTCTGGGATCGAGCGGACGTGCTCTACGTCTCGGTCCACGAGCACCCTTTGACCCTCCCATACCCCGGTACGGGCTGGCCCGGAGAGACCGGGGCAGGGCCCGGCGTGGGGTTCACCCGGAACCTCTGCCTCGCCCACGGCGCCGGAGACGACGAGCTCGCGGCCGCCCTGGAGGACGCGGTGCTCCCCGAGCTCGAATCGTTTCGGCCGGAGCTCCTGGTCGTCTCCATGGGGTTCGATGCGCTCGCCACGGACCCCTTGGCCCATCTGACGGTGCGATCCGGGGGGTTTGGCCGGGCCACCGAGCGGCTCGCGGAGGCGGCCCGGGTCCTGTGCGGGGGAAGGATCGTGAGCGTGTTGGAGGGGGGGTACGACCTTGTGGGACTGGGGCCGGCCGTGGGGGCCCACGTGAGGGCGCTCCTGGGTCCCGGCGACGATGAGCACGCCTCCACTTCGGCGGATGGGTAGTTCCCACGAAGACCGCCGGCCCCGTGATTCGAACCCACGGAGGGCGCGGGGGAGCCGGCTCACCAGCACCTGGCGGCAGAAGCGGGTCCGGCCGAAAAACCGTTGACCGACGACCGGCGACCGCTTTTACACCGTGAGCAGGGTCGCCACGGCGTGGCACAGGAGCTGGCCCTGGCCGGCCTTCGCTTGCACCTGCACCGTGGCCACTCGCCGACCCAGTCGAAGGATATCTGCCCGGGCGACGATGCGGGCGCCCGGGCCGGCCGGCCGCATGAAGTGCAACTCCAACCCCTCTGTGGTGAACCGCAGCCCCGAGGGCAGCAGCCGACCCGGGAAGAAGGCCACGGTGTCCACCAGGGCGGCCAGCACGCCGCCGTGGAGGCCCCCCAGATAGTTGCCGTGGCGCTCGTCCACCGTCACGGCCATCACGGCCGTCTCCGGCCCCACCTCCAACAGCTCGAACCCCAGATGCCGGGCCAGGGCGATTCCGGCAAAGATCTCCCGGGCCCGCTCGTACCAAAACGCCTCGTCCACCGGTTCGTTCTCCTCGTTCGGTTTCCTCGCCCCCCACACGTACGAACGGGCGGCCCGTGGGGGCCGCCCGTTCTACGGGAAGGCGGCGGGGATCATGCTCTCACGTCCAGATTCGCTCCCACCCCAAGCGCCTGGAACAACTCTGCCGCAAGCACCTCCTGGGTGTCCAGAATCTTCTTCAAGACCCCCGTGCCGGCCTCATCCTGGAGCCGGCCGGCCTCGATCCCGATCATTTCCTCGATGAGACCCGTGGTGAGGTCGCCGTTCCCCAGCGCCCTGAGATCCATCTTCGTCCTCCTCGCCCCCCCATCCTTCGCGCTCTATCGGCGCTCCGTCGTGCAACCTTGACCCGGCCGGACGAGCCCGCCCCCCTACTCCCCAGCCACCCCCACCTCGGCCCGCGTGGCGGCCATCTCCACGAGGGGCACCTTCCAGCCGGGTCGGCCCAGATACGCATCGGCCACCCCCTGGGGCAGGCTCCGGTACAGGAGACGGGCGACCACCTCGAAGGGCCCCTTCGCCCCCGGGGGCAGGGAGATCTCGAACCGCTCGGTCACGGCCCCGCGGGGCGGGATCGAGGTGTCCCGCACGATCCGGGCGATACGCCAAGGCTTCCACGTGGGCCGGCCGTCGGCATCCATGGCCTGGGCCCCGAACCGCCGGGCCTTCGGGTCCAGCCGGCGTCCCTCGCCGAGACCGCCGCTTTGGAACACCACTTGCCCGTCCTTGCCCAGATCCCGGACGGTCACCTCGAGCCACATCTCCCGAAGCTCCGTCATGGATGTGGGCAGGTTGTGGCCCGCCCTGGCGTTCTCTACCCGCACCCCAACCTCCAGGACCCGGCTCGGCGCCACCGTATCGGGCACGACCAGCTCCAACCGGGCCGCGCTCTGAAGCCTCAGCCGGGCCTCGTTGGCACGGGTCCACTGGTTCAACAGGGTGGTGACGGCTGCGTTGGCCCCGGTGAAGTCGTGGTCGAAGAACGGGGTGCGCTCCGTGTCGAACACGCTGGTCAGACCCGTCCGGACGGCCTTCTCCATGGTATCGGCGACCCGGGCCGCCACCTCCGGGGGCACCATGTGGCAGTCCTGGCACTGGATCCCTGCGCGGGCGTACTCGCTTCCCTTCCACTCCTCGTAGGTGCGGGCGATGGCGGTGTTGTTCGCCGGGTGGAACACGTTGTGGCAGGCGCCGCAGAACTCGCTGCGGGTGTGGACGTCGGAGTAGGCGGTGGCGTGGAATGTGCTATGGGCGTCGGCGTAGGGGCCTTGCTTCGCGCCCTCCGGCTCCACGGCCAACCCCGAGTTCCCCGGGTTCCCCCCCTTCTCCAGAAGCTTCACCGATACCACGGAGTGACAGAAGTCGCAGGTCACCCCCTCGTCGGCCCGGGGGTCGATCACGATCTGCCCGGACTCCCGGATCCACACCTGCTCGGTCAGGGCCCCCACGGGCGCGTGGCACCCCGCGCAAAACCGGTCGGTGCGCCCCCCGGTCTCCCGGGACGACTCCCGCCATACGGCCTGGAACAGCGGATCGGCCAGGGCGTTCGCGTGCATCGATCCCTTCCACTGCTCGTACTGGAGCGGGTGGCAGTAGGCACACTTCTCTGCGGAGACGAACTGGCCCGGCGAGGCGGGCAGGCCGGTGGTGGTGTTCAGGATCTTCGGATAAAAGACGAACTCCTCCGCCCAGGCCGGAACGGCCAGGACCAGGAGTAGCGGGAAGACGAGACGGACCATGGGCGTCCTCTTCGGGGGCAGTGGAACCCGGCGGATCAGCGCTTCCAATCGATCCGGCCGCCCGGGAGGAAGTAGAGCAGGAGCATCCTCCCGCCCGAGACCGTGGGCACGTGGTCCGAGCCCTCGCCGAACACCACCCACCCCTCGGCAAACCCGTCGAAGGCGGCCTCGGGATCGAGGGCGAAGCACAGGTTCACCTCGCCCGCCGGGTGCCGGTGCCACACCCCAGGGCCCGAAAGCTCCACCGCGTCCACGGAGAACCCGCGCGTGGCCTCGCCGGGCTTGGCCACCCGGGAGAACCGGGCTCCGCCCGCCTCCCGATCGCACAACCACCCCTCGGCCACCCCCGCCTGGACCAGGGCCCGGAGTCTCCTCACCACCTCCCCGTCCGGCGGGAACGCCGCAGCCAGCCGCTCCCGTGCCTCATCCGGCCGGGACAGATCCAGCCCGGCCAGCACGTCGAACACCGGCTCTAAAGCCCTCAACAGCTCTTGGGTGCCCATGGGGGTCTCTCCTTTTCCGCGCCCTTTTCGGCACGCGATCCAGTGGGAAGCTCCGGCAGGTCGCGAGACAGCCTGGTTGCGAAACAAGGGAACTTGCACCGATCGCCGCTCAGGTTCGGCGGTGGGGCATGGGGTCTGCTTCCGGCCGCGCGCGACCCAATCTACCCCCCGGATCGTCCGTGTCCAACGCCAGCCGCCCAGCCGACGTACCACTCCACGAACCGGGGGATGCCCACCTCGATCGGGGTCGTGGGCTCCCACCCCCAGAGCTCCTTGGCCCGGGACACGTCCGCGTAGGTGCGGGGGACGTCGCCCGGCTGCATGGGCAGGTAGTTGCGCCGGGCCTTCTTGCCGAGAGCGCCCTCCAGCACCGCGATGAACCGCTCCAGCCGCACCGGCCGGTGGTTGCCCAGGTTCACCACCTCGAACCCCAGGGGCCGGTCGATGGCGGCGACCACCCCCCGCACGATGTCGTCGATGTAGGTGAAGTCGCGTTCCATGTCGCCGTGGTTGTACACGTCGATGGGCTCGCCGGTCAGGATCTTCTGGGTGAACTTGAACAGCGCCATATCCGGCCGGCCCCAGGGACCGTACACGGTGAAGAACCGAAGCCCCGTGGCCGGGATGCCGTAGAGGTGGTGGTAGGTGTGGGCCATCAGCTCGTTGGCCACCTTGGTGGCCGCGTACAGGCTCACGGGCCGGTCCACCCGGTCCGCCTCGGAGAACGGCACCTTCTCGTTCGCCCCGTACACCGACGAGGAGGAGGCGTACACCAGGTTGCCGGTTCCCCGGTGGCGGCACGCCTCAAGGACGTGCAGGAACCCCATCAGGTTCGCCCGGCCGTAGGCCAGGGGGTTCTGCAGGCTGTAGCGCACCCCGGCCTGGGCGGCCAGGTGGCACACCACGTCGAACGGGCCCCGGTCGAAGGCCGCGGCCACGTCGCCGGGGTCGGCCACGTCCCCCCGGAGGAACGAGAACCCGCCTCGCTCCTGCAAACGGCTCAGGCGGGCCTCCTTCAGCCCGACGTCGTAGTAGTCGTTCAGGTTGTCCAGCCCCACAACCCGGTCTCCCCGGTCGAGCAAGAACCCGGCCACCGCGGCCCCGATGAACCCGGCCGCGCCGGTGACGAGAACATCCATGCCGCCGCTCCTTTCCTCGGTTGAATTCCGATCGCCGGGATGGTAGCAGAACCCCGGTCGCCCGGCCAGGAACCCCGGCGAAACTCGCCTGAAATCGCGGGATTCTTGACCCTTTCCGGACGGCGCTGGTATACTCCGCGCCCTGTCGCCGGCCGCGAGCCGGCCCTTCGCCCTGGTGTTCGTCCGTTTTCCCTCGGCCCTTCGCGGCCGGGCACACGAAGGACCCATGGACACTTCCGAAGCCATTCGCAGCCGCCGCAGCGTGCGCCGGTTCCGGCCCGACCCGGTCCCGGCCGACCACATCGAGCGCCTGCTCGACGCGGCCCGGTGGGCGCCCTCGGGTCTGAACAACCAGCCCTGGCGGTTCGTGGTGGTCCAGGCCCCGGAGGTGCGCGAGCAGCTGGCCCGGTGCACCAAGTACGGCCGGATCCTCCGATCGGCGCCCCTGGCCGTGGCCGTGCTCCTCGACACGGCCTCCTCCTACCACCGGGAGAAGGACCTCCAGGGCGTGGGGGCGTGCCTGCAGAACCTCCTCCTCGAGGCCCACGCGACCGGGCTGGGGGCGTGCTGGCTCGGCGAGATCCTGAACCGGCGGGAGGAGGTGGAGCGGATCCTGGGGGTGCCCCCCCACCTGGAGCTGATGGCCGTGGTGGCCGTGGGCTTCCCCCAGGGGGACCGCCACGGCAACCCCCAGCGCCTGCCCCTCGAGGACCTGATCGTGGGGCGGTTCTGATCCTGCGTATCCCGACCCTGCGACGAGGACATCCCATGACCACTCCCACCGTGAAGTTCGGCACCTCCGGCTGGAGGGCCGTGTTGTGCGAGGCGTTCACCTTCGACAACGTCCGGGTGGTGGTCCAGGCCATCGCCGACCACCTCAAGGCTGGGGGGCTGGACGAACGGGGCGTGCTCGTGGCCTACGATACCCGGTTCATGGGCGAGCGGTTCGCCCGGGTCGCCTGCGAGGTGTTCGCGGGCAACGGGATCCGCACGTTCCTGCCCCCGCGCGACGTGCCGACCCCGGTGGTGTCGTACGACATCCTGCGCCACGGCCGCGACGGTGCCGTGAACTTCACCGCCTCCCACAACCCTCCGGAGTACAACGGGGTGAAGTTCAGCCCGGCCTGGGGCGGCCCGGCCCTGCCCGAGACCACCCGCGACATCGAGGAGCGGGCCAACCGCCGGATGGCCGACGGCTCGTACCGGTCCCTCGGGTTCGAGGAGGCCCGGGACCGGGGACTGGTGGCGGCCCACGACCCGCGGCCCGGCTACCTGGACCGGATCCGCGATCTGGTGGACCTGGACGCGATCCGCTCGGCCGGGCTGCGCGTCGCGGTGGACGTGCTCCACGGCACGGCCCGCGAGTACCTGGACGAGCTGCTGCGCGAGGCCGGGTGCGACGTGGTCGTGTTCCACGACAACCCCGACCCCCTGTTCGGCGGCCGGGCGCCCGAGCCCAGCCGTTCGAACATCCCCGAGCTGATCGCAGCGGTCTCCGACGACCCGGGGGTCTGCCTGGGCCTGGCTACCGACGGCGACGCGGACCGGTTCGGGGTGGTGGACCGGGGCGGCGCGTTCCTGGAGCCCAACTACTTCCTGGGACTCCTGTTCGACTACCTGGTGCGCGAGCGCGGGTTCGAGGGAGGGGTCGCCCGCAGCGTGGCCACGAGCCACCTCCTGGACGCCGTGGCCCGGGACCTGGGGCGGCCCGTGTTCGAGACCCCGGTGGGGTTCAAGTTCATCGGCGATCTCATCCGCCGGGACCAGGTGGCCCTGGGGGGCGAGGAGTCGGCAGGCCTCTCCGTAAGGGGCCACGTGCCGGAGAAGGACGGCATCCTGGCCTGCCTGCTGGCGGCCGAGATGGTGGCCCGGCGGGGCACCCCCCTCATCCGGCAGCTCGAGGAGCTGTACGGCCGGGTGGGCCGGTACCGCACCCGCAGGGTGAACCTGCGCCTGACACCCCGGCACGAGGAGGCCTTCGAGGCCAAGGTCCGCGAGACCCCCGAGGGGTTCGCGGGCCGACGGGTACGGGACGTGGTCACCACGGACGGCCACAAGTTCCTGCTGGAGGGGGGGGCGTGGGTGCTGGTGCGCAAATCGGGCACCGAGCCGGTGGTGCGGCTCTACGCCGAGGCCGACTCCGACGAGGCGCTCGAACGGCTCCTGGAGGCCGGCCGGGCCTGGGTGCTGGGGGAAGGAACGAACTCCTGAAATCGAGGCGTTGCCATGATTCTCGAACAACTCGTGGTCGGGCCGATCCAGGCCAACTGCTACATCCTGGGCGACGAGACCACCCGCGAAGCCGTGGTGATCGATCCGGGCGG
This sequence comes from bacterium, assembly GCA_027021615.1. Taxonomy (GTDB): domain Bacteria; phylum Desulfobacterota; class Deferrisomatia; order Deferrisomatales; family Deferrisomataceae; genus Deferrisoma. The sequence goes on along the minus strand of JALUTY010000022.1, from coordinate 41,621 downwards.
CGACACCCCGATGATCCTTAGGGCCCTCCAAGCGCGGGACCTGAAGCCCGTGGCGATCGTGGCCACCCACGGCCACTTCGACCACGTGGAGGGCCTGGCGGGCATGAAGCGGGCCACCGACGCGCCGGTGTGCGTGCACCCCGACGAACTGCCGCTGCTCAAGGGCCTGCCCGGCCAGGGGCTGCTGTTCGGCATGCGGGTGGAGGCCGCACCCGAGCCCGACGTGCTCCTGGAGGAGGGTCAGACGATCCCGTTCGGCTCCTTCGCCCTCAGCGTGCTCCACACCCCGGGGCACAGCCCCGGCTCCGTGAGCCTGGTGGTGGACAAGAAGGTGTTCGTGGGCGACCTGCTGTTCGCCGGGTCCATCGGCCGGACCGACCTCCAGGGCGGCGACTACGACACCCTGATCCGGTCGGTGCGGGAGAAGATCTTCACCCTGCCCGACGACACCGTGGTGTACCCGGGCCACGGCCCGGCCACCACCGTGGCCACCGAAAAGCGCACCAACCCCTTTTTCGTGTACTGACCGATGCTCCGGGGCAAGGAGATCCTCCTGGGGGTCACCGGCGGCATCGCCGCCTACAAGAGCGTGTACCTGTGCCGAGAGCTCACGGTGCGTGGGGCCAACGTGCACGTGGTGATGACGAAGAACGCCATGAACTTCGTCACCCCGCTGACCTTCCAGACGATCTCCGGCAACCCCGTGATCCACCGGATGTTCGAGCTGTTCCGGGGCCCCGAGATCGGCCACGTGGCCCTGGCCGACCGGGCCCACGCCCTGGTGGTGGCCCCGGCCACCGCGAACATCCTGGGCAAGGTGGCCAACGGCCTGGCCGACGACTTCCTCTCCACCATGATCATGGCCACCCGGGTACCGGTGCTGTTCGCCCCGGCCATGAACGTGGTCATGTGGGAGAGCGCGGCCGTCCAGGACAACGTCCGTCGGCTGAAGGAGCGGGGCTTCACGTTCGTGGGCCCGGCCGAGGGGGAGCTGGCCTGCGGGGTCAAAGGCAAGGGCAAGATGGCCGACCCTTTGCAGATCGTGGAGGCCCTGGAGGGGGTGCTCACCCCCGACGACCTGGCCGGGGAGACCGTGCTGGTGACCGCCGGCCCCACCTTGGAGCCCATGGACCCCGTGCGGTTCATCTCGAACCACTCGTCAGGGAAGATGGGATATGCCCTGGCCCGGGCCGCTGTGCGGCGGGGCGCCCGGGTGATCCTTGTCTCCGGCCCCACCTCGCTGCCGCCCCCCCTCAACGCCGAGATGATCCGGGTCACCACGGCCCGGGAGATGCGCGAGGCGGTCCTGACCCAGGCGGCCCGGGCCAGCGTGATCGTGATGGCCGCAGCGGTGTGCGACTGGCGGCCGGTGGCCATGGCATCCCAGAAGATCAAGAAGCGCTCCGGCGCCCCCCCCTCCCTGGAGCTGGAACCCAACCCCGACATCCTCAAGGAACTCGGTCGCAACAAGCGTCCGGACCAAGTCCTGGTGGGGTTCGCAGCCGAGACCCACGACATGGAGAAGGGGGCCCGGGTCAAGCTGGCGGAGAAACGGCTCGACGCCATTGTGGCCAACGACGTGACCGCACCCGGATCCGGCTTCCACGTTGACACCAACGAGGTGGTGATCTTCACCGCCTCGGGCGAGCGCATCGGGGTACCCCGCATGAGCAAGGACCGGGTGGCCGACCGGATCCTGGGCCTGGTGGCCAAGCTCCGACGGGGAAGCCAGAAGCCCTCCTGGGAACCCGAGGCCCAACGGCCCGAGTTCTGGGAGGAGGGCTGATCCAACCAACCAGAAACCAACAACCAACAACTGAGAACCGATATCATGAAACTTTGTGTCATCGGAACCGGATACGTGGGGCTCGTCACGGGCACGTGCTTTGCCGAGATGGGCAACGATGTGGTGTGCGTGGACATCGACCAGGAGAAGATCGAGAGGCTCCGGCGCAAAGAGGTGCCGATCTTCGAGCCGGGCCTCCAGGAGCTGCTCGAGCGCAACGTGGACGAGGGGCGCCTCACCTTCACCACCGATCTGGCCGAGGGGGTGGAGCGCAGCCTCCTGCTGTTCATCGCGGTGGGCACGCCCGAGGGCGAGGACGGCTCGGCCGACCTCCAGCACGTGCTGGCGGTGGCCCGGTCCGTCGGGCAGGTGATGGAGGCTTACCGGATCGTGGTGATCAAGTCCACCGTGCCGGTGGGCACGGCCGAGAAGGTCCGGGACGCCATCCGGGTCGAGCTCCACGGGCGGGGGCTCGACGACCTGGAGTTCGATGTGGTCGCAAACCCCGAGTTCCTCAAGGAGGGCAATGCGGTCCAGGACTGCCTCAAGCCCGACCGGATCATCGTGGGCACCGACAACGTGCGCACCGCCGAGATCCTCAAGGAGCTCTATGCCCCGTTCACCCGCACCAACCACCCGATCCTCGTCATGGACATCCGGTCGGCCGAGATGACCAAGTACGCCTCCAACGCCATGCTGGCCACCAAGATCTCGTTCATCAACGAGATCGCCAACATCTGCGAACGGGTGGGGGCCGACGTGGCTGCGGTTCGGCTGGGCATGGGCGCGGACTCCCGCATCGGGTACCAGTTTCTGTTCCCCGGCGTGGGCTACGGCGGGTCGTGCTTTCCCAAGGACGTCAAGGCCCTGATCCAGACCGCAAAGAAGGCCGGCTACGGCGCCCGGGTGCTGGAGGCCGTGGACTCGGTGAACGCCCGACAGAAGCACGTGCTGGCCGACAAGATCCTGGAGTGGTTCCGGACCGAGGGCGTCGACCCGGCCCAGGCCGCGGTGGCCGTGTGGGGCCTCGCGTTCAAGCCCAACACCGACGACATGCGCGAGGCCCCCAGCCTCACGGTGATCGGTCGCCTGCGGGAGGCCGGGTGCCGCATCCGGGTCTACGACCCGGTGGCCGAGGAGAGCGCGCGCCGGGTCCTTGGCAACGACGGCGTCACCTACTGCACCAACAACTACGAGGCCGTGGAAGGGGTGGACTGCCTGGCCGTGTGCACCGAGTGGGGCGTGTTCCGACGGCCCGACTTCGAGCGGGTGAAGGCCCTGATGCGCCGGCCCGCCGTGTTCGACGGCCGCAACATCTACGAGCCGGCCAAGATGAAGAAGATGGGGTTCGCGTACTTCGGGATTGGGAGGCAGGGGGGCTAGAACATGCCCCCCTCACCTCTCCCCGCGGCGGTGATCTCGAAGCGACCGAAGAGCCTTCTCGACCTCGGTTCGCCGGACGCCCGGCGGCAGATCCTCCAGGGCTTGGCGGTAGTGGCGGACGGCCAGGGCGACTCGGCCCACCGATCGGTAGTAGTCCCCCAGCAAAGCATGTCCCTCCCCGGGCCGGCCCGCCTTGCCCAGGGCCATCCCACGGTAGTAGGGGAGCTTCTCCCAATCCGGATCGACCCGGGCCAGATCGTCGTACACGGCCAGGGCCTCTCTGCCCCGGCCCGCCTCCAGGTACGTCCACCCCAGGTCCCGGAGGGCCGGAACCGTGGCCCGGCCCTCGGCCCGGAGCCGCTCGAGCAGTGCCAGGGCCCAGTCGGTTCGGCCCTGCCGCAGCCAGGTAGCGGCGCGTTCGTGCAGGATCTCGGGGTCGGACGGCGCCAGCCTCCCGGCCCGCGCCAACGCATCCAACGCCTGGTCGTACAGCCCCCGGTTCCGAACGAGAAGCGCCAAGCCCACCCAGGCCGACGCGCTCTGGGGATGCTCCCGGGTCCGCTGCCGGAACAGATCCTCACCCCAGGGCCGCGGGTCCTCCACCAGCACCCGGGCTTGGGCCCGCCACAGCTGCTCCGGGTCCTCGGGCCGGGGCTTCGTGCCCCGGGGCATCATGTCGGCCAGGTAGGCCGCCCGGTTCTCGGGCAGGGGGTGGGTGAACAGGTAGGCCGGCATCCCCTCGGGCCGTGGCGAGGCCCGTCGGATCGTCTCCATGAACCGCACCAACCCCCAAGGATCGTACCCTGCGGCCACCAGGGCCCGAGCCGCCCGGCGGTCGGCGTCCTCCTCATCCTGCCGGCTGTACTGGAGCATCTTGGCCTGGGCACCGGCCACGCCGAACGTGGCCACCGCCGCGCCGGCCTTGGCCCCCCCCAGGAACGCCCCGGCCAGCACCGCGGCCATGGCCCCCAGGTTCACCCGCGCCGCCTTCTGCATACGGCGGGCGATGTGCCGGCCCTCCACGTGGCCCACCTCGTGGGCCACCACCCCGGCCAGCTCGCTCTCGTCGCCGCAGGACAGGATCGTCTGGGTGGTCACGAACACGTGGCCGCCGGGCACGGCAAAGGCGTTGATGCGCGGATCGGCCACCACGTGGAACCTCAGCTCGAACGTGCGGGCCTTCATGGCCCGGGCCACCCGCCCCCCGACCGCCTCCAGATAGCCCGTGAGGTACGGGTCGTCCAGGATCCGGAACTCCCGGCGCACCTGGGCCACCACCCGCTCCCCGAGCTTGCGCTCCTCGGCCCGGGTCAGGGCCCCCCCGCCCGCCGGTCGTGCCACGGCGCAGGCCGTCAGCAAGGCGGCCGTGGCCACCGCAACCCACCGTCTCGCAAAGCTGCGCACCGTGTTCATGCCCCCCAGGGTACCCCACAGGCAAACCGCACTTCCAGCATTCCACAAAACCGGGGCAACTCCAAAGCCGCTTCCCGCTTCGCTGCCCCTCCACTGACAGCGCCGGTCACGGCGCTGTGGGCCATGCGGCGCACCACAAAAAGGGCCTGCGGGTTCCAACCCGCAGGCCCTTTGGTTTGGTGATGGTCGGGACGAGAGGATTCGAACCTCCGACCCCCTGAACCCCATTCAGGTGCGCTACCAGACTGCGCCACGTCCCGACACGAATGGTTCTATGCTCGGTCTTCACCCAAAAGCCGCAGCAGCTCCTCCGCGTCGCGCCGTAGGGCCTGGAGGAGCCGACGGCGTCCCTGCTGCTTGGGCCCCTGCTGCGTTTTCTTCCACTCCTCCCGGAACTTGCGCTTCACCCCGCTGATAGTGAACCGGTCTTCGTAGAGGAGCTTTTTGATCATCAGGACCTTCTGCAGGTCCTGGTGAGTGTAAAGCCGCTGGTTGCCGTCGCTCTTACGGGGGGAGAGAAAGGGGAACTCCGTCTCCCAGTACCGGAGCACGTGGGGCTTGACGCCCGCAATCTCCGCCACCTCGCCGATACGGTAGTAGAGCTTTTGGGGAATCCCCCGGCCCTCCAACGCCCGCTCCTTTGCCCGGAAGGGGCTGAATCATACCAGGCCGGCCGCCCCAACGCAACGAGGGGGAGGACGGCTACCGGCGGTGGTTCAGGCGCTCTTTGAGCACCTGGCTCGGCTTGAAGGTGAGAACCCGCCGCTCGGTGATGGTGATGGTCTCGCCGGTCTGGGGGTTGCGACCCCGGCGGGCCGCCTTCTCGCGGACCTCGAAGTTGCCGAACCCGCTGATCTTGACCTTCTCGCCCCGTTCCAACGCCTCTTTGATGAGCTCGAGCATGAGCCCCACCACCTCGGCCGAGCGCTTGCGGCTGAAGCCCACGCGGCCGTGCAATGCCTCCACCAGATCGGACTTGGTCATGGTCTTTGCTTCCCTTTCCGTTTCTTCGGCCCGGCGGGGAGGGACGGTCACCCCTCCCGGAGCCTCGCTCCGGTCCGCTCGGCCAGGTGTTCGAGAATACGCGTCTCCTCGGCGCGGACCTCTTCGTCGGTGAGGGTGCGGTCGTCCGCGCGGTAGGTGATCCGAAGCGCCAGGCTCACCATGCCCTCGGGGATCCGATCACCCCGGTACACATCGAAGATCTCCACGTTGCGCACCAGCGTCAAGCCGGCCTGCCACACCGCCTCCACCACGTCCCGGGCCCGCACCCGGCCCGCCTCCACCAGAATCGCCAGGTCCCGCTGGGTGGCCGGATACCGGGGCAGCCCGGGAAACGGCCCCGGCTCCTGCCGGACCCGGGCCACGGCGTCCAGGTCCAGCTCGAACACCGCCACCGGCCCCTCGAGGTCCCAAGCATCCAGACGCAGCGGGTGGAGCTCGCCCACCCACCCCAGAACCGCATCGCCCGCGGTCACCCGCGCGGCCCGGCCGGGGTGGAGCCACGGCAGGTCCGTGGCCGACTCGAACCCGGCGTCTCGAACTCCCAGGCCCGCCAGGAGCGTCTCGACCGCGCCCTTCGCATCGAAGAAACCCACCGGCTCCTCGCTCGCCCACCAGGCCAGCGGGTCCCGGGGCCCGGCTGCCACGGCCGCCGCCCGGAGCACCTCTTGGGGAAGGGGCTCTTCCTCCCGCGGGTGGAAGCTGCGGCCCACCTCGAACAGGCGCGCGGCCCGCTCCTGGCGGCGCTGGTTTCGGGCGAGCCCCCCCAGGAGCCCGGGGAGCAAGGTGGTCCGGAGCACGGACGTCTCCCGGCCCAGGGGGTTCGCCAAGGTCACGTGGCGGGCCAGAGCGTGCCCCTCGGGCAGCCCCAGCCGGCCGTCGTCGGCCGGGTCGCCGAAGCTCAGACACACGGCCTCGTGGAACCCCTGCCCTGCCAGGAGGTCGCGGGCGACGTTGGCGATGCGCCGCCGTAGGGGGGCCGGGTCGGGCCGCATGGGCACCCGGGGCAGGGTGGTGGGGATCCGGTCGTACCCGTGGATCCGGGCCACCTCCTCCACCAGGTCCACCTCCCGCTCCAGGTCCACCCGGTGGGTGGGCACCCGAACGGTCACCGAGCGGTCGTCAACCGCCTCCTCGATCATGCCGAGGCTGCGCAGGATGCGTCGGACCTCCTCGGGCGGCACCGCCACCCCCAGCAGCCGCCTTACCCGGTCGTGGCGCACGGGGATCCGCTTGGGCTCGTGCACGATGGGGTAGGCGTCGAAGATCCCGCGGGCCACGGTGCCGCCGGCCAGCCGGGCGATCAGCTCCGTCGCCCGGTCCAGGGCCCGGATCAGGCCCTCGATGTCGGTGCCCCGCTCGAACCGGTACGAGGCCTCGGTGCGCAGCCCCAGCCGGCGCGAGGTCCGCCGGATGTTCGCGGGCAGGAACCAGGCGCTCTCTAAGAGCACGTCGGTGGTGTCGGGCTCCACCTCGGAGTTCTCGCCGCCCATGATGCCGGCCAAAGCCACCGGCCGCCCGGCGTCGCAGATGACCAGGCTGTCGGCGTCCAGATCCCGCTCCTGGCCGTCCAGGGTGGTGAACCGCTCTCCGGCCCGGGCCCGCTGCACCACGATCCGTCCCTCGGCCAGCCGGTTCATGTCGAAGGCGTGCAGCGGATGGCCCAGCTCCAGGAGCACGTAATTGGTCACGTCCACCACGTTGTTAATGGACCGCACCCCGCACGCCTCCAGCCGCCGGCGCAGCCACATCGGCGACGGGCCCACCCGCACGCCCCGGATCACCCGGGCCGCGTACCGGTGGCACAGCTCGGGGGCCCGGATCTCCACCGAGGTGATTCCGGCGATCTCGGGCCCCGACTCGGGCACCTCCGGCTGGGGGATTCGAAGCTCCTTGCCGGTCAGGGCCGCCACCTCCCGGGCCACCCCCACCACCGAGAGGCAGTCGGCCCGGTTGGGGGTGATCTCCACCTCGATCACGGTCTCGGGCAGGCCCAGGTACTCCAGCAGGTCGGTGCCCACCGGGGCGTCGGCCGGCAGGATCAGGATGCCCGAGTGATCCTCTCCGAGGCCGAGCTCCCGCTCCGAGCACATCATGCCGTGGCTCACCTGACCCCGGATCTTGGTCTTCTTGATCTTGAACCCGCCGGGCAGCCGCGCCCCCACCCGGGCCAGGGCCACCTTGTCCCCTGGCCCCATGTTGGTGGCCCCGCACACGATCTCGTGGATGCCGGTGCCGTCGGTCACCCGACACAGGCTCAGGCGGTCGGCGTTGGGATGGGGCCCCTTCTCCACGATCTGGGCCACGACCACGCCTCGGATCCCCTCGCCCAGGTGGTCCACGGCCGAGACCTCGAGCCCGGCCATGGTGAGCCGCTCGGCGAGCGCCTCGGGCGCGAGGTCCACGTCCACGTACTCACGGAGCCAAGAGATGGGAATGCGCATGGAACCCTAGCCGAAGTGCCGGAGGAACCGTAGGTCGTTCTCGAAGAACAGGCGGATGTCGTCGATGCCGTACTTGAGCATGGCGATCCGCTCCACCCCCATGCCGAAGGCGAACCCCTGGACCTCCTCGGGGTCGTAGTCCACGAACCCGTACACGGCCGGGTCCACCATGCCCGAGCCCAGGATCTCGAGCCACCCCGTCCCCGAGCATACCCGGCACCCGGACCCGCGGCACAGCACGCACTGGATGTCCACCTCGGCGCTGGGTTCGGTGAACGGGAAGAAGCTCGGCCGGAACCGGACCCCGGTGTCCGGGCCGTAGTACCGGTGCACGAACTCGGTGAGCACGCCCTTCAGGTCGGCGAAGGTGACGTCCCGGTCCACCAGGAGCCCCTCGATCTGGTGGAACATGGGCGAGTGGGTCACGTCGGAGTCGCATCGGTACACTTTGCCCGGAGCCACGATCTTGACCGGGGGCTTCTGGGCCTCCATGGTGCGGATCTGCACGGGGCTCGTATGGGTGCGCAGCACCACCCCCGGCTCCACGAAGAAGGTGTCCTGCATGTCGCGGGCCGGGTGGTCCTCGGGGATGTTGAGGGCCTCGAAGTTATAGTACTCCCGCTCCACCTCCGGCCCCTCGGCCACCGAGAATCCCATCTGCCCGAAGATGTCGAGAAGCTCACGAACCACCAGGGTCAGGGGGTGGAGCCCGCCGCCGTGTCCCCGGCGGCCCGGCAGGGTCACGTCCACGGCCTCGCGACCTAGCCGGCGCTCCAGCTCGGCCGCTCGCAGGGCCTCCCTGCGCTCGGCCAGGGCGGCCTCGATGGCGGCCTTGACCTCGTTGGCCACCTTACCCACCCGGGGTCGCTCGGACGGGTCGAGCCGGCCCATGTCCTTCAGACAGGCCGTCAGCTCGCCCTTCCGGCCCAGGTACCGGACCCGCAGGGCCTCCAGGCCCGCGGAGTCGTCCGCAGCGCGGATCTCCTCCACGGCCTGGGCGCCGATGGATTGGAGCCGTTCGATCATGGCTAGGGACGCGGGCCGGGCCGGCGGTCAGCCAGCCGAGCGGACCTCGTCCACGATCCGGGCGAAGTCCTCCGGGTGGCGCACGGCGATCTCGGCGAGCATCTTTCGGTTCAGCTCCACCCCGGCCTGCTTCAGGGCGTGGGTCAGGCGGCTGTACGAGGTGCCGTGCATCTTGGCGGCTGCGCCGATGCGGGTGATCCACAGCCGGCGGAACTCGCGCTTCCGGTTCTTGCGGTCCCGGTACGCGTACACCCAGGCGCGGTGCAGGGTCTCGGTGGCGGCCCGCAGGGTGCGGCGCCGGGCACCGTAGAATCCGCGGGCTTGCTTGAGGATCTTCTTCCGGCGCTTACGGGAAGCGACGGACGGACGCGAACGTGCCATGGCTTTTCTCCTTTGCTCAACAAAACCGTCCCCGCGGCCGGTCCGGTTCGGACCCCCTATCCCCCAGGCACATGGCAAGCCCGGGGATCAGGTCGCTCCGCGGGGATCAGGGGGGGTCAGGTATAGGGCAAGAGCTTTTGCATGTGCCGGGCGTGGCTGGCGTCGACGAAGTCGGGCCGCCGCAACTGCCGCTTGCGCTTGGCCTTCTTGCCGCCCAGCAGGTGGCTTCGGAACGCCCTGCGGTACCTGAACTTGCCGGAGGCGGTCTTCTTGAACCGCTTGGCCGCCGCCCGGTGGGTCTTCATCTTCGGCATGACGGTTTCCTTTCCCCGAAAGACTCAGGACTTTTTTGCGGAGCGAGACACGGGGGCGAGCAGCATGAACATGTTGCGCCCCTCCATGCGGGGGGGGTGCTCCACCCTCACATCGTCGCCCAGGTTCTCGAGCATCTTCTGGAGCTGCTGCAGGCCCCTCTCCGGCAGGGTGACCTCCCTGCCGCGGAACATCACGGTGACCTTGACCTTGTGCCCATCTCCGAGGAACTCCCGGACCTTCTTGAGCTTGACCTGGAAGTCGTGCTCGTCGGTCTTGGGCCGGACCTTGACCTCCTTGACCTGGGTCTGCACCTGGCGTTTGCGAGCCTCCTGGGCCTTTTTCGCCTGGTGGTACTTGAATCGCCCGTAGTCCATGATCTTGCAGACGGGGGGGCGGGCCTGGGGCGCCACCTCCACCAGATCCATGTCCATCTCCTCGGCCATGGCCAGGGCCCGTTCGATGGGCAGGATCCCCAGTTGCGTGCCGTCGGGGCCGATGGTCCGGACCTCTCGGACCCGGATCATGCGGTTGATGCGGGGTTGATCAGCGATGGGGCACCTCCTCGGTCAGGTCGTTCAGCGTCGATCCTCCAATCGGGGTAGGCCGGCCTCGGCAGCCACCCGCTCCACGAACTCGTCCAGCACCATGGTGGGCAACGGGTCCCCCGACCGGGGCCGGGGGCTGACCGTGCCGTCCGAGACCTCGCGGTCGCCCAGGACCACCATGTACGGCACCTTCTGGACCTGGGCCTCGCGGATCTTGTAGCGGAGCGTCTCGTTGCGGGCGTCCACCTCCACCCGCACCCCCCGCGAACGCAAAAGCCCCTCCGCCTTCCGGGCGTAGGGGACGTGTCGGTCGGCAATGGGCAGGAGGACGACCTGAACCGGGGCCAGCCAGGTCGGAAACGCTCCGGCGAAATGCTCAATTAAAATCCCGACGAACCGCTCGATCGACCCCAGAATGACCCGGTGGAGCATCACCGGCCGGTGGCGTTCCCCGTCGGGCCCCACGTAGGTGAGATCAAAGCGCTCGGGAAGGGTAAAATCGGCCTGGATTGTAGCACACTGCCACTTTCTGTCAAGCGCGTCCCTCAGTTTCACGTCGATCTTCGGGCCGTAGAACGCGCCCTCGCCCTCGCACACCCCGAACTCCATGCCCCGGCTGCGCAGGGCCTCCTCCAGGGCCCGGGTGGCCCGCTCCCAGGCCTGGTCGTCGCCGATGGACTTCTCGGGCCGCGTGGAGAGCTCCACCTCGTACTCGAACCCAAAGAGCCCCATCACGTCCTGCACGAAGTCCAGGATGCCCGAGATCTCGTCGAGCAGCTGGTCCGGGGTGCACAGGATGTGGGCGTCGTCCTGGGTGAACCCCCGCACCCGCGTGAGCCCGTGGAGCACCCCCGACTTCTCGTGGCGGTGCACGGTGCCCAGTTCGAAGAACCGCAGGGGAAGCTCCCGGTACGAGCGCACCCGCGACCGGTAGATGACCATGTGGGCCAGGCAGTTCATGGGCTTGATGCCGTAGGCCTGGCCCTCCACCTCGGTGAAGTACATGTTCTCGCGGTAGTTGTCGTAGTGCCCCGACCGCTCCCACAGCTCCCGGCGCAGGAGCTGGGGCCCGATCACGATCTGGTATCCGCGCCGCAGGTGCTCCCGGCGCTCGAAGTCCTCGAGCAGCGTTCGCACCAACGCCCCCTTGGGATGCCAGATCACCAGCCCGGGCCCCACCTCGTCCTCGATCGAGAACAGGTCGAGCTCCCGGCCGAGCTTGCGGTGGTCGCGCTTCTTGGCCTCCTCCAAAAGCCGCAGCCGCTCCTTGAGCTGCTCCTTGGTGGGAAACGCGGTGCCGTAGATCCGCTGGAGCATGGGGTTGCGCTCGTCGCCCCGCCAGTAGGCCCCGGCCACGGACAGCAGCTTGAACACCTTGACCCGGCCGGTGCTCGGCACGTGGGGCCCCCGGCACAGGTCGGCGAACTCCCCCTGCTCGTACAGGGAGATGGTGTCCTCGTCGGGCAGGTCCTCGATCAGCTCCACCTTGTAGCTCTCGCCCCGCTCCCGGAAGAGCCTCAGGGCCTCCTCCCGGGGCAGCTCCCGCCTCCGCACCGGAAGGTCCTCTTTGACGATCCGGGCCATCTCGGCCTCGATGGCCTCCAGGTCGTCGGGCGTGAGGGGCCGGGGGGTGTCCAGGTCGTAGTAGAACCCCTCGGCCGTGGCCGGGCCGATGGCCAGCTTCACCTCGCCCAGCACCCGTTTGGCGGCCTGGGCCATCACGTGGGACGCGGAGTGGCGGAGCACGTCGAGCCCCTCGGGAGTGTCGCCGGTGAGGATCCGCAGCCGACAGTCGGCCTCCAGCGGTGCGGTCAGGTCCACCAGCCGGCCGTCCACCTCGGCCGTCACGGCCTCGCGGGCCAGGCGCTTGCCGATCGCCTCGGCCACCTGGAGCGGGGTGGCGCCCCGGGGGAGTTCCTTCACGCTTCCGTCGGGCAGGGTGACCCGGATCGTCATGGGACAACTCCTTGGAACTCGGCGGCGGGGCCGCTCTCGACCCGGACACCGGCCGCCCAAAAGCAAAAAGGCACCGGTGGAGACCACGCGATGCCTCTTGGGAACGAGCAGGAAGTGGTAGGCACGGGCGGGATTGAACCGCCGACCCCCTGCGTGTCGGGCAGGTGCTCTCCCACTGAGCTACGTGCCTACGAGTGGGTCTCGCTCCGTCCGGGCCCGGGGCCCGAAGAACGCTCTCTATACCAGCGGGGCTCCCGGCGTGTCAATGGGGAAAAACAACGGCTGCGCGTGGGCCGGCCGCTTTTGGTCGGCCCGGCTCCTTGACACTCCGCGGTCCAGGACCGTAGCCTGGAGAACTTCCACTCGAAGAAGCCGAGGTGCCGGATGTTTGGGATGGGAATGGGCGAGATCCTGCTGGTGTTGGGGATCGCCCTGATCGTGATCGGCCCGAAACGACTCCCCGACCTGGCCCGGGCCCTGGGCCGGGGGCTGGCCGAGTTCCGCCGGGCCACCGAGGACATCCAGCGTACCATCTACCAGGAGGTCCACAAGCCCCTGGACCCCCAGGAGCTCTGGAAGGACCTGGAGAAGGCCCGGGCCCAGACCAAGCCCGGTCCGCCCCCGGACACCGACGCCGAACCCCGTGCGGAGCCGAGGGCCGACGATAAAGACCCCCCGGGCCCCTCTTCCCCCGCGTAACCCGACACGGCCCAGACCCCCATGACCGAAGCCTCCACCCCGCCGCCCCAGGACCCCGAGGAGCAGGAGAAGCTCCCGTTCACGGCCCACCTGGAGGAGCTGCGCCAGCGGTTGATCAAGTGCGCCGTAGCGGTGGTGGCGGGGTTCGCGGCGTGCTACGGGGTGAGCGACCGGCTGTTCACCTTTTTCGTGCAGCCCCTGGTCGCGGCTCTTCCCGAGGGGAGCACGCTGGCCATGATCCGGGTGCAGGAGGGCTTCCTCACCCACCTCAAGATCGGGTTCCTGGGCGGGATCCTGCTCGCCAGCCCCGTGATCCTGTACCAGGCGTGGAAGTTCGTGGCGCCGGGTCTCTACCCCCACGAGAAGCGCTACGTGTGGCCGTTCGTGGGCACGGCCACCCTGTTCTTCTTCGCGGGGGTGACCTTTGCGTTCACGGTGGTGTTCCCGTTCGGGTTCAAGTTCCTGCTGGGCTACGCGGCCGGCGGGCCGATCCAGGCATCGATCTCGATCGACGCTTACGTGGGGTTCGCGATCAAGCTCCTGCTGGCGTTCGGGGTGGTGTTCGAGCTGCCGGTGATCGTGTTCTTCCTGGCCAAGATGGGGCTGATCACCCATGCCACCCTGTCCCGAAACCGCGGGTACGCCGTGGTGATCATCTTCGTGGCCGCGGCCGTGCTCACCCCGCCCGACGTAGTGACCCAGCTGATGATGGCCGGGCCCCTGTGGATCCTCTACGAGATCAGCATCCTGGTGGCCCGCGTGTTCGGGCCCAAGCCCGACGAGGAGGGGGAGGAGGACGAACCCGAGGAGACCGCCGACGACCCGGCCGCGGCCGGGTAACGGGGAACTTCGGCGGAGCGCATGGCGTGCGGGGCATGGGGCCTGCTTCCGGCCGCGCGCGAAGCCGGGCATCGAGATTCGCCGCGCAGGCACGGGACCGAAGATCTGGCTTCATGACAACTCGGTGGAATCCAAACCCTTTCGTGGTCCGAGCGTCAGAGGCGCTGCGCGGCGAGCCAAGGGGCCGCACGCGGCTCTCCAGCAGGCCCCATGCCCCTCATGGATTGGCCGTGGCTCGGGAACCTCCCAGCCGCCTAGTTGCCTAGTGTTCCGTTTCGCAAAAACGTATGCGGATTGCTTCGGTGGGGCTGGGGGCTCCGACGAAGCGCGACACTAGCCACCGTCGCCGGAAAGCAGCTCGAGCAGGGCCCGGGCCGCGGGGCTGAGCACCCTTCGCGGATGCCACACGGCGTGGAACCGGCGTTCCACCGGCAGCACCCCTTCCACCGCCACGAACCGGACCTTTCCCGCCTCGGCCGCCTCGCGGGCGGCCCGCTCCGAAACGAAGCCCGCCCCCAGGCCGGCCTTGACGGCCTCGAGCACCGCGGCGGTGGACCCCAACTCGGCCACCACGCGCATCCGGCACCACCGCTCCCCCAGGGCCTCCTCCACGGTGGTGCGGGTCCCGGACCCCTCCTCCCGGACCACCAGGGGCAGACGCTCCAGGTCCGGCGGCTCCAGCCGATCCGCCACCTCCCATCCGGCAGGCACCACGCACACGACCCGATCCCGCCACAGGGGCCGGCACTCCAGGTCCGTGCCGGCCGGTCGTCCCACCACGCCGAGGCCGACCTCCCCGGACTCGACCCGGCGGAGCACCTCGCCCGTGTCCGCCACCCGCAGGACCACCCGCACCCGGGGGTGCTCGGCCTTGAACCGGGCGAGCACCGGGGGAAGGAGGTACTCCCCCGGGATGGTGCTCGCATGGATCTCCAGGGTCCCGTCCACCACGCCGCGGTACGCCGCGGCCTCCTCGAGCAGCCGGTCCCGGCCTGCCAGGACCTCGCGAGCCCGCACCAGGAACCGCCGGCCGGCCTCGGTGAGCTCCACGGCCCGGGGGAGCCGGTGGAACAGGGTCACCCCCAGCTCCTCCTCCAGCTCGCGGATCTGGCCGCTCACGGTGGGCTGGGTGAGGCACAGAACCTCGGCCGCCCGGGTGAAGCCGCCCTCCCCGGCCACGGCCACGAACGCCTCCAGGTGCCGGAAGGTCATGGGATCACCTCGGCCAGATCGCCTCCGCGCAGCTTCTGGGCCAGGGCCTCCGACAGGAACACGAGCCCTTCCTGATCCAGGTACTCGAGCACCGACCGGTCCACCAGCAGGGAGGCCCGGGCCTCGAACTCCTCGTCCCGGTCCCAGAACAGGAGGAGCAGAGGGACCCGGGGCAACGCCCGGATCCGGAACGCCCACGGAGCCGACGGGTGGGGGATGCGCTCGCCCCCCACCCCGGCCACGGCCTCGGCCAGCTGCTCGGCCCGGCCGGCGAAGGCATCGGCGATGCGGTGGGCCGAGGCCTCGAACGACTTCGCCTTGCTCACCGTGTTCGGCAGCTCCCGGAAGGCCACCCAGTCTTCTTCCGGGGGCCGGCCTGACGCCCGGGTCACGTAGATCAAAAGGAGGATCTTCACCCATACCGTCGGCGCCGACCCGGGGCAGGTCACGTCGTCCCTGAGGACCCGATGGGGCGCCCCCAGGAACTCCACCGTCACCGACTCGGCCAGACCCGGGTCGTACGTGCCCCCGCAGCGCGCGGCCACTTGGTCGAGGGGCATCTCCGCGATCACGCCCCGGAGGTGCTCCAGGGCCTGCTCGCTCGAGTCCGGTTTTCGGCCCCCTCCCTCGTCCCGGTCGGCCTGGAGCCTGGCGGCGATCTCGCGGGCCTCGTTCCCCAGGTGGGGGCAGCGCTCCAGGGGGTAGGCCTCCAGATATACGGCGGTGGCGAACGCGAAACACCCCGCCTTGCCGCAGTCTCCACAGTTGGTCCCGGGCAGATCCTTGAACAGATCGAGTACTTTGTACGACATGGAGCACCTCAGTAGAGCCGTGCGGATCGGAAAACGGGAATGAGTATATGGAAAATACCGATGGGACGGAAAGGGGGGATTCGGGCGTTAGTGATGCTGGGACGTTAGGATGTTAGGACGTTGGGACGGGAGGTGCTCTTGGCTCGGATCCAGCCCCGTTCGGCCCACTCCCGCAAGTTCCGAGCCAGCGCAACCTGTCGCCTCCAGTCCCCGTCCAGGGTGCCGGCCCGCTCGGCCCGTCCCAGAAACGCCCGGGTCTCCGGCTCCAGGGGCGCCGGGTCGGCGCCCCAGAGGGGGGTACCGGGCAGGGGGTGAAAGTAGTGGGCATGGACCCTGGCGCCGTGCTCCCGCTGGAGGAGCTGGGCCAGCTCCACCGTGGCAGCCTGCTCCTCGGGGGTCTCGCCGGGGATCCCGAAGATCAGGTCCACGTGGGGCCGAAGCCCCCCCTTTTGGGCGTGGGCCGCGGCTTGAACCACGTCGGCCACGGTGTGACCGCGGCCCAGGAACCGCAGCACCCGGTCGCTTCCCGACTGCCCTCCGATCACCAGCGTTCGGTTGTGGCAGTGGGCCTGGAGCAGGGTCACCGCCTCCGGGGTCACCCGCTCGGGCCGGACCTCGGACGGGAAGGCGCCGAGGACCGGCTCGATCCCCACCCCCCGGAGGGCGGAGAGCAGCCCGGCCACGGCCTCGAGGCTCCCCCCGTAGGCCAGGGCATCGGGGGTGACGAACCGGATCACCCGGCGGCCCTCGGCCACCAGGGCCCGGGCCGCGGCCACCACCGCGGGGAGACCGCGGTGCCGTACCCGCCGCCGGCCCACCGAGCAGAACCGGCACCCTCCCCGACACCCGCGGGTGATCTCCACGGGTCCGGGCCGCCCCACCACCCGGGCTGGATGGGGGTCCAGGTCGGGGGGGCCGCCGTCCGGATCCCGGATCACGGACGGCCCGTCTCCCCCCTGCAGGAACGGCCCCAGGACCCGCTCAGCCTCTCCCACCACCACGTGGTCGAACCCCGTGGCCAGAGTGCCCTCCGGGTCGGCCGTGGGGTGGGGCCCGCCGGCCAGCCATCGCACACCCGGGAGCCGGGGCCGTAGGGCCGCGATCTCGGCCCGGACGAGCGGGAGGTCGGGGGTCATGAACGAGTACAGCCCGAACGCCCGGCCGGCCTCCCCGGCCAGCCGGACCACCTCGGCCTCGGATCGGGCCACGACCCAGGGAAGGCCTGCCTGCTGGATCAGGGCGGCCACGATGTTGACCGAGTACCGGTTCGTGGGGGTCTCACGCAGGACGCAAAGGGGGGCGCTTCTCACGACCGACCCCGCGTTCGAAGTCCGGCGGCAGGAATCTTACGGTGCCGGCTCCTTGCCCTTGGAGAGCAATCAAGTGCCCACATTGGGAACCCACTTTCTCATTTGACACATCCAAACCGTCCAAATGCCGGGCATAGAGCGTGCATAAAGGTCGGGGACGTGCACCCCGGTTCACAGGAGGAGGCCCCATGCCCGCGACCCGTGCCGGACTCCCATCCGAAAGCACGAGCCGGCTGCAAAGCGCGCTCCACGCTGCCCAGGCGGAAGGGGTGTGGAGCGAGCCCTTGGCCGTGCACGAACTCCTCTCCGGCATCCAGACCGCGCTCCAGCGGACCATCGCCGAGAACGAGGCCGACCCGTGCCGGACCTGGGCCCTGCGAAGCCCGGTGTACTGGGATCACTTCGAGATGTACCTGAAGGAGACCCTGCTCGGCGCGTGCGCCGGTCTCCCGCCCGACCTGTCGGCCTCGGTGCGCCTGGCGTTGGAGGAGACACTCCGACACTTGCGGGCCCGGTACGTGGCCGCCCTAACGCCGCAGCAACAGCACCTCTACCCCGAACCCTGCCAGGAGTTCGGACAGGGCCATTAGGGGCAGCCCGATCAGGGACGTGAAGTCCCGCCCGCTCGTCCGCTCCATGAGGACGATGCCCAGGGACTCGATCTTGAACGATCCGGCCGACCCCAGGGGCCGGTCCAGATCCACGTAGGCCTCAATCTCGGCGCGGGTGAGCCGCCGGAACGTCACGGAGAACGGCTCCACCCACGCCGTCTCCCGCTGCCCCCACACCACGGCCACGCCGGTGTGGAACCGCACCGTCCGGCCGGAGCACCGAAGCAGCTGCTCCACGGCCCGGTCGCGGGTGGCCGGCTTCCCCAGAACCTCCCCATTAAGCTCCGCCACCTGGTCAGACCCCACCACCACGCGATTCGGGTGCCCCTCGGCCACCGCCCGGGCCTTGCCCAGGGAGTGGGTCCGAGCCAGGTCGGGCGGGGAGAGGTCCGCGAGGGGTGGCTCTTCATAGGCGGGCGCAGCGACCTCGAAGGGGATCCGCAGCCGGGCCAGAAGGTCCCTGCGGTAGGGGCTGGTCGACGCCAGGATCAGAGGCAGGCCGGGGTGGAACATTGGGGCCCGTTCTCCTCCAGGAACCGCCGGGCCCGGGCCACGGCCTGCTCGAAGCACGAGCTCGCCTGGACCGAGCTGGCCAGGAGGTGGCCGAAGGCGTAGTTCTCGGCAAAGTGGTGCGTGAACTCCTTAAACCGGCCCAGGGCACGGCGCTCGTCGAAGCTCTCGGCCAGGAGCTCGGCGTACCGGAGGTACACCCGGGCCGGGTCGGGGTTCGGCCCCAGGCTCCCTCGGTGGAAGACCTGCACGGCAGCCCGCCGGAAGATCCAGGGGGTCCTCGCCGCCGCCCGCCCGATCATCACGGCGTCGCAACCGGTCTGCGCCATCATCCGACCGACGTCCTCGGGCGAGGCCACGTCGCCGTTGCCCACCACCGGCACCGAGGCCCAGACCTTGACGCGGGCGATCCAGTCCCACCGGGCCGGCCGGCCGTAGGGCTCGCCCCGAAACCGAGCGTGCACCGTGATCCAGTCCGCACCCTCGTCCCCCAACAGCCGCACCAGGTCTTGTACCGGGGCCTCGTCCGGCCCCGGTCCCAGGCGGAACTTGGCCGAGAGCGGGCCTGCCCACCGGCGACGGATCTCCCGGACCACGGCCCGGGTTCGGGGGAGATCGGCTGCCAGGAACGCCCCGCCTCCCCGGCGTCGCGCCTGGGGCGCAGGGCAGCCCAGGTTCAGGTCGAGGACCTCGGTCCCCCACCGATCCAGCACCTCGACAGCCGGCCCCACCTCTTCGGGGCGGGCCACGAGAAGCTGCCAGGACAAAGGGGACTCCGACGGAGTCCGCGCCAGAAACGGGTGATCGGGCCGTTCGTGGGGCAGGGCGCGGGCCGAGAGCATCTCGGTGCTCAGCAGCCCCACCCCACCCAGCTCGGTCAGGAGCCGCCGCAGGGCGGTGTGGGTGAGGCCCGCCATGGGGGCCAGGAGCAAGGGGGGATCGATCCGGAGCCCCCGGGCCTCCAGCCCTGGGGCCGGGGCACCACCGCCGGGTTCAGGGAGCATCCGTCACCCAGCGGCAGGCCACCTCGTCGGGGCCGGTCGCCTCCACCCGCAGCCGGCCCGATCCGATCGAGGCCCAGGCCAGCACCGCACCCCAGGGAATCCCGCTGGGCCGGACGCGGGCCACCCACACCCCTTCGTGCCACGCCACCTCGGCTAGCCGGATCTCGGCCACCTCGGCCAGCCCTCCCAGTCCCGCCTCCGCCGTCTCGAGCCCCTGCGGCGTCGGGATCCCCTGCACCCGGATCCGCACCTCCCGCTCGGCAGGGGGCAGGGTCCACCCCGACTGCTCCAGCCCGGCGAGGAGCTCCTGGCCCAGGCGCCGGCCCAGCCGGACGGCCGCCCGGGCCTCGGCCTCCACCCCGTCGAGGCCCGCCCCTTGGGCCTGAGCCTCGACCCGAGCAAGGAAGGCCCCGGTGAGGGCATCCAGGACCGCCCCCTGGCCCACGGCCGTGGCCCGTGCCACCCCAGGGCCCGTCATCCCGGACGACTCGGCCGGGGTGGCGGCCCGTTCGTGGGGGTCCCACGGCACCGACGCCTCGACCCTCGCCTCGCCCGAAACGAAGAACACCACGTGACACCCCAGGGTCCGACCCAACCCCAACGCCGCGTCGGGCGACTCCGCGCCGGCTGCCACCCGGAACCCCCACCCCTCCCGCCCCAATGTGTCGGCAAGGGCCTGAAGCAGCGGGGCGGCCGTGGGGCCCGACCGGGCGGCCACCAGAATTCGCGGCCGCACTTCCAGACGACGCACCCCGAACCCCGCTCGGGCCAGCAGCCCCAGGATCCGGTCCCGGTCCACCTCCACCTCGACATCGGCCTTCCGCTGACCTGCCTCGATCCGTTCCGACACCACGGCCAAGCGCAGCACATACCGCGAGGGGCTCCCCAGAGCAGCCAGAGCCCGCCTGCGCTCGACCTCGGCCACATGCCGGAACACCACGGCCTCCACCCCCCGCTTCCGCGCCTCGCGCAGGAGATGCGGGGGCAAACCTTCCCCCCCGGGCCCGGTGTCGGCGGTCACCTCGACCACCACCGGCATCCCGGCGGCCCCGGCAGGGCGGGCCACCGCGGCCAACAGGATCCACAGGGCGAGGCCGAGGGCCCTAGAAGTTCTCGTAGATGGCGTCAAACTTTTTCAGGGGTTCGAACGGTCGGATGTAGGCGATGGCGTGCTTGTAGAGGAGAAGGTAGTTCCCCGGGGTTTTCACCACGACGCAGAAGTTGTCGAAGGCCTTGACCACCCCTTCCACCTCCTCTCCCGAGGTGAGGCGGACCGTGACCTGGGCCTTCTCACGCCGCAGATTGTTGAGGAACTGATCCTGGATATTGAGCTTCGCCTTGGCCATGGGAAACCCCCTCTTGGGAAAGGGAAGAAAAAAGATGAAACATGGAAACGGCGGGGTATCTTAGCGCCCCTCCGCGTCGTTGCAAACCCCATTTTGCCCCTCCGGGCCGTACCCCTCTCCCTTTTCAAGCTCAGGGGGCTCTGCTAAAAGCTCGCCACAGGGCCAGGACCTCGGCCGCCGCCTCGGGCCGTACCCAGCGGATCGGCATACGGCGGAACCAGGTCATCTGCCGCTTCGCAAACCGGCGGGTCTTTTGTTGGATCTCGGCAACCGCCTGGTCCAGGGGACGGCGCTCCAGAAGGTGGGAGCAGATCTGGCGATACCCGATGGCCTGGAGTGGGGGGAGGTTGGCGCCATACCCCATGGAGAGGACCCGCCGGACCTCCTCCACCCACCCGGCCTCGACCATGCTTACCACCCTTGCGTCGATCTTCCGGTACAACGCTTCGCGGTCGATGCGCAGCCCCACCATCAGGGCGCGGTACCGAACCGGGGCAAACGCGTGGCCCCGGTGGAACACCGACATCGGCCGCCCCGTCACCCGCCACACCTCCAGGGCCCGCACGATCCGGGTACGGTCGTTGGGGTGCAGACGGCGGGCCGCCTCGGGGTCCACCCGGGCCAACTCCCGGCACAACGCCTCCCGTTCCCCCCGGTCCCACCGGGCCTCCAGCTCCGCCCTTACCTCCGGGTCCCGGCCGGGTGCCGGCGCGAGGCCGTGGAGGAGCGCTTTCAGGTAGAGCGCGGTGCCCCCGCACACGACGGCCACCCGCCCCCGGCCGGCGATATCCGCAATGACCCGGTCCGCTTCGGACAAGAAGCGGGCCGCGTGGAACGCCTCGTCGGGGTCGGCCACGTCGATCAGGTGGTGGGGAACCCGGCCCCGCTCCCGAGCCGTGGGCTTGGCCGTGCCGATGTCCAGGTGGCGGTACACCTGCATCGAGTCGGCCGACACGATCTCGCCCCCCACCGCCTCCGCCACCTCGATGGCGAGCCGGGTCTTGCCCGAGGCCGTGGGACCGGTGATCACGAGAATGGCTGGGAGGCTGGGAAGCTGGGAAGCTGGGAGGCCCGGCCCGCCCGTCGTTCGTCGTTCGTCGTTCGTCGTGGCGCAGGATCCGCCTGGCGGATCCCCGGCGTCGGGAACCGGCCGAGCCGGCGACTTATCCAACAACATCCTCCCGTCCGAACATCCCCACGTCCCAACGTCCTAACGTCGGTGGAACATCCCCTCCAGCTCCTTCCGGCCCAGCCGGATCACCAGGGGCCGGCCGTGGGGGCAGTGGGAGGGGTGACGGGCGGCCGCCAGGGATCGAACCAGGGCCTCGGCCTCGGAAGCGTCCAGGGCGCTGCGGGCTTTCACCGCGGCGGCGCAGGCAGCCCGGCGGGCCAAGGCGTCGTGTCCTTCGGCCAATGCCGCAGGACCGGCGCCGAGAATGTCGCGTACCACCGCCTCGACCGCGGCCGCCGGCAGATCGGCCGGGGCCTCGGTCACGGCCAGGGCGGTGTCGCCGAACGGCTCCACTCCAAACCCCAGGGTCTCGAGGGCCTCCTTGCATTCCTCGAACGCGGCCCGCTCGGCGGGGGAGCACTCGACCGGCACCGGCACCAGCAGCCGTTGGACGGAACGGGCACCCCCTTGTCCCAGGAACCGCTCGTACAGCACCCGCTCGTGGGCCGCGTGCTGATCGAGGATCACCAGCCCCCGTCGGTCCGGATCCTGGAACACCAGATAGGTGGCCTCCACCGAGCCCAGGAACCGGAGCCCGTCGTAAGGCCCCTGGCCCGCCCCCCCTTCGAGCCACAACGCGGGCTGGGAGGGAGCAACGGGGGGCAGCCCCCCCACCCGAGGGCGGCCGGCGCCTTCTCCGCTGCCCCTCCTCACCGGCGGCGAGGGAGACCGCCCGCCGGCTCCGACAGAGACCCGTCCGGCGTACTCCGCCACGGCCTCGGACACCCGCTCCAGCTCGGGCCGGCGGGGCGGCTCGGGCGCGGGCGTCACGGCGCCCCGGCTCAGCCAGGGGGCTCCCGCCAGGCTCTCGGCCACAAACCCCGCCACCCACCGGAACACCCGGCCCTCGTCCCGGAACCGGACCTCCCGCTTTGCCGGATGCACGTTCACGTCGATCTCGTCCGGCGGTATCTCGACCCACAGGAGGGCCACCGGGTACCGCCCCTTCTCCAGGAGCCCCCGATACCCCTCGGTCACCGCCCGCACCAGCAAGCGATCCTGCACCGGCCTGCCGTTCACGAACAGCCTGAGCCCCCGCCGGTGCCCCCGGCCTTCGTGGGGGGCGGCGAACGCTAAGACCAGCTCCCGCCCGCCCGCCTCGGCTCGAGCCCAGTAGAGGCCCCCCGGCGCCTCGGCGCCGGCCACCTGGGCCGCCCGCTCCTCCAGGCTCTGCCCCGACGGCACGACCAGAGAGACCCGGCCCTGGCTCCTGAGCTCGAACCCTACGTCGAAGTGCACCAAGGCCAGCTGGGTCACCGTTTCCACGCAGTGTCGAAGCTCGGTGGCGTCGCCCTTGAGAAACTTCAAACGGGCCGGCACGTTGAAGAACAGGTCAGCCACCTCCACCGTGGTGCCCGGAGGAGCGCCGGCCGCCTCCACGGCCACGACCTTGCCCCCCTCCACCCTCACCACCGCGGCCTCCGGGGCTTCGGGCGGCCGGGTCACGATCCGTACCCGGCTCACCGAAGCGATGCTCGGCAGGGCCTCCCCCCGGAATCCCAGCGTGGTGATGGTGTCCAGATCGTCGGCCGTGGCGATCTTGCTCGTGGCGTGGCGCTCCAGGGCCAGCAGGGCGTCCTCCCGCCCCATGCCCTCGCCGTCGTCCTCCACCGCGATGAGCCGCTTGCCGGCGCCTTCCAGCCGCACCCGCACCCGGGTGGCGCCCGCGTCCACGGCGTTCTCCACCAGCTCCTTCACCACGCTGGCGGGCCGCTCCACCACCTCTCCCGCGGCGATCCGGTTGGCGATCTCGTCGGGCAGAACCCTCACCCTGCGGCGGTTTCCGGCGGTTGCCTGTTCCATCCGCTCCTCCAATCCCCCGAAAGGCCTGGGGCCCGACTCTAGCACCCGGCCTCGTGCCTCCTCAAGGAGCACCGCCCTCCTGCCGATGAATCCTCATAGGGCGCGGCCGGGACGGCCAGCACCAGCGCACAGTTCCCTCAGCGCTAATCTCCCTCTCCCCCGCCGCGGGGAGGGGGCCGGGGTGCGGAGGGCGAGCGTCCTAACGTCCGCACGTCCCAACGTCCTCACGTCATAACGGACCCGCCATGCGCATCCTGGTCGTGGACGACAGCAGCGTCATCCGGAGGAAGGCCGCCGAGATCCTGGAGCAGGCCGGTCACGAGTGCGACCTGGCGGAAAACGGCCTCGAAGGCATCAAGATGGCCCTCTCCAACACCTACGACGCCATTCTCACCGACATCGTGATGCCGGTGCTCGACGGACTGAAGCTGATTCTTCGACTCCGGGCCGGCGCCAAGACCCGCGAGGTGCCGATCCTTGTGCTCACCTCCCGCTCCGATTCGGACACCGTGCTCCAGGCCCGGGAGTTGGGCGTGGACGGCTACCTCCTGAAGCCCCTCGATCCCGACACCCTCCTTCAACGCCTCACCACCCTGCGACGACGCCCAACGGACCAGACCGGCTGACCCATTGCCGCCCACACGGGCTCCGTGGGCCCGCACGTCCCTCTTGCCAACCGTTCGGCCGATGGATATACTCGCCGCCGATTCGGCCCTACCGTTCGTGGGAGAGACGGATTGCCGGACCACCCCGACCGACGACCTCGCGTTTTGCGGCGAAAATACGGCGCTTCGGGTCTTGACACCCGTTTTGAACCGCTGTTATGCTCCGCGCGCGAGGTTTTTTATTGACCTCCACCGTCCGGCTTCGGGCGGCTTGGTTCGGCGATAAAGTGAGGGTTCGGAGGGGTAGTTTCCATTTCCAACGATCTGGCAAAAAGGAGGTGTGCCACCGGAGGAAGCAAGGAGAGGGTTTACAGGACCGAACGTTGCGTGAAGGGTTGGGTCAACCAACTACAGGAGGAATGGGAATGAAGAAAAAACTGCTTGTCGCTCTGTCGAGCACCCTGGCCATCGCGATGGCCCTGCCGGCCTTCGCGAAGGACCACAGCATCAATGGGTTCTATCGCGTCCGTTTCATGCAGTACGGCCAGAAGCTGGCCAAGGACATGGAGCCCAACACCCTCGTCGACCAGCGGGCCCGGTTCAAGTGGACGATGGGCCTCAACGAGTACGTGAGCGTCACGTACTACGGCGAGGTGGACATGCAGTACGGTGACGCGGCCTACGGCGGAGCTCGTGGCGGAGCCCCCGGCTCGACCCGGAACCAGGGCGGCGCCATCGGCGGCGACACCGTGAACCTGGAGACCAAGAACCTGTACGTGAACGTGAAGGTCCCCGACACCCCGGTGAGCGCCCGGGTGGGCCTGCAGGGTTTTGGCGACAACTGGGACCTCGTGTTCGTCGGCGCCGACATGGCCGGGGTGAAGGTCTCCGCCAAGCTCGATGCCTTCAACGTGACCGGCATCTGGTCCAAGTGGCAGGAAGGCAGCGCCGGCGGGGACAGCAACGAGGACGATGTGGACTTCTGGGGGCTGCAGGTCGGCCTGAAGCCGGTGCAGGGCCTGAAGCTCGGCGTGGACGGGTACTACATCAACGCCAACGGGGACGGCAGCCTGGGTATTCCGGTGAGCGCGGGGGATGACCTGTACTACCTGGGCGTGAACGCCGCCTACAAGCTGCCCCAGGTGAACCTGAAGGCCTGGGCGTTCTACAACTTCGGCACCATGAACGCCGAGGGCGACGAGGAAGCCGATGTGTCCGGCTGGGCCGCGAGCATCAAGGGCACTACGTCCTTGGCCGGCGCCAAGGTGGGCCTGCGGCTGTTCTACTTCTCCGGTGATGACGACGCCGCGGACGGTGACGTGAACTCCGCGGTCCTCCTCACGACTGCCCAGGAGAACTTCCCGTTCTACATGGACAACCTCATGCTCCTCACCCCTGATGCCACCTGGACCACCATCGGGTCTGAGGGCTACGGCTTCAATGACGCCCAGGCCGCGGGCTACGGCCTGTGGGGCGCCATCCTGAGCACCTCCTATGTGCCGCCGACGATGAAGCAGGCGTACGCCAAGGTCTCTGTCGGCTACATGGCCGCTGTGGAGGACGACCGGAACACGGCGGGCACGAAGCGCGAGGGCAACAGCCTTGGCACCGAGATCGCGGCCCGGGTGGGGTACAAGGTCGCCGAGATCGTGGACGTCTCCTTGAACGGGTCGATCCTGAGCCTGGGCGACTTCTTCGACAAGCAGGCGGGCGGCGAGGACCCGGACAACCCCTATGTCCTTTACGCCATGGTGAACGTGGGCTTCTAAGCCCGGCGCCCACCACGCCACAAAAAGAGCCCCGGAGGGTCCTTCCCTCCGGGGCTCTTTTCTTTAGGCATCCTGCTCCTCGCAGGGGCAAAGCGCCCCCGACCGAATGCGCCGACTCCGCAAAAAAGACCGGAGGGACGCGCGAGGTAACTTCTCGCCTCCGCGGGTGTACCTGAGGCGTCCCGGTCCGTCTTTGACGGGTCCGGGTGGCTGGGCCATACTAGGGACCGCGTTGCGTTGCAGGCCTTCCGCTCTTCTCTGGAGGCGGCATTCCCATGAAACACACCGTTTCCGCGATCCTCATTGCCGCACTTTGCTCGGCGCCCGCCTTCGGTGCCGACAGCCTGTTTACCGACGTGACCCGCTTGGCCGGAGTGGGTGACGCGGGCAACGGCAAGGGCGTGGCGTTTGCCGACATCGACAACGACGGCGACTGGGACCTGTACGTGTCGAACAAGGGCGGAGCCAACCGTCTGTACCGCAACAACGGCGACGGCACGTTCACCGACATCACGGCCGAGGCCGGCGACAACTTGGGGGATGCCGGCTTCGCCATGGGATCGATCTTCTTCGACTATGACAACGACGGGTGGGTGGACCTCTACCTCGCCAAGGGTGGCCGGTACGAGGTGGAGGCCAACCGCCTGCTCAGGAACGTGGGCGGCCGGTTCGTGGACGTGACCGACTCGGCCGGAGTGGGATCCAAGGCGTTCACCTATGCCGCGGCTGCGGCCGACTACGACAACGACGGGTACCTGGACCTGTACCTGGCCAACTACGGCGTGGGCGCCAAGAACCAGCTGTTTCACAACAACGGGGACGGAACGTTCACCGAGGTCACCGACCAGGCGGGCGTGGGCGACCGGTCGTGGTCGTGGATGGCGGTGTGGGCCGACGTGAACGGGGACGGGTGGCAGGACCTGTACGTGGTGAACGGCCGGTACCCGGCCGGCGAGCCGAACCGGCTGTACCTGAACAACCGGGACGGCACGTTCCGGGAGGTGAGCCGGGAGGCCGGCGTGGCGGACGCCAACTGGGGCCTGGGCGCGGCCTTTGCCGACGTGGACTCGGACGGCGACCTGGACCTGTTCGTGTCGAACTACGTGGGCCCCAACGCCCTGTACCTGAACGACGGCACCGGCCGGTTCACCGAGGTGGGAGCCCGGGCCGGGCTGGCCGACGAGGGGTGGGGTAAGGGCCCTGCTTTCGGAGACATCGATCACGACGGCGACCTGGACCTGTACGAGGGCGACTGCAAGGTGGCGAACCAGCTCTACCGGAACAACGGGGACGGTACCTTCACGAACATCGCGGACCGCAACCCGGACGTGCGGTGCGAGACCGTGCGGACCAAGGGCACGATGTTCGCCGACGTGGACTCGGACGGGGACCTGGACCTGTACGTGGTGAACTGGGGCGTGGAGAACCGGCTGTTGCGCAACACGCTCGACGACGGCAACTGGCTCAAGGTGCGGCTCGTGGGCACCCTGTCGAACCGCATGGCCGTGGGCTCCCGGGTGTGGGTGCGCCGGGAAGGCAAGTTGGTGGGCATGGCCGAGCTCCCCACGGCCTCCGGATTTTGCGCCCAACCCCCCCAGGAGCTCCTCTTCGGGGTCCAGGCCGGCAGCACCTACACCGTAGAGGTGCGGTTCCCGAGCGGGGCCCGCAAGGTCCTCACCGGGATCACTCCCGGCCGGGTGCTCACCATTGAGGAGCCGCGTGAGCTCGCTTCCCGCTGAGCGGGTGCCTCGAGCGGAACCAAGCAGGGCTGCCCAGGGGCAGCCCTTTTGTTCGTCCGCAGGGGGGCTGGCGCTCCTGGCCCTGTCGGCCGGGGTGCTGGCCTATGAGCTCCTCCTGCTGCGGCTGTTCTCGGTGCTCATGTGGTACCACTTCGCCAGCCTCACCATCGGGGTCGCGCTCCTGGGGCTGTCGGCCGGGGCGGTCTGGGTGGGCCTGGTGCGGCGCCCAGGCCCGGGGCTGGTTCGATGGGGCGCCGCCGGGTTCGGCGTGGGGGTGCTGGGGTTCCTGGCCGGGCTCGTGGCCGTTCACTTCAGCCCCCGCCTCGCGGCCTGGGCCCTGGCGCCGTTCCACCAACCGTTCTTCCAACCGTTCGCGCGCACCCTGGCCGCGCTTCCCGACTCCGGCATCGGGTGGAGGGTGGCCGCCCTGGCCGGGGCCGCGGGGCTTCCGTTTTTGGGGGCCGGCGTGGCACTGGCCGCGGCGCTCTCGGCAGGGAGGGGCCGGATCCACCGCACCTATGCCTGGATCCTGGGCGGTTCCGGGATCGGGGCCGCGGCCGTTCCGGCGGCCCTCACGGTGTGGAGCGCGCCGGCTGCCTTGGCCGCGGTGGCGTCCCTGGCCTTCGCCGCTGCCGCAGGGCGAAGACGCGCCCCGCTCGGTACGATCCTCATGCTGCTGGCCGGGTGCGCCCTGGCCTGGGGGCTGGACGTGACCGGCGCAGCCGAGCTGCCCCTGGCCCGGGGCCGGTACGAGCCGGGCCTGCTGGCCGTGCGGTGGAACCCCATGAGCCGGGTGGCCGCCTACCCTTTGGCCCCGGGTGGGGCCGCCCGGCCGTTCGGGCTCTCGCCGAGGTACCGGGGTCCCCACCCGCAGCAGCTCGGGCTCGTGGTGGACGACTCAGGCTACACCAACCTGTACGAGGGGGATGCCGCCCGGGCCAACCCGGACTACTTCCGCCAGAACCTGGTGGCTTTGGCATGGCACCTGAGACCCGGGGCCCGGACCCTGATCGTGGGGCCGGGCGGGGGCAAGGACGTGTGGGTGGCCCTGTCGTTCCCCGGGACCCGGGTCCAGGCCGTGGAGATCAACCCCGGGGTCGTCGAGATGGTGGAGGAGGTGTTCGCCGGGTTCACGGGCCGCCCGTACTCCGATGCCCGGGTACGCCTCGCGGTGGCCGACGCCCGGGCCTTCACGGCGCGGGACCCGGCCCGGTACGACGTGATCGAGGCCTCGGCCGTGTTCGGCCGGATGCCGCCGGCAGCCGGCGTGTTCACCTTGTCGGAGGACTTCCTCCACACGCGGGAGGCCTTGGAGGCGTACTGGCGACGCCTGTCGCCCGATGGCATCCTGTCCATCACGTTGTTCGCCCACGAGCGCAGGGCCCCCCGGTTGGTGGCGCTCGTTCGCGACCTGTTGGACCGCCAGGGGGTGGCGGGGCCCCAGGCCCACGTGCGGGTGGTGGGGGACCGGGCCGTGGCCAACGTGCTCGTGAGCCGGAGGCCGTTCACCCCGCAGGAGGACCGATCGCTCCGAGAGCGGGTGAAAGCTGCCCGATTCCGGATGCTCTACCCGCCGGAGGGGGGAGACAACCTCCTAGCCCGGATCCTGGAAGCCCCGGAGCTTTCGTCTGCGCTGGACCGATTGCCCTACGACCTGTCTCCTCCCACGGACGACCGGCCGTTCTTCTACTACACATTGAGGCTCCAAGACTTTCTGCAGCCCGGGTCCCGGGCCGTGGGGTTCGACAACCAGGGAGTGCTGCTGCTCCGCTCCGCCTTCCTGGTGCTGGCGCTGCTCACCCTGGTCGGACTGGTGGCGCCGGTGGCGCTGCGCCACGCGCTTCCCCGGGGGGGAGGGCCGGCGCTCGCCTATGCAGCGGCCATCGGGCTGGGGTACATGCTGGTGGAGATCGGCATCTTGAAACGGCTCGTCCTGTTCCTGGCCCACCCCGTCTACGCCGCCGCCGCCGTGCTGGCCGCGTTCCTGTGCGGCAGCGGTTTGGGAAGCCTGCTGGCCCCTCGGATCGCTCCGAATCCCAGGCGCCTGGCGGCGGTTCTGCTGGTGGTGGCCGCCGGGGTCTGGGCCTGGGCCCTCCTGGCCCCCGGTTGGTTCCGGCCCGATCACCCCTGGGGGCTGGTCGGTCGGGCTGCCGTGGCCGTTGCGGCGCTCGCTCCCTTGGCGTTTCTCATGGGCATCCCGTTCCCCTCCGGCATGGCCCTCCTCGGGCGGACGGCTGGGGCCAGCCTGCCCTGGTGCTGGGCCCTTAACGGCGCCGCGGGGATCCTGGGATCGGTGGGCGCGCTGCTCGTGGCGCTGCACTTCGGATACACCGGCACCCTGGTCGCGGGCGCGGCGGTGTACGCGAGTGCGGCGATCCTAGTACCGCGGCTGGGAGGGGGCCGGTGAGAGCGGTGATCCTCGGCATCGCCCTCGTGGCGATGGGGTGCTCCGCCCCAGCCGGCCCGGGAACGGTGGAGGGCACCGTGAAATGGGACGGTCGGGGCGTCGCCACAGCCCTCGTGCAGGCCTACCCGCGGCCCGATCTCGACCCAGCCGTGGCACCGCTGGCCGAGGCGGCCAGCGACGGGGCCGGCCGCTTCCGGCTGGAACTGCCGGCCGGCACGTACTGGATCTGGGCCCGGGCCACCGCGGAGCGCGACGGCAGGCCGGTGCGGCTCCGGGGGGAGGCGTCGCCCTCGCCGGTGCGGGTGCAGGCCGGACGCACGGCCCGGGCGGACGTTGTGCTGACCGATCCCTCGGCCCTGGGGGCCTCGGGCGTCGGCTCGGGGATCCCGGTGGAGGGGATCGTGCGGGGGGCGCCTTTCGCAGAGGTCATGGTGTACGCGTACCCCGGCCGGCACCGGCGGCCCACCGGCCCCGGGTTTGCCGCGGCCGCGGCCCCGGACACGGCCGGCCGGTATCGGCTCGGCCTTCGGCCGGGAACGTACACCCTGGCCGCCCGGTGGCGCCGGAGCGGGGAGCCCCACGGCAGCTTGGTGCCGGGGGACAAGGTGGCCGAGACCGTGGTGCAGGTACCCAGCCGTGGCACCGTACAGGCCCCGCCTCTGGCGCTGCGCCCCCTGGACCCGAGCATTTGGGGCCAAACCCTGCGGGCCTCCCCCAAGGGCGACACCTGGGTGGAGGGCACGGTGGTGGACCCCGGCGGCCGACCTGCCGAGGGGCTCTACGTGTTGGCGTTCACGGACCCGAGAATGGTGGGGAAACCCGCAGCCATGGCGCCCCCAACCGGTCCATCGGGCGAGTTCCGAATCTATCTGCCGGGCCCCGGCACGTACTGGCTGGGCGCCCGCAGCCGGATCGGCGGCCCAGCCGAGCCAGGGGAACGGGTGGGGGCGTTCCGGGGCGACGACGGGAACGGCGTGCGGGTGGCCCCGGGCGCCCCGCTGCGCGGGGTTCGCATCGTGGTGGAGGAGATATGGTGACGGGTAACACGAACGAACCAGGTGGCCCGCCGATGAAAACCCCCCTCAAGCGAAGATGCGAGTCCCTTTGCCCGTGGGAGGCTGGGAGGCTGGGAGGCTGGGAGGCTGGGCCCGCTCCCGCGGGAGCGACCGTCGACCCACTGGGGCGGGACGGCGGGAATCCGTCTGCCCCCCCTCCCCCTGGCCCTCTCCCCCCCGAGGGGAGAGGGAAGCAGGTCCGCGATACGGGGCCTCGTCGGACGGCCTGGATGGCGACGGTGGCCTCGCTCGCCGGCGTCGTTCTCCTGGGATTGGCCGCCAGAGCGGGGGCCGATCAGGGCGTGCGCGGCCGGGTGAGCCTGGGGGGCACCCTGGTGGAGGGCCTGGTGGTGCGGACCTACGCGTACCGGCCGGGCACCTTCGGCCCGTGGACCGGAGAGAGACCGGTGGGCGAGGCCCGAACCGCCACCGACGGCACCTACCGAATCGAGCTTCCCCCAGGCCGGTACGTGGTGGAAGGGCTGGCCAAGGCCGAGGGGAACACGGGCTCGAGGCCCGAGCCCGGAGACCTATGGTGCCTGTACTCCGGATCCCCCGTGGTGGTGACCGCCGGGGCGTGGACCGCGGTGGGGCTGAACCTGATCCGGGTGCCCGAGGAACGCCGGAGCCGGTCCGAGCGCAGCCGGATCGAGGGCGTCATCACCTTCGACGGCGAGCCCGTGGAGAAGTGCTACCTCTACCTGTACTCGGGCCCAGGTGCGGCGTTCCGGGGACCGGCCCGACGAACCGTGCCGGTGCGCACGGGCCGGTTCCGGGTGGCGGTGCCGCCGGGCACCTACTACCTGGTGGCGCGCAAGCGGGCCCGGGGCGGCTCGTACGGCCCCATCGAGGTCGGTGACCGGTTCAACTTCTACGCCGGCAACCCCGTGCGGGTGGGCGCCGGTGAGGTGGTGCGGCTGGAGATGCCGCTGGTGGAGCGCCTGAGCCAGCTCGAGGAGGACCCCGACGCCTACCACGGGCTCCTTGTCATGGTCACGGGCCAGGACGGCCAACCGCTGGCCGGATACCACGTGCTGGCCTACCCCGTGCCGACCCGATCGGGCCCGCCCATGGCCGTGAGCTCACCCACCGGGCCCGACGGCCGCACGTTCGTCCCGATCCCGCCGGGCTCGGCCGCGTACCTGCGGGCCCGGAAGAGCCTGGGAGGCCCCCCGGCCGAAGGGGAGCCGTTCGGCGACGCCGACGTGGCCGAGGGGGAGACCGGCCCCGTGCCGATCCGGGTGGGGGTAGCGCGATGAGAGGGTGGGCCCTGCTCCTCGTCGGGGCAATCCTTTCCGCCTGTGCCCCCCGGGCCGCCGTGCGGGGCCGGGTGATGCACGACGGCAGCCCGCTGGCCGGGGCTCGGGTACGGCTCGAGCCGACGAACGGGGGCGCAGGGGCCGAGGTTCGCACCGGCCCCGACGGCCGGTTCGAGGCCCCCCACCTTCCGCCGGGCCCGTACCGGGTGGAGGCCCGAGGGCCGGGCCCCTTGGCGGCGATCCCAGGACAGAACCCGGTGTACCTGCCGCCGGGCCAACCGGTTTGGATCGGGCTCCAGGCCGTGCCTGCAGAGTCCCCGACGTTTGCTCTCCTGGCCGACGCCGAACCCGGGTTCGGGTCGATCGCAGGCAGGGTTCTCCACCGGGGCCGGCCCGTGGAAGGGGCGGTCGTCAGCCTGTATGCGGACGAAAGCCGGGGCCTGAGGGGACCGGGCATCCAGGACTCGTTTCCCACAGGCCCCGACGGCGCGTACGTGATCGAGGGGGTGCTTGCGGGCCGGTACTGGGTGGTGGCCCGCAAGCGGCTCCACGAGGGCGGCATGGGGCCGGTGCGCAAGGGCGACCTCTACGGAATCGCCCCGGCCAACCCCGTTCCGATCCGGGACGGCCAGGAGACCCGGCTCGACATCCACCTGGTGAAGAAGGAACGGGACACGGCCCCTGACGCCGGCAGCCTGGAGCTCACCGGCACCGGTGTCCGCGGCCGGGTGGTGGACCCCCAGGGCCGGCCCGTGGCCGGGGTGTACGTGTTCGCCTACCGAAACCGGACCATCGGCCACGGCATGCCCGACTTCCGCACCCTACCCACCGGCCCGGACGGCCGGTTCGAGCTGCCCCTGGGCGAGGGCGGCCTGTTCTACCTGGGCGGTCGGGAGAACTCCGGGGGCTCGCCCCAGCCGGGAGAGTGGTTCGGGTTCTACGAGGGCTCGCCCGACCACGGCCTGGTGGTGCCCCGGGGTCGGGTGCTGGAGGGGGTGGAGATCGTGGTGAAGAGGGTGCTGGATGGGGGCTAATCGGCTGGGAGGCTGGGAGGCTGGGAGGCTGGAAGGCGGGGACGCTAGGCTGCTGGGCGGCTGGGCAGCGGAAACCCCGTCACTCGTCACCCATCTCGTCCTGTTGATGTTCCTCGCCGGATGCCGAACGCCGGGGCCCGGTGTGCCCCCCACCGACCTCCACGCCATGCCCACCGAGTCGATCACGGGCCGCACCGAGTGGAGCGGCGAGGTGGTGCTCGACCGGATCGTGGTGGTGCGCTCGAGCGGGGAGCTGGTGATCGCGCCCGGCACCCGGGTGCGGTTCCGGCGGGTCGACTGGGACGGAGACGGCATCGGCGACGCCGAGATCACGGTGGAGGGTCGGCTCACCGCGCGGGGCACGGCGAAGCGGCCCATCGATCTGGCCTCGGCCGAGCCCGAGCCCCGCCCCGGGGACTGGAAGTACCTGATGGTCAACTTCGCGTCGGGCGCGGAGCTGGAGTTCGTGCGGGTTCGGCACGCCTTCAGCGGCATCCAGGTCCACTACAGCCCCGCAGCCATCCGGCGGTGCGAGTTCGCCGACAACGTGGACGGTGTGCGGTTCTCCACGGCCGACCTCACCCTGGAGGGGTCGTGGATCCACCACAACATCCACGGGATCCGGTTCGAGGAGCGGGGTCACCCGGCCCGGGTGGAGGGCAACGAGATCTCGGACAACGAGGTGGGCATCTTCGCGGTGACCCGGTGCGGCGGCGGCACCGTGTTCCGCTCCAACAACCTGCGGGCCAACCGGGTGCCGGTGAAGCTCGGCTGGGAGCAGGATCAGGGCCTTCGGTTTCCCGAAAACTACTGGGGCGGGCTTTCGGCCGACCAGGTGGTGGAGGCCTCGCGGGACGGGCGGGAGCGCCGTGTGGGCAGGGGCATCGACGTGCGACCGGTCCTGCCCCGGCCCGTTCCGGTGCCGTGGCCGTTCCCGGGCCGGCCGCCGGAGTGATACCAAGTTGCGTTCAAACCAAGATCCATCCGGGGGGCCGGGGCAAGGGGCCTGGTTCCGGCCGTGCGTGAGTGCAGCATCCGACTTACGCCGCACCCGGCACTCAGCCCTATGCTCCTTGGGCGCTGGAAAAGCGAACGTTGACAAGGCATGTTCGGGATTGTCGCGAGGCAAACATCGGCTGAGTGCCGGGTGCAGCGACTGTAGGAGCCACGCCCGGCGCTCCACCAGGCCCCTTGCCCCGCCGGTTCAGAGGTCTGATGGCTTTGAACGCAACTTGCTATGAGGCGGCCGGGAGTCCGTCCATCGCTCGTCGCAGGTCGCCGGTCGGTTGCTCCCCGGAATGGGGCTGGTAGCGAACGACGAACGACCTGCGACCGGCGGCCCTCCTCCCTACCCCCCCAGCCAATGCCACAGCGCCGCCGCCAGCCCCCCGGAGACCAGGAGCCAGGAGGGCAGGTACCACAGGGCCTCCTGCCGGGTCTCCGGGCTGTGCCACCGGCGGACGAGCACCCGGGCCCCGCCCAGGATGCCCAGGCCGAGGATCCCGAGGGCCAACCACCGGAGCACGGCCAGGGGAACCAGGAGATCGGGCTTCGCAAGAGCCCGGGACACGTGCACGGCCAGGTAGGTCTCGGCCCCCAGGGGATCGTACGCGAGGTAGGGCAGGTACCCCGCCTTGGCGTTCAGCTTGACCAGAGCGAGTGCCCCGTGGGCCCCAAGCACCGGCCCCACGAACGCCGGTAGGACCGACCGCCACCCGAACGGTCGCGTCCGGGGGGCGTGCCCCGGCCGGACCCCAGCGGGCGGCGATTCGGGGCGTCCCCCCAGCCAGAGCGCCGTCCGGCCCAGGGCCGCGGGAACGGCCAGGAGGAACGCCGGCACCACCACCCCTATCCAGGCGCTGCGCAGCCACGCGGGCGGGCGGACCCCCGGGGTGAGCGCCACCTCGGCTGCGGGCCAGGTCCGGTAGAGGGCCAAGGTCACCAGCCCCAGCAGGAGGCCAAGGAACACCGCCCGGGCCGGACCGAGGTCCCCGGAAGAGGGCCGGCGGCCCCACCACAACGCCAGGTTCTCCCCGGGACACCGCCGCAGGCACCGCAGGCACAGGAGGCACTCCGCGGCATCCATGCGGCCCGGCTCCAGGGCCACGGGGCACCCTCCCCGGTCCCAGCGGTGGAACCACACCCACCGACCCCAGTCCGAACGCCGCCACTCTGGGGCCGTGGCCACACACGCCCGGCCGCACGCGCGGCACGCCCCCGGATCCTTGGGCCCCACCGCCACCGGAGCGTGCCGGCCGTACAGGGCGAGCACCGCGCCCACCGGGCACAGCCCCCGGCAGAACGCGCTGCGCCGCCACAGCAGGGCCGAGGCCAAGGCCAGGGTTCCCACCCCGGTCACGAGCACCGCCGTGACATGGGGGCTCAGGTTCGCCCGCGTTCCCACCACCGCGCCGACGCCGAGTCCAAACACGACCAGGGCCCCCCATCCCCGGGAGATCCACCGGGGCCACGGAAGCCCCACCCCCCGCCGGCCCACGGCATCGGTCATCCACCCCAGGGGGCATACCCCGCACCAGGCCCGGCCGAGCACCGGCACCACCAGCACCAACCCCATGAACCAGAACACCCAGAACAAAAGCGTGGTGGCGTGGGTGTACGCCCGAGGGTGCAGGTCGGGCACGCCGGGAATCGCGTCCCGCCCCCATCCCAGGGCCGCCAGCGCCACGTACCCGACCAGGAGCACAACCCGCACAGCGGTCTGAGCTCCTGCGGGCCGCAGCAGCGGACGGGTCGGGGGGTGCTGGAGCAGGTCGATAGGGAACTTCGGCAAACAAAAGACTCCGTTGGGACGTTAGGACGTTGGGACGTGCGGCCGATGGGGGCTTCCAGCTTTCTAGCCTCTCCTCACCGATACACGTTGTCGGGAAGCCGCTGGCGGCCGGTTTCGTCCGGAAAGGTCTGGGGGGTCTTCCGGATCAGGGCGAGGCTGCGGGCCGCCCACTCCCGCACCGCGGCTACCGGATCGTCCCGGCGCAGCCGGTCGAGGTCCGCGTCCGCCCGGTCGGCCTCCAGCACCCCCAGCGCCCGGGCCGCCTCCATCCGCACGCGCCAGTCCGGGTCGTCCAGGAGCGGCAGCAGGTCCTCCGCGTAGGTCGAATCGCCCAGCATGCCCAGGGCCCAGGCCGCGGCGGACCGGGTGGACGGGTCGGCTAGGGCCTCCACCAGAAGGGGCCCGGCGCGGCGGTCCCGGATGTCCCCCAGGGCGAGTACCGCCTGGAGCCGGGCCTCGGCCGGCAACCCGGGCATGACCTCCAGAATCGCCGGAACGGCGGCCTTCCCCAGCTTCACCAAGGTCCGGGTGACCTCGCGGGCCACATCCCCCCCTTGGGCCAGGGCGGCCACCAAGACCGGAGCCGCGTCGGACCGGTCTAGCTCGCCCAGCACCCAGGCTCCCACATACCGGCGCGGGAACGCCTGGTCCACCAGGGCATCCTCGGCCGCGTCGAACGCCCAGGACCACTTCCGGTTCCCGGCCACGGCCAGGGCGTGCTCCCGGAGCACCGGGTCCCGGGACCGGCACGCCTCGCGAACCCGGGCCTCCACCACGTCCTCTGGCAGGGATAAAACGGCCTTGTACGCCTCGGACCGGGTCTGCTCGTCCCAGGGCCGGCCCATCCGACCCACCAGGTCCGCGGCCGCGTCCGAATCCCCCGCGCGGGCCGCCTGGGCCAACTCCTCCACGGGCACGGTCCGGGGAACCCCGCAGGCGACGAGGAGCAAAAGGAGGGAGGCGAGAACGAGCGATGGTCGCCGGGCACCTGTCAAGCTTTTCAGCTCCCCAGTCTTAGAGTCGTGACGGGTGACGGGTGACGGGTGACGCCTCCGGCCTCCGAGCCTCCCGGCCGCCCTTACCATACCTTGTGCACCGTGATGTCCACACCGGTCACCACCTGGCCCTCGGGCACGATCACGGCCGACGGGTCCACGGTGCCCCGGTCGTACCGACCGTAGAGCTCACCCACCTCGGGGGGGCCGCCGTAGCGGTTTCGGGCGCAGACGTAGTACGTACCGCCCTCGGGGAGCTTCACCTCGTAGCGGCCGTCTGGCCCGGTCTTGGCCGACACGAATTTGGGCCGCTCCGACATCTGAATGTGGTCGTACACGTGGATCCGCACCCCCTCCACCGGCTTGCCCTCGGCATCCACCACACGGCCCCGGATCCCCGTGGTCCACCCTGCGGACGTGCCCAGCGGCTGCTTGGCGTTACCCTGCTTTATGTAGGCCAATATCGGCAGATCCACGGGCCTGCCGGCCTCCACGGTGATCCGCACCGGGTCGCTCTTGAGGTCCCCGGACCGAACCGGACCGGTCTTCTCCCCGCTCGCCCGGCGACGCGCCACCAGCAGGTACTCTCCGGGGGGTAACCCCATCTCGAATCCGCCGTCGTCCAGGGGTCCCAACTGCAGGTACGGAGGACCCCGCAGGTCCATGCCCGGCTTGTACACATCCAGGACCACCCCGGCCGCTGGTGCGTAGACCGTTCCTCGGACCTTGGTGAGGGTGTTCTGGTCCCATTCCGAGGTTGAGCAGCCCCCCGCGATCGTGGACAAAACGAGAACCAGGAGAAACAGGGTTCGTCGGCTCATGGCACCCCTTTTCGCAACATCATCCCCTCACGTTCGGGCCGGGGTATCAGATCCCGCACATTCCGGCTCAAAGACCGGGGCCTGCTGTACCGACCTCCGGAAGCAACCTCTTCCGCGGCACCAGCCAGATGCGCACCGGTTCGGCCACCGCGGTGTGATCCTCGCTGACGCCGTCGAGGAGAGCGATCCCCACCGGGTACACGGCACCCGGCTCCAGCACCACGTCCCCCGGATCCGTTCCCCGAAGATCCCGGCTGAACGTCACGATCCACCGCCCAGCGACCCACCTGCCCTCGGCCTCCACCTCGGTGCGGCCGGACGGGGAAGCCCGGTCCACGAAGGCCGGGGCCTCAGCCCCGGGCTCCGGATCCGGAGCCAGCAGGGGCCCGTCCGCGTCCGGAGCCCGATTCTCCATAAAGCGCTCGCCCGGCACGTCGGGCCCGCGCCCTTCCGGGCCGAGGGACAAATCGTCGGCCACGCCGGCCAGACCGCCCCACCCGGCCTTCCACTCCCACAGGTCCAACCGTCCCCATGCCTCGGGCGTGGACATCCGGTAGTCGGCAAAGGCTCGGACTCCGGCCATGCGGAAGTCCGCCAGGTGGCAGGCCCTCGCGCAGGTGAACCCTTCCGCTCCCGCCCCCCAGAGGATCGCCACCCCATCCTGCCCCGACGGTCCCCGCCGCCACGAGCTCCCGTCCCAGATCCACCCCGGCCCTCGGTGCAGCGTCGGGTCCGACCAGGTGAGCCGGAGGTAGACCCGCTCCGGCGTGTAGAACGCTCGTACCTCCAGGTCCACCGGCGGGGCCTGGGTGCCGTGGTGGCACGATGCCGTGGCCTTGTGCACCGTGTCGGCATCGACCGAGGCTTCGTTCGCACGGGTGGTGCGCCCCCCCGCGGCCTGGACGCGTAGAGGCACCGCCGCCTCCCACTCCGCCTCCACGGGAGGACGAACCAAGGGCAAGGCGAACACCCGGTCCACCGGCGAGCGGCAGGCTGCCGTCGCCCAGAGGACAGCGGCGCAAAAGGCGCTGAGGAGGAAGACTCGGGCCAACACGGAAGGGGGTACCCGCCGGGACGATCAGGGGTTACGGGAAGGGGGCGACCACACCCAACGGACCTCGCCTCTCATCACGCCGTCGAGTGCGGAGGATCCGAGATCGCCCAGGCGCGGGAGCTCGGGGTGCCGGACCGCCCCTCCCCGGACCCAGCTCCGCAGGCCGCCCAGAACCTCCTCAGGCCCGGGCCAGTTCAGGACGGGTGAACGCTGCGATCTCATGGGCATAGTTCACCGCCGGCCCGCCGTGGAGGGGGCCATAAATGCTCCGCCAGCGCCCCCGGCCGTGCGGCCGTTGGGGTAGCGGGTTGGGATGCAGTAACCGTTGAGCACTTTCGCCTTGTTCGCCAGCTCGCCCGGAACCGGCAGAGGCAGCTTGTTGAGCAGCCGCGTCACCAGCATCGCCGCCGTTTCTGCTCGCTGGCAGCTTGGGTCTTACCTGCCTCGCGCGTATTATACTCCCATTCCGTGTCGCCAACATCTCACGGCGGGAGACCCACGGCTCACCCCACACCT
The DNA here is from genome assembly GCA_027021615.1 of bacterium. Classification (GTDB taxonomy): domain Bacteria; phylum Desulfobacterota; class Deferrisomatia; order Deferrisomatales; family Deferrisomataceae; genus Deferrisoma. The sequence continues at coordinate 1,947 of JALUTY010000022.1, read as the reverse complement.
GACATTGCGACCGCCGGGTAGACCGTCGTCGCCGTGGGGGCGACGACCCCGACGTGGCGGCCGCATACCTGTTCGGTTCCCAGACCTTTGGCTGGGATGGGAGCGGCCGGGGAACGACGTGGACGTGGGAGGCGCTGCTGATATGCGAAGGCCTCGACTCACGACCGGAGAGCTATGGCCACATCCTCCGAGTGATGAGCGAACTGAAGGATCGACACCGAAACGCCTGGAACGCACGGACCCGCATACTCTGGCTCGACGGCGGGCCCCACCGCCGGTCCTGCCGGGAGGTGCGGGCCCGGACGGCCAAGGAGGCCCTGCAACATGGTTGATGGCTTCTCTCGGGGAATCTGGGGGGAGGCTGGGAGGCCAGGAGGCCGGACTGGGCTCCTAGCTCTGGCGTGCCTCGTGGCCCTGGTCGCAACCGCCCGGGCCGAGGAAGGTCAACTTCGCTGGGAGGGACGGGTGGAGCTCGGAGAGCCGGTCACCATAGGCCCCGGCCAGACCCTCGTCGTCGAAGCCGGCACCGAGATCGCGGCCGGGCCCAGGGGCACCGTACTCGTCCAGGGCAAGGCCTACCTCCTGGGCACGGAGGAGGCGCCCGTCCGGATCACCGGCACCCGGGAGGCCTCGAAAGCGGTGTTCCAAATGGCCCTGCCCGGGTCCATGGTGCGGCTCCATTGGGTCGAGGCCGAGGGCTGCGGCACCGTGGTCGGCGCCACGGCCGGGACCGTGGTGATCACCGAGTCGTCGTTTCGGGGTAACGCCACGGCCCTCCGGCTCCAGATGCGCACCCAGGCGGTCCTGCGGGACGTCAGGTTCGAGCGAAACGACCTGGGGCTCGTGGCCGACAATGGGGCGCTCGTCACGGTGAACGCGGCCACGTTTCGAGAGAACAAGGTGGGGGTCGGAGCAGGGAACTCGGTGCGACTCACCATCGAAAACGGGGTCTTTGAAAAAAACGAAACCGGGTATGGTCAGACCAACAGCGGCGACACCGCCCTCGAAGGCTGCACGTTCGCCGACAACGCGGGCGCAGGGGTGTTCTTGCGTCAGTCTCGACGCAGCCCCCGGATCTCCTTTTGCCGGTTCGAGGGGAACAGTATCGCCGTCGTGGCTCGCTCCACGAGCCACCCGCTCGTGGAGGCCAGCGTGTTCAAAAAAAACGGTAAAGGCGTGGATGCCTCTCAGTTCTGCGGGCCCCTTCTCAGGTTCAACGCATTCGTCGGGAATGAGGAAGCCGTTCGGCTGGACCACAAGTCCGGGGCGAAAATTCGGGGGAATCGGTTTGAGAGGAACGGAGTCGCTCTATTCCTGGACTTCTCGTCCTACCCGAAGGTACGACGAAACCGGTTTGTCGACAACGACTGGCACGTGAGGTTGGGTCGGTTCATGTCGGCCGACTGGGAACGGCGCCAGGGCTCGGAGAAGATCACTCTGGGGAAGGCCCGGGAGCGCAGCACACGCAACCCCATGATGCTCAGCGGGGGACTGCCCGAGGCAGCCGGCGTGGTGGACGTGAGCGAGAACGACTGGGACGAGGAGACACGCTCCGAGATAAAGGCCGGCCCCGAGGCAAATCTCTCACGCATCTGGGACGGCCGGGACGAACCGAAGGTGACCTATACCAACTGGGGAACCGGCCAGGAGAAGTTCGCCCTCGACCGAGTGCGATTTTCCCCGCCTTTGACCGCTTCGCCGGCCGTGGGACCGGAGGCGTGGATTCCGCCGGACACCGAACTTCCGACGAAACCGATAAAAAGGGGGCCGGGAGCTCCTCCCGCCCCCCCCTTCCGTCCCTCCCATGGGGACCCGTGAGATTAGAGTCCAGATGCGTGGTGTAAGAGGGCACGGGCCCTTGAACGAAGAAGACCACCGCGTCATCCTCCAGAGCCGTAGCGACGAAACTGCGGCAAGGAGGGAAGACGCGATGGTCCAGTTGAGTGT
>JALUTY010000021.1 GCA_027021615.1 bacterium | reverse complement strand
GCAGGACGCGTTCTCCGACCACGACCGGGCCTGGGTCCGGGAGTTCGTGGTCCGGCGGGGGGGTGTCGACGCGGCCTTGGCCATGGCCCGGGACCGGGTGACGCAAGCCAAGGCCCGCCTCGCGGCGTTCCCGGCCTGCCCCGAGCGGGAGGCCCTGGGGGTGGTGGCCGACTACGTGGTGGCCCGGGACCGGTAGGGGGGAGATCCGGATCCCGGGAGGGCCTTACTGTAACCCGGCGACGATAGAGGCGTGTCACCTCGGAGGGTGGGGCAAGGGACCTGCCTCCGGCCGGGCACGAAGCCGGGCATGAGATTCGCCGCGCAGGCACGGGACCGAAGAGCAGGTTTCATGACAACTCGGTGGAATCCGAACCATTTCGCGATCCGATCGTCGGAGGCGCTGCGCGGCGAGCTAAGGGGCCGCGCCCGGCTCTCCGGCAGGTCCCTTGCCCCTCCGAGTAGGGAGCGATAGCGCCTGTTTATCCGCCGGGTCAATAACCCGGCGACGATAGAGGCGCGCAGGTGGTCGCAGGGGCCTGGGATTTAGGAGCCAGAGGTCAGAAGACAGGAGTTCGGGCAGATTCTCTCCTGTCCACTGCCCTCTGAATTCTGGTCCCTGAAACCCACGCCCCCCGAGCTTTGGCGCGGTTCGAGAGCCGCCTCGCTGCCCAGCCGCCCGGCGGGCCGAAGGCCCCAGACCCGGCGACCGCTGACCGTAGACCGACGACCGAAGTTACTGGAAAGAACGTCCTTGCCACAGGGGGAGCGCTTCGGGTATAAGTCGCGGTTCGCGCCGACGGCAGGGAGCCGCCGGGCCCATCCTCCTTGCCCCCACTTCCGGGGGCTAGACAGCCGAAAGGAGAGACCATGGCCGAGCTGTGGAGCCGCTACGAGAGCCTGATCCTCTTCGATCCCGATCTCGGGGAGGAGGCCCGTACCGAGCTGATCGGGCGGGTCAAGGAGTACATCAGCAACGCATCGGGTCGGATCCTCAAGACCGACCACTGGGGCCTGAGGGACCTGGCCTTCGCGATGAAGGGCCGGTCCAAGGCCTACTACCTGCTCGTGGAGTTCGCCGGCCCCGCCCCGGTGTCCACCGAGCTGGCTCGCCGCCTGAACCTCCTCGACACGGTCCTGAAGTTCCAGACCATCAAGCTCGAAGACCGGCTGGATCCTTCCGAGCTGCCGGGGCCTGGGGAGGAGCCCGGGGTGCCCGCTGCCGAGGAGAAAGCAGCCGAGGTGGCTGCTGCGGCCCGGGCAGGAGACGTCGGCGAAGCCGAGAAGACCGAAGAGTAAAAGGAGCGAACGATGGCTCATCCGTATCGACGCCGCGGCCGCCGCAAGGTGTGCCGGTTCTGTGTGGACCCCAGCCTTCCTCTGAATTACAAGCACCCCGAGGTGCTCCGCCAGTTCCTGTCGGAGCGGGCCAAGATCGTGCCCCGTCGGATCTCGGGGAACTGCTCGTACCACCAGCGGCTCCTGACCCGGGAGATCAAGCGGGCCCGGAACGTGGCGCTGCTGCCGTTCACGGAGATGCCCTGAGGCCGCTGTGACCCAAAAGACGGCCGGCAGGGCCCCGGTGGTGGAGAACGCCGCGGCCGGGGTCGCGTCGGCAGCGCTGTTCCTGATCTCGCTGTGGGCCCCGGCCGTGGGGTTCGGTTTGGCCCTGATGAGCCCGCTGCCGCTGGCGTGGGCGGCCTGGAAGCGGGGCCCGGCCGCCGGGTTCGCAGCCCTGGCCGTGGCCGGGGGCGCTGCGGTGCTGGTGGCGGGTCCGGCTGCCACGGCCCTGTACGTGGCCCAGTTCGGCGGCCCTGGAGTGGCCCTGGGGTTCTTCGAGAGGGCCCGCCGGCCCGCCCACCAGGTGGTTGGGGTGTACGTGTTCCTGGCCGCCACGGGCAGCGCGGTGGCGGTGACCGGGCTGGCGTGGGCCGGCGGCACCACGCCGGCCGCCTGGTTGACGACCACCGTGGCCGAGACCCGGGATACCCTGGCCCAGCTGCTGGAGGGCTCGGCCACCGATCCGGCCACGGCCGCGGCTCTGGCCGAGGGGCTCGACCGGACCGCGGAACTCCTGCGCCGGCTGTTCCCGGGGCTGTTCGTGATGGTCTCGGTGCTCACCGGCTGGATGAACGGGGTGGCCCTGCGAAGGATGGCCAAGGACCCCTCGGCCGCCTCTTGGATCGAGTGGCGGGCGCCATCGGGGTGGATCTGGGGGTTGCTGGCCGCCGGGTTCGCCGCCGTGTTGGGCACAGGGCCGGTGCGGACTGCGGGCTGGAACGTGTTCCTGGTGCTCGGGGCCGTGTACTTCCTGCAGGGGATCGCAGTGGTGCAGCACCTGTTCGTGAGCCGCGGGTTTCCCGTGTTCGTGCGGGCGCTCGCTTACGTGATCGTGTTCGTGCAGTTTCCGGTGATGGTCCTCGTGGCCGGGATCGGGGCGTTCGACCTGTGGTTCGATTTTCGGGCCCGGTGGGCCCGCACGCCCCAGACCTGACGCCCGGCCGGCCGACGGAAGGAGGCTACCGATGAAGGTGATTCTGAAGGAGACGGTCCCCAACCTGGGCACCGTCGGCGACGTGGTGACCGTGCGGAACGGCTACGCCCGTAACTACCTGATCCCCAAGGGTCTGGCCGCGCTGGCCGATCCCCGCAACGTGAAGGCGATCGAGCACCAGAAGCGGGCCCTGGAGAAGAAGCGCCTGCGCGAGATCGCCAAGGCCGAGGAGCTGGCCAAGGCCCTGGACGGGCAGCGGCTGGTGTTTCGGCGGAAAGCCTCGGACCAGCAGCACCTCTTCGGATCGGTCACGAGCATCGACATCGAGCGGGTGTTGCAGGAGAAGGGGTTCTCCATCACCCGCAAGCAGGTCCTGCTCGACCAGCCCCTGAAGTCGGTGGGCGAGTTCCCGGTGGGGATCAAGCTCCACGGCGGAGTGCGCACCCAGGTGGTGGCGGTGGTCGAGGCCGAGGCGGCCGAGGCCTAGCCCGGGCCAGGGGGCATCTGCCCCGCCGAACCGACCGACCCGTACCCGGCCCCGCCCCCGACCGCGAAGGGGTGCGGGGCCGGTCTTGTCTTCCCCCCGATCGTTCCGACGAGTGCTTCTCATGCCTGTGCCCCAGCCGACGGCGGCCCCTTCCAAGGTTCCCCCCCACAGCCTCGAGGCCGAGGTAGGGGTGCTGGGCGCGGTGCTGCTGCAGAACGACGTGCTGGCCCAGGTGGCCGAGCTGATCGACCGGGACGACTTCTACCGGACGGGGCACCGGCTGATCTTCGAGGCCATGCTCGACCTGTCGGAGCGTGGTGCACCGATCGACCTGGTCACGATCACCGAGGAGCTACGCAAGAAGGGGGTGCTCGAAAAGGCGGGGGGTGCGGCCTACATCGGGGGGCTCACCGACCAGGTGCCCTCGGCCAGCAACGCCGAGCACTACGCCCGCATCGTGCGCGAGCGGGCCATCCAGCGAAAGCTGATCTGGGTGGCCACCGAGATCGCCAGCGAGGGGTACGACCCCGACGCGGACGTGGAGGAGTACCTGGACCGGGCCGAGCAGGAGATCTTCAAGATCACCCAGCGGAAGATCTCGCCGTCGTTCGTGCGGCTGCGCGACGTGCTCAAGGACGCGTTTGCCAAGATCGAGGAGCTTTACGAGCGCAAGGAGCTGGTGACCGGGGTGCCCACGGGGTTCCACGAGCTCGACCAGCTCACCGCCGGGCTGCAGCCCTCGGACCTGATCATCGTGGCGGGCCGGCCGGGCATGGGCAAGACCTCGTTCGTGCTGAACATCGCCCACTACGCCTCGGTGCACGAGGGGCTGCCGGTGGGGTTCTTCAGCCTCGAGATGAGCCGCGAGCAGCTCGCGGTGCGGCTGCTGTGCGCCGAGGCCCGCATCGACTCCCACCGCCTCCGGCGGGGCATGCTCAAGGACTCGGACTTCCCCAAGCTGAGCCGGGCCGCGGGCGTGCTGGCGGAGGCCCCCTTCTTCATCGACGACACCCCGGGCATCTCCACCCTGGAGCTGCGGGCCAAGGCCCGGCGGCTCAAGGCCGAGGCCGGCCTCGAGCTGGTGATCGTGGACTACCTGCAGCTCATGCGGGCCCGGGGCAGCTACGACGTGCGCGAGCAGGAGATCAGCGAGATCTCCCGGTCCCTCAAGGCCCTAGCCAAAGAGCTGCATCTGCCGGTGATCGCCCTGTCCCAGCTCAACCGGGGGGTGGAGAGCCGAAGCGACAAACGGCCGCTGCTGTCGGACCTGCGGGAGTCCGGGGCCATCGAGCAGGACGCGGACGTGATCATGTTCATCTACCGGGACGAGGTGTACAACAGCGACTCCTCCGACAAGGGCGTGGCCGAGATCATTGTGGGCAAGCAGCGCCAGGGCCCCACCGGTACCGTGAAGCTCGCGTTCCTGAACGAGTACACCGCGTTCGAGAACCTGGCCCGGGGGTATGGAGAGTAGCGCCGAGTGGATGTGCGAATCGTGCTTCGCAGATTCAGAAACTCGGGTAGGCCACGGAAGCCGCACGCGGCGCTCCTCCAGGCCCCATGCCCCCGAACGGTGGCGCGGTTCGAGAGCCGCTCGGCGGGCCGAAGGCCCCAGACCGGCGACCGTTGACCGTAGGCCGACGACCGAAGTTACAAGGAAGCCCCCATCGGCCGCTGCGCGACCCTACAACGGAGAAGGGAAACTTGCGTTGGTCCGGGGCCATTGCTGGCGGAGGGCATGGGTTTCAGGAACCGGAATTCAGCGGACAGGAGACAGGAAATCCCGAAAAGCAGTTTGGTTCCCGGGGGGACTCTCGGGGCACCGAAGAGCCTTCTTCCTGTCCACCGACTTCTGAATTCTGGCCCCTGAACCCATGCCCCCGAGCTTTGGCGCGGTTCGAGAGCCGCCCAGCGGGCCGAAGGCCCCAGACCGGCGACCGTTGACCGTAGACCGACGACCGAGGTTACGCGGAAGTCCGGTAGTGTCCAGACCCCGGCCGTGGTAGAGTACCGCCCCGGCGCGGTCCGGTGAGAACGACGAAAACCCCTTGCGATCGGAGGAATGGCCCATGTTCGGAATGCCCGGGGGCTCGGAGTGGCTGATCATCCTGCTCATCGTGCTGGTGATCTTCGGGGGCAAGAAGATCCCGGAGCTCATGGGGGGGCTGGGCAAGGGGATCAAGAGCTTCAAGAAGGCCATGAACGAGCCCGACGCCATCGACGTGACGCCGGAGAAGAAGGAGGAGATCCCCCACGAGGCCGCCAAGGAGGACGAGGGGGAGAAGAAGACTCAGGCCTGATCGCCTTCCCTTCTCCAGGCCAGGATCCGAAGGGCTCCGTCCCGCACCGCGGGGTGGAGCCCTTTGTCTTGGGCCACCTCCTCCAGCAGGGGGCGGGGCTGGCCGAGCAGAAGGGGCCGAACGAGCCGGGGCGGGGCAAAGGGGTTGCGGACCACGGCCCGCTGCACGGCCGGCCGGACGATCCATGCCTCGGCCCGGGCGAGGTGGCCGAACACGGCCAGGCGGGCCGGCCGACGGCTGGCCAGGGCCACCACCTCGGCCTCGCGCAGCCTGGGGTTACGCAGGAGCTCCCGCACCACGCGGGGGTCGGGGTCGGTGAGGAGCCGCTCGAGCAGAGGGGTCCGAAGCCCCCGGGCGGCCGCCTTGCGAAGGCCCAGGGTGTGGGCCTCCACGGCCGGGTCGGGCGGCGGGCCCAGCTCCCCGGAACGGACCGGCCGCCCGGGAAACTCCAGCAGGAACATCGCGCCGTCCAGGTCGAGGCGGCGGGCGGCGTCCAGGACCTGGGCGAGGCGGCCGGGCCCGGCCCGTCGGGAGAGGTCGTCCACGTCGAGCAGGGCCAGCACGGCCGCGAGCCCGGCCGGCTCTCGCCGGGCGGCCGCGCGCACGGCCGCGTCCAGGTTTCGGGCCGTGTCGGGGGGCGACTCCGACCGGATCGCCTCGGCCCACAGGGCCCGGCGGACCTCCAGGCCCGCCAGGGCCGCGATCCGGCGGTAATGCCGAGTTGCATTCAGAGCCATTGGATCACCGAGCAGAGGGGCAGGTCTCTGGCCACGCTCCAAGACCCGCAAATCATTGCCAGGGTGCGGGGTGGGGGCCTAGTTCCGGCCGGCGCGAGTGCGGCATCCGATCGCCACGCCTTCTCATGCCGTCGCTTGTCCGTCGATCCAGGAGGCCATGAAAGCGGAACCCTCGGGATCCGAGAGCGATCCAGGCGTTCGGAGGGCGCGGCGAGCTAAGGGGCCGCACCCGGCGCTCCACCAGACCCCCACCCCGCACTTCCCAAAGGGAAAGGACACGGATCTGGCAATATTTTAGTTGGGATTAGTGACAGGGCTCCGGGCTCATCCGGCCTCGGCCTCCGCCTCCCTCGCGACCCGCTCGAGCTCCTCCGCCGCCAGCTCCCACCGGGCGGTCAGTGCCTCCACCTCTTGGGCCAGCTCCGCCCGTTCCCGGGCCAGGCCGGCGGCCCGGTCCGGGTGGGAGTAGGTGTCGGGCCGGGCGAGCTCGGCCTCCACCTCGGCCAGCCGGGCCTCGGCCCGGGTGATCGCGTCCTCCAGCTCCTCCACCCGTCGGCGCAGGGGCGCGGTGCGCTCCCGGAGCGCCCGGCGGCGCTCGGCCTCGCGGCGCCGGAGGTCCTTGCGGCTCGGCCGGCCGGCCCCCGGGGCCGGAGCCGGTCCGGCCGGGGCCGGTTGGTCGGCGGCCCGCACCCGCACGAAGTCGTCGTAGTTGCCGGGGTGGGAGTCCACGCGGCCGTCCTCCACGTACAGCACCCGGCTGGCCACCCGGTTGATCAGGTCCCGGTCGTGGGTGATGAGGCACACGGTGCCGGTGAAGGACGCCAGGGCCTCCTTGAGCACGGCGCAGGCCTGGATGTCCAGGTGGTTGGTGGGCTCGTCCAGGAGGAGGAAGTTCCCGGGCGCCGCCAGCAGGCGGGCCAGCACGAGCCGGCTCTTCTCGCCTCCGGAGAGCACCTCCACGCGCTTGTCCACGGCGTCGTCCGAGAAGAGGAACCCGCCGAGCAGGGTGCGCGCCTCGAGCTCGCCCGCCACGGTGGGTAGGCGCAGGATCTCCTCGAGCACGGTGCGGCCGGGCTCCAGCTGGTCCAGGTGGTGCTGGGTGAAGTACCCCACGGTCACGTTGTGTCCGTAGCGGATGCGGCCCCGGGTCGGGGGCAGCACCCCGGCCAGGAGCTTGAGCAGGGTGGACTTGCCCGCGCCGTTGGGGCCGATGAGGGCCACCTTCTCGCCCCGGTCGATCCTCAGGTCGAGGCCCCGGTACACGGGCCGGCCGCCGTAGCCGGCCTCCACGCCCTCCAGCTCCACCACGGTGCGGCCGCTGCGCAGGGGCTGGGGAAACCGGAACGTGAGCCCGGCCGAGCGGGGCGGAGGCGGGGGGGGAGGCGGCTCCTTCTCCAGTTGCTTGAGCCGCGACTGGACCTGGCGGGCCTTGGTGGCCTTGGCCCGGAACCGCTCCACGAACCGTTCGGTCTGGGCCCGGCGCCGCAGGTAGCTCTCGTAGGCGGCCCGGGCCGCCGCCTCCCGCTGGGCCCGCTCGTGCTCGTACCGGGTGTAGTCGCCCCGGCACACCACGGCCCCTCCGGCCTCCAGGGCGATCACCCCCCGGACGACCCGGTCGAGGAACGCCACGTCGTGGCTGACCAGAAGGAACGCGCTGGGGCTCTCGGCCAGGAACCCCTCCAGCCACTCCAGGGACACGATGTCCAGGTGGTTGGTGGGCTCGTCCAGCAGGATGAGGTCGGGCTCACGCAGCAGGATCCGGGCCATGGCGGCCCGCATGCGCCACCCGCCGGAGAACGTGGGCAGGGGCCGGTCCAGGTCGTCGGCCGAGAACCCCAGGCCGTGGAGGATCCGCTCGGCCCGGGCCCGCAGCCGGTACCCGCCCAGGTGCTCGAACCGGGTCTGGAGCCAGCCGTACCGGTCCAGGAGCTCCGGATCGTCCCCGCCCCGTGCCAGCCGGGCTTCGGCCTCCCGGAGCTCGGACTCCACGGCCCGCAGGTCTTCGGCCACGTCCTCGACGTAGGCGAGCAGCGAGGCCTCCGGGGGGGCCGGGATCTCCTGGGGCAGGTACCCGACGGCCAGCCCCCTGCGGCGCAGGAGCCGGCCGCCGTCGGGGGGCTCGCGGCCGGCCAGGATGCGCAGGATGGTGGTCTTGCCCGAGCCATTGGGCCCGACCAGGGCCCAGCGCTCCCCCTCGGCGATCCGGAACGACACCCCGGCCAGGACCTCGCGGCCGCCGTAGACCTTGCGGATGCCCCGGGCCTCGACCAGCACGGGTCAGCTCCCGCCCGCCCACACCTCGTCGACGGACCGGTACAGCAGCCCGAGGCCGGTCGGGTCGGACAGGCGGTGGTCGCCCCCCTTCACCAGGATCACCCGCGCGTCCGGGGTGGCCAGGGCTTCGGCCAGGCGCACCGAGAGCGTCCAGGGCACCTGGTCGTCGGCCAGGCCGTGCAGGAGCCGGGCGGGGCCGTCGAGGGGGATCGGGCCGTCCAGGACCCGCCGGGCCCGGCCGTCGTCCAGGAGCTGCCGGGTGATGACGGTGGGCTCGGAGCCGTAGGGGTTGGGGACGAGGATCCGGCCCTCGCGACGGAGCCGCTCCCGGGCATCGGGATCGAGGTGCGGCTCCACCAGCTCGGCCGTGAAGTCGGGCGCGGCCGCCACCGTGACCAGGCCCCGCACGCGGTCCGGCCGTTCCCGGATCACCAGGGAGGCGACCCATCCCCCCATGCTGGATCCCACCAGCACCACGGGGCCTCGGGCCACCCGGTCGAGCACGGCCAGGGCGTCCCGGGTCCACGAGCCCACGGTCTGGTCCTCGAACCGACCCCCCGAGGCGCCGTGGCCGGCGTAGTCGAACCGCACGTACGCCGTGCCCCGCCGCCGGCAGTGGGCCTCGAGCGCGGTGGCCTTGGTGCCGTCCATGGTCGAGGTGAACCCCCCGCAGAACACCACCCACGGGAGCCGGCCGGCCACGGCCCGATAGGCCAGGGGCGGCCGGCCGGGGCGCTCGAGGACGCCGGGGTGCTCAGAGCTCATAGAGGGTGTCGTCCACTTCGGGCGGGAGCAGGCGGTGCTTCAGGGCCTTCCACCGGGGGCCGGCGCCGGCCGCCCCGGTGAACGGGTCCTCCTCCTCGAGCACGTCGCCCATCTCCTCCTCGATCCGGTCGGGGTCCTCGCCCGCCTCCATCCGGCGGATTGCCTCCTCCATGCCGGGGCCCAGGTTCATGCCGGTGGCGTCGTAGAGCTTGCGCATCAGCCGGGCCACCTGGCGCGGGTCGTCCTCGTCGATGGAGTCGGCCTCGGCCGCAAGGCTGTCCATGGCCTGCTCCAAGCGGGTCTCGTCGATCTCGGGCAGGTCGTCCTCGTCGCCGCCGTCGTCCTTGCGGCCCTTGGAGATGGCGAACAGCGAGACCCGGCGCTCGAGGTCCTCGCGGCCGCACCGGGGGCAGTCCGGCCGACGGTCGGCGTCGGGCCGGCGGGCCAGGAAGTTGAAGATCACGTGGCAGTCGGGGCAGTAGAACTCGTACACCGGCATGATCGACTCCTCCTGCCGTGGGGTTCCGGAACGCCGAATAATGGGCCCGGCCGGCCGAAAGGTCAACCGCTGCGCTTCCTGCCTCCCCATCCTAGGGGGCCGGCCGCAGCCGCCACGAGGTAGGCGGCCGCGGCCAGGCCGAGCACGGCCCGCCGGCCCTGCTCGGCCGTGAGGAACCCGGCCAGGGCCGCTCCCCACACCGACGCAAACCCGTTGACCCCCCAGGCCCAGGGGACCCGCTCGGGGTCGTGGCCGGCCACGGCCGAGAGCCCGGAGGGAAACGGCCGGCCCAGGGCCCAGCCCGTCGCGGCCACCACGGCGGCCGCGGCCGCGAATCGAAGCACGCCTCCCGCCCCCTCGACGGCCAGGCGAAGGGGGCCCAGGCCGAGCCCCAGGCCGGCGGCCGCGGCCGCGCAGACGAGGGCGCTTTGGCGGGGGGACGCGCCACGGCTGCGTGCCGCCCCAGCCCCGGCGGCCGCCAGGAGCCCGGCCAGGGCCAGGCCCGCCCCGGCCGTGGGATCGCCGAGCACCCGGCCCAGGGTCTCCACCAAGGCCACCTCGCAGCCCATGAACCCCACCCCGATTCCGCCGAAGTACCAGCCGGAGCGTCCAGATCCCCGGAGCCCCTGGCGGGTCAGGGGGACGAGGATCGTCAGGCCGCCGAACACGACCGCGAGCCCTATCGCGGTGGCCTGGACCAGGGGCTCGCCCTCCACCAACCCGGCCCCGCCCACCCGCCGGGCCCCCAGCCATTCGGAAAGCCGGCCCCATCGCAGGGTACGCCCCAGGCCGGGGCGGTCGTCGGTGACCGCCCCGATGCGGAAGGGGTACCGGCTCTCGAACCCCTGCCGGTCCCCCGTCAGGATCTCCCGGGCGGCTTCGAAGAACCACGGCCGGTCGAGGCGGTGCCAGCGGTTGGCCCAGGTCGGGTCCATGCCGGGGACCCACGGCAGGTCGAACCCGGCCCGGTCGCACAGGGCCCGGACGCGGTCGATGTCGCGGCCGGTGAAGCCGTCCGGGGCCGCCAAGATCTGGACCGCGCCCCAGGACCGCACGAAGACCACGCACCGAGCGGGGGGTGCCCGGCCGACCCGTTCCAGGGCTGCGGCCAGGGTGGACAGCACCTGCAGGCACGTCCTGGGCGGGACCTCGGCCCCGGCCGAAACCGACAGGAGGCCCCCCTCGGTCAGCCGCCCCAGGGCAAGGGCCGTCCCCTCGACCGTGATCAGGTCCGCAGGGGGGCCGGCCCGGCGGAACGGGCCCGGCGCCGCCACGTCGATCACGTCGAACCGGTCCCGGGTTCGGGCCAGGAACCCCCGGGGATCCGTCCACACCCACCGGATCGCTCCCCCGGTTCGGGGCACGCCGGTCGGGAACCGGACGGGTTCCACCGCGACCACCTTTGCCGCGCCCAGCCAGAGGGCGGCCCCGGGCCGGAACCCGAGCCCTGCCTCGAGCACCAGGGCCGAGGCCCCGGGCCTCAGGCGGTAGGCCAAGGCCCAGGGCAGGCAGGCCGCGGCCGCCCATCGGCGTTCGGGAAACGGCACGGCATCCAGGAGCTCGCCGCCGAGGAACGCGGCCGCGGACGGCGGCGGGTCGTCGGGGCAGGTCAGGCTGAGCCCCGGCGCGTGACGCAGGGGCACCCGGTCCGATGCCACGACGGTCATGCGGCCCCACGCAGTCCAGCGGTCGGCCAGGACCCGCGCGCCCTGGCCCGCCAGGGCCTGGGACACGGGCTTGTACGGAGAGATCGCAGGCTCCAGCATCCGGGCCGGCCACAGGCCGGCCGTAAGGACTCCCATCGCCACCAGCGCCCCGGCCGGCCGCCGGGCCGGGGCCGCCAGGGCGGCCGCTGCGAACCCCAGGGTCATCACCCCCCGGAGCCCCGCGCCCGGAGGGGCCACATGCACGAACCCCACCGCCAGGGCCGCCCCCAGGGCCGCGCCGGCCAGATCCCACCCGTACACGCGTCCGGCCCGGCGGCCGTGGAGCCGGTACACCAGGCCCAGCCCGAACGCGGCCAGAAAGAACGGCACGGCCAGCACCAGGTAGACGCCGGTGAGGCCGATCCACGGTTCTAGGGACCAGGGGAGCTCCAGGGGGTTGACCGGCACGGCCTCGGCCACGGCAAAAGCCGCGGGGGCGGCAAGCCCGAACCCGCAGGCCGCGCCCGGGTAGAGTCGGCCGAACCGGGGCACGGCCCGGCGCTGCACCAGCGCGAGGGTCGTGCCGGCGGCGCCGTAGCCCAGCAGGGCCAGGCTGATCACCGCGCCGGTGACCGGCGCCCACAGCTTGAGGGGAAACAGCCGCAGGAGAAGGAGCTCGTAGCCCAGCACCGCGGCCGACAGCGCCGCCACCGATACGAGCAGGGAGAGGGGGATCCGCTGCCGCTCCATGGCGGCGCGGTCACGGCCGGGCGCCGCCGGTGAGGGGCACGAACCGCACGGGCAGGACCTCCCGGCTCGAAACCCGTCCGTCCGCAGCCTTCTCGACCACCGTGAGGGTCTGCACCCGGAACGCCCCGCCCACCGGGATCACCATTCGGCCGCCGGGTCTGAGCTGGCGGACCAGGGGCGGGGGCACGTGGTCGGCCGCGGCCGTGACCAGGATGGCGTCGAACGGCGCGTGCTCGGGCCACCCGTAGTAGCCGTCGCCCAGGCGCACCCGCACCCGGTCGTAGCCCAAACGGCGGAGCCGCCGGCGGGCCGCCTCGGCCAGGGCCGGGATGATCTCCACCGTGAACACCCGGCACCCCAGGGCCGCCAGCACCGCGGCCTGGTACCCCGATCCCGTGCCCACCTCGAGCACCCGGTCCCCCAGCCCGACGCCGGCCAGGTCCGTCATGAGGGCCACGATGTAAGGCTGGGAGATGGTCTGGCCGTACCCGATGGGCAGCGGGCGGTTCTCGTAGGCCCGGTCCTTCCACTCGGGCGGCACGAACTCGTGGCGCGGCACCCGGGCCAGGGCCTCCATCACCGCCGGGGCGAGCCGGTCCCGGCCGATCCGGGCCCGGGTGGCCGTCACGTCCGCCTGGACGGCGCGGATCATCCTCGCCCGGGCCCGGGCATAGGGGTCGCCGGCCCGGGCGGTCCCCGTCGCGACCAGGAGCACCAAGGCGCCCCCCAGGAGGCGTCTCATGCCGCCCCCCTCCTTCGCCAGGCACATGCGTACACCACCAGGCTCACCCCCACCACCGCCAGATAGCCCACCAGGACCCATGACCGGGGCAGGGGGGCGTACACCAGCTGCTCGGCCAGGCGACCGAGGAAGGTTTCCGGGGGCCGGGCCGGGCCCCCTGGATTCCTCAAGGAGTGCTCGAGGAGGGTCAGGGGGCACAGCCGGCCTCCCAGGACGATCCAGGCGGCGAACGCGAGCCCGGCCAGGTGGAGCCACCGGATCCACGGCCACCGCCACCCCGGGATCGCTCCGAGCACCAGGAACCCCACCCATCCCAGGTGGACCCAGGTCACCGCATCGGCGAGCCATGCAGCCATCAGAGCCTTCCGCGCCCGTTGGGGATACGCTCCGGGCCGCCGACACGAAGGAGGCCCGGGCGCCTCCGTCCAGTCTACCGTGCCGCAGCTCCCTGGGAAGCCCCATCAGGCCCCTGCGGGGCCGTATAGAGACTAGAGACTAGAAACTGGAGACTAGAAAAACCCCCGCGGTGATGCCAAAGAGGCGTGGCCATGGTTGTAACGCTGGGAGATCACGGATGTTTTTTTGGGCTTCCTAGCCTTCTAGCCTCCAAAGCCTTCCAGCTTCCTCTCAACGCCGTCGCAGGCGGCGGCGGATGTGGTCGCGCTGCCGGGGAGTGAGGCTGCGCCACCGCCGCAACATGTCGAGGGTGCGACGTCGCTCCGCCGGGGGCATTCGCATCAGGCGGTCGAGCCGGCGGCGGTACTCGCGCCGTTTCTCCGGGGGCAGGCTCTGCCAGCGCCGGAGCCGGCGGGCCAGGGCCCGGCGCTCCTCCGGCGACATGGCCCGGATCTTGTCGAGGTTGCGGCGGATGAACGCCCGTTGCTCCGGGGTCAGAGCCTTCCACCTCTTGTACCGGCGACGGATGCGCAGGCGTTCCTCGGGGCTCAGGCTCTTCCATCGGCGGTAGTTTCGAAGGACCCGGGCCTTCTGCTCCGGGCTCAGGGCGTCCCACCGGGTTTTGAGGGGGGGCTCGGCCCCTGGTGCGGGCCGGGGAGCGACCAGCACCAGACCGCCCAGGGTCGCCAATCGGGCCAGGGCCTCCCGCCGCCCGATCCGTTCAGTCGTCATCGGTCTCCTCCGCGCGGTCGGCCGCCTCCAGGGGCACGGCCTCGGCCTCGTCCATGGCCAGAAAGAAGTCCAGGTCCTTGAGGATCTCCTCCATCTCCTCCGGCGTGGGTTCGGGGGGAGGGGTCGGGCTATCCGGCATCGTCCAGAGCCTCCAGGGCGTCGAGGACCTCGAGCAGGTCCAGGTTCTCGGCGAGGTCCAGGTTCTCCAGCACCTCCAGGTCCACCCCCGCGAAGTCGATCCCGGGGTCCTCGGGAAGGGCGGTGGGAGTCTGCCGCCGGAGCACCAGGAAGGCGGCACCGGCCGCGGCCACGGCGCCCCCGACCCAGGCCCAGCCGGCCCGCCGGGCCGGGACCCGGCGGGTGGTCCGGGCGAACACCTCCTCCGCAAGGCCTCTGCGGGCGCGGTCCGGAACGGGTTCGGCCGTCGCGGTCACCCGCTGGCAGAACGCTTGGGCCTCCTCCCACGCCTCCCGGCACCGGGGGCACTCCCGGAGGTGGGTCTCCCATCCGGGATTCACCCGGTCTCCCCAGACCGCCTCGCTCAGGGCGTCCGCGTACTCGGGGCAGGGCTGTGGTCGGCTCATCGAAACCCCTCGTTCCACTCCGCCAGCTGTTTCTGAAGGGCCTGGGTGGCCCGGAACAGGTGCGCCTTGACCGCCCCAGCGCTGATCCCCAGGGCGGAGGCGGTCTCAGCCACGGAGAGGCCGGTCAGGGCCCTCAGCCGGAACACCTCCTGCTGCCGGGCCGGCAGGGTCTTCAACGCCCGGAGCAGGGCGCGGCGGAACGCTCCCCGTTGGGCCTCGCGTTCGGGCGATGGATCCGGGGAGGGCGCTTGGAGCTCGGGCGGGGCGTCCGAACTCCCGTCGTCGCCCCGGCCGCGCCAGGGCAGCAGGAACGAGCGCACCCTGCGCCGCCGGAGCCGGTCCCGACAGTGATTCGTCAGAATCGGATAGAACCACGTGGCCGGGTCCGCCTCGCCCCGGAAGGTGTGCCTGCGGCGGTACGCCTTGACCAGGGCCTCCTGCACGGCGTCCCGGGCGTCGTCCCAGTCGCCGAGGAACCCGTGGGCGAGCCGCAGGGCCTTGTCCTGCACCTCCAGGACCATTCGTTCGAACCGGGCGTCGTCCATGCGTCGTCCATGGTGCACCGGAAAGGGGCGGGTGTCCGGCCCATGCTACTTCTTGAGACGGAGGTGGACCAGGAGGGGTTTACGTGTTCGGCGGTCAGAATTCAGTGGACAGCAGCTAGCCCCGGGTAGTTCGCGAGGCAGCTTCAAGGTCCATCGGCGATGGGAGCATCGGCTGAGTGCCGGATGCCGCGACTGTCGGAGCCACGCCCGGCGCTCCACCAGCTCCCATGCCCCCCGAGGTTTCGGCGTCGGCCCGGGGCTCACGGTTTTTCGACTATTAACCCGGCGACAAAATAGGCGCGTCACCTCGGAGGGCGGGGCAAGGGACCTGCCTCCGGCCGGGCGCGAAGCCGGGCATGAGATTCGCCGCGCAGGCATGGGACCGAAGAGCTGGTTTCCTGACAACTCGGTGGAATCCGAACCGTTTCGCGGTCCGAGCGTCGGAGGCGCTGCGCGGCGAGCGAAGGGGCCGCGCCCGGCTCTCCGGCAGGTCCCTTGCCCCGCCGAGCAGGGAGCGATAGCGCCTGTTTATCCACCGGGTTAATAACAACCAACGACCAACGACTGAGGACCAACGACCGAAGTTCAGAACAGGGTCGTCTGACGGACGGACTTGACGGGGGGCTCGGTCGTACCGGTCCCGGGCTCGCCCTCTCCTGAGGGCTCCCCCTGGGGGTCCGACGCCCGCAACATCTGCTGCTCGATCTCCTGCATCGACGGTACCGCCGGGGGCTGGGTCTCGAAGGCGGGGGTCCGTTGGAGCTGGGTTTCCCCGCTCCGCCAGAACCCGGTCCACTGACCGGGCGCGACCCCCTCCTGATCGATCCAGGACAGGGCGCCGCCCACCCGCGCGTCCAGGAGGTCTAGGTGGTGGAGCACCAGAGCCTCCAGGGTCTGGGGCTTCACCGGCGAGCCCCAATCCGCCCGCTCGTGGTGGGCCAGCACCAGGTGCATGAGGTGGAGCCTCAGATCCTCGGGAAACCCGGGGATCTCCCGGGTGCGTCGGTCGATCTCGGCCACGCCGAGACCGATGTGACCCACCAGCCGGCCCGCGTCCGTATACTCGCCGCTCACGTCCTCGAACTCGTGGATCTTGGCCACGTCGTGGAGAAACGCACCGGCCACCAGCAGGTCGCGGTTCAGCCCGGCGCCGTACACCCCGGTGACGGCCCGGACCAGATCGAGCAGGGTGGCCGTGTGCTCCAGGAGCCCCCCGGCGTACGCATGATGCATGGACTTGGCGGCGCGGGACTCCTCGAACACCCTGCGGAACGCCGGGTCGTCCAGATAGGCCCGGACCAGCTGCCGCAGCGCCGGGTGGGCGATCTCGGCCACGGCGGACTCCACCCGCTTCCAGCAGGCTGCCACGGTATCGCGGTCGAGGCCGGGCCGGAGGTCGGCCATGTCCACCTGGGCCCGCTCGTCCTCATCCAGGCGCCGGAGCCACGTGACGTGGAGCTGGGGCCGCCCCCGGTGGGTACGGAGCCGGGCGCTCACCTCCACCACGTCGCCCGGGGACGCAGCCTTCTCGTAGAGCTCCACGTCCTGCCATACAAACCCTTCGATGGCCCCGGTTCGGTCCTCGAGGGTGAGGCGCAGGTACCGGTCACCCCGCGAGCTCACCGCGCTCGACAGGGCGCCCAGGCGGAACAGGTCCACGAACTCGACCTCCGAGTCCCGGTGCTGGCGGAGGCTCTTGACGGTACGGTTTTTCTGAGGCAACGGGATCTCCTCCCCGGCAGGCTGCCGCCCCCCTCACACACGGCCGAGGGACCAAGCGTAGCAGGGGAGCCGGGCCCGATGCCAGGCCCCCGCGGCAGCCGGCACCGGCAAAGAAAAAAGGAGGGCCGAAGCCCTCCTTTGGCGTGTGTTTGCCGGTGGGGTCTATTTCTTCTTGGACGGGGCCTTGGCGAAGGCGCCCTTGTCCACCTTGTCGCCGTGGCAGATGGCGCAGAACTTGCCCAGCTCGCTGCCCTTGGCCACGGTGCCCCTCAGGTACTTGTAGTTGGGGTTCGAGGGGTGGGGGTTGTGGCAGCTGGTGCAGCCCAGGGTGCCGTCCTTGCGGAGGAGATCGGCCGGCACCTTCACCTTCTTGGGCTTCATGCCCACGGGGTGGGTCTGGGCCAGGTGGATCGGGATGATGCCCTCGTCCTCGTTGTGGCAGCCGAGGCACAGGGCGGCGTCGTCCGCGGCGCTCTTGCCGGTGGCGGGGTTCTTCTCGGCCGTGTTGGGGGCCACGGCCAGGATCGCCCGGCCCTTGGCGTAGTGGATGGAGTGGCACTCCACGCAGTTCGGGTCGTGAGGACCGTAGGCCCAGGCAGCCGGAGCGGCCAGAACCACGGCGACGGCGGCGACGAGCAGCTTTCTCATGGCTTCTCCTCCTTTTGTGGGGATCACGGCAAGCCCCATGAAACGAACCACACGGAACACACCCCCCCAGGGCGGCCGGTACGCTACCCGATCGATTCCCGAGGTGTCAAGCGAGAAAAGGCGTCCAATGGGGCGTTTTCTGAAAACACCCGTCCGACGATTTGGCCGTCCTGCCCTTGAGCTGTCTGGCCGGTGCCGAACCGCCGGGTCTCCTGGTCCAGGTTCCTCCCGGAGATCGGCCACCGGTTTTCGAACGGATGAGGGGGCGGTTGGCCGATGAGGATGCGTGAGGGAAGGATCCCTTCTCTCCAGACCCATGACCTCGATTCTTCTGAAGACTCTGATGTGTTTTCGAGCCTCCGCCAACACGAACAAAAAGATAAGTTTTTGGAAAAGAATCGTGTGTGTCGAGAAATTCGGTGCAATAATGCTTGACAATTAATGTTTTGCTGCTAGTGTAAAGAGTAGCATAAGATCCGATAACGGGGAGACCTCGGGGAACATTGGTTCCGCGTCTCCTTTTTTTGTGGCTGCGCGAAGGCGGCAGGCCGGCCTTTGCAGTCTTTGTTTTCTTATTTGTTTCTGTTGATGCCCCCCCGCCAGGAGGCGACCAAATGGATTGGAAGGAAAACGAACGAACCGATTGGAAGGGAAAGGCAAAGCTTTGCTTGTGGGGCGCCGCGGGTGGGGCGATCGCCGTGTCGATCATCGGCTTCGGGGTCGGTGGTTGGGTAAGGGGTCCAACCGCGGAGAAGATGGCCAGGGACATGGCCGCCACCGCCGTTACCGACAGCCTGGCACCCATCTGCGTGGCCCAGTTCCTCCAGGACCCGGACAAGGACGAGCGCCTCGAGGACATGAAGAAGCTGGAGCTGTGGGGAAGGGCCGAGTTCGTGAAGAATCAGGGGTGGGCCACCATGCCCGGTTCGGACGAGTCGTCCTACACCGTCGCGGACAAGTGCGCGAGGCTCCTCGCCCAGCTCTGAGATCCTCCCCCCTTCCGCCAGCGCGGCCTCGCAGACGGGCGGCGGAGGTTCCCAGGCGAAAGAGAGGGCCCCGAAAGGGGCCCTCGTTGTGCCTGCACTGTCTGCTGCACCGCGATCACGCTCCTTCGAGCTCGTCCCAGGTGGTATGAACGGTGAAGTCCGTGGCCCCGTCTCCATCTTTGTCCACGAGCAGGTCCACGTTGACGTCGTCCACCACCTGGAACGTGATCTCCGCTCCGGTCGAGGAGTCCGTGATGACCATGGTTCCGGAGGTCGGGTTGTCGTTGCCCGTGCCCTCGAACGGGTCGAGTGTCTCCACGGAGACCCCCCTGATCCTCTCGCTCTGGAGGGTGCCATCGAGACTGAAGGAGTACGCCTCGGTGGACTGGGTAACCCCCAGGGTTACCGAGAAATCGGAGAGCGTTTCCGTGGTTCCGTTTTCCGTTATGGTCAAGTGGTCGCTGGCGAGGGTGAACATCACGGCATCGCCGTCGTCGCTGGCGAGGGTAAAGGTGAAGGATCCGTTCACCGAGCCGGATTCGGTGGATGTCTGAAACGAGAAGCCCTCGAACGAGATGGTGACCCCGATTTGGAACGGGGGCGAGCCGAAGGTTCCCAAGACGGTACTCCCGGCTGTCATGGACATGGTTCCGTTCAGCGTGACGGCGTCGCCGACCCCGCCCATCGCGCAGTTCTCGAAGAGGACCGAGAGCTGGTCACCAGACGAGAACTCGTTCTCGGGCGCCACGTCACTTGCGGTCAG
The DNA here is from genome assembly GCA_027021615.1 of bacterium. GTDB lineage: Bacteria > Desulfobacterota > Deferrisomatia > Deferrisomatales > Deferrisomataceae > Deferrisoma. Next base: position 151,965 of record JALUTY010000021.1, on the reverse strand, counting down.
ACTCGCGGAGCCCCCCTGGCTGCACACCGAGTTCACCGGGATCGTGACCTGAACTCCTGCCGGACGCCCCAGGCCGCCTCCTGCTTCCATGGCACCCCCCGCTTCCTCGAGCACGCTCGCGCTGACCTCTGCCAGCCCTCTCAGGATGTTCGTGCTGTCGGCGAGAGCCCCGGCCATCTCCTTGGCGGAGCTCTCGGTCACCTCCGTCGTCTCGTCCCCTGTATCACCGCCTCCATCCGCCCCCCCGCCACAGCCTACCATGAGGAGTGCCGCCAGCACCGTCGCTGCGAAGCCCCGCTTTGCGGATCGTCTCATGACAAAACCTCCTTCCGCGGGGTGCTACCCCGCAACATCGGTGAGGGCCCTGGCTTGGGGCTCACGAGATCCGCACCCTCGACTTACGGGTACGTAACGGATAGCCTCGGGCAGGTGGTCTGTCAACGGCCGGCGCCGGAAGCCCCCTTTCCCCCTTGCTACCGGCAGGGGGTTTGGTTATCGTCAAACTTCGTTTACCATGATCCGATCTTTCGGACCCTGATCCTTGCCCCCGAACAGGAGGAACCCCGCCATGGCAAAGCTGTTGTGGACCCCGTCTCCCGAGCGGATCGAGCAGGCCAACCTCACCCGGTTCATGCGGTGGGTGAACGAGCAGCACGGGCTCGACTGCAAGACCTACGACGACCTGTACGCGTGGTCCGTCCGCGACATCCCGGCGTTTTGGGAGAGCGTGTGGAAGTTCGTGGGCATCCGCCACTCCACCCCCTACGAGGCCGTGCTCGAAAACCCGGTGATGCCCGGGGCCAAGTGGTTCCGGGGCGCCCGGCTCAACTTCGCCGAGAACCTGCTGCGTCACCGGGACGACCGGCCCGCCCTGGTGTTCGTGCGCGAGGGGGGCGAGGAGCACTCCCGCGTCACCTACGCCGAGCTGTACGGGATGGTGGCCCGCATGGCCCGGTTCCTGAGGGAGGCCGGGGTGCGGGAGGGCGACCGGGTGGCCGGGTTCATGCCGAACCGGATTGAGACCGTGGTGGCCATGCTGGCGGCCACCAGCATGGGCGCGATCTGGTCCTCGTGCAGCCCGGACTTCGGGTTCAAGGGAGTGATGGACCGGTTCGGCCAGATCGAGCCCAAGGTGCTGGTGACCTGCGACGGGTACTTCTACAACGGCAAGGCCTTCGACTCCCTGGCCCGGGTGGCCGAGGTGGCCCGGGAGATCCCGGCGGTGGAGAGGATCGTGGTGGTGCCGTTCGTGTCCGACAGTCCCGACCTCTCGGTTCTGGGCGGCAAGGGGGTGCTGTGGGCCGACGCGCTCGCCAACGACGCGACCGAGGTGGAGTTCGCCCAGCTCCCGTTCGACCATCCTCTCTACATCATGTACTCCTCGGGCACCACGGGCGTGCCCAAGTGCATCGTGCACGGGGCGGGCGGTACCCTGCTCCAGCACGCCAAGGAGCACATCCTCCACACCGATCTCAAGCCCGGAGACGCCATCTTCTACTTCACCACCTGCGGGTGGATGATGTGGAACTGGTTGGTGAGCGCCCTGTTCGTGGGGGCCAAGGTCGTGCTCTACGACGGCAGCCCGGCCCACCCCAACATGAACGTGCTGTGGAAGATGGCCGAGGAGCAGGGGCTCTCGGTGTTCGGCACCAGCGCCAAGTACATCAGCCTGTGTCAGAAGTCCGACGTGCACCCGGGCCGGGATTTCGACCTGTCCGCCCTGCGCACGGTGTGCTCCACGGGCTCGCCCCTGTCCGAGGACGGGTTCGAATGGGTGTACGACGAGGTCAAGAAGGACCTCCAGCTCGCCTCGATCAGCGGCGGCACCGACATCATCTCGTGCTTCATGCTGGGCTCCCCCATCGACCCGGTGTACGCGGGCGAGATCCAGAAGCGGGGCCTGGGCATGAAGGTGGAGGCCTGGACCGACGAGGGCAAGCCGGTGGTGGGCGAGAAGGCCGAGCTGGTGTGCACGGCGCCGTTCCCCTCGATGCCGATCTACTTCTGGAACGACCCGGGCAACGAGAAGTATCTGGACGCCTACTTCCGGTACTTCCCCGGGGTGTGGCGCCACGGCGACTACATCGAGATCACGCCCCGGGGCGGGGTGATCGTGTACGGCCGCTCCGACGCCACCCTGAACCCGGGCGGGGTCCGGATCGGCACCGCCGAGATCTACCGCCAGGTGGAGGCCCTAGACGAGGTGGTGGACTCCCTGGTCATCGGCCAGAACTGGGAGGACGACGTCCGGGTGATCCTGTTCGTGGTGCTCCGGCCCGGGCTCACCCTGGACGAGGTCCTGGTCAAGAAGATCAAGACCCAGATCCGCACCAACTGCACCCCGCGCCACGTGCCGGCCAAGGTGATCCAGGTGCCCGACATCCCCCGGACCCTGAACGGCAAGAAGGTGGAGATCGCGGTCACCAAGATCGTGCACGGCGAGGAGGTGAAGAACCGCGACGCCCTGGCCAACCCCGAGGCCCTGGACTACTTCAAGGACCTGCCGGAGCTGCGCACGTGAGCGGGGAAGGCCCCTGCGGGGCCGGCTAGAGACTAGAAACTGGAAACTAGCTTTCTAGCTTTTTCCAGCGGGCCGAAGGCCCTGACCGATGACCGACGACCGAAGTTACCCCTGGGTGCCCGTGGTCGCGGCGGTGATCCGCCGGGACGACGGGCACGTGCTCCTGGCCCGGCGGCCCCGGGGGGCCCACGCCGGCCTGTGGGAGTTTCCCGGCGGCAAGGTGGAGCCCGGGGAGGCGCCCGAGGCGGCCCTGGCCCGGGAGCTCCAGGAGGAGCTGGGGATCAAGGTCGAGGTGGGCGAGGCTCTGCTCACGGTGAAGCACCGCTACCCCCACATCGCCGTCCGCATGACCGCCTACGCCTGCCGCCTGGTCTCGGGGGAGCCCCGGGGTCTCCACGGCCAGCAGGTGCTCTGGGCCCGCCCGGACGAGCTCCTTTCGTTCCCCATGCCCGAGGCGGACGTGCCCATCGCCCGGAGGGTGCAACGGGACCGGGGGTAATGTCACGTTGCGCTGAAGGCCCTCGGACCCCTGAACCGATGGGGCCTGCCAGAGAGCCGGGCGCAGCCCCTTATACCAAGTTGCGTTCAAAGCAAGATCCATCCGGGGGGGCGGGGCAAGGGGCTGGTGGAGCGCCGGGCGTGGCTCCTACAGTCGCTGCACCCGGCACTCAGCCGATGTTTGCCTCGCGACAATCCCGAACATGCCTTGTCAACGTTCGTTTTTCCAGCGCCCAAGGAGCATAGGGCTGAGTGCCGGGTGCGGCGTAAGTCGGATGCTGCACTCACGCACGGCCGGAACCAGGCCCCTTGCCCCGCCGGTTCAGGGGTCTGATGGCTTTGACCGCAACTCGGTATGAGTCGGGGGCTCCTGGACGTTGCGGCCGCTTTCCGGTACAAATCTCCATTGGTCTCCCACCCCCCCCATCCCGGCCGGATCCCCATGGACCTTTGGAGCACCACCGTTCTCGGAAACACCGTCAAAGACTACCTGGTCTCCGCCGGCCTGGTGATCGCAGCGGTCGTGGTGGGCCGCGTGGGCCGGTTCGTGCTCGAGCGCTACCTCGGCCGGTGGGCCGAGAAGAGCCGCACCCGGCTCGACGACCTGGTGGTGGGCCGGGTGCTGGCGCCGGCCGTGCACCTGGCGCTCCTGGGGGGGCTGTGGCTGGCCAAGTCGAACCTGGCCGTGGTCGAGCCGTTCTCCGGATGGATCGACCGGGGCCTGCTGGTGGTGGCCCTGGTGCTCTTCTTCGCGATCGCGATCCGGTTCGTGCAGGGGCTGGTGGAGCTGGGGGGGCGGGCCTACCTGGAACGGCTCGAGTCCCAGGCCGTGGACGACCTGGAGGATCGGCGTCGCACCGTGGCCCGGGTGGAGAAGCAGGTCCGCGAGATCTCCACCATGGTCCTGTGGATCCTGGGCCTGCTCACGGTGCTCTCGAATCTGGGGGTGGACCTGAAGGCGATCTGGGCCAGCCTGGGCATCGGCGGCATCGCGCTGGTGGTGGCGGTCAAGGAGCCCTTGGCGAACCTGGTGGGGCGGCTGTACATCTATGGAACCGGCATCTTCGACGAGGGCCACTTCATCGCCTTCGGCCCGTGGTCGGGCACGGTGAGGAAGATCGGGCTGTTCCGGACCTACCTGGAGCTCTTCTCCGACATGACCACCGTGTCCCTTCCCAACGCCGAGTTCGTCAAGGGCGCGGTCAAGAACTACTTCGGCCGGACCAAGTTCATGTACAAGTGGGACCTGGACGTGCCCTACGACGTGGATCCGGAGCGCCTCCAGGACCTGGTGGAGCGGCTGCGGGCCCACGTGCTGGGCCTGCCCGAGGTGAACCCCCAGATGTGCTGGATCTACCTGGATCGCCTGGACCGGTACTCCAAGGTGATCCGGGTGTGGTTCCAGGCCCACCTGCCCGACTGGGCCGCCTCGCTCCGGTACGGCAACCAGGTGCTCCACGGCATCCAGCGGGTGTTCGCCGAGGCCGGGGTGGAGTTCGCGTTTCCCACCCAGACGGTGTATCTGGCCACCGAGGAAAGGAGGGGCGCCGATGGGACGCGCGGTTCTGCTGGCGTGGGCGGTGTGGGGGTGGATGGCGGTCCCGGCTTGGGGCCAACCCCTGCGGGGTCTTGAACCGCCCGGCGTGACCGCGGCCGAGGTTCCCGCTGCGCTGGCCCGGCGGGGCCTCACGGAGGAGGCGTTGGCCCGGGCCGTGCGCGAGGAGATGGAGGCCGCCGGCATCCGGCCCGGCACGGGTGCCGGGCCCGGGCTGGTGGCGCGGGTGTGGGCCACGGAGCTCCGGGGCGCGGGCATGTTCGCGTGCGCGGTGGAGCTGGCCCTGGAGGAGGAGGTGGGGCTGGCCCGGGGCGGCGCGTCGCGGGCCGCGACCTGGCGCCGCGCGGCGGTGCTCGCCCAGATGAGCGGCCGGGCCCCCGACGCCGTGCTCCGGACGGTCCGGGACCTGGCCCGGACCTTCGCCAACGAGTACCGGGCCGAGAACCCGGAAAGGTGAACCGGAGCCGCACGCGGCTCTCCACCAGCTCCCATGCCCCCGAGCTTTGGCGCGGTTCGAGAGCCGCCTGGCCGCCTAGCTGCTTAGGGCCGAAGGCCCCAGACCGACGACCGTTGACCGTAGACGAAGTTACTGGAAGGAACCATGAGCGCAGCGTACGACGCCATCGTGATCGGGGGAGGGCCGGGCGGGCTGACCGCCGGCATGTACCTGGCCCGGGCGGGCCGCAAGACCCTGCTGCTGGAGCAAGCGCTCCTGGGGGGCCAGATCGCCCAGACCTCCCACGTGGAGAACTACCCGGGGTTTCCCGACGGCCTGAGCGGCCGGGATCTGATCGACCGGATGGAGCAGCAGGCCCGGAAGTTCGGGCTGGAGATCCAGTTCGGCCGGGTCGAGGCGCTTCGGGTGGACCGCGACGGGGCCAAGGAGGTGGTGGTGTCCGGGTTCCCGTTCCAGGCCCGGGTCGTGGTGGTGGCCACCGGGCTGGTCCAGCGCCTGGGCATCCCGGGCGAGGAGGAGTACCTGGGCCGGGGCGTGTCCTACTGCGCCACCTGCGACGGCGCCCTGTACCGGGGCCGGCCCGTGGCCCTGGTGGGCGCGAGCGACTGGGCCATGGAGGAAGCCCATTTCCTGAGCCGGTTCGCAGAGCCCTTGTACTTGGTGATCCCCGGCGCCGAGCTGAAGCCCACCAGCGACCTGCGTCGGGAGCTGCTGGCGCACCCCCACGTGGAGGTGGTGCCCCGGGCCCGGCCCGTGGAGGTGCTGGCCGACGAGCAGGGGGTCACGGGCCTTCGGATCGAGGACCGCTCGAGCGGCCGGATGCGCGACCTCGCGGTGGACGGGGTGTTCATCTTCTCGGGCCGCAAGCGGCCGGGCACGGACTTCCTGCAGGGGGTGGTGGACCTGGACGACCAGGGCTACGTGGTGGTGGGGGAGGACTGCGAGACCAACGTGCCCGGGGTGTATGCGGTGGGTGACGTGCGGCGCCGCCGGTTCCACCAGGTGGCCACGGCCGTGGGGGACGGGGCGGTGGCCGGCATGGACGCCCTGCGGCATCTCAAGGGGGAGTCTGGGTGAGGATCGCGGTCCTGGCGGACCTCCACGGCGACCTCGGGGCCCTCGATGCGATCCTGGACGATGCGGCCCGCCGGGGCGCCGAGGCGGTGTTCCTGCTGGGCGACGCCCTGGGCGGCCCCGAGGACGCGGCCCTCGTCGCCCGCCTGGGCGAGGCCGGTGTGGTGGCCGTGCGGGGAGAGGCCGACGAGCCCTTGGCCGACGCCCCGGCCGAGGTCCGTTCCTACGCGGAGAAACTTCCGGCGTGGATCCAGGTACAAGACGGGGACACGCGCCTGGCGTTCTGCCACGCCGACCCCCGGAGCCCTGCCTGGCAGCCCCTGGACGGGGCGACGCCGGAGGAGCAGCTGCAGGCGGCGTTCGAGGTTGTGGAGGCCGACGTGCTCCTGGTGGGGCACACCCACGAACCCCTGGCCCGCCGGATCGGGGACCGGGCGCTTCTGAACCCGGGCCGTGCGGGGGGCGGGGACGCGGCCCGATATCTGTTGGTGGACACCGAAGGGGGCCTGACAGCGGCCCATGTACGCGTTGGGGTGGGGAGGGACGCGCGCAGAGCTTGAAACGGAAGGGACGTTGTGGTTAAAATCCGCCTTCCGGCGTTCGCCGGATACAACGGTGAGCGGAAGCGTCGGGACGTGGCGCAGTCTGGTAGCGCGTCTGCTTCGGGAGCAGAAGGTCGCTGGTTCGAATCCAGTCGTCCCGACCACCCTTCCCTCGCCGGTTTTTGTTTCGGGGCCCGAGGCCAGGGGCGACGGCGGACGTTCCCTCCCGTGAGGAACCGCGCCGGATGAGAACGCTCCTGGCCGTCGCGTGTCTGACCCTCGCCTGCGGGTCGTCCGCCTGGGCGGGCCAGGTGGCGTACCGCCTGGTGGAGCCCTCCGATCCGGCCCACGACCTGCTGCCCAAGACTTGTCGGGTGTGCCACAAGGACGAGACCTTCCGGTTCTTCGTGGTGGTGTCCCCCGACGACGAGGGGCTGGAGGCGGCGCGCTCCCGGCTAGAGGCCGGTGCACCAACCGCCGTGGCCGAGCGGCCCAAGAACCCCCACACCGGTATCGCCTGCCTGTTCTGCCACCTCCAGGACCCCAACCAGACCCCGCCTGAGGCCATGTCCTTCCGCACGCTGGACGGGGGGGGCGTGGGCCGTGGCGAGGTTGCGTCGGCTTGCGGCCTGTGCCACCCGGAGGCTGCCGCCCGCCACCCCACCGTTCTGGCCGACGCCCCGGACGCGACGGCGGACTTTGAATCCGCCGGCCTGCCCTTGGTGGACGGAAGCCCCACGTGCGCCACGTGCCACGACATGCACGAACAGGACGTGGGGCCGGCCGTGGTTCGCAAGGCCTACCTCGTCTTCGCGGCCAAGAGCCGAGCGAGCCTCGTCCACGGCAACCGGGCCGGCTGCCGGGCTTGCCACCCGGGCGAGCCCGAGCCCGGAACAGAGGTGGTGTTCCTGGACCCCGACGCCACGGCCCGGTGCGTGCGGTGCCACACCGGCGGCCACGAGGAGATCCATCCCGTGGGGGTGGCGTCGTCCGAGCGCACCTTTCCCATGGACTTCCAGGACTTCCCCCTGGACGAGAAGGGGCGGCTGACCTGCTCCACGTGCCACGACGAGGTGTGCGGCGGGGACATCGACCCCAAGAACCCCCGGTTCCTCCGGGGCGGCCCCTACGTGACCCCCACCGACTTCTGCTACCGGTGCCACCCCCGGGCCGGCGACGGGGCTCTGAACCCCCACGACCAGGTCACCGACGACGGCCGCCTGGTGAGCACGAGCTGCGTGTTCTGCCACCGCCGCCGCCCCGGCGAGGAGGGGCCGGGAACCCTCGAGTTCCTGCACTCGCCGGTGGAGCTGTGCATGGGGTGCCACGACCCGGGCCCCCATCCCACCGTGAACCACCTGGTGGAGATGCCCGAGCCCATGCTCAAGAAGCTCCGGGCGTACGAGGAGCGCCACCGGGTTCGGCTGCCGCTCTACGACGACCAGGTGGTGTGCACCACCTGCCACAACCCCCACGAGAAGGGGGCGGTGAAGGGCGAGGCCGCCCTGGGGGCCGGCGAGGAGAAGGGATGGCGGGTGCCCAGCTTCGCCGAGCTGTGTACCCCGTGCCACGCACGGTACGACTGAAAGAGGCTAGGAGGCTGGGAAGCTTTTGAGTGCCGTTCGGCGGGCCGAAGGCCCCGGCACCAACGACCAAGAGCCAACGACCAGGAACCGGTTTCTTCGATTCTCCAGGGGTTTGACACATGTGGGAGCTGTTTCAGAAGGGCGGACCGACCATGTGGGTGCTCGCCGCCCTGTCGGTGGCGGGGCTCGCCGTGATCGTGGAGCGGCTGCTCGTGCTGTACCGGGCCCGCACCGACACCGAGGCGTTCACGGCCCGGATCGCCGCGGCGTTGGAGGCGCAGCGGTACGAGGAGGCCCTCGAGATGGCCCGCCGGGGCACGGGGGCCATGGCCCGGATCCTGGCCGCGGGCCTCGAGCGGATCCGGCGGGGCCGGACCGAGGTGGAGAAAGCGATCGAGGCGCGGGGGAACCTGGAGGTGTCCAAGCTGGAACGGGGACTGGTGTTCCTCCAGGCCGTGGCCAAGACGGCTCCGCTGGTGGGGTTCTTCGGAACGGTCTCCGGCATGATCAAGGCGTTCGAGGCCATGGGCCGGGCCGGGCTGGGCAACCCCGCCAACGTGGCCCTGGGCATCTCCGAGGCCCTGATCACCACGGCCGCCGGCCTGGCGGTGGCGATCCCGGCCTTCTTCTGTCACGCCCTGTTCGTGGGCAAGGTGAACCGGTTCGTGATGGAGCTGGAGGAAGGGTCGATCCGGTTCCTCGAGGCGCTGGAGGAGGCCGAGGAGCGGCAGGCCAAGAGCCTGGCCCGCTACGAGATCGGAGGGGAGTACCTTGAGATTTAAGCGCCGTCTCCCCCCGGACGACGAGGGCGTCCCCATGGCCTCCATGGCCGACATCGCGTTCCTGCTGATCATCTTTTTCATGCTGACCACGGTGTTCAGCGTGGACCGGGGGCTCCTCATCGAGCTGCCCGAGACCGAGGTGGGGGAGCCGGTGGAGGTGCGGGAGATGGTGATCACGATCCCGGCCGAGGGGCCGGTGCACCTGGACGGCGAGCCGGTGGAGCTCCAGGACCTGGGGCCGCGGGTCAAGGAGGCCCGCCGCCGGAACCCCCGGCGACCCATGGTGGTCCGGAGCGACCGGCGGGTGCCGTACGGCCGGGTGGCGGACGTCATGGACGAGCTGATCCAGGCCGGCATCACCGACGTGGCGCTGCCCACGGTGCCCGAGAAGGGGGACGGCGGGTGAGGCACGGGTCGGGCGCCGATCCCCGGGACGCCCGGCTGCACCGGTTCGGGATCGCCCTGGGGCTGGTGCTGGCACTGGGGGTGCACGCCCTGCTGTTGTGGGGGCCCGACGTGCCGTACCGGCCCGTGCTCGAGAGGGCTCGGATCCGCAGGGTCATGCGGGTCAGGCCCTACGCGCCGCCTCCGCCCCGGCCCGAGCCCCCGCCCAGGCCGGGCACGGGGGCGGCCAAACCCGCACCGGCCCCGCGGCCCGCGCCGACGACAGCGCGGTCCGCCCCGGCGCCTGCGGCGTCCGTGCCGGCGCCCGCCCCTGGGCCGCCGGCAGGGGTGCAGCCCCGGCCGGGCCTTCCCGAGCCCCAGGTCCGGAGGCCCGGGGCTCCGGTGGCCGAGAGCCGGGCCGAGCCCCGGCCCCCGGCCCCTCCGCGGCCGGAGCAGGTCGCGCCCGAGCCGAAGCCGGACGAGTGGTCCGCCGTGCTGGCCGAGCTGGAGGCCCGGCGCAGGGCCCTGGGCGCGGACCAGGGGGCGGCATCCGGGGAGCAGGAGGTCGTGGGAGCGGGCCCTGTCAGTGCCGGGGACGGCCCGGGGGGGGAGGGGTATCTGGACCCCCGGATCCGGGTCACCGTGGTCTCGTATCCGCCCACCTCCATCGAGGAGCTTCACCCCCCCATCTCGTACCCGGACCTGCGGTTCCACCGCCGGGAGCTGCAGAAGGGGATCTGCCGGGTGTGGTACCGGGTGTGGACCGACCGCACGGGACGGATCGTGAAGACCCAGCTCAAGGCCCCGGCCAGCCGGGAGGAACAGGAACTCTACGCCCCGTTCGTGGACGCGGTGGTGAAGAGTGTGGAGTCGTGGCCGTTCGAACGCCGTGAGGCGGAGATCCATGTGGACGTTCTGTTCGAGATCGAGTAGGGCGTGGCGGCTCGGGGGCCTGGTGGGGATCGCGCTGGCGGCGTGGGCCGCGGTCGCGGTCGCCGCCGGGCCCGACCCGTGCCTCGAGTGCCACGGCGTGCCCGGGTTCGGCACGACCGGCCGGCCCCTGTGGGTCCTTTCCGAGGTCTACCAGACCGGAGTCCACGGCCGCCTGGCCTGCGGCGACTGCCACAAGGGGGCCGAGGTGTTCCCCCACCCGGAGCCCAAGGTGCGCTGTGACCTGCCGTGTCACGTGCCCGACGCGAGCCACGCCGATCTGGCGGCCTCCGAGGCCTCGGGAGCCCACGCACGGATCGTCGATCCCCCCTGCCTGGCGTGTCACGGGGGGGCGGCCCGGCCCGAGAACCCGGACGATCCTTGCCTGGGGTGCCATGCAGAGGTGGAGGCCCCGGTGGTCAGATACCCCGATACGCCGGGCGCCTTCGGCGCCCGGGCCCACCGGGAGGCCGGGTCCCGGGCGCCGGGGTGCACGGACTGCCACGGGGTGCACGGGGTGGCCGCCGGAGAGGAGGCCCGGGCCGCCTGTGCCGCGGCGGCCTGCCACCCTGGCGCGCCCCCCGGGTTCTCGGCCCTGTTTGACCATCGCCGGGTCCCGGCAGCGCCGGTGTGGGGAGGGGCGCGGCCCGCCCTGGTCTGGGCGGGGCTGGCCGTGGGGCTGGTGCTCGTCCTGCACGCCCTGGGAGGAAGAGGGCCGTGACCCCTCGCCCGCGGACCGTGGAGGTTCTCGACCCGGTGGACCGGTGGCTCCACCTGGGCGCCATCGCCGGCATGGCCGGGGCGCTGGCCACCGGCCCCGCCCTGGAGACCCCGGCCTTGGCGGAGATGCTCGGGCCCCTGGACCCCAGTTTGGTCCACGGCGCTTCGGCCGCGGTGCTGGTGGTCGTGGCCGCCCTCCATGGGGTCCGGGTGTGCCTGTGGTGGCTCGAGGGAAGAAACCCCTGGGGGCTGCTCCCCCGGCCGACGGACCTGGTAAGCCTGCTACGGGCGCTCGCGCCGTTCGGGCCGCCGGAGCGACGGGGCCGGTACTCCCACCAGGAGCGGTTGGCATACCTGGGGTTCGCGGTGGTCGTGCCCGCCTTGCTGGTGACCGGCTGGGTCGAGGCCCACCCGACCTGGGCGGTCCGGTGGATCGGCCCCGCCGGGCTGATGACGGCGGCGCGGACCCACGCCGCCCTGGGGCTGGCCGCTCTCATCCCCTTGGGATGGCACCTGTTCTTCGCGTTGCTGGCCCCGGAGAAGCTCCCTTGGAACCCCGCCTGGATCACCGGCCGGGCGCCCCTGACCCTTGCGGAGCGGTCGTGGCCGGCCTGGGTCGAGGAGGCCGAAGCTCCGGAAGCCGTCGCAGAGGCGGCACCTCCCTCGGTGGAGGACCTCCTCGAGGCCGGAAACGCCGCGGCCCGGGCCCGGGATTGGGACACGGCCGCGGCCGCCTACCGGGAGGCCCTGAGCCTGTACCCGGGGTACTCCCAGGCCCTGTTCAACCTGGGCCTCGTGTGCCGGAGGGCCGGTCGGCACGAGGAGTGCCGCAGGGCCCTGGAGCGGTTCCTGGAGCAGGACCCGTTCAGCCCGGTGGCGCCGCGGGCCCGGGAGATCCTGGCCCGGCTGGAGGAAGACCGTGGCTAGCGGGTGGGTCCGACGGCTCGTCTCGGTGATCGCCGTGGCAGGGCTTGCCGCCGCGGGGTGGGGATACGCTCGGCTTCCCGGGTCGGCCGAGACGGCGGGGCCGGCCCCGAGGGGCGAGGCGGCGCGGCCCGAGCCGTTCCACGCGTACGACCGGGGCCGCCTGGCGGAGCCCGGTGGGTACTGCACTTCCTGCCACCCGGCCGCCGCCCATCTGCGGGATCCGGTCCTTCGGGCGTTCCGGAACCTGCACCGGGTGGGGCTGGGCTGCGGGGTCTGTCACCTGGCCGGGCCCCGGCTCACGGTCCGGCGGTTCTCGGACCGGGGCAACCGGCTGTTTGCCGCACGAAGGACCCCGGAGGGGTGGCAGGCCGTGGACCGGCCGGGCGCGGAAGCCCGGTTCCGACCCCGGGGGCTCGCCTGCCGGCAGTGCCACCGCAGGGGCAGCCCGTGGCTGAACGGCCCTGGCTTGTTCGACGCCTACCGTCGCCGACTCCTGGAGGACCTCGCGGTGCTGCGGCGGCTGGAGGGGGTGCGGTGAGGGGGCCCGGAGGGGTGGGCCGGGGGACGGGGGGATGGGCTGGGGCCGCGGTCCTGGTCCTCCTCCTGTGGGCCTGGGGGGCGTGGGCTGGGGAGCTCCGGGTGCCCCTGCCCGCCATGAACCAGCCCCGGTCGTTCGCGGTGGACCGCGACGGGAGGGTGTGGTGGGTGGAGGACCTGTCGGGCCGGGTGCTCCGGGGCCGACCAGGAGAGAGGGCCGCCGAGATGGTGGGGGTGGCCCGCCCGGTCGCGGTGGCCGCGGCGCCGGAGGGCGCCGTGCTGGTCCTCCATACCACCGGCGACGGGTTCCGGTGCGCCCTTTGGGCCGGGGGGGAGCGCCGGAGCGTTCCCCTGGTCGTGGAGCCGCCCCTGGGCGACCCGGCGGGCATGGCCGCCCGGGACGGGATCGTCTGGGTGGTGGACCGTCGCCCCAGGCGGGTGGTGCTGTTCGCCTACGACGGCTCGGCCCTGGCGTGGACCGACCTGTCCGAGCGGGCCCGGGCCCCGTTCTCGGTGGCCCTGGGGCCGGCGGGGGAAGCATACGTGACCGACCCGGCCGGGCCGGCGGTGCTGGCGTTCAACCCTTCGGGGGCGTATCTGGGCGCCCTGGACCTGGACGGCACGGGTCTGACCCGGCCCACCGGCGTGGCGGTGGACGGGAAGGGCCGGGTCTGGGTGTCGGACGGGGTGACGGGCGCGCTGGTGCTCCTCGACCCAGCGAGGGACGGTACGACGATGGGGGCGGACGGGCGAGCGATCCGCTTCGCCGACCCGTTGCGCCTGCGGTGGCGGGAAAGGATCTGGGTGCTCGACGCAGCCCCAGGCCGGATATGGACCGTGGAGGAACCGCCGTGAGCCGAAGATGGGAGTACGGCCAGATCTTCGTGCCCAACCCCGAGCCGTTCGGGGGGCTGCCCAAGGAGGCCCTCGACCTGGGCCGGGTCAAGCGGGCCGGGGAGGAGGGGTGGGAGCTGGTGACCACCATCCCCTACACCACCCCCCAGGGGGAGGTCCGCGGGGCCTTTTTCATCTTCAAGCGGGAGGCCCCGGCCGACGAATGATCTGGCTCGTGCTGCTCGGCCTCTTTCTATGGTCCCCGCCGGCGCGGGCCGCGGCCGTGGACGACTGGCCCTGCGTGACCTGTCATCCCTCGCGGGACCGGGCCGCCTTCGAGCTGCTGCGGGAGGACCGCACCGTGATCCTGGGGGACGAGGCGGCCCAGGAGCGGGTGTGCCGATCCTGCCACAACGGGTCGGTGGTGGACAGCCGGCGCATCCTGGCCCGGGGCTCCCAGCACCCGTCCGGCGTGGCCGCGTCCCGGCCGCCCCCCGAGCCGTTCGCCCTGTACGGGGGCCGGATCGAGTGCGGCACCTGCCACTCCCCCCACACCGCGGGCGAGGCCGGCCGGCGCTGGCTCCGGGTGCTGCCCCGGGGAAACGAGCCCTGCGCGTCGTGCCACCCGGGCCGAGCCGACCGGCACCTGGGCATGGAGTTGAGCCCGGAGGCTCGCGAGAGGATCTCGGCCGTGGGCGGCCGGACCGAGGGGGGCACGGTGGTGTGCACCACCTGCCACCGCCTCCACGGCGCCTCGGGCCGGGCCTTGCTGGTGGCGCCGTACGGGGACCGGGAGGACGGGCTGTGCCGGGTGTGCCACGCCCGGCTCCCGGCACCGCCCTTCCACGAGAAGGCGGGGTGCGGGTCGTGCCACCGGCCCCACCGGTCCGAGCCCCTTCTGGCCGAGGGGCGGCCGTGCCTGATGTGCCATCCCGACACCCAGACCCCGAGCGACCACCCGGCCGCGAGCCCCGTCTGCACCGACTGCCACGCCGTCCACAACCCGGTCCGGCCCGAAGGAAGCCCCAAGGGGCTACTGCGGATGCCCACCGACCGGAATCTGCTGTGCGGATCGTGCCATGCGGCCGAAGGAGCCGGGCCCCACGGCCGGCCGGTGCCGGTGGCTGCGGATCCGAAGAGCCTGGCCAGGCGGGGCATGGGCCTCGGAGGGGGAGGCAACCTGGTGTGCGCCACGTGTCACCGGGCCCACGGGGCGGCGGTGGCCCCCCTGCTGGTGGGCAGCCCCGGCGTCCGGTGCCTGTACTGCCATCCCGGCCAGAACCCGTTCGTGCCCGCCAACACCGGGGCCCATCCGGTGGCCGTACCCCTGCCCGGGGGGCGGGTGCTCGGGTGCTCCACGTGCCACTCGGCCCATCGGGAGAAGGGCGGTCCTGTCAACTGTCAGGGCTGCCATCCAGAGACCGCCGGAGGGGACGGCCACGGCGGCCGGCTGGGGTGCGGCGCCTGCCACGACATCCACGGGACCGACGCGCCGCCGGCCCGGTGCGCCGGGTGCCACGACAAGGGCCAGGTTCACCTGGGTGTGGCGTCGGAGGCCCGATCGGGGCTGCCGGTGTTCGGGAGGAACGGCCGACCGGCCCCCGAGGGGGAGGTGGGGTGCCCCACCTGCCATGATCCCCACCGTCCGGGGGCCCCGGTCCGCGGGGGGCAGGAATTGTGCCTCGCGTGCCATCCGGAAAAGCGAGAGGCGGCCCGGGCCCCCCACGGCGGGGTCTCCGGCTGTCTGGCCTGCCACCCCGGCCACGGGGACGAGGAGTCCCGGCCGGCACAGGACCGGTGCCGGGCGTGCCACGGCACGGACACGGTGAGCCTGGCGGCCCACACCCCGAAGGGAGCTCCGGCCTGGAAGGGCCTGGGAGAGCGGCTTCCCCTGTTCGATCGGGACGGTCGGCGTAACCCGTTCGGGTTCGTGACCTGCCCCACCTGCCACGACGTGCACCGGCCCGACGGGTTCCGGATGGAGCCCCGGGACCCGCCCCGGCTGTGTCTGACCTGCCACGGAGACAAGGCCTCGCTCCTGGGCAGCCCACACGACCCCCGATCGGGCGGAGCAGGCGCGGCCTGCGACGTGTGCCATCCCCAGCACTGTCGGGAGGGCGAGCCCCCCCTCTGGAGGCTGCGAGCCGAGGCCACCGGCACCTGGAACGACCGGAAGTGCACCGGCTGCCACGGCCCCTCGTCGGGCGGGCCGTGGCCCCACACCGGCCCCCGGTCCCACCCCGTCGACGTGGTGGTGCCCGAGTCCATGGAGGCCGGCGACCTGCCCTTGTACGATCCCCTCGGCGGGCGGGTCGGACGGGTGCTCGCCTGTTCCACCTGCCACGACCTCCACGGCGCGTGGAGCCGGGAAGGCGAGAGGATCCCCTGGTTCCTGCGGATGCCGCCGTCCGACGGGGCTCTGTGCCAGCAGTGTCACCCTGCCGAGGCGGCGGTGCGGGGAACGGCCCACGACGTGCGCACGGCTCCCCCCGACCCCCTGGGCCCCTGCGGGCCCTGCCACCGCGCCCACGGGGCGGTGGACCGGGCTCTATGGGCCCTGGAGCCCGCAGCCGGGGATTACGCGTCGAACCGGCTGTGCCGTTCGTGCCACCGGCAGGGGGGGCCGGTGCGGAGCCAAAGGGCTTTGCTGCAGCACCACATGAAGGACGCCGAACTCCTCCGAACGCCGCGGGGCACGATCTACTTGCAGCGGCCCATGCTCCTCACCGACACCTGGGCCCTCAAGACGGGGGAGGACCCGCTGATCCCCTTGTACGACCGGCAGGGCAACGCCGGGCCGTCGGGGAACCTCCAGTGCGTCAGCTGCCACGACCCCCACCGGTGGAGCCCGTTCGGCAGCTTCGTGAAGCCGGGGTTCGGGGCCCTGGGACCCAACGTGGTCACCCGGTTCCTGCGGCTGCGGGACCCCCAGCAGGCGGCTCGCAGCGTGTGCGCGGTGTGCCACCCAAAGGATGCGCCGGAGCGCTACCTCAAGTACCATCGGGCGTGGACCGATGTGGGCGCGGAGTTTCGGTAGGAAAGGATCGGGATGGGTTGGATCGGATGGCTCGTGTGGGTGGTGCTCGCGGCCACGGCCGCGGGGGCCGGGGACCTGGCCTCTCTCAAGGCCGACCTCAGGGGGCCGGACGGAAACGCCCGCCGGAAGGCGGCGGAGGCCCTGGGTGAGATGGGGGGAGCGGAGGCGGTGGAGCTGCTGGCCCGCGCCTATCGGGCGGAGGCCGAGGACGCCTTCGGGGTCAAGGCCGCCTGCGCCGTGGCCCTGGGCCGCACGGGCCGGCCCGAGGCCGCAGGCCCCCTGTCCGAGATGCTGGGGGACCGGGACTACTGGGTGCGCCGCAAGGCAGTCGAGGCCCTGGGGGCGATCCCCGGGGCCGAGGCGGAAAAGGCGTTGGCCCTGGCTGTGGGGGATGCGGATCCCCGGGTACGGGTGGCGGCACTGGAGGCACTGGGGCGCCGGCGCGGGTCACCCGACCTTTTGCGGGCAGGGTTGGGGGATGCGGATCCCCGGGTGCGGGCCGCGGCGCTCTCGGCCCTGGTGCAGGCCGGGGCGCCCGACTCGGACCGGCTGCTGGCCGAGGCGCTGGGGGAGGAGTCGTGGAGGGTTCGGCTGCGGGCGGCCGCGCTGCTCGCGGCCCGGGGCGACGCCCGGGGCCGCGAGGTGTTGGCTGGCGCGGTGCGCCAGGGGCGTCACGCCGGCACCGCGGTGCGCGAATGGAGCTGCCTGGGTGCCGACGCGGTGCCCGACCTGGCCGCCCTGTGGGCCGACCCAGAGGTGGCCCAACCCGAGAAGGACCGGATTCTGGAGGTGCTGGAGCGCCTCGACTGCCCCGCCTCGACCCGCTTCTTCCTGGCGTTGGCCACCGACCCAGGGGCAGCAGCCGGGGACCGGGTCCGGGCCGTGATGGTGCTGTTCGACCGCAGGGAGGCGCTGGGGGCCGGGGACGTCCGGGCTGTGGGGAGGCTCCTGGATGAGCCCGACCCGAACCTCAAGGCCGTGGCGCTGCAGATCCTGCTGGACCGGGGAGGGCCGGGATTCCTGGCCCGAATCGCGCCTCTGGCGGAGCACCCCAACCCGGTGGTGCGCCACTTCGCCCTGCAGAACCTGGCGGCCCACGGCGGCCCCGAGCACGAGGCGGTGTTCGTGCGGGCCCTGCAGGACCCCAAGGCCACCAACGTGCGCCTGGCCATGGAGACGCTGGGCCGGATCGGGTCCCCGGCCGCGATCCGGGCGCTGGAGCCGTTCCTCGGTCAGCGCAAGTACCGCCGCTACGCCCAGGCCGCCATCGACGCGATTCGGGAGCGGTCCCCGTAAGGGCCGGCCCCTGGTTCGTTGCCTATCGGGCGGGGAGCGCCCCGGGCTGGGCCGTGGCCGCGCCCCGCGCTAGCCTGCGGCCTCCCTGACCTTGGCCCGGGCCATCAGGAGCGAGCCCATCACCGGCACGATGCCCAGGGTCACCAGGGTGCTCACCAGCAAGCCCCCGATCACGGCGATGCCCAGCGGGTTCCACATCTCGTGGCCGGTCTGGCGCGACAGGGCCATGGGCAGCATGCCGAACGCGGTGGTGAGCGTGGTCATGAGCACGGGCCGGAGCCGGGTGCGGCCCGCCCGGAGCAGGGCCTCCCTGAGCTCCATACCCCGGGCCCGGAGCTGGATGGCGTAGTCCACGAGCACGATCGCGTTGTTCACCACGATCCCCACCAGCATGATGATGCCGATGAAGCTCATGAGCGAAAGCGGCGTGCCCGTGACCGCCAGGCCCAGGAACGCCCCGGTAAGGGCGAACGGCACCGAGAAGAAGATCACGAACGGCACCACCAGGCTCTCGAACTGGGCCGCCATTACCATGAACACGAGAATCATGCCGAGGGCCAGGAGCTGAAGCAGGTCGCGGAAGGCCTCGGCCTTCTCCTTGACGTCGCCGCCGAACCGCACCGTGACGCCCTCGGGCAGGTCCATGCCGGCCAGGATCTTCTCCAGGTCGGCCGTGACCTCGCCCAGGCTCCGGCCCACCACGTCGGCCGACACCGAGATCATGCGCTGCTGGTTCTTGCGGTCGATCTGCAGCGGGATCTCCCCCTCGGTGATCCGGGCCACGTCCTTGAGCCGCACCATCCGGCCCGTGAGGGTCTTGAGCCGCAGGTCCTCCAGCCCGGCCCGGCCGGCCCGGTCCTGGGGCCGCAGGCGTACGGTGATGTCGTAGTCGTCCCCCGCGTCCCGGAACTGGGTGTAGTCGGTGCCGAACACGGCCGTGCGCACGTCCCGAGCCAGCACGGCCAGGGGAAGGCCCAGCCGGCCCGCCTTCTCCCGGTCTATCTCTACGAGCCACTCGGTCTTCACCGGCTTGAGCGACCAGGAGGCGTCGCGCACCCCAGGCACCCGATGCATCTTCTCGAGGATCGTACCCGCCGTGGACCGCAGCCGCTCCCAGTCGTTCCCCAGCACCTCCACCACCAGGGGCTTGGCTCCGGCCCCGAAGAAGATCTTCTGGGCCGCGCCCACCGTGCGCACGCTGAGCTTCTCGATGTCGGGCACCTGGCGGTAGCGTCGCCGCAGGGCCTCGGCGATCTCGGTCACCGACCTCTGGCGCTTGGCCCGGTCCACCAGCTTGGCCCCGATGCGCACCACCTGGTTGCCTTCCTCGAACCCCACGGCCGTGGCGATGCCCTGGCGGCTCTGCCCGGTCAGGGCATACAGGGCCCGGACCTCGGGCACATCCTCGTAGAAGATCTTCGTAAGCCGCTCCACCACCCGGGTGGCCTCCTCGATCCGTACGTCCACGGGCAGCTCGGCGTTGACCTCGATCTCGCCGGTGTCGGTCTGGGGCATGAACTCCGAGCCGGTGCGCCGGGCCGCGCCGAACCCCAGGGCCAGGATCCCGGCGGCCACCACGAGGGTCGCGACCCGGCGCCGGAGCATCCAGCCGAGCAGGCCCGCGTACGAGCGCTCGATCCCGTCGAGCACGGCCTCGCTGGCCCGGAACAGCATCCCGGCGAGGCCCCGGCGCTCGGCTTGGGGCTTGAGCAGCTTGCTCGCAGCCATGGGGGTGAGGGTCAGGCTCACCAGCAGGCTCGCCAGGAGGGTCAGGGTCACCAGGAACCCGAGCTGCTTGAACAGGATGCCCGCGATGCCCCCCAGGAACACCAGGGGCAGGAACACCGCGATGGTGGTCAGGGTGGAGGCCGACACGGCCAAACCCACCTCAGACGCACCGACCACGGCCGCGCGGGCCGGGGAGCCCTCGCCCTCCTCCAGGTGCCGGGTGATGTTCTCCAGCACCACAATGGCGTTGTCCACCACCATGCCGATGGCGATGGTGAGGCTCATGATGCTGATCAGGTTCAGGGTGAACCCGAACAGGTACATGGCGAAGAAGGTCACGATCATCGAGAACGGGATCGTGAGCGCCACCACGAGGCTCGGCCGCAGCCGCCGCAGGAACACGAAGGTGACCACCACCACCAGGAGCCCGCCCAGGTACAGGCTGGACCTCAGGTTGTTCACCATGTTCTCGATGTCCTCGGCCGAGTCCATGATGGTGCCCAGCTTCACGTCGGCCGGGAGGTTGCGCTCGATCTCGGGCAGCCGCCGCCGGATCTCACGCACCACGTTCACGGTGTTGGCCCCGGACTGCTTCTGGATCATCAGGAGGATGCCGGTGCGGCCGTTGGTGAAGATCTCCTCGTACTTGTCCTTGAACGCGTCATCCACCCGGGCCACGTCCCCCAGGCGCACCACCCGGCCCCGCCGCGCGGCCACTGGCACGGCGGCCAGCTCCCGGGGCGACCGGAACCGGCCCGGCACCCGCACCGGCACGGCCCGCTTGCCGATCTTCACCTCGCCGGCGGGCATGTCCAGGTTCTCGCGCTTCAGGGCCTGACCCAGATCGTCCAGCGACAGCCCGTAGGCGGCGAGCCGGTCGTTGTCCACCTCGACCCGGATCTCCCGCTCGAGCCCGCCCCGGATGATCACCGCGCCCACACCGGGGATGCGCTTCAGAACCGTGGCGACCTGCTTGTCCACAATCTGGTACAGGGCCCGGTACGACTCGGTGGCCTCCACCGACAGGAACAGGATCGGGAAGTTGGCCGAGGAGAACTTGAACAGCAGCGGGTTCTCGATGTCCTTGGGCAGGTAGAACTTGGCGATGTCGAGCTTCTCGCGCACGTCGTTGGCGGCCTCGCCCAGGTCCGAGCCCCACTTGAACGTGCAGGTCACCACGGACAGGCTGTCCTTGGATATCGAGGTGATCCGATCCAGGTTCGACACGATGCTGAGTCGGTCCTCAATCACCTTGGTGACGTTCGACTCCACGTCCCGGGCGTTGGCTCCCGGGTAGTAGGTGATGACCGAGATGGCCGGGGGGTCGATCCGGGGAAGGAGGTCGATGTCGAGCCGGGGCAGGCTCCACAGGCCGAACAGCAGTAGGGCCAACAGGCCCATGAGCACGGCCACGGGCCGCCGGACGGAAAGGGACGGCAGGTTCATGGCCGCCTCACTCGCCCACGCGCTCGGTCACCCGCACCGCCGCGCCGGTGCGCACCACGCCCTCGCCGCGTACCACCACGTCCTCGCCGGCCTCGACCCCGGCGAGGATCTCAATCCGGTCCCCCAGGGCCACGCCAGGCTCCACGTCCCGGCGCTCGGCACGTCCCTGGGGCGTGACCACGTACACGAACCACACCCCGCTGCCCGGTACCTTGCGGAGGGCGTCCCGGGGCACGGTCACCCCCTGGTGGACGCCCACCTCGATCCGAACCCGGGCGAACATGCCGGGTCTGAGGGGTGTCCCCTTGGCCCGGAGGAGGATCTCCACGTCGCCGGTGTGGGTCACGGGGTCGAGCCGGGGCATCACCCGGGCCACCTTGGCATCGAACCACCGGTCACCCAGGGCGTCCACGGCCACCCGGGCTCTCTGGCCCTGCCGAACCCTGGGCACGTCGGCCTCGGCCACCTGGGCTCGTAGCTTGAGCCGGTCGAGCCGGGCCAGGGTGAGCACCGGCCGGCCCCCGGCGGTGTCGCCCGGGTCCACCCGGCGGGCCGTGACCGTGCCGCTCCAGGGGGCCGTGACCACGTGGTAGGTGCGCCGCAGCTCGAGCTCCTCCAGGGCCTTCTCCAGGGCGATGCGCTCGGCATCCAGGGCGGCGCGCTCCGCCCGGGCCACCTTGAGCTGAGCTTCCACGTGGTCGAGCTGCTGGCGGGGGCTCACCCCCTGCTCGAACAGACCGCGGAACCGCCCGGTGTCGGCCTCCAGCATGGCAACCCGGGCGTCCAAGGCTCGAGCCTTGGCGTCCAGCGCCTCCATTCGGGCCCTCACGCCCTGGACCTGGGTGCGCACCAGCTCGTCGTCGAGCCGTACGAGCACCTGGCCCTTGCGTGCGAGGTCGCCTTCGTCCACCGCCACCTCGGTCACGTCGACCCCCACCACCCGTGGCACCAGGTCAGCGGTCTCGAACGGCTCCAGGGTCCCGGTGCCCTCGGCCGTCTCCACGATCCGATCGGTCCGGGCCCGGGCAACGGCCACGGGCACCTGAGCCGGTACGGCGTGCTCGGCCCGGGCGGCCGCCGCGGCCGAGAGGAAAACGAGCAGCCACGCCGCGGATCGGGCGGTGGGCTTCACGGTGACACCCCCTTCCACACGCACCGGGCCACCAGTGCCGGCCGGCCGGCCAGCCGGTCGAGGCGGTCGTGGTTCAGGTCGTGTTCCACAAAGGTCCACAGGGTGCCCAGGAAGAACACGGCCGCGTCCTCGGCCCCCAACCCCGGCGCCAGCTCGTCCCTTCGCCGGGCCAGGAACTCGGCCACCCGAGCCCGGTGGGCCTCGATCCGGTCCCAGATCTCGGCCCCGATCACCTGCCGGAACGCCACTCGGCTGCCCAGGGTCTCCTGGGCCACGGCCCGGCACACCAAGGGGTCGGCCTCGACCCGCTGCACCGCGGTGCGGGCGTAAGCCTCCAGTGCCTCAGGCAGTCTGGCGGGGGGATCGTCGATCACCCGCTCCGTGGCCTCGAACAGACCGCCCAGGAACCGGTCCACCATGGCCCGGAACAGGGCCTCCTTGCTGGGGAAGTGCTTGTACAGGGTGCCCACCCCCATGCCCGCCTCCCGGGCGATCTCGGCCATCTGGGCGCCGTTGAACCCTCCGCAGGCGAACTTGCGGGCGGCCACTGCCAGGATCGTCTCGCGGGTGCTGTCCAGGGAACCCATGGGTCGTCCTCCCAGTCAGAATTACAATTCGAACCTGAATTCTGGACCTGCCCGCAGCGGTTGTCAACCCCCCACGGCCCGGCCGACGGCCGAAGGAGCCCCCGCGCAGGCCCCTGCGGGGCCGGGCAACGGAGAAAGCAACCTGCACAAATCCGTGCGTGGCTTTGACGTTAGGGTGGGCATGGGGCCTGCTTCCGGCCAGGCCAGAGACCAGAAACCAGCCAAAAATCAGAGACTAGAAACTAGAGAAATTCCGGCTAGCTCGGCCCGTTAGACGGGCGAGCGCTCCAGTACCCCCATGCCCCCGAGCTTTGGTGCGGTTCGAGAGCCGCCTAGCTGCCTAGCGGGCCGAAGGCCCCAGACCGACGACTGACGACCGATGACCGTAGACCGAAGTTACTGGGAAGGGGAAGCATCGCACGAAAAAGGCCCCGCGGATGCGGGGCCTCAGGGGCGGCGGGAAGGCGGTCGGCGGGTCAGGCGTTGCCGTCGATGACGCGGAGCTGGGGGGCGGCCGGATCGTCGCCGGTCCACACGGTCTCCTCACCCTGGTCCGGGCCCACGAACCGGGCCACCTCCCGGACACGCACCTCCCCCAGGTCGAGCTCCTCCCGGAGCCAACGGAGGAGATCGGCGGGGCTGGTCTCGCCGCATGTGAACACGTCCAGGGCCACCAGCCCATCGTCGGCGTAGCTGTGGGCCGAAACGTGGCTCTCATCCAGGAGCACCATGGCCGTGAACCCGGGTGGCGAGTTGTGCCCGAAGTGGTACCGCACCTGCGAGATCACGTTGGCTCCGGCGCGGGTGGCGGCCCGGGCCATGGCCTCGAGGAACCTCTTGTCGTCCAGGCACACCTCCCGATCCACGTTCCAGCAGTCGACGAGCAGATGGCGGCCCTTGCTGTTCATGGCGATCCCCTCCGTGCTCGGAGCGCCCCGGCCTGCTGGGCGAGATGTGGTGCAAAGCCGCGTCATTATAGGGACCGGCCGCCGGAAGTAAAGAAAAAAATGGTCCACGGCCCCCACCCGGGCGCCGCCGTTGTCGCCCAGCAGACCCTGTGTTAGGTTTCGGCAGTCCGGGAGTCAGAGGACAGCTCGGGTAGGCCGCTGGGCGGCCTGTTTACGGGGTACAGACTTTGTGTGCGTCTCGGTCCGAGCGCTGCGTGCGGGGCATGGGTTTCAGGGACCAGATTTCAGTGGACAGAGGACAGCAACATCCCGAAAAACGGGCTGGTTTCTCGGAGACATCCTAATAATAAGGTCATCCGATATCCTTCCCCTGTCCTCCGTCTACTGAATTCTGTCCACTGACACGGCCGCGCCCGGCTCTCCGACAGGTCCCTTGCCCCCCGAGATGGTGAGGTGAGGCCAAAGAGGCGTGATCACGCTTGGAATGCTGGGAGATCCCGGAGGGTTTCAAGCCTTCTAGCCTTCCAGCTTCTTAGCCTCCCAGCGCGCCGAAGGCCCCACACCGACGGCCGTTGACCGTTGACCGTAGACCGACGACCGAAGTCGAGGAGGAGAATCCGTGCGTTGGTTGGTGCTCGTGGTCTTCGCGTACCTGTTGGGCTCCGTACCCACCGGGCTGGTGCTTGCCAAAGCGTTCGGCCTGGGAGATCCCCGCCGGGGAGGCTCCGGCAACATCGGGGCCACCAACGTGGGCCGCACCCTGGGCAAGAAGTGGGGGGCGGCGACCCTGATCGGTGACGCCCTGAAGGGGTTCATCCCCACGGCATTGGCCCTGGGGGCGTTCTCGTCGCCCTGGGCGGTGGTGAGCGTGGGGTTCGCGGCGTACCTGGGCCACCTGTTTCCCCTGTACTTGGGGTTCAAGGGGGGCAAGGGTGTGGCTACAGGGCTGGGGGTGTTCCTGGCCCTGGCTCCGGGCAGCGTGCTGGGGGCGGCCGCGGTGTTCGCCGTGCTGGTGTACCGGTTCCGCTGGGTGAGCCTGGGCAGCCTGGGGGCGGCCGCGGCGTTGCCGCTGATCCTGGCGTTCTTCGACCACCCGCTCGCCGTGGTGGCGCTGGCGTTGGCGGTCGGTGGGGTCACCTTCTGGGCCCATCGGGCCAACATCGAGCGGCTCCTGGACGGCACCGAGCACCGCGTGGGGCAGCCGGGATGAGCGCGGCCGAGGCCCTCAGGCGGTTGCCCGCGGTGGAGCGGGTGCTCCAGCACCCCGAGGTGCGTGCGGCCGTGGATGGGGGCGACCTGCCCCGGCCCGCCGTGGTCGAGGCCGCCCGGGAGGTGCTCGAGCGGATCCGGAGCCGGGTGCGGGAGGGCGGGGGGGACGTGCCCGGCCTCGACGATGTGGCCCGCCAGACCCTGGCCCGGGCCGGCCAGCGGATGGCGCCCCGGCTGGGTCGGGTGATCAACGCCACGGGCGTGGTGCTTCACACGAACCTGGGGCGGGCCCCGTTGGCCGAGGAGGCGCGCGAGGCCCTGCTGCGCGCGGCCGGGTACTGCAACGTGGAGTTCCGGCTGGCCACAGGCAAGCGCGGCCACCGCCACGAGGTGGTGGAGGAGGTGCTCCGGGAGCTCACCGGCGCCGAGGCGGCCTGCGTGGTGAACAACAACGCCGCAGCCGTGCTGCTGGGGCTCTCGGCTCTGGCCCGGGGCCGGGAGGTGGTGGTGAGCCGGGGCGAGCTCGTGGAGATCGGAGGGTCGTTTCGGGTGCCCGACGTCATGGCCCAGAGCGGGGCCGTGCTCCGGGAGGTGGGTACCACCAACAAGACCCATCTCGATGATTACGAGCGGGCGATCGGGCCGGACACGGCTCTGCTGCTCAAGGTGCACACCTCCAACTACCGGATCCTCGGGTTCACCGCGTCCGTGCCGGCGGCCGACCTGGTGCGTCTGGCCCGGGCTCACGGGCTGGGCGTGATGGAGGACCTGGGAAGCGGGTGCTTCGTGGACCTGGCCGGGGTCGGGGTCGAGCCCGAGCCGACGGTGGCCGAGGCCGTGGCCGCGGGGGTGGACCTGGTCACCTTCTCGGGCGACAAGCTGCTGGGTGGGCCCCAGGCCGGCATCCTGGTGGGCCGGCGGGCCGCGGTGGATGCGTGCGCCCTCCACCCCCTGATGCGGGCCCTCCGGCCCGACAAGTTGACCCTGGCCGCCCTGGAGGTCACCCTGGGGCTGTACCGGGACCCGACGCGAGTGCTCGAGCGGGTGCCGGCGCTTCGGATGCTGTCCGCGTCTCTGGGAGAGCTGGAGGCCCGGGCCCGGGGTCTGGCAAGGGAGCTCGCCGAGCGGGTGGGATCCCGGGCCGAGGTGGGGATGGCCCGGGACGTGTCCCGGGTGGGGGGCGGGGCCCTGCCCCTGGCGGAGCTCCCCACCTGGGTGGTGGAGATCCGGCCGGCGGGGGGCGGGGTGTCCGAGCTGGAGGCCCGTCTCCGGCGGCGCCGGCCGCCGGTGGTGGGCCGGGTGCGCGAGGGGGTTTTGGTTCTCGACCCGCGCACGGTGGAGCCTGCAGAGGAAGCGGGGCTGGTGGACGCCGTGGTCCGGGCTCTGGATTCGACGGAGGAGCAAAGATGAAGAAGGGATGGATCGCGCTGGGCGCCGTGGTTCTGGCGGTGCTCTTGGCCTACGGGTGGGTCAAGGGGACCTACAACGGGCTGGTGGCGGCCGAGGAGCAGGTGGCCAAGGCCTGGGCCGACGTGGAGAGCTCCTACCAGCGGCGGGCCGACCTGATCCCCAACCTGGTGGAGACGGTCAAGGGGTATGCGGCCCACGAGAAGGACGTGCTGACCCAGGTCACTGAGGCCCGTAGCCGGGTGGGCCAGATCCGGGTGGACGCTCGGGGGCTCACCCCGGGCGCCATCGAGCAGTTCCGCAAGGCCCAGCAGGGCCTGTCCGGGGCGCTGTCGCGGTTGCTGGCGGTGGCCGAGCGCTACCCTGATCTCAAGGCAAACCAGAACTTCCTGGACCTGCAGACCCAGCTCGAGGGCACCGAGAACCGGATCAACGTGGCCCGCACCCGGTACAACGAGGCGGCCCGGGCCTACAACACCCGGATCCGGTCGTTTCCAGCCAACCTGTTCGCCCGGGCGTTCGGGTTCGAGCCCAAGCCCTACTTCCAGGCCGAGGAGGGCGCCCAGAAGGTGCCCAAGGTGAGGTTCTGACGTGGTGGTCGGTCTACGGTCGTCGGTCATCGGTCGGTGGGGGGCGCGTCTTGGAATCTTGGGGGTGGTGTGGCTCGCCTTTGCGGCGGCTGCCGCCGGCCTGGAGGTGCCGCCCCGGCCCCTCGGGCGGGTGAGCGACTTCGCCGGACTCCTGAAACCCCAGGAACGCGCCCGGATCGAGGCCCGACTCGCGGAGATCGAGCGCGCCACCTCGAACCAGTTCGCGGTGGCGATCTTCCCGAGCCTGGAGGGTGAGGATCTGGAGGACTTCTCGATCCGGCTCGCCGAGGCCTGGAAGATCGGGCAGAAGGGGCGGGACAACGGGCTGATCCTGCTGGTGTTCCCGAAGGAGCGTAAAGTCCGGATCGAGGTGGGGTACGGCCTGGAGGGGGCGATCCCCGACGTACTGGCCGGCCGGGTGATCCGGGACGTGCTGGCTCCCCGGTTCCGAAAGGGGGACTATGCCGGGGGCATCCTGGCCGCGGTGAACGCCCTGGACAAGGCCAGCCGGGGGGAGTTCGAGGCGTTGCCCGAGGCGAAGGACAAGGGCGTGCCCCCCCAGGTCCTGGGGATCTTTCCCTTCATCCTGTTCGTGCTGCTGTTCCTGGCGGCCGCGTCCCGGTCGCGCTCGGCCCACATCGGCGGCCGCGGGGTGCACCGCGGCGGATTCTGGTGGTTCGGCCCGGGTGGGGGCTTCGGGGGCAGAGGTGGGTTCGGCGGGGGAGGCTTCGGTGGCGGCGGTGGGGGGTTCGGCGGCGGCGGCGCCAGTGGAGGGTGGTGAACCATGTCCGAGCGAAAGGTGAGGCCGACGGCGTTCCTTAGCCCGGAGGAAAAGCGCCAGGTGGAAACCGCGATCGCCGAGGCCGAGCGGCGCACCAGCGCCGAGATCCGTGTGGTGATCTCCCGGCGGGCCCGGGGGGATCCCCTCGCGGCGGCCCGCCGGGCCTTCGCACGGCTGGGCATGCACGAGACCCGGGAGCGCAACGGCGTGATCGTCTACCTGGCCACCGCAGAGCGTCGGTTCGCCATCTTCGGTGACGAAGGGGTGCACCGGTTCGTGGGGCAGGCCGGGTGGGAGAGCATCCGCGACGGCATGGCCGAGCGGTTCGCCCGAGGCGCCTTCGGCGAGGGCCTGGTCTACGCCGTGGAAGAGGTGGGCAAGGTCCTGGCCGAGCACTTTCCTTGGCGCGAGGACGACGTGAACGAGCTGCCCGACGAGGTAGTGGAGGAGTAAGCGCCCGCGCCTCTCGGTAGGGCCGGAGAGGGAGCATGCTGGAGCGGATTCCTTTGGCCGCGATCCTGGCGGGGGGCAAGGGGCGCCGCATGGGCGGCCGGGACAAGGCGCGCATGGAGTTTCTGGGTGTCCCCCTGATCGAGCGGGTTCTGGCGGCTGTGGAGCCGCTAGCCGAACGGGTGGCCGTGGTGGGGGGGCAGCAGTATCTGGCCCACCGGGGGATCCCCACCGTCCCAGACCGGTTCCCCGGCGCCGCCGCCCTCGGAGGGATTGCCACGGCCCTCGCCTGGGCCCGGGAGAACCTGGGCCCAGGCGTTTGGGTTCTCTGCCTCGCTTGTGACATGCCCTTGATCCGGCGAGGGGTCCTCTCCCTGCTCTGGTCCCGCCGGGACGAGGCCCAGGCGGTTGTGCCCCGGGTCGAGGCCGGCTACGAGCCGCTCTGTGCCTTGTACCGGGAGGACGCTTTGGAGGTGTTCCTGGAGCGGGTGCTTGCCGGCGACCTCAGCATCCTACGGGCATTTCCCCGGTTGCGGACCGTGGAGGTCGGGGAGGGGGAGGTGCGGCGTGTGGATCCGGACCTGCGAACGTTTCTGAACTTGAACCGTCCTGGGGACGTGGAGCGAGCCTTGGCCCTGGCCGGCAGCCAGCCGAAAGGTCAGCCTGCGTTCCACCCCGAGAAAGAGCCGCCCAACCGTTAGGGCAGTCCGGGCCGCTAGTGGAGCCGGCGCCGTCGGTGCCAGTGCTCCAGATAGTTCTCTCCCTGCCGTCTCCAGTCGTCGAGGCGGTGGGCGAAAAACCGAACGAGCCGTTGCAGGCGAAATAGCTTCAACCAAGTGCTCCGTACCATGGGAAACGGATTTCTCGATCCCTCCGGTGGGATGGGGTCTGAAGGTGCTTTATGCAGAAACTGTGCCTTCGTCAAGGGGGTAAAGGGAGGGAAAAGGGTAACCGGGTTCCATCAATGGGAAGTTTGAAGGCCTATCGGGTTTCCACTTTGCCGGTGGACCGGCCCTGGGGGGGCTGTATCCAACCCGCATGATTCCCGAGCGTGCGTCACGAAACCGCTGGGCGTGTGTCAGATCGGGGCAGGCACGAGCGCTGCGGGCGAAGGCGTTGGGGGATGCTACGTCGAGTTCTGGGACGCGAGCAAGCCCTGAGATGGCGTGCACTTGGCGGTCGCAGCAGGAAACCTCATGAGTCGTGCGGGATGGGGGCGAGGGACTGGAAGTTGGACGCCGGAGAGGGCCCGAGGTTCTCTGGCAGGGTGCTGAGGGCTGGATGTGGAAAGCATGGGAGCCACGACGCCCGGCGCTCCAGTAGACCCGCGTCCCCGAGGCTTCGGCTTGGGGCTCACGGTTTTTTCGACCGCCGACGGATGACCGTAGATCGACGACCGAAGTTGTCGGAAAGCCTGCGTACGGGTTGACATCGAGTCCGCCGGTTCACTATAGTCCGCTTTTCTCTCGAAACAGGGGCCCCGCGCGGGGCCGTGGGTTGGAGGAAGAAGCCGATGTATGCAGTGATCCGCACCGGAGGCAAGCAGTACCTGGTTGACCAGGGAGACTTCCTGAAGGTGGAGAAGCTCCCGGGCGACGTGGGTCAAGAGGTGGTGTTCGAGGAGGTGCTCCTGGTGAACGACGGGAGCGAGCTCAAGCTGGGCAAGCCCGTGGTCGAAGGTGCCCGGGTCCGCGGCACCATCGTGGAGCAG
This sequence comes from bacterium, assembly GCA_027021615.1. Lineage (GTDB taxonomy): Bacteria > Desulfobacterota > Deferrisomatia > Deferrisomatales > Deferrisomataceae > Deferrisoma. The sequence continues at coordinate 122,336 of JALUTY010000021.1, read as the reverse complement.
GGCCGTGACAAGAAGATTATCGTGTTCAAAATGAAGCGTCGCAAAGGGTACCGTCGAAAGCAGGGGCACCGGCAGTCCTATACCGGCGTGAAGGTCGAGGCCATCGAGACGGCCTGATCCGAGGAGGGATGGGATATGGCTCATAAGAAGGCAGGCGGCAGCTCCCGGAACGGCCGCGACAGTATCGGCAAACGAAGGGGGGTGAAACGGTTCGGCGGCCAGACCGTACGCGCCGGAAACATCCTGGTTCGGCAGCTGGGCACCAAGTTCAAGCCCGGTCAGAACGTGGGCGTGGGCCGGGATCACACTCTGTTCGCCCTGGTGGACGGGGTGGTGAAGTTCGAGGCGAGGGGCCGGGAGCGCCGAGTGTACGTGACCGTGATCCCGGCCGAGGAGGCGGCTTCTTAGGGGCCCCTCCCCGGACCCGACGTCTTACGCAGCCCTTGCGAGGCCCGGACAGGGGAACCCCGTCCGGGCCTTCGTTCGTGGGGCCGGGCCCATTGCCGGTGGCGGGCATGGGGCCTGCGATTCAGGTGTCAGGGGCCAGAGGGCAGAAGGCAGAAGTTCGGGTAGAGTCCAAAAGCCGTGGGGGAGTTTTGCAAAACGTGAAAGGTTTTTCTTGTCCACTGTCCTCTGAATTCTGTCCCCTGATACGGCCGCACGCGGCTCTCCAGCAGGCCCCATGCCCCCCGGACTCTAATGCCGCATTACGTTCAAACCCAGAGCCCCCGGAGGGGAGAGGCAAGGGACCTGCCTCCGGCCGGGCGCGAAGCCGGGCATGAGATTCGCCGCGCAGGCACGGAACCGAAGAGCTGGTTTCATGACAACTCGGTGGAGTCCGAACCATTTCGCGGTCCGAGCGTCAAAGGTGCTGCGCGGCGAGCTAAGGGGCCGCGCCCGGCTCTCCGGCAGGCCCCTTGCCCCCAGAGACGGTGAGGTGACGCCGAAGAGGCGTGGCCATGTTTGGAATGCTGGGAGATCACGGAGGGTTTCAAGCCTTCTAGTATCCTAGCCTTCCAGCCTTCTAGCGGAAATGGGAAACCCCTAGATGAAATTCGTGGACGAGGTGGAGCTGACCCTGGCGTCGGGAAACGGCGGCCGAGGGTGCGTGTCGTTTCGCAGGGAGAAGTTCGTCCCCCTGGGCGGCCCCGACGGCGGGGACGGCGGGGACGGCGGGGACGTCGTGCTGGTGGCCGACCCCCAGTTGACCACCCTGTTGGACTTCCGCCACCGCCGGGTCATGCGGGCCGAGAACGGCCGGCCCGGCATGGGGTCCGACCGCACCGGCAAGAGGGGAAAGAGCCTGGAGCTCCGGCTGCCCGTGGGCACCGTGGTGCGTGACGCCGAGACCGGGGAGGTGCTGGCCGACCTGACGGAGCCGGGCCAGAGAGTGCGGCTGCTTCGAGGCGGCAAGGGAGGAAAGGGCAACGCCCGGTTCGCCACCCCCCGCAACCGGGCGCCGCGCTACGCCCAGCCGGGCACGCCGGGCGAGGAACGCCGGGTGCGGCTCGAGCTCAAGCTGATCGCCGACGTGGGCCTGGTGGGGCTGCCCAACGTGGGCAAGTCCACGTTGATCTCGCGGATCTCGGCGGCCCGGCCCAAGATCGCCGACTACCCGTTCACCACCCTGGTGCCCAACTTAGGGGTGGTGCGCTGGACCGAGGAGCGGTCGTTCGTGGTGGCCGACATCCCGGGCCTGATCGAGGGCGCCCACGAGGGAGCCGGGCTGGGCATCCGGTTCCTGAAGCACGTGGAGCGCACCCGGCTGCTGCTGCACCTGGTGGACCCCACCCAGGGGGAGCCCCTGGCCCTGTACGACGCGATCCGGGGGGAGCTGGAGGCGTTCAGCCGGGAGCTGGCGTCCAAGTCCGAACGGGTGGTGGTGACCAAGCTGGACCTGACTGAGGTGCGCGAGGCCCTGCCCGCCATCCGCGACGCGTTCGCCCGGCGGGGCATCGAGGTGTGGGCCGTGTCGGCCGTGACCGGCGAAGGGGTCGACCAGTTGATCCGGCGCACCGGCCGGCTGTTGTTCGCAGGAGAGGAGGAGACGTGAGCCGCGAACCGGTGACGAGGGCCCGCCGGGTGGTGGTGAAGCTGGGCAGTCAGGTGCTGACCGGGCCGGACGGGCGGCTCGAGCGGCGGGTGTTCGAGGACCTGGCCGCCGACGTGGCCCAGGCCCGGGCCCGGGGGGTCGAGGTGGTGGTGGTGAGCTCCGGGGCGGTGGCCGCCGGCATGGGGCGGGTGGGGCTATCCCGCCGGCCCGAGGCCATCCCCGAGATCCAGGCTCTGGCTGCCGTGGGCCAGATCCACCTGGTGGGTGTGTACGAAGACGTATTCCGGCCCCACGGCATCCCGGTGGGACAGGTGCTCCTGACCCGCGACGATCTGGAGAGCCGGCGTCGGTACCAGAACGCCAAGACCGCCATCAGCGCCCTGCTGCGGCTTGGGGCTGTGCCGGTGATCAATGAGAACGACACCGTGGTGGTGGAGGAGCTCAAGTTCGGCGACAACGACAACCTCTCCGCCCTGGTGTCGAACCTGGTGGAGGCAGACGCCCTGGTGGTGCTCAGCGACATCGAGGGCCTGTACGACCGGGACCCCAAGGCCCACGCCGACGCCCGGCTGGTGGAGCGGGTGGAGCGGGTGGACGAAGCGATCCAGCGGTTCGTGGGAGGCTCCCGCTCCCGCATGGGGACCGGCGGCATGGCGACGAAGCTGGAGGCGGCCCGAAAGGCGACCCACGGGGGGGCCGCGGTGGTGATCTCCTCCGGCAAAGAGCCCCACGCTCTGGCCCGGATCCTGGTGGGTGAGCCGTTGGGCACCTTTTTCGCGCCCCAGACCGACCGGCTCCGGCGGCGGAAGCACTGGATCGCCTACACGGTGCAGCCGGCGGGCCGGATCCGGGTGGACACGGGCGCCGTGCGGGCCTTGGTGGAGGGGGGCAAGAGCCTCCTGCCCAAGGGGGTGGTGACCGTGGACGGAGAGTTCGACCGGGGCGAGGCCGTGGTGATCGAAGGACCCGGTGGGGAGGAGGTGGCCCGGGGCCTCACGGCCTACGGTTCCGAGGAGCTCCGTAAGATCGCCGGGTTGGCATCGTGGGAGATCGTTGATAGACTCGGCTACACCTTCGGGGACGAGGTCATCCACCGGGATGACCTCGTCGTGTTCAAGGCCGGGGGGTGAGGGAGCGAGGAGGGCCGGATGTCGATTCGGGACGAGCTGGTGGAGATGGGGCGCAAGGCCCGGCAGGCGAGCCGGGCGCTGGCGAGGCTCTCGAGCCGGGTGAAGGACGACGCCCTCAGGGCCATGGCCGACGGGCTCGAGGAGGCCCGGGCCGAGCTCCAGGCCGCCAACCGTAGGGATCTGGAGGAGGCGGCGCGGGCGGGGCTGTCGAGGGCGATGATAGACCGGCTCACCCTGTCGGACGGGGTCATCGCCTCCATGGCCCAGGGCCTGCGCGAGGTGGCGGCCCAGGCCGACCCGGTGGGCGAGGTGGTGCGCATGTGGAAGCGGCCCAACGGCCTGCTGGTGGGTAAGCAGCGCATCCCCTTGGGGGTGATCGGGATCATCTACGAGTCCCGGCCTAACGTCACTGCCGACGCCGCCGGCCTGTGCCTGAAGGCGGGCAACGCGGTGGTTCTGCGGGGCGGAAGCGAGGCCATCCACTCCAACCGGGCCATCGCGGCCGTGCTCGACCAGGCCGCGGCGGCCGCGGGCGTGCCCGAGGGGGCCATCCAGGTGGTTGGCGTGACCGACCGCCAGGCCGTGCTGGAGATGCTCCGGCTCGACGAGTACATCGACCTGATCATCCCTCGGGGAGGAGAGGGCCTGATCCGGTTCGTCACCGAGAACAGCCGCATCCCGGTAATCAAGCACTTCAAGGGCGTGTGCCACCTGTTCGTGGACGCATGGGCCGACCTGGACGCGGCCGAGCGGATCGTGCTCAACGCCAAGTGCCAACGACCCGGGGTGTGTAACGCCCTGGAGACCCTGCTGGTCCATCGGGACGTGGCCGAGGCGTTCCTGCCTCGGGTTGGCGCCTCGCTGGGGGAGGTCGGGGTCGAGATCCGGGGGTGCCCCCAGACCCGTCGGTGGATCCCCGAGGCTCGGGAGGCCACCGAGGAGGACTGGCACGCCGAGTATCTGGATCTGATCCTGGCCGTGCGGGTGGTGGACGGGCTCGACGGAGCCATCGACCACATCGATCGGTACTCCAGCCTCCACACCGAGGCCATCGTGACCCGGGACTACGCCAACGCCCAACGGTTCGTGCGTGAGGTGAACTCCTCGGTGGTGGCGGTAAACGCCTCGACCCGGTTCAGCGACGGCCAGCAGCTCGGCCTCGGGGCCGAGATCGGCATCTCCACCACCAAGCTCCACGCTTTTGGACCCATGGGGGTTATGGATCTGACCACCACCAAGTTTGTGATCTTCGGCGAAGGGCAGGTGCGTGAGGGCTGATCCGTCCGCCGAGGCACCGCCCCCGGGCGGCGTAGGAGTGTTCGGCGGCACCTTCAACCCCGTCCACCTGGGTCACCTGCGGGCGGCCGAGGAGGTGGCCGACGCGCTGGGGTTGGAGCGGGTCTGGTTCGTGCCGGCCCGGGTCCCGCCCCACAAGGGTTCTGAATCTCTGGCCCCGGCCGAGGCCCGCTGGGAGTGGCTGCGGGAGTCCGTTGCTGGAAACCCCAGGTTCCGGGTCTCGAACCGGGAGCTGCGACGGGACGGCCCGAGCTACACGGTGGACACCCTGGCCGAGTTCCGGCGCGAGATGGGATCGGACCAGAGGCTGTGGTTCCTGATGGGGGCCGATGCGTTCCGCGAGATCCATACCTGGCACCGGTACCCCGAGCTGTTTGCCCTGGCCGACCTTGCCGTGATGCGCCGGCCCCCCGACGAGGGCCCCCTGCTGCCCCCCCCGGCCCTGCGGGAGGAGTGCGAGCCCACCGCCCACGGATACCGGCACGCATCGGGCCGCGAGGTTCGGGTCGTGCGGGTGACGCCCCTGGAGATCTCGTCGTCCACCATTCGGGTCCTGCTGGCCCGGGGGCGCTCGGTGCGGTACCTGGTGGCGGAGCCGGTGCGGGCCTCGCTGGAGCGGGCCGCTGGGCAGCATCCGGAATGGTTTCGAGGGAGCGGGAGATGACCGACAAACGGACTCTGGAGCGGGTGATGGTTTGCGTGCGCGCGGCGGCCGACAAACGAGCCACCGATCCGGCCGTGCTCGACGTGCGCGAGGTGGCCGGGTTCACCGACTACTTCGTGATCGTGAGCGGGTCGAGTGACCGCCGGGTGCAGACCATCGCCGAGGCCGTGCTCGAGGCGATGAAGAAACGAGGAGTCCGACCCATCGGCACCGAGGGAGTTCGGGAGGGTCGATGGGCGCTGCTGGACTTCGGGGACTGGGTGGTCCACGTGTTCTACGAGGCGGTCCGTGAGGAGTTCGGTTTGGAGGAGCTGTGGTTCGACGCGCCTCGGATCCCGATTCCCTTGGACGTGCTCGAGCCCCGGCGGGAGATGAGCCCGTGAGCACGAGGAAGGTGGCGGTGGTGGGGGCCGGGGCGTGGGGCACGGCCCTGGCTACGGTCCTGGGCCGCAAAGGCGTGGCCGTGGACCTGTGGGTGTACGAGCCTGACCTGGCCCAGCGCATGGCCGTGACCCGGGAGAACGATCTGTACCTGCCCGGTCACCGGATCCCGGACTCGGTACGGCCCACCAACGACTTGGAGGAGGCCGTGTCCGGGGCGTGGGTTGTGGTGAGCGTGACCCCCTCTCAGGTGGTCCGGCAGGTCATGACCCGGGCCGCCGGGGCGATCGAGGCCGACGCCTGGGTGGTCACCGCGTCCAAGGGCATCGAGATGGGTAGCCTCCGGCTCATGCACGAGGTCCTGTGCGAGGCGCTTCCACCGGGGTTTGAGGGGCGGATCGCGGCCCTGTCGGGGCCCTCGTTCGCGGCCGAGGTGGCCCAGGCCATGCCCACCGCCGTGAGCCTGGCCTGCCGCGACCCCGAGGCGGCCGGCCGGCTCCAGGAGCTGTTCAGCGATCGTCGGTTCCGGGTCTACACCCTGGACGATATCGTGGGGGTGGAGACCGGCGGGGCCCTGAAGAACGTGGTGGCGTTGGCCGCCGGCATCTCCGATGGTCTGGGGTTCGGCCACAACAGCCGGGCAGCCCTGATCACCCGAGGGCTGGCCGAGATCAGCCGGTTGGGTGTGGCCCTGGGAGCCGATCCCCTGACCTTCCTGGGGCTGGCCGGCATGGGGGACCTGGTGCTCACCTGCACCGGGGGCCTGTCCCGGAACCGCACCGTGGGGCTGCGGTTGGGCCATGGGGAGCCGTTGGACGAGATCCTGGGGTCGATGCGGGCCGTGGCCGAGGGGGTGAAGACCGCGGGCGCTGCCGTGGAGCTGGCCCGCAGGCAGGGGGTGGAGATGCCCATCGCCGAGACCGTGTGGGATGTGGTGGAGGGGCGCTTGGAGCCGCGCCAGGGGGTGGCGCGGCTCATGGGCCGGCCGGCCAAACGGGAGTTCTGGGACCTGGAGACCCCCCCCGCATGAGCGGAGTGTTCGTGACCCTGGAAGGCGGTGAGGGCACGGGCAAGACCACCCAGGCCCGCAGGTTGGCCGGGCACCTGGAGCGGCTGGGCCACCGGGTGCGTCTGACCCGGGAGCCGGGGGGTACCCCCCTGGGCCATGACCTGCGCCGGATGCTTTTAGAGGATCGGGGGGATCCGCCATGTGCCCGGGCGGAGCTGCTCTTGTACGGTGCGGACCGCGCCCAGCACGTGGAGCGGGTGATCCGGCCGGCCCTCGAGGCGGGGGAGGTGGTGGTGTGCGACCGGTTCACCGACGCCACCGAGGCCTACCAGGGATGGGGCCGGGGAATGCCGGCCGAGGCGGTCCGCACCGTGAACCGACTGGCCGCGGCCGGAGTGGTGCCGGACCGCACCGTGGTGCTCGATCTGGACCCCGAGGAGGGGGTGGCTCGGTCACTGGGCCGCCATGGCCCCCACGGGGCGGAGGTGCGGTTCGAGAAGGAGGCCTTGGCGTTCCACCGCAGGGTCCGACAGGGCTACCGGACCATTGCCGAGCGCGAGCCCGGGCGGGTGCGCCTGGTGGACGCTTTAGGCTCGGAGGACGAGGTGTTCGAGCGGGTGTGGGCCGAGGTGGCCGACCTATTCCCCGGGGGGGGCTAGGCCGTGGCCGGGGGAAGGGTGGTCGGTCACGAGCGGCCCCTGCGGGTGTTACGCCGCAGCCTGGGCTCGGGACGGGTGCCCCACGCATACCTGTTCTGGGGGCCGGACGGCGTCGGCAAAACCCGGGTGGCCCGGGAGGTGGCCCGGGCGCTGCTGTGCGGCGAGGCTGGGGCCCTCGCCCGCGGCGAGGGGTGCGGGGCGTGCCGGTCGTGCCGGCGGCTCGACTCGAGCAACCACCCGGACCTGCACGTGCTCGTGCCCCGGGGGGCGCGGGTAGGGGTGGAGGAGGTACGGGCGCTCCAGGAAAGCCTTTCGTTTCGGCCCTTTGAGGGAGGTCGCCGGGTTGCTATAATCTCTGATGCTTTCCGGCTGACCCGGGAGGCGTCCAACGCGCTCCTGAAAACGCTGGAGGAGCCTCCCGCAGACACCCACCTGGTGCTCACCGCCCATCACCGAGACCAGCTCCTGCCCACCGTGGTCTCCCGGTGCCAGTGCGTTCGGTTCGACCCTTTGCCGGACGGGGCCGTGGAGCGGATCCTCGTGTCGGAGGGGGTGGAGCCCCACCACGCCCAGGCCCTGGCCCGGGTGTGCGGCGGCCGACCCGGCCGGGTGCTGGGTCGGGAGCCGGGGGAGCTCATGGAGTGGATCCGCCAGGCCGAGGAGCTGGCGGACCGGTGGGACGGGCTGACCGCGGGGGAGCGGCTGCGGCTGGGTGCCGAGTGGGCGCGGGCCCAGGACCTGCGGGATCGGCTGGAGACCCTGCAGTGGGTGGTGGGCCGCCGCATCCGCCGCCTGGACGAGGCGGTTCCTGCGTGGCTCGACCGTCAGGCTGGGCTGGCGAGGGTGTTGGAGTGGATGGATCGCAACGTGAACACGCAGCTGGCCCTGGACGCCCTGTTTCTCGGGCTGGCGGGGCAGGATTGGGAGGACCGTTGGCTCGGGTCGTAGGGGTTCGTTTCAAGCGCGCCAGCCGCGTGTACCATTTCGACGCCGGGCCGCTGGAGTGCGGGCCCGGCGATTGGGTGGTGGTGGAGACCGAGCGGGGCATGGCCCTGGGTCAGGTGGCGTCGCTCCCCTGCGAGGCGGAGCCGCTGCCGGGCCAGGCGCTCAAGAAGGTGCTGCGCCGGGCCGGGGAGCGCGACATCCTCCGCTACGAGCAGAACTGCGAGCTCGAAGGGTACGCGTTCCAGGTGTGCCTGGAGAAGATCCGCGAGAAGGGTCTTCCCATGAAGCTCGTGGACGTGGAGTATCTGTTCGACGGGTCCAAGGCGATCTTCTACTTCACGGCCGAGCAGCGGGTGGACTTCCGGGAGCTGGTGCGGGAGCTGGCCCGGGAGTTCCACACCCGCATCGAGATGCGCCAGATCGGGGTGCGCGACGAGGCCAAGCTGGTGGGAGGGGTGGGCCCCTGCGGCCGGGAGCTGTGCTGCGCCACCTGGCTCACCCAGTTCTCGCCGGTGAGCGTGCGAATGGCCAAGGAGCAGGACGTGGCCTTGAACCCCACCAAGATCTCGGGGGTCTGCGGCCGGCTGATGTGCTGCTTGGGTTACGAGCACGAGCAGTACAAGCGCGAGGCCAAGCGGTTCCCCCGGCTGGGCAAGACCGTGGAGACGCCCCGGGGAATCGGTAAGGTGGTCCGGCGCAACGTGCTCGAGGGCACCTTCGTCATCCAGACCCGCGAGGGCGAGGCGGAAGTGTCGGTGGCCGAGTGGGGTGTCCCCTCCCGGCCCGCGCCGGCGAAGAGAGAGAAGCCTCGGCAGGAGCCCCGGCAAACGTCCGGCGGCCCTGGCCGGGAGAAGCGCGCCGGCGGGAAAGGCCGTAAGCCCGACAAACCCAAGAGCCCGTCCCAGGCGTCGGCCTCCTCGCCGGCGGAGCAGCCGGCCGGCCAGGGGCGCAAGCGCAGAAGTCGGCGTCGGCCGAGACGCAAAAAGGGATGACCATGTCGAAAACCTTCTACGTGACCACACCGATCTACTACGTCAACGACGTGCCCCACATCGGCCACGCGTACACCACGGTGGCCTGCGACGCCCTGGCCCGGTACAAGCGCGCCGCCGGCTACGACGTGCTGTTCCTGACGGGCACCGACGAGCACGGCCAGAAGGTTCAGAAGGCGGCGGCGGAGCGGGGCGAGCAGCCCATCGACCTGGCCAACCGGGTGGTGACCCGGTTCCAGGACCTCTGGAAGGCCCTCGACGTCTCCAACGACCGGTTCATCCGCACCACCGATCCGGCCCATCATCGTTCCGTCGAAGAGCTATTCCGCCGGGTTCAGGCCAACGGTGACATCTACCTGGGCGAGTACGAGGACTGGTACTGCACGCCCTGCGAGACCTTCTGGACGGAAAACCAGCTCATGGAGGGCAACTGCCCGGACTGCCACCGGCCCACCGACCGGCTCAAGGAGCCCAGCTACTTCTTCCGGATGTCCCGGTACCAGGAGCCCCTGCTCCGGCACATCGAGGAGAACCCCGACTTCGTCCAGCCCGTGAGCCGGCGAAACGAGATCCTGTCGTTCGTGCGGGAGGGGCTGCGGGACCTGTCCATCTCGCGCACCAGCTTCTCGTGGGGCATCCCGGTCCCGGGCGACCCGGCCCACGTGATCTACGTGTGGTTCGACGCCCTCACCAACTACATCACGGGCGCGGGCTTCCCGGACGAGGAGGACCGGTTCTCCCGGTACTGGCCGGCCGACGTGCACGTGATCGGCAAGGACATCCTGCGGTTCCACGCGGTGTACTGGCCCACGTTCCTGATGAGCGCGGGGCTGCCGCTGCCCAAGAAGGTGTTCGCCCATGGCTGGTGGACCGTGGAGGGCAAGAAGATGTCCAAGAGCCTGGGCAACGTGGTGGACCCGGGAGCCATCGCGGCCGAGTACGGGGTGGATGCGTTTCGCTACTTCCTGCTGCGGGAGGTGCCGTTCGGCCTGGACGGCGATTTCAGCCGAGAGGCCCTGGTCCACCGGATCAACTCGGACCTGGCCAACGACCTGGGCAACCTGGTGTCGCGGGTGCTGGCCATGGTGGGCAAGTACCGCGACGGCGTGGTGCCCCGCGTGCTCTCGTTCGGCACCGAAGGGGTGGACGAGGGGCTGCGCGACGCCCTGACGGCGTGCCTGGAGCAGGTGGACGCGGCCATGGACGACCTGGCGTTCCACAAGGCCCTGACCTCGGTGTGGGAGTTCGTGGGCGTGGTCAACAAGTACGTGGACACCACCGCGCCCTGGGCCCTGGCCAAGGCCCCGGAGAAGGCCCCGCGCCTGGACCAGGTGCTCTACAACGCCTGCGAGGCCCTGCGGGCCGTGGGCCTTCTGGTGTTCCCGTTCCTGCCCGGCACGGGGCGGGAGATCTGGCGTCGGCTGGGGCTGCCCCGGCCGGTGGACGAGGGCCGTTTGGAGGAGCTCCGCACCTGGGGCGGCCTTCCGGCCGGCGTGCGCACGGAGCGGGGGAAGAGCCTGTTCCCCCGGATCGAGGTCCGGTGATCGTCGACACCCACGCCCACCTCACCCTGGAGGGGCTGCGGGAGGACGTGGAAGGGGTCCTCTCCCGCGCCCGCCGGGCCGGGGTGGGCGCCGTGATCACGGTGGGCATCGACCCGGAGGACAGCCGCGAGGCCGTGGCCGTGGCCGAGGCCCGGTCCGGGGTGTGGGCCACGGTGGGGGTGCATCCCCACGAGGCGGCCCGGGTCACGGACGCCCAGCTGGACGACCTGGCCGACCTGGCCCGGTCGTCGGATCGCGTGGTGGCCTGGGGGGAGATCGGGCTCGACTACTTCCGGGACCGCTCTCCGCGGGAGGCCCAGCAGCAGCGGTTCCGGGACCAGCTTCGGAGGGCCCGGGAGCTGGGCCTGCCCGTGGTGATCCACGACCGGGAGGCCCACGAGGACACCCTGCGGATCCTGAAGGACGAGGCCGGGGAGGGCCTGCGGGGGGTGTTCCACTGCTTCTCGGGCGACCTGGCCCTGGCCCGGGAGGTGCTGACCCTGGGGTTCTACCTGTCGGTGCCTGGCACGGTGACCTACCCCCGCAACGACCGGTTGCGCGAGGTGGTGGCCCACGTGCCCCTGGAGCGGGTGCTCCTGGAGACCGACTGCCCGTTCCTGGCGCCCCAGCCGAAGCGGGGCCGGACCAACGAGCCGGCGTACGTCGTGCACACCGCGGCCGAGGTGGCCCGGGTGCGCGGGCTCGAGGTGGAGGACGTGGCCCGCATCACCACCCGGGCGTGCCGGGAGCTGTTCGGGATCGGGGAGGTCCGGGCCACCCCCATCGCTTATCCGATCCGTCGGAGCCTGTACCTGAACGTGACCGACCGGTGCACCAACCGGTGCGCCTTCTGCCCCAAACACCGGGCCCCGGTGGTGAAGGGCCACGACCTGGCCCTGGACCGCGAGCCCACGGCCGACGAGGTGCTGGCGGCGGTGGAGGCCCAGGGCGGCCCCGATGCGTGGGACGAGGTGGTGTTCTGCGGGTTCGGGGAGCCCCTGCTTCGGCTCGACCTGGTCAAGCAGGTGGCCCGGGAGCTGCGGGCCCGGGGCGCCCGGCGGATCCGGGTCAACACCGACGGGCTCGCCAGCGCGGTGCACCGCCGCGACGTGCCGGCCGAGCTCGCGGGCCTGGTGGACGCCGTGTCGGTCAGCCTGAACGCGCCCGATGCCGAGACGTACGAGCGGCTGTGTCGTCCGGGCATTCCGGACGCCTACCGGGCCGTGCTGGGGTTTCTGGTCCAGGCCCGGGAGCACATCCCCGAGGTCACGGCCTCGGTGGTGGCCGTGCCGGGGCTGGACGTGGAGGCGTGCCGCCGCCGGGCCGAGGAGCTGGGGGTGCGGTTCCGGGTTCGGCCGTACAACGAGGTGGGGTAGGGGAGACCCGACGCGGCGCCCGATGTGCCGGCCGCCCGCGGGGCGGCCTTTTTGTTGGCGTCGGATCCTACGGGGGATCCGGCGACGAAGTGGGCCCGTTTTTCCCGGAGGGCGGGGCAAGGGGTTCAGGAGCCAGAATTCAGCTCCGGTAGGCCGCGAGGCGGTCTGTTTGCGAAAAAGTGATTTGCACCGACCCAACCCCGCAGTTTCGGCGGCGGGGCATGGGGTCTGTTTCTGGCCGCGCGCGAAGCCGGGCATGAGATTCGCCGCGCAGGCACAGGGCGGCAACAATGGTTTCATGACGGTCTGGCCGGGGACGGACGGTTTCGCGGTGCGAGGGTTGGAGGCGCTGCGCGGCGAGCCAAGGAGCCGCACGCGGCTCTCCAACAGACCCCATGCCCCCCGGACTGTGAGGTGCTGGCGCAGACCTAGGAGATAGAGGAGGGTTTCAGCCTCCCAGCCTCCCAGCTTTCTAGCTTTCCAGCGGGCCGAAGGCCCCAACGATTCGAGGAGGAAGTTCCGATGAGCCGGATGCCGATCACGAGGCAGGGATACTCGAGGCTTCGCGAGGAGTTGGAACGGTTGAAGAAGGTGGACCGGGTCGAGATCGTCAAGGAGATCCAGGCCGCCCGGGCCCACGGCGACATTTCGGAGAACGCCGAGTACCATGCCGCCCGGGAGAAGCAGGGGTGGATCGAGGCGAAGATCCGGGACCTGGAGACCAAGCTGGCCGAGTCGGACATCGTGGACCCGCCCCGGGGCCCCCAAGAGCGGGTGCGGTTCGGGGTGCGGGTGCGGCTCGAGGACCTGGACACCGGCGAGGAGAAGGTCTACGAGATCGTGGGTCCCCACGAGTCCGACGTGAACGAGGGCCGGATCTCCATCACCTCCCCCCTGGCCCGGGCGCTCCTGAACAAGGAGGTGGGCGACGACGTGGAGGTGGACGCCCCCCGGGGCGTCAAGGAGTACGAGATCCTGGAGATCGAGGGGTTGGGAAGCTAGCCCGGCAGATCCCACCCTCGCCCTCCCTCTCCCGCGGGGGGGCGGCGGCGGGGCGAGAAACCCCTGCCCGCCCTTCCATCCCAACGTCCGAACGTCCCAACGTTCCTGGAGGATCTTCCATGACCCAGACCGTGTACGAGACGAACCTGGAGGGGCTTCGGCTGGTGAGCCGGGGCAAGGTGCGCGACATCTACGATCTCGGGGAGCACCTCCTGATCGTGACCACCGACCGGCTGAGCGCCTACGACGTGATCCTGCCCACCCCGATCCCCGGCAAGGGCGAGGTGCTGACCCGGCTGTCGGTCCACTGGTTCGGCCACACGAAGGACCTGGTGCCCAACCACCTGGTCTCGGCCGATCCGGCCGAGTACCCGGAACCGGCCCGGCGCCACGCCGAGGTTTTGGCGGGCCGGAGCATGCTGGTCAAGAAGGCAAAGCCCCTGCCGGTGGAGTGCATTGTCCGGGGCTACCTGAGCGGCTCCGGGTGGAAGGACTACCAGAGGACCGGCTCGGTGTGCGGCATTCCCCTTCCAGGGGGTCTCCGGGAGTCCGAGAAGCTCCCCGAGCCGATCTTCACCCCCTCCACCAAGGCTGAGGTGGGCGACCACGACGAGAACATCCCGTTCTCCCGGGTCGAGGAGCTGATCGGGGCGGACCTGGCCCGGCGGGTGCGCGACCTGGCCCTGGTCGTGTACCAGCGGGGGGCGGACGAGGCGGCCGACAAGGGGATCCTGATCGCCGACACCAAGATGGAGTTCGGGCTGCTCGGGGACGAGCTGATCCTGATCGACGAGCTGCTCACCCCGGACTCGTCCCGGTTCTGGCGGGCCGCCGACTACCGGATGGGGGTGCCCCAGCAGAGCCTGGACAAGCAGTACGTGCGTGACTACCTGTCGGGTCTCGACTGGGACAAGACCCCCCCCGGCCCGGAGCTGCCCCCGGAGGTGGTGGCCGAGACCTCCCGGCGGTACCGGGAGATCCTCGGCATCCTCACCGGACAGCTCCCGTAGGTTTGGCACGGTGCCGTCGGTGGGCATGGGATTCAGGAACCGCCCGACTGCCCATCTACCCAGCCGCCCAGCGGGCCGAAGGCCCAAAGCTGCCGGGCGGCGGATCGGGTGCACCGGATGAGGAGGGTGGGCACCATGGGATGGAGGCGCACCGCCGGAATCGTCGCCGCCGCCCTGGCCTCACCGGTGTTCGGAGTGTGGGCCCGGTGGGGCGGGTGGCGCCGGGCGATGCCGGCGTGGGCCCGGTTCTGCGCCGCGGCGCTGGCCCTCCGGATCGACCGGAGGGGGCCGGCGCCGCGGCCGGCCGGGCTGGTGGCCGCGAACCACGTGGGCTACCTGGACATCCTGTGCCTGGCGGCGACGGTGCCGGGCCGGTTCGTGGCCAAGGACGAGATCCATGGGTGGGTCCTGTTCGGAGCCCTGGCCCGGTGCGGGGGGACGGTGTTCCTCGACCGGGACCGGCCCCGGGACTGCCTGCCCTGGGTGGACGAGCTGGCCCGGCTGTTGGCCGGGGGGGAGCGGGTCGTCCTGTTCCCCGAGGCCGGGGTCTCGGCCGACGGGAAGACCCTGGGAACGTTTCGGCCCATGCTGTTCGAGGCGGCCATGCGCACGGGTGCACCCGTGATCCCGGTGGCGGTGCGCTACCTGGAGCCCCCCGACCCGCGGGTGTGGGCCTGGATCGACGAGCCGGACCTGTGGCGGCACATGCGGACCCGGCTGGTTCCCGCGGGCCCGATCCGGGCCGAGGTGCGGGTGGCCCCGCCCCTGGACCCGGCCCGGTTCCCCGACCGAAAGGCCTTGGCCGCGGCCGCCCGGCAGGCGGTGGCGGAGATGTTGCGGGGCGAGGCGGCCGGGCCGAAGGCCCCCAGACCGGCGATACACGACCGATCCCATGACCGACGTCCGCTTTCACGACGAACTGGCCGGGGCGACCACCCTTCAGCAGGTGCTGGACGAGCGGGTCCGGCGTCAGGGCGGTGAGGTGTGGCTGACCCTCTACGCCAAGGACCGGGTGGGTTGCCGCCTCACCTACGCCGACCTGCGGGAGGGGGCCGGCCGGTGGGCGGCCCTCCTGGCCCGGGAGGGGGTGGGGCCGGGGAGCGCCGTGCTCCTGATCCTTCCCACGGAGCGGGCGTTCTACGAGGCCTACTGGGGCATCCTCCTGGCGGGCGGGGTGCCGGTGCCGGCCTACCCGCCGGTGCGCATGGGGCGTCTGGAGGAGTACCTGGACGGCCTGGCCCGGGTGGCCTCCACGGCCGGGGTTCGCCACCTGGTGACCAACGGTCTGATCCGGCCCCTGGTCCGACCCGTGGAGGACCGCATCGGCGAGAAGGTGCGGTTCCTGACCCCGGGCGACGCATCCGCCGCGGGCGACGGACCCCGGTTGGAGGTCCGGCCCGACGACCTGGCCCTGCTCCAGTTCACCTCGGGGTCCACGGGGGCCCAGAAGGGCGTGATGCTGACCCACGCCAACCTCTTGGCCAACCTCCGGGCCATCGCCCACGGAATCCGGCCCGGCCCGGGCGACGTGGCGGTGTCGTGGCTGCCGCTCTACCACGACATGGGGTTGATCGGGCTCATGCTGGGCTCCCTGTACTTCGGCATCCCCTTGGTGGCGTGCTCGCCCATCGACTTCCTGCGGCGGCCGGTGCGGTGGCTGCGCATGTTGTCCGACCACGGGGGCACCCTCACGGCCGGGCCGAACTTCGCCTACAGCCTGGTGGCCCGCAAGGTCCGGGACGCGGATCTCGCCGGCCTGGACCTGTCGGCGTTGAGGGTGGCCCTGTGCGGGGCCGAGCCGATCCACCCCTCCACCGTGGAGGCGTTCACCCGCCGGTTCCAGGCCGTGGGGCTCCGGCCGGAGGCGTTCTTCCCGGCCTACGGCCTGGCGGAGAACACCCTGGCGGTGTCCTTCTCCGACCTGGGCCGTCCCCCACGGGTGCAGGCGGTGCGTGCCGACCGGCTCGAGGCCGAGGACCGGGCCAAGCCGTGCCCGCGGGGGGACGGTGCCAGGGTGCTGGTGAGCGTGGGGCGGCCGCTGCCCACGGTGGATGTGGCGGTGGTGGACGAGGCCGACCGCCCCGTGCCCGAGGGCGTGCGGGGCGAGATCGTGGTGCGGGGCCCGTCCGTCATGAAGGGGTACTACGGAAACCCCAAGGCCACGGAAGACACTCTCCGGGGCGGGTGGCTCCACACCGGGGACTTGGGGTTCTTCCTGGACGGGCACCTCTATGTGTCGGGCCGGAAGAAGGACCTGGTGATCAAGGCCGGCCGGAACTACTTCGCCGAGGACCTGGAGGTGGCCGCAGCCCGGATCGAGGGGGTGAAGCCCGGCGGGGTGTGCGCCTTCTCCGTGGAGCGGGAGGACCGGGGCACCGAGGAGGTGGTCCTGGTGGTGGAGACCCGGGACCCCCACCCGCGGGAGGGTCTGGCCGACGAGGTGCGGGCGGCCGTGGCCTCGGCTACGGGGTGCCGCCCCGACCGGGTGGTCGTGGTGCCCGCCCGGACCCTGCCCAAGACCTCGTCGGGCAAGCTCCAGCGCTTCCGGGCCCGTGCATGGTACCTGGACGGCACCCTGACCCGCCGGGGCGGAGAGCGCCGCACCACGGGCCTGGGGGCGTACCTGCTGGCGTGGGGCCGGGACGTGGTGCAGCGGCTTCGGCGTTGACACGGCGCAGGGCCGCAAAGTAGATTCCAGCGTTCCGTGTCTGCGCCGGGCCGGCCTCCTTCCATCCCGGCGGATCAGCCGCTTGTCGGTGTTCATTGGCGAGAGGGGTTCCCATGGGTGAGATCCGTGTGGCCATCGTGGGGGTGGGCAACTGCGCGGCTGCCCTCCTCCAGGGGATCGAGTACTACCGCCGGAATCCGTCCGAGTCGATGGGGCTCATGCATCCGGTGGTGGGGGGGTACCGGCCGTGGGACATCCGGGTGGTGGCGGCCTTCGACGTGGACGAACGCAAGGTGGGGCGGCCGGTGGAGCGGGCCATCCTGGCCCCGCCCAACTGCATCCGGCCCATCTGCCCCGACCTGCCTCCGACCGGGGTGACGGTCCAGATGGGGCCCGTGCTCGACGGGGTGGCCCCCCACATGGCCGACCATCCGGCCGACCGGGCGTTCCGGATCGCCCGGGCCGAGCCCGTGGATGTGGCCCGGGTGCTCCGGGAGACCGGGGCGGAGATCCTGGTGAACTACCTGCCGGTGGGCAGCGAGGAGGCGGCCCGGCACTACGCCCGGTGCTGCCTCCAGGCCGGGGTGTCGTTCGTGAACTGCATGCCCGTGTTCATCGTGTCGGATCCCGATTGGGGGGAGCGGTTCCGGCAGGAGGGCATCCCGTGCGTGGGGGACGACGTCAAGAGCCAGGTGGGGGCCACGGTGGTCCACCGGGTGCTCGCCCGGCTCATGGCGGAGCGGGGCGCCGTGCTGGAACGCACCTACCAGCTCAACACCGGCGGCAACACGGACTTCCTGAACATGTTGGAACGGGACCGGCTCCGGTCGAAGAAGATCTCCAAGACCGAGGCGGTCCAGTCGGTGCTGCCCGAGCCGCTGCCCAGCGAGAACATCCACATCGGCCCCTCGGACTACGTGGCCTGGCAGAACGACAACAAGGTGTGCTTCCTCCGGATGGAGGCCCGGGGGTTCGGCGGCGCGCCCATCGAGATCGAGGCCCGGCTGTCCGTGCAGGACTCCCCCAACTCCGGGGGCGTGGCCGTGGACGCGATCCGGGTGTGCAAAGTGGCCCGGGACCGGGGCGACGCGGGTCCGCTGCTCGCCATCTCGGCGTACACGATGAAGCACCCCCCCCAGCAGATGCCCGAGCCCGAGGCCCGCGCCCGGATCGAGGCATACCTGGCCCAGGGCCGGTGATGCTGGCCGGAGGCCCGGCAGAGCGGGCGTTCCGGGGCGTGCTCCAGGCCCTGGTCGTGGGGCCCTTGACGCGTCGGGGCGTGTCCCCGGACACGCTGACCGGGGCCGGGCTGGTCTTGTCGGCCGTGGCAGGGGGGCTCGCCTGGGCCTGGCCCGTGGCGGCCGGGGTCACGGTGTTGGTGGGGGGCGTGATGGACGCCCTGGACGGTTCCCTGGCCCGGGCCGCCGGCAAGGCGACCCGGGCCGGCGCATTTCTGGACTCCACCCTCGACCGGTACGGCGAGTTCCTGGTGCTCGCGGGTCTGTGGCTGCGCGCCTCGGCCACGGATCACCCCCTGGCGGCCAGCGCGTTCGCCCTGGCCGCGGTCCAGGGGGCGTTGATGGTCAGCTATGCCCGGGCCCGGGCCGAGGGGCTGGGGCACCCGCTGCGGGGGGGCTGGTTCGAGCGGCCGGAGCGGGTGCTCCTGATGGCCCTGGGACTCCTGGCGAGCCCGTGGGAGGGGGTGTTGGGGCTGGGGCGGGGCGGGGCGGCCCTGGCCACCCTGGCCGTGCTGGCCGCGGGGGCCAACGCCACGGCCCTGGACCGGATCCGCAGGGGCCGCCGGGCCCTGCGGATCCGGGAGGGGTAGCGTGGAGTTCTGTGCCCTGGCCAGCGGCAGCCGCGGCAACGCGGTGTACGTGGGGGCCGGCGGCCGGGGCGTGCTGGTGGACGCCGGCCTCCCGGGTCGGGAGATCGAGCGGCGCCTCGCCGCCGCCGGCCTGGAGGACCGGCGGATCGAGGCCGTGGTGGTCACCCACGAGCACCGGGACCACCTGGCGGGGGTGGGGGTGTGGTGCCGCCGGTTCCGGGTACCCGCCTGGATGACCCCGGCCTGCCGGCAGGCCGGGGAAGCGGTGCTCGGGCCGGGCGCCCTGCGGGGGGTGGAGGTCCGGGAGTTCGCCCCGGGCGAGTCGTTCGAGGTGGCGGGGCTGGAGGTGCTGGCCGTGCCGGGGTGCCACGACGCGGCCGACCCCGTGGCCCTACGGGTCTCGGACGGCGCCTCGGCCCTGGGGGTCGCCACGGACCTGGGGTTCGTGCCCCAGGCGGTTCGCCACGCCCTGGAGGGGTGCGACGGCCTGTACCTGGAGTCGAACCACGACGAGGAGCGGCTGTTCAGCGGCCCCTACCCGTGGTTCCTGAAGCAGCGCATCCGGTCGCGCCACGGCCACCTGAGCAACGGCGACTGCGCCCGCCTGGTGGACGAGGTGCTCCACCCCGGGCTGCGGGCCGTGGTGCTGGGCCACCTGTCCGAAACGAACAACGAACCGCACCTGGCCTACGGATGCACCCAGGAGGTGCTGGCCGCCCACGGAGCCCGGGACGACGTGCTGCTGCTGGTGGCCCGCCAGGACCGCCCCGGCCGGGTGGTGGACCTCGGCCGGCGGGGAAGAGGCTAGAGACTAGAGACCAGAGACTAGAGACTAGAAACTAGAAACTGGGGTTTTGGGGGCTTGCCTCCCAGCCTCCTAGCTTTCCAGCGGGCCGAAGGCCCCCAGACCGACGACCGTAGACCGACGACCGTGGACCGTAGACCGTAGACCGTAGACCGGAGTTCCCCCCATGATCCCTCGCTACACCCGGCCCGAGATGGCCGCCGTATGGTCCGACGAGAACCGGTTCCGCAAGTGGCTCGACGTGGAGATCTACGCCTGCGAGGCGTGGAACCGCCTGGGACGGATCCCGGACGAGGATCTGCGGCAGATCCGGGAGAAGGCCGCGTTCGAGGTGGACCGGATCGCCGAGATCGAGGCCGAGGTCAAGCACGACGTGATCGCGTTTCTGACCAACGTGGCCGAGCACGTGGGTCCCCCGTCCCGGTACATCCACATGGGCATGACCTCGTCCGACGTGCTCGACACGGCCCTGGCGATGCTGTGCGTCGAGGCCACCGACCGGATCCTGGCCCAGGCCGAGCGGCTGTGCCGGGTGCTCCGGCGCCGGTCCCACGAGTTCAAGCGGGTGCCCCAGATGGGCCGGTCCCACGGCATCCACGCCGAGCCGATCACCTTCGGGCTGAAGCTCGCTCTTTGGTACGACGAGATGACCCGCAACCTGGACCGGCTGCGCCGCGCCCACGAGATCATCGCCGTGGGCAAGATCTCGGGCGCCGTGGGCACCTTTGCCAACGTGGACCCGTTCGTGGAGGAGTACGTGTGCGAGCGGGCGGGCCTGCGGCCGGCCCGGGGCTCGACCCAGGTGGTCAGCCGGGACCACCACGCCGAGTTCTTCAGCATGCTGGCCCTGGTGGGCGCCAGCATCGAGAAGTTTAGCGTGGAGATCCGACACCTGCAGCGCACCGAGGTGTTGGAGGCCGAGGAGTACTTCTCGGCGGGCCAGAAGGGCTCGTCGGCCATGCCCCACAAGCGCAACCCCATCGCCACCGAGAACCTCACCGGCTGCGCCCGGCTCCTGCGCTCGTACGCCCAGGCCGCCCTGGAGAACGTGGCCCTGTGGCACGAGCGCGACATCTCCCACTCCAGCGTCGAGCGGGTCATCGCGCCCGACGCCACCACCCTGCTCCACTACATGCTGCACCGGTTTACGAACGTGATCGAGAACCTGGTCGTGTACCCCGAGAGGATGGAGCGGAACCTGAACCTCACCGGCGGGCTCATCTACAGCCAGCGGGTGCTCTTGAAGCTGGTGGAGAAAGGGGTCAGCCGGGAGGACGCCTACCGCATGGTCCAGCGCAACGCCATGAAGGTGTGGGAGGAGGGCGCCGACTACCCGGCGCTGCTGCGCCAGGACCCGGACGTGGGCCGGCTCCTGTCGGCCGAGGAGATCGACGAGGCGTTCGACATCGGCTACCATCTCAAGCACGTGGACACGATCTTCCAGCGGATCTTCGGGAAGGACGATTCGTAGCTTTCCAGCGGGCCGAAGGCCCCAGACCGACGACCGGAGACCGACGACCGGAGACCGATTCAATGGCGCATCGAGTGGAAGTGGGGATCCGGCCCGAGTTCCGGGATCCCCGGGGAGAGGGGGTGGCGCGGGAGGTGCGGGAGTTCCTGCACCTGCCCGTGGAGGAGGTCCGCACCCTGGACGTGTACACCCTGGACCTGGGGCTGGGGGACGACGACCTCGCCGCCGTGGGCGACGCCCTGGTGGACCCCGTGATCCAGGAGTGGACCCTGGGTGAGCCCTACGGCCCCCGGGGGTTCCCGGGGTTCCACTGGGCCGTGGAGGTGGGGTTCCTCCCGGGCGTTACCGACAACGTGGGCCGCACGGCCAAGGAGGCGGTGGAGATGCGCCTCGGCCGCGAGTTCCCCCACGACTGTCAGGTGTATACCGCGGTCCAGTACCTGATCCGGGGCGAGGTGCTGACCCGGGACCAGGTGGAGCGGCTGGCCCGCGATCTCCTGGCCAACGAGCTGATCCACCGGTGGCGGGTGCTCTCGGCGGAGGAGTTCGCACGGGCCGGCGGGTTCCCCGCCGAGGTGCCGCGGGTGCGGGGCGGCGGCGGGGGGCGGGTCGGGGCCGTGGATCTGGAGATCCCGGACGAGGCGCTGCTGGCCATGTCCCGGCAGCGGCTGCTGGCCCTGACCCTGGACGAGATGCGGGCGATCCGCGACCACTACCGCGACCCGGCGGTCCGCCGCCTCCGGAAGGAACTGGGGTTGCCGGCCGGGCCCACCGACGTGGAGCTGGAGTGTTTGGCCCAGACCTGGTCGGAGCACTGCAAGCACAAGATCTTCAACGCCACCATCGAGTACCACGACGAGACCGGCACCCGCCGGACCATCCGGAGCCTGTTCAAGACCTACATCGTGGGGGCCACGGAGCGGGTGCGCCGGGGCAAGGGGGACCGGGACTTCTGCCTGTCGGTGTTCAAGGACAACGCGGGGGTGATCGCGTTCAACCAGGACTGGAGCCTGTGTTTCAAGGTCGAGACCCACAACTCGCCCTCGGCCCTCGACCCCTACGGCGGGGCGCTCACCGGCATCGTGGGGGTGAACCGTGACCCCATGGGCACCGGCATGGGGGCCCGGCTCATCTTCAACGTGGACACCTTCTGCTTCGCCGACCCGTTCCTCGAGGGCGAGCTGCCCCCTCGGCTCCTGCACCCCCGGCGCATCTACGAGGGCGTGGTGCGAGGGGTGGAGCACGGCGGCAACAAGAGCGGGATCCCCACCGTGAACGGGTGCGTGGTGTTCGACGACCGGTACCTGGGCAAGCCCCTGGTGTACTGCGGCACCGCCGGCCTGATCCCCCGGGAGGTGGCCGGCCGGCCCGGCCACGAGAAGGCCGCCCGGCCGGGGGACCGCATCGTGATGGTGGGGGGCCGCATCGGCAAGGACGGCATCCACGGCGCCACGTTCTCGTCCGAGGAGCTCCACGAGGGCAGCCCGGCCACCGCCGTCCAGCTGGGCGACCCGATCACCCAGAGGCGGCTCTACGACTTCCTGCAGATCGCCCGGGACCGGGGCCTGTACAGCTCGATCACCGACAACGGGGCCGGGGGGCTGTCCTCCAGCGTGGGGGAGATGGCCGAGCAGTCGGGCGGCGCCCGGCTGGACCTGGGGCGGGCCCCGTTGAAGTACCCCGGCCTGGACCCCTGGGAGATCCTGGTGTCCGAGTCCCAGGAGCGGATGACCCTGGCCGTGCCCCCCGAGAACCTGGAGGCGTTCCTGGGCCTGGCACGGGAGATGCGGGTGGAGGCCACGGACCTGGGGGAGTTCACCGACGAGGGCGCGTTCCACGTGCTCCACGACGGCCGCACCGTGGCGTACCTGCCCCTCGGGTTCCTGCACGAAGGCCTGCCCGAGATGCGGCTTCGGGCCCGCTGGGAGAAGCCGGTGCACCCCGAGCCCACGTTCCCCTGCCCCGGCGACCTCACGGCCGAGCTCACGGGGCTGCTGGGTCGGCTGAACGTCTGCTCCAAGGAGTCGATCGTCCGCAAGTACGACCACGAGGTCCAGGGCGGCAGCGTGGTGAAGCCGTTCGTGGGGGTGGTGAACGACGGCCCCTCGGACGCCGCGGTCGTGCGTCCGGTGCTCGAGAGTTTCGAGGGGGTGGTCACGGCCAACGGGATCGTGCCCCGGTACAGCGACATCGACACCTACGCCATGGCCGCGGCCGCGGTGGACGAGGCCGTGCGAAACGCCCTGTGCGTGGGGGCGAGCCTGGACCACCTGGCGGCCCTCGACAACTTCTGCTGGTGCGACCCGGTGGCGAGCGAGAAGAACCCCGACGGGGAGTACAAGCTGGCCCAGCTGGTCCGGGCCAACGAGGCCCTGTACGACCTCACGGTGGCCTACGGCATCCCGCTCATCTCGGGCAAGGACTCCATGAAGAACGACTACGTGCACGGGGATCTCAAGATCTCCATCCCCCCGACCCTGCTCGTGAGCGTGATCGGCCGGATCGAGGACGTGCGCCGCTGCGTCACCATGGACGCCAAGCGGCCCGGTGACCGGGTGTACGTGCTGGGGATCACCCGGCCCGAGCTGGGGGGGTCGGAGTACTGGGCCGCCCGCGGGTTCGTGGGGAACCGGGTGCCCCGGGTCCGGCCCGAGGAGACCCTGCCCCTGTACCGGGGCCTGGAGAACGCCATCCGCCGCGGCTGGGTGGCCTCGTGCCACGACTGCTCGGACGGCGGGCTGGCCGTGGCCCTGGCGGAGACGGCGTTCTCCGGGGGGCTCGGGATCGAGGCCGACCTGTCCGGCGTAGCCATGGATCGGGTGGGGCGGGACGACGAGCTGCTGTTCAGCGAGTCGCCTGGCCGGTTCGTGGTCACGGTGCGGCCCGAGCACGCCGGGGCGTTCGAGGAGGCGCTGGCCGGCACCGCGTTCGCTCCGGCGGGCACGGTGACGGCCGACCCGGTGCTGGTGCTGCACGGGATCGACGGCCGGCCGGTGGTGAACGCCCGGATCGACGAGCTCAAGCGAGCCTGGCAGGCCCCCCTGGCCGCCCTGGGATGACTTCCGTGTGAAGGCTGGAAGGCTAGGAGGCTAGAAGGCTTGAAAACCTACCTGATTTCCAACCGTTGGTATCACCTCGCGGTCCGGGGGGCGTGGGGCCTGCTGGAGAGCCGCGTGCGGCTCTTTAGCTCGCCGCGCAGCGCCTCCAGCGCTCGCACTGTGAAATCGTTTGTGCCGGCCGGTCGGTCATGAAGCCACCGTTGATGCCCCGTGCCTGCGCGGCGAATCTCAATGCCCGGCTTCGCGCGCGGCCGGAAGCAGGCCCCTTGCCCCCGGCGCCGGCAATGGCCCCGGACCAACGAAAGTCACCTTCCCCGTTGTACGGCCCCGCAGGGGCCCGACGATGCTTCCCTCCCCGAGGTTTGACGCGATGCCCAAGGTGAAGGCCCTGGTGCTGACCGGAAACGGCACCAACTGCGAGCGCGAGATGGCCCATGCGTGCCGGCTGGCCGGTGCCGAGGCCACCGTGGTGCACACGGCCGAGGTGTTCGCCGGCCGGGTGCGGCTGGCGGACTACGATTTCTTGAACCTTCCCGGCGGGTTCCTGGACGGCGACGACCTGGGCGCGGCCAAGGCCGGGGCGGTTCGGTTCCGGTACGGCCGGGTGCAGGACAACGGCACCCACCGGTTCTTCGACGACCTCATGGCCTTCGTGGCGGCCGGCAGGCTGGTGCTGGGCGTGTGCAACGGGTTCCAGCTCCTGGTGAAGCTGGGCCTCCTCCCGGCCTTGGGCGAGAGGTACGGCGAGCCCACCGCGAGCCTCACCCACAACGATTCGGGTCGGTTCGAGGATCGGTGGGTCTACCTGCGGGTCGATCCGGCGACCCCGTGCGTATTCACCCGGGGCCTGGACAGGCTGTACTACCCGGTGCGCCACGGCGAGGGGAAGTTCGTGACCGGATCGCCCCGGGTGCTGGCCGAGATGGAGGCCGTAGGGCTCGTGGCGCTCCGGTACACCGACCCCCAGGGCGACCCCACCCAGACCTACCCCTGGAACCCCAACGGCAGCCCCGCCGCCGTGGCCGGGGTGTGCGACCCGACCGGCCGGGTGTTCGGGCTGATGCCCCACCCCGAGGCGTTCCTCCACCGGACCAACCACCCCCGGTGGACCCGGGAAGACCTGCCTGAGGAGGGCCAGGGCCTGGCACTGTTCCGCAACGCCGTGGAGTACTTGAGAGGCTAGAGCCGTGTTCCGGACATTTCGCGGTTATCCCAGGGGGTGGGGCTGGGGGCCCCTCCTTCGCTGAACGGCCTCGCAGGTGCCGCCTCGGCGCGGTCCGCTGCGGCCCGTGAGGGCACGCGCCGCAGCCGCACCGCTCGCGCCGGGCGTCCCTAGCTGCTCGGCCGTCGCGCTTCGTCGGAGCCCCCAGCCCCACCCACCACCAACAACCGAGGACCAACGACCGATCCCATGGACAAACACTGGCACGACCACTGCGGGGTGTTCGGTATCTACAACCACCCCGAGGCTGCGAACCTCACCTACCTGGGGCTTCACGCCCTCCAGCACCGGGGCCAGGAGAGCGCCGGCATTGCCGTGGCCGAGGGCGACGGCATGCGGTTCCACCTTGGCATGGGGCTGGTGCACGACATCTTCGACGAGCCCACCCTCGAACGACTCCGGGGCGTGCACGCGATCGGGCATGTGCGCTACTCCACGGCCGGGTCGAGCGAGCTCAAGAACGCCCAGCCGTTCGTGGTGGAGACGGTCCACGGCTCGATCGCGTTCGCCCACAACGGCAACCTGGTCAACGCCGAGGCCCTCAGGCTCCGGCTGGAGGAGGAGGGCAGCATCTTCCGGGGCAGCTCCGACACCGAGGTGATTGCCCACCTCTACGCCCGCAGTCGCAAGGAGAAGCTCGTGGACCGGCTGGTGGACGCCCTCGGACACGTGGAAGGGGCGTACAGCCTGCTCGTGCTGATCGAGAAGCGGCTCATCGCGGTTCGCGATCCCCACGGGTTCCGGCCGCTCATCCTGGGCAAGGTCAAGGACTCCTACGTGGTGGCTTCGGAGACCTGCGCGCTGGACCTGATCGGCGGCGAGTACCTGCGCGAGGTGGAGCCGGGGGAGCTGGTGATGATCAGCGCCAAGGGTGTGGAGAGCCTCCGGTCGTTCGACCCCGTGCCACCCCGTCGGTGCGTGTTCGAGCACATCTATTTCGCCCGACCCGACTCGGTGGTGTTCGGCCAGTCGGTGTACCGGGTTCGCACCGCCCTGGGCCGGGAGCTGGCCCGGGAGCACCCGGTGGAGGCCGACGTGGTGATCCCGGTCCCCGACTCGGGCATCGTGGCCGCCCTGGGTTACAGCGAGGCCTCGGGGATCCCGTTCGGCATGGGGCTGATCCGGAACCACTACGTGGGCCGGACCTTCATCGAGCCGGAGCAGTCGATCCGGCACTTCGGGGTGCGTCTCAAGCTCAACGCGGTGCGGGGCGTGCTCCAGGGCAAGCGGGTGGTGGTGGTGGACGATTCGATCGTGCGGGGCACCACGAGCCAGAAGATCGTGAAGATGATCCGGGAGGCCGGGGCCCGGGAGGTGCACATGCGGATCTCCTCGCCGCCCACCACCTACCCTTGCTACTTCGGCATCGACACGCCCACCCGCACCGAGCTCATCGCGGCCAACCACGCTGTGGACGAGATCAACCGGTTCCTCACCTCGGACTCCCTGGGGTACCTGAGCCATGAGGGGCTGCGGCGAGCCACCAACGGAGACGGGTACGAGTTCTGCGACGCCTGCTTCACCGGCGCCTACCCCGTGGGTAGTTGCCGCGACGAATGCTAGAAACTAGAGACTGGGGCCTCGGCCCAAAGAAAAGGACCCGGAATGCACGAAGACACGAAGACCCTGTGGCAGGAGCTGCTCTCCCTGGTGCGCGACAAGAGCTACGAGCGCCGCCGGGTGGTGCTGGCCTCGGGCCGTGAGAGCGACTTCTACGTGGACGGTAAGCAGACCGCACTCCACCCTCGGGGGGCGTACCTGATCGGCCGCCTGTTCTTCGACCGCCTCCGGGGGTTCGGCGAGGTGGAGGGGGTGGGCGGCATGACCTTGGGGGCCGACCCCCTGGCCACCGCCACCAGCCTGGTCTCCCAGCTCGAAGGACGCCCGGTGCCGGCGTTCATCGTGCGCAAGGAGCCCAAGGGCCACGGCACCCGGCGGTGGATCGAGGGGGGCAAGAACCTGCGGCCCGGGGCGCGGGTGGTGGTGCTGGAGGACGTGGTGACCACCGGCGGGTCGAGCCTTCGGGCGATCGAACGGATCGAGGAGGAAGGGTATGCCGTGCTCGGCGTTCTGGCCCTGGTGGATCGCGAGGAGGGGGGAAGGCAGGCCATCGAGTCCCGGGGGTACCGGTTCGAGGCCCTGTTCACCAAGACCGACGTGGTGGGCTGAGGTTTCGTTGGTAACCCGGCGGATAAACGGGTTCCATCGCTCCCTGCTCGGAGGGGCAAGGGACCTGTCGGAGAGCCGGGCGCGGCCCTTTGGTTCGCCGCGCAGCGCCTCCGACGCTCGGACCGCGAAACGGTTCGGATTCCACCGAGTTGTCAGGAAATCAGCTCTTCGGTCCTGTGCCTGCGCGGCGAACCGCAATGCCCGGCTTCGCGGCCGGCCGGAGGCAGGTCCCTTGCTCCGCCCCTCGAGATTGCGTGCCCGTTTGGGCACGGTGCTTGCGGCACTGGTGATTCTGGCCGCCTGCGCGCCGGCCCGGCGGGGGGTGTTCCTGACCCGGGACTTCGCAGATCCGGCCACGGCCTACGGCCGGGAGCTCCGGGAGCATACCCGGAGCGCGGAGCTGTACAGCGGGTTCGATACCGTGGCCAAGGCCTGGGCCACCTGGCGCTCTTCCGCCCTGCGGGAGGCCCTGGTGGCCACCACGGCCGCGCGCTACCGTCTGGGGCCTGACGAGACCGAGCGGATGCGGGCCGAGGAGCTTCGGGCCGTACGGCTGGCATGGGAGTTTCATGTGGCGGTGTACACCCCCTCTCCGGACACCAACGATCTGGAGAAGCCCGACACCCTGTGGCGGGCCGTGCTCGAGCTGCCCGACGGGTCCCGGGGGGAGCCCGTGCAGGTAGTGGCCCTGCCCAAGAACGACAAGAGCCGGGTCGAGTACCCCTACGTGAGCCCTTGGACCCGGGAGTACACCTTGATCTTCCCCAAGACCGCCGAGCCGGGACCCGAGGTCCGCCCCGTGCTGTGGCTCACCGGGCCCTACGGCACCCTGCGGTTCGACTTCGGGCCTTCGGACCGGTAGTCCGTTTGTCGGGCGTCGTAAGTCGTTCGTCGCCCCGGTTCCCCGGGCAGCCCCTATCCCCCGCGGACCGTGGGGTGACGCCAGAGAGGCGTGGTGATGCTTAGAAGCTCCATCAGGCCCCTGCGGGGCCCTGCAACGGGGAAGGTAACGTTGCCTGATCCGGGGGGCAGAGCCGGCGGTGGGGCATGGGGTTCAGGAGCCAGAATGAAACCCATGCCCCCGAGACCATGAGGTGACCCCAAAGAGGCGCGGTCATGCTTGGAACGGTTGGAAAGCAGTGAGGTTCTCAAGCCTCCGTCCCAGCCTCCCAGCTTTTTAGCCCTCGAGAGAGAGGAGGTGTTCCCGTGGCTGAGTGCATCTTCTGCAAGATCGTGTCGGGGGAGATCCCGGCCGACAAGGTGTGGGAGGACGACCACGCGGTGGCGTTCCGGGACATCCGTCCCATCGCGCCGGTGCACGTGCTCATCGTGCCCCGGGCCCACCGGGAGAGCTTCGCCGACCTGACCGCCGAGGACGCCCCGTTCCTGGCGAGCCTGGCCCGGGCGATCGGGGAGATCGCCGAGAAGGAGGGGGTGGCCCGGAGCGGCTATCGGCTGATCAGCAACACCGGGCCGGATGCTGGACAGGAGGTGTTCCATCTCCACGTCCACCTGCTGGGCGGCCGGCCCCTGGGGCCCATGTTGAAGAAGGCCTGACCGACGAGACGGGGCCGCCAGGCCCCGCAGCATTTGACACCGAGCCTGCTCTCGCCGATAATCCACGGTTTCCGAAGGGCCCATAGCTCAGTTGGTCAGAGCAGCCGGCTCATAACCGGCCGGTCCCTGGTTCGAATCCAGGTGGGCCCACCACTCGCGGGACAACCCATGGGGAGTTCGTTGGAACCGACGGCGATGCCGGGGGGAGGACGCGCGTGTCGCTGACCGTCTCCGAGATCGCCAGGGCGGTGGAATCGGTGGCGCCTCTGTCACTGGCCGAACCCTGGGACCGGCCGGGTCTGCAGCTGGGTGACCCCCGGGCCCGGGTCCGAACCGTGCTGGTGGCCCTCGACCCCTCCCCTGCGGCCGTGGCCACGGCCCTGAGTCAAGGGGCGGAGCTTCTCCTCACCCACCACCCCCTCTTTCTCGAACCCCTCGCCCGTATCGACCTCTCGACCCCCCTGGGCCGGAAGATCCGCGATCTGCTGACGGCAGGGGTGGCGGTGTACTGCGCCCACACCAACCTGGACCGAGCCATGGGGGGGGTGAACGATCGGTTGGCCGCGAGGTTGGGGCTGGTGGAGGTGGAGCCCTTGGCCGAGCCCGGCAAGGACGGGCCGGGCCTGGGGCGGGTGGGGAGGCTGCCGGATCCGAAGCCCCTGGCGGAGTTCGCCCGGGAGGCGGCAGCCCGCCTCTCGGCTCCCACCGCCCGGGTGGTGGGCGATCCGTTGCGCCGGGTGGAGCGGGTGGCGGTGTGCGGGGGGGGTGGGGCGTCGCTGTGGCCGGCCGCCCATGCCGCCGGGGCCCAGGTGCTGGTCACGGGCGACGTGCGCCATCACGCCGCCCTCGACGCGCGGGAGGCAGGGATGACCCTGGTGGATGTGGGTCACGCCGTGGGCGAGCGGTGCGCCGTGGAGGCGTTGGCCGAGGCGGTGCAAGCCGTCCCGCAGGGAGACCAAGGGGGGGTGAAGGTCGTAGTGCTGGAGGAGGACGAACCCTGGAGCCCGGTCCGAACCTGAAAAGGGGACCGGGCTTCAGTTTCTCTGCGGCTTTCTCCGAAGGCCCGGCACGCAGCCGGGCCGCAGTCCCAAAGAACCAGAAGGAGGCGACGTTGGAGACCGGACAGCAGGACGTGTTGACGTTATTGGAACGGCTGCAGCAGGTGGCGGACGAGATCGACCGGCTGACCGCGCGCCGCAAGGAGGCGGAGGAGGCCCGGGCCCGGGCCGAGGAGGACCTGCGGGAGACCCAGCAGAACCTCGACGCCTACCGCGAGCGGGCCCACGCCCTCGACATCGAGCGTCGCAAGCGGGAGCTGGCGATCAAGGACGGAAAAGAGAGGATCCAGCGGATCAAGTCGCGAATGGGCGACGTGAAGACGAGCCGCGAGTACCAAGCGGTGCTGGCCGAGATGAGCTCTGCGAAGCAGACCGTGGCCCAGGAGGAGCAGGCCTTGGAGCGGGACGTGGAGGAGCTCGAGGCCGTGCGGGTGGACATGGAGCGGGTGCAGACCCGGGTGAGGGATCTGGAGAATACCCTCGCAGAGGCCGAGCAGCTTCTCAGTTCGGTGATGGAGGAGACCGAGCAGGCCATGGCCGGCCACCGGGCCGAGGAGCAAAGAATCCTCGGAGAGCTGCCCCAGGACGTGGTGGACCGGTACCGCCTCATCCGCTCGCGGCGGGGGGGGCTCGCGGTGGTCGAGGCCCGCGACGAGGCGTGCACGGCCTGCTACATGCGGATTCCTCCCCAGATGTACATCGAGATCATCCGGCGCACGCGGGTGCTCCAATGCCCCAACTGCCACCGGATCCTGGTGCCCCCGCGGGAAACGCCCGAGGCGGGGTGAGGCTTCGGTAACCGCGGAACCGAAGCTCGGGTATCTATTACCTCGGCGACGAACATGGGGGCGTTCTCGGGGTCCGAACGCCGGAGGCGCTGCGCGGCGATCCAAGGGGCCGCGCCCGGCTCTCCGGCAGGTCCCTTGCCCCTCCGATCGGGGGAAGAGGGCGCCCACTGAACCGCCGGGTCAACATTCAAGTCCGTTCGATTTCCCGCCGAAAGAAGACGGGTGCGGCAGCGAGGGGGCGGGCGGCCGCCCTAGGGCAGGGCCCCTAGGGAGGAAAGTCCGGGCTCCACAGGGCAGGGTGCTGGATAACGTCCAGTCGGGGCAACCCGAAGGAAAGTGCCACAGAGAACAGACCGCCCGGCCCTCAGCCGTGCTGGGGGCCGGGTAAGGGTGAAACGGTGAGGTAAGAGCTCACCAGCGGTCCGGGCAACCGGGCCGGCTCGGCAAACCCCACCCGGAGCAAGGCCAAATAGGGGAGCGCAACGAGGGTGGCCCGCCCCAAGCTCCCGGGTAGGCCGCTGGAGGCCCGGGGAGACCCGGGTCCCAGAGGAATGGTCGCCGCCCCGAAAGGGGTACAGAACCCGGCTTACAGCCCTCCCGCCCGCACCCGTTTCCATGTAACTTCGTAACTTCGGTCGTCGGTCTGCGGTCAACGGTCATCGGTCTAGGGCCTTCGGCCCGCTAGGCAGCTAGGCGGCCGGGCGGCTCTCGAACCGCGCCAAAGCTAGGGGGGCATGGGTTTCAGGGGCCAGAATTCAGAAGTCGGTGGACAGGGAAAAGGCTCTTCGGTGCCCCGAGAGGATCCCCCGGGGAACCTAAACTGCTTTTCGGGATTTCCTGTCTCCTGTCCGCTGAATTTCGGTTTCTGAGACCCATGCCCGCCGCCGGCTGTGGACCCCGGAGCAGGGAACGTTATTTTCCCCGTTGTACGGCCCCGAAGGGGCCTGATACCAAATCGCGTTCAAAGCTATTGCCCCCCTGCCCAGAGGGGCAAGGGGCCTGTCGGAGAGCCGGGCGCGGCCCCTTCGCTCGCCGCGCAGAGCCTCCGGCGTCTGGACTGCGAAAGGGTGCGGATTCCAACGGGTTGTCATGAAGCCAGCTCCCCCGCCCCGTGCCTGCGCGGCGAATCTCAATGCCTGGCTTCGCGCCCGGCCGGAGGCAGGTCCCTTGCCCCGCCCTCGGCTGGGTATCCTTTGGTATGAGGGGGGCTTCCAAGTTTCCCCCGACGCGTACCTCGTTGACGGGGGCTGAGGGGGACCCCTACAATTCGTGCGCTTCGTCACTTTTCCGGAAAGGGGAGTTGCCAATGAGGCAGGTGCGCAGATGGGCCTGGGTCGTGGTGGGACTGGTGCTCTTCGCGGCGGCGGCCGTCCAGGCGGGCGAGGAGGCGGACGAGTGGGTGGGCAAGCCGGCTCCCACCTTCGACCTGTCCGACCTGGACGGCAATCCGTACCGGCTGGCCGACCTGAGGGGCAAGGTGGTGTGGCTCAACTTCTGGGGGTTGCGGTGCGGGCCGTGCATCCGGGAGCTGCCCGAGCTCCAGAAGCTCTGGGAGAAGTACCGGGATCAGGGACTCGTGCTGCTGGCCGTGAACGCCGACGGGGTGGACGCCCCGTTCATCCGGAGGCAGCTGGAGAGCCGCGAGGACCTCAAGGCCGCCGGAATCACCTTTCCGGTGACGCCGGACCCGGAGTTCACGGCGATCGACACGTATGGGCTGATGGGGGCCCCCTTGAACGTGATGATCGACAAGAAAGGGGTGGTCCGGTTCCGGCACGAAGGGTACGAGGCAGGGGACGAGGCCACGTACGAAAAGACCCTCCGGGCCCTGCTGGCGGAGTAACCGGCCGTGACGGGACGACTCCGAGTCGCCGCGGTCGCACCGTTGCTTCTGCTCCTCCTGGGGGCCGGATGCGCCGGCGTGGGGGTGGAGGGACCGGCGGTTCGGGTGCCGGTCCCGGCACCGCCGGCCGACGGGCGCGTGGCCGTGGGGAAGGGGTACATCGACTTCGTGGGTCGGGACCTCGGCGGCAAGGAGGTCCGGCTCTCGGACCTGGTGGGCCGAAAGGTGGTGATCCTGCAGTTCTGGGGCATCCGGTGCAGCCCCTGCCTCGAAGAGATGCCGTTTCTGGCGGAACTCCAGGAACGCTACGGCCCCGAGGGCCTCCAGGTGCTCGGGGTCAACACCGACCGTACCGCGGCCGAGTCCCTCGCCCGAGCCATGGCGGAGCGGGAGCTGGCTCCCCCCTACCCGATCCTGGTGGATCCTGACCTGGCGATCTCCCAACACTACACGAAGTGGTTGATCCCGGTGACCGTGGTGATCGACCGGCGGGGGGTGGTGCGGGCGGTGCACACCGGGTTCAAACGCGCCCTGGCCCCCCGGTTCGAGGAAGAGGTGCGGGCGATCTTGAGGGAGAGCGGATGAGGCGCCTCGTTGGGGGGCTGATAATGTTGCTGGCGGCGGTGCCGGCCGGCGCGGTGAGCCTCGAGGGGTATGTGGGCAGCACCCGGTGCGGGGAGTGCCACCGCGACAAGTACGAGGGGTGGAAGGAGACGTTCCACGCCACGGTGGTCCAGGACGCCCGGAAGAACCCCAATGTGATCCTCGGTGACTTCTCGGTGCCCAACCTGGGGTTCACGAAGGACGACGTGGATTACGTGATCGGTGGTCACTGGGACCAGCGCTACATGAAGAAGATCGGGAACGACTACTTCGTGCTGCCTAAGCTCTGGAGCATCCAGTCCCAGCAGTGGCGTCCCTACAACGTGTGGTCGTGGCGGAAGAAACCTTACGGGAAGTTCTGCAAGGGCTGCCACGTCACCGGGTTCGACCCGGCCACGGGGGTCGTGGCCGAGCGCCGGATCGGGTGTGAGGCCTGCCACGGGCCGGGCCGAGCCCATGCCGAGGCCGGGGGGGACGGCCCGATTGTACACCCGGGCAAGCTCCCCGAGGCCCAAAGCGAGATGATTTGCGCGGCATGCCACGTGCGCGGCCGCGATCCCACCGGAACCTACTACTTTCCGGTGGGGTTCCGACCGGGCGAGGACCTGGGAAAGTACTACGTGCCTCTCGACAAGCAGCCCGGGGAGACGAACACCCAGGCCATCCTGCGCAACTTCGCCAAATGGAAGGAGGAGCGCAGTGGGAAGAACAAGGTGCGCTGCGACGTGTGCGGCATCTACGGCGCCGACAAAAAGCCCCGGGAGGAGGTGGAAGGGGCCATGTCGTTTTGCTTCGGCTGCCACGAGTTCAAGGATCGCTACGCCGAGCACACCCACCACCCTGACACGGCAAAGCTGGTGTGCTTCGACTGCCACATCCAGCAGACCAAGGACCTGATGGCCCAGGAGCAGACGAAGCGGGACGTGCACTCCTACGGGTACTTCCTTGTCCACCCCGACAACTGCTATGATCGCCGGATCGAGCGAACCTGCCCCAAGTGCCACGGCGACCGGGGCCGGGAATGGGCCCGTCGCACCGTGGAGCGGTGGCGGAGACCTTTGGAGCTCGACCACTGAGTGCCCTGTTGCGTTCGAACGGTTGTTCCTGGAGATGTATCCTTATTGGACGCAACTCGGTGTGAGACAGAGAAGCCCGGCACCGGAGGGAGGAACGAGATGTCGTTTTCGGCGGGGAAGAAAGCGGTCATAGTGGGTGCGGCTCTGGTCCTGACCTGGTTCGGCCTGGCTCGCGCCCAAGAGACCGCCATGCGGCTCCAGATCGGCGACAAGGCCCCCACGTTCACCCTGGAGGACTTCGAGACCGGCAAGCCGGTCTCCCTGGATCAGTTTCTCGGCCGCAAAGTGATCATGCTGGAGTTCTGGGCCACCTGGTGCGACATCTGCAAGGGCGAGATGCCCCGGCTGGAGGAGGAGTACCGCCAGTACAAGGACAAGGGCTACCAGCTCCTGGGCATCACCTTGAGCCGGGGGGACAAGAAGGACCGGCAGAAGATCCGCACCTTGCGCGAGAAGTACAAGCTGACCTACCCCATGCTCATGGACACCGAGTTCGAGGTAGCCACCAAGATCTACGGGCTGTCCGGGCCGATCCCCCTCAAGGTGATCATTGACTGTCAGGGGGTGATCCGGTACGCCCACGTGGGAGACTATGCGGACGGCATCAGCGAGGTGCCGTTCGTCCTCGACGAGCTGTTGGCCGATCCCACCTGCAAACCCTAGCCGCAGCCCGAGAAGGGGGGCAGGGAGTCGGTTCCATGGGGTGGAGATTCGTCTGTCGAGGCCCGGGGCGAAAGCGGCTCGCCCTGGGCCTCGTTTTGTGTATGGCGTGGAGCGCCGGTGCCGCGATGCGCACCCTGCCCCGGGGCCGTGCCCAGGGATCCGAGGCCGTTCGCCGGGCCGTGGCCGCCCCCACCGAGGCCGGCCGCCTGGAGGCGCTGATCGAGGTGCTCAAAGGCAAAGACCTGCCGGCCGCACTGGAGGCCATGGAGGTGCTGCACCAGACAGGACCCCGGGCCGTGCCCCGGCTGGTGTCGGAGATGCGCCGCACCCGCAACAACTGGCTCATCGGGGCCACCCTGGTTCGGATGGGGTCCGAGGCCGTGGCTCCTTTGATCGAGATCCTCGAGGAGGCGGATCAGGCAACCACCGTCGACTGCATTTACCTGCTGGGCGAGATCCAGGATCGGCGCGCCGTACCCACGTTGATCCGCTACCTGGACGACCCGCGGGACGAGGTACGCATGTACGCGGTCACGGCGCTTCTCCAGATCGGAGGCCCCCGGGCCGTGGAGGCCGTGTTGGGACGCCTGGTCCGGGAGAACAAGGGACTCTCCGGCATGATCGTGGAGGCCCTCCTCCGATACGCCCGGGACAACGCCGAGCCGGTGATCCAGGCCCTCCAAAGCCCTGACCCCCGGGTGCGGCAGGAGGCCGCTTACCTGCTGGGAGGGCTGGGTGACCTGAGGGCAGTGGAGCCCCTGGTGGGGGTGCTGGACGACGAGGACCCTCGGGTGCGCAAGAACGCCGCGTTCTCCCTGGGCAAGCTGGCAGAGAACCTGGACGACGCCGTGTGGGTGGTGGACGCCCTGGCGGAGAGGCTGGGGGACGACGACGAACAGGTCGCCGAAGCGGCCCGGGCGGCGCTGGTCCATTTCGGGAAGCCTGTGGTGGAGCGGTTGGTGGAGCTGTGCCGGACCGGGCCGCCTGCCGTGCGGGTTCGGGCGCTCAACGTCCTCCGGGACATCGGTGACCCCCGCGCCGAGAAGGTGATGATTGAGCTGCTCGATCACCCCGTGCGGGCCGTTCGGATCGCGGCCGTGGCGGGGCTGGTGGCCGTGGGCACGGCCCGGGCCGTGGAGCCGCTTCTTCAGGCCTTGCGCGACGAGGATCTGAGGTGGTTCGCCGGCCTGGCCCTGGAGCGGGTGGGTGCGGAAAAGCCCGAGCTGTTCTTCTCCGCGAGCCCCAACGACCCCACCATGAGCCTTCGGTTTCAGATCCTTCAGCGCTTGGGCACGGCGGTGGTGCCTTTTCTGGAGGAAGAGCTGCGTGCTGACAACCCGGGCCGCAAGGCTGCAGCGTGCTGGGTGCTCGGCCAGATCGGGGACCCGGTGGCCGCACCGGACCTGGCCCAGATGCTCGACGATCCCCAGGTGGGGTGGCTTGCGGCCCGGGCCCTGGCCATGCTGGGGGAGACGGGCTGCAAGGCGCTGTTGGATTCCTTAGGGGCAGACCGGGACGACCGGGTCGCGCTCCACGCAGTCGAGGGCCTGGCCCTGTGTGACACCAACGAGGCCTGGGACGCTGTGGAAGGGGCCGTGTCGGCCGACCTCCCCCGGCAGGCCCGGGTGCGGGCCGCGGTGCTCGTGTCGCGCTACGGAGATCCGCTCCGGGTGGACCGGGTTCGCGAGTACCTGAACACCGCGGGTCAGGACCTGTGGCCGGAGGTCGAGGCAGCCCTCCGGGCCGAGAAGCAGGTGAGGTAGGCGGGCTGGCCTCCCAATCACGCATAGAAAGGAACTTCCATGGCACACGATTTCTCGTCGATTCCGGATCGGCTGCAGGCCGGTGATGCAACGTTGGCCGTGGTGGGGCTGGGGTACGTGGGGCTCCCCCTGGCCGTGGCGTTCGGACGCAAGGTGTCGGTGGTGGGGTTTGACGTGAGCGAGGCCAAGGTGGAGTCGTTGCGAAGCGGCATAGATCCCACCGGCGAGCTGGGCCGGGAGGAACTCGCGTCGACCCGGATCGAGTACACCACGAACCCGGGGGATCTCCGGAGAGCGTCGTTCATCGTGGTGGCCGTTCCCACGCCCATCGACCGGCACAAGAAGCCGGACCTGGGGCCGATCGTGGCGGCCAGCCGGGCCATCGGCCAAAACCTCACCCCGGGCACGGTGGTGGCGTACGAGTCCACCGTGTACCCGGGGGTCACCGAGGAGGTGTGCGTACCGGTGCTCGAGCGAGAGTCCGGGCTGAGGTGCGGCACGGACTTCCGGGTGGGGTACTCGCCCGAGCGGATCAACCCTGGGGACAAGGAGCACACCCTGGAGCGGATCGTCAAGGTGGTGGCAGGGCAGGACGCCGGCACCCTGGAGGTGGTGGCACGGGTGTATGAGCTGGTGGTGGAGGCCGGGGTCCACCGGGCGCCCACCATCCGGACGGCCGAGGCGGCCAAGGTGATCGAGAACACCCAGCGGGACCTGAACATCGCGCTCATGAACGAGCTGTCGGTGATCTTCAACCGCATGGGCATCGAGACCCGGGCCGTGCTGGAGGCGGCCGGCACCAAGTGGAACTTCCTCCGGTTCACCCCCGGTTTGGTGGGGGGGCACTGCATCGGCGTGGATCCGTACTACCTCACCTACAAGGCCGAGGAGCTGGGCTACCAGCCTCAGGTGATCCTGGCCGGCCGGGCCATCAACGACGGCATGGGCAAGTACGTGGCCGAGAACACGGTGAAGGGCTTGATTCGGTGCGGCAAGGTGGTTCAGGGAAGCCGGGTTCTGGTGATGGGGCTCACCTTCAAAGAGAACGTGTCCGACCTGCGCAACTCCCGGGTGAAGGACGTGATCCGGGAGCTCCAGGAGTACGGGGTGGATGTGGTGGCCCACGACCCCCTGGCCGATCCGGCCGAGGCCGAGCGGGAGTTCGGGTTGCGGCCGGTGGCGCTGGACGCCACCGGCCCGGTGGACGGCATCGTGGCCGCGGTGGACCACGACGCCTACCGGGACCTGACCTTGAGTCGCCTCAAGGGCTTCTATCGTGAGAACGGCCGCGGCGTGCTGGCCGATGTCAAGATGCGCTACGATCGGACCGAAGCGGAAAGCTTGGGGCTCTATTACTGGTCCCTGTGAAAAAGGTCGGTCGTGGGTCTCAGGCCCCTTTCGTCCCTTGGGTCCCTGAGGCTTCCCATCCCAACAAGGAGATCCCATGGCAACGTTCCTGGTCACCGGCGTGGCCGGTTTCATCGGGTCCAACCTAGCCGAGGCCCTCCTGGCCCAGGGCCACCGGGTCCGGGGGCTCGATAATTTTCTGACCGGAAAGCCGGAGAATCTCCAGGGCTTGGACGGGCTGGAGTTCGTCAAGGGCGACGTGAGGGATCCCGATGCCTGCCGAAGGGCCTGCGAAGGGGTGGAGTTCGTGCTGCACGAAGCAGCCCTGGGCTCAGTGCCCCGGAGCATCGAGGATCCGGTTCTGTCCAATGAGTGCAACGTGACCGGCACCCTGAACCTCCTGGTGGCGGCGAGGGAGGCCGGGGCCCGCCGGTTCGTGTTCGCGGCGAGCTCGTCGGCCTACGGCGACACCCCCACCCTCCCCAAGGTGGAGGCCATGGTGCCCCAGCCCCTGAGCCCTTACGCGCTGACCAAGCTGGCGGGCGAGGAGTACTGCCGGCTGTTCTTCGAGCTCTACGGGCTCGAGACCGTGAGCCTGCGGTACTTCAACGTGTTCGGAAAGCGCCAGGACCCCTTCAGCACGTACGCCGCCGTGATTCCCAAGTTCGTGTCGGCCCTGCTCAGGGGAGAGCCTCCTGAGATCTACGGCGACGGCGAGCAGACCCGCGACTTTACCTACATCGCCGATGTGGTGCAGGCCAACCTCCGGGCCTGCCAGGCGCCGCGGGAGGCCTGCGGCAAGGTTTACAACGTGGCCTACGGCGAGAGGATCAGCCTGAACGAGCTGTACCAGGAGATCGCGGAACTGCTGGGCAGCAACCTCGAGCCGCGGTACGGACCGCCGAGACCGGGGGACGTGAAGCACAGCCTGGCCGACATCTCGCGGGCCCGGGAGCATCTGGGGTACCGGCCGGCCTACGACGTGCGCCAGGGCCTTGCCGAGGCCATCGCCTGGTACCGGCAGAACCTGAGATAGGCCGGGAGCCCAGGGCTGCGAAGGCCCGGGCTTTCCGCGCTGAGCGTCGGGCCGGGGTTCAACTTTCCGGGCCCACCTGCCGATGACAGTCGCAGGGATCCTCGATCGGTGTAGGGGGAAATCGATCCGATGGATTGCAGCCGCATCCTCATCTGGGGGCTCGAGGAGCGGGCCCGCAAGGCAGCCGAGGAACTAAGGGGGGGCGACCCGAACCTGGTGGTGGGGGTGTACGGCGCGGATGCCCGACCGGGGTGGGATTTCGATCCCGAAGCCTGGGAGGCGGTTCTTCTGATCGCGCCGGACGACGACTGCCGATCGGTGGAGCGGTTCGTGCTCGAGCTGCGATCGGCCGATCCAGACCTTCCTATCTTTCTGCTCTGCCCCACAGCCTTTGACCAAGCCTGCCAACGCCACCGGGCCCGGCCGGATTTCGTAGCCCCCTGCGCCCATGTGGTGTGCGTGGACCGGGTGGTCGGAGCCGCCCGTCGGGCCCAGGCGGCTCGGGCGGACCGGCTGGGGCGGGCCCGGGCCGAGCAGCGGTACCGGGAGCTGTTCGAGCGGGTCCCGATCGGCCTGTTCCGGCGCCGGCCCGACGGCACGTTCCTGGACGTGAACCCTGCCATGACCGAGATCTTAG
Source organism: bacterium (assembly GCA_027021615.1). Lineage (GTDB taxonomy): Bacteria > Desulfobacterota > Deferrisomatia > Deferrisomatales > Deferrisomataceae > Deferrisoma. The sequence goes on along the minus strand of JALUTY010000021.1, from coordinate 82,682 downwards.
GGGTGCCCAGCCGGAAGGAGCCCCTCGGGAGGCGGGTGGACGAGTTCTACCTGGACCCGGCCGACCGGGAGCGGTTCGAGGCCGAGCTGCGGGCTCGGGACGAGGTGCGCGACTGGCACGTGCGGATCCGGCGGGCCGATGGCAGGCCGAGCTGGATCTCGGTGAACGCCCGGGCCGTGCGGGACGAGGGGGGCCGGCTGCTGTACTTCGAGGGTGCGGCCCGGTGCATCGACGAGCGGGTTGCGGCGCGCCAAAGCCTGGAACGCAGCGAAGTCCGGTACCGCACCTTGGCCGACGCCACCCGGGAAGCCATCTTCGTCCACGACGGGGAGCGGATCCTCGATATCAACCGGGCGGCCGGAGAGATCCTGGGGTACGGCCGCGAAGAGCTTCTGGACCTCCATCCCCTGGACCTGGTCGTACCCGAGGAGCGGGAGCTGGTCCGCGCCCGAATCCGGGCGGGGTTCGAGGGCGAGTACGAGGTCCGGGCGCTCCGAAAGGACGGTACGGTGTTCTGGGCGAGCCTGCGGGTGGGGCCGTTCGAGTGGATGGGCAAAAGGGTCCGGATCGCGGTGGCCCAGGATGTTACCCCTTACAAGGAGGCCCAGGAAGCGGCGGAGGCGGCCCGCCGGAGGCTGGAGAACCTCATGGACGCCGTGCCGGTGGGCCTGGTGCTGGCCACAGCCCCGGGCCGGGTCCTGGCCGCCAACCGGGCCGGCCGCGAGGCCCTTGAGGCCCTGGGCGCCGAGCCGGAGCGGGAGGTCCGGCACCTGGGGGAGCGGCCGTTGGTTGAGCTCCTGAGCCCGGAGGGGCGGCAGGTGGAGCTGCGCTCACCCGACCGGAACCGGTGGTTCGTGCTCAGCACCCACCCGATCGAGACCCGGGCCGAGGGGGTGCTGTGGGCCCTGGTCCTTCGGGACGTGACCGAGGAGCGCCGGCTCCGGGAGCAGGCAGCCCACCAGGACCGGCTGGCCGCCGTAGGGCAGATGGCGGCCGGCATCGCCCACGACTTCAACAACCTGTTACTGGCCATCACCGGGTACGCCGAGTTGGCCTCCCAGGAGAGGGGGCTGTCCGAGAGGGCCCGAGCCCGGCTCGACGACCTGGTGCGGGTGGGGTTCCGGGCTGCGGACCTGGTCCGCCAGGTGCTCGACTTCAGCCGGGGCACCGGGTCGGAGAAGGTGCCTCTCAACCTGGTTCCCCTGGTCAAAGAGACGGCCAAGATGTTGGAGCGCACGCTGCCCGACGAGATCCGGGTGGTGACGCACCTTGACGCTTCCGACGTCCGGATTGAGGGGGCGGCCGTGGAGATTCAGCAGGTGCTCGTGAACCTGGCGGTCAACGCCCGCGACGCCATGCCCCATGGGGGCACGTTGACCCTGAGCTTGCGCACGACCCCCTCCGACCAGGGGACGGGGTGGGCCGAGCTGGGGGTAAGCGACACCGGGGCCGGCATCCTCCCCGAGATCCGGGAACGGGTGTTTGAGCCGTTCTTCACCACCAAGGATACGGGGCAGGGAACCGGTCTGGGGCTCGCGCAGGTGGCCGGCATCGTGAACCAGCACGGAGGTCGGGTGGAGCTGGAGAGCGAGCCCGGCCGAGGAACCATGGTGCGGGTGTTTTTGCCCCTTCGGGCTGCGCGACCGGCCGAGGGAGCGAGGAGTAAGCCCGAGGTGGTCCCCATGGGCCGGGGCGAGCGGGTGCTGGTGGTGGACGACGACCCGGCGGTGCGGGAGATCACGGCGGCCCTGGTGGAGAGCCTGGGTTACCGGGTGGAGACCGCGGCCGACGGTCGGGACGCCCTGGAACGGGTGAAGGGGAGCAAGGTGGACGTGGTGCTCACCGACGTGTCCATGCCCCGGATGGGCGGGCTGGACCTGTTGCGAGCCCTGCGGGAACGAAACGACACGGTGTCGGTGGTGCTCTTGAGCGGGTTCTCCGAGCCCGACGATCTTCGTCCCGAGGTGCCGTTCCTCCGCAAACCCCCCACCCGCCGAGCCTTGGGGCAGCTTTTGGCCCGGGAGGTGAGGCGCGATGCCCGACCGCAATGAGGTCTCCCCACCCCTGGGCGGTGCAACCGCTGCGTCGGGGAGAAGGAGCAGGCTCCATGTCCGAGGTGCCCACCATGGACGACTCTGTCTGGGCCCTTGCCCGCCGGGTGGTGGGGAGGATCGGGCTCTTGGGGCTGGAGCCTTGCGAGACCGTCGAGCCCCTGGCGGATCACCTGCGGCGCCGGCTCGAGGCACCAGGAGCCTGACGCGATGACTGAGTTCTCGGCGAGCCACAAGGGGGCCCTGGCCAAGATGATGAGTTTGGGGATGGGACGGGCTGCGGCAAGCCTGTCCCGGCTCACCGGGGACCGGGTTGTCCTGGAGGTGCCCCGGGTCGAGGTCCTGGCCATCGGTCAGCTCGACGAGCACCTCGGGGGGGTGGCGGACCAGGAGGTGTGCACCGTGCTCCAGATGTTCGAGGGGGAGGTGGCCGGCGACGCCATCCTGTTCCTGCCTCTTCCGAGCGCCCGCGACCTCCTGGAGCTCTTGGTGGGCCGGCCCATGACCCTGGCCCGGTTCTCCGAGCTGGAGCGGGCTGCGTTGATGGAGGTGGGGAACATCGTGATCAACGCGTGTCTTGGGAGCCTGTCGAACCTGCTGAAGATCCGGTTCTCGTCCCTTGTGCCCCACGCGGCGGTGCAGAGTCTGCGGCCCATGCTTCAGGGGAACGACGACAACGGGGATCGGAGCCGAATCTGCCTGCTGGTGGGAAGCCGGTTTCGGGTGAGGGCCCGGGCTGTGGACGGGCACCTCGCCATCGTGGTGGGGGTGGACTCGGTTCGGGCGCTGGCCGCGGCCGTGGACCGGCTGCTGACCACCACCGCCGGGAGGTGGGCCACATGAGGGGCCGGGCCGAGCTGTGGGAGCAGGTGGTCGAGCAACTGGACGCGGGCATCGTGCTCGTGAACCGCCTGCTCACCGTCACCTACCGGAACCCTTGGATGGCCCGCACCCCCGGCCTGGCGGCCGACCGGGTGGAAGGGCGGTCCCTCGGGGAGGCCTTCCCCCGCCTGTCCGATGACGGCGCGTTGGACCGGCTGAAGAGCGTGGTGGAGCAAGGGGTTCCGGTAACCTTCAGCCACGCGTTCCACCGGGGGTTGTTCCCTCTTCGGGAGCCTTGGCCTGACACGGATGCCCCGTTTTACCAGGAGGTGAAGAGCCTCTCCTTACGCAAAGGGGAGGAGACCGAGGGCGCCGTACTCCTGGTGTACGATGTCACGGCCCTGGCCCTGCGGGAGTTCACCCTCACCGAGGCGGCTCGCCAGCTCCGGCTGCTTCGGGAGGAGATGGCGCTCATGAGGGGGGAGATGGCTCTGCAGGCCCCATCCCTGGACAAGATCCTGGCCCTGCTGGAGGGGGCCCCGTGACACCCGCCCTGACCCGTGAGGAGGCCGCACGGCTGATCGTCGAGGGGGCCGGCGTGGGCCTGGTGTTGCTGGACTCCAGGCTTCGGGTGCGGGCGTGGAACGCCTGGATCGCCCGGGCCTCTGGCCTTGGGACGCGGGCCGTTGTGGGCCGTCCCATCGCCGAGGTGGCCCCGGCCTTTTTCGAAGGCCACGAGCCTGACCTTGAGGAGGTGGCGGGTACGGGCGGGTACCGGTTCCTCTCGGCCCTGCTTCATTCGGAGCTCCTGCCTCTGCGCGAGCCCGACGGATCGTACCTGGTCCATGACGTGCTCCTGAGCCCTGTGGAGGGTCGAGGGCCGCGCCGATGGGTGCTCCTGACCGTGCGCTCGGTGGCCGAGCACGTGCGGGCCTACCGGGACCTGGAGAGGCTGTTCACCCAGGTTGCCGAGGGCAAACGCGTGTGGGAGTCCACCTTTGACGCGGTGGGGGAGCTGGTATGGGTGGTGGATCCCGCGGGCACGGTGCTTCGGGCCAACCGCGCCGTGGCCCGGAAGATCGGCCGGGGGTTCCCGGAGATCGTGCACCGGCCCTGCGGGGAGGTGTTCGGGAGGGCGGACTGCCAAGCGTGCCTCTCGGGGCTACCCGATGGGGAGAGCAGGCTGGTGGGGTGCCCGTGCTTGGGGCCGGAGTATCGGTTTTCGGTCTACCCCGTGGGAGACGGGAACCGGGTGTGCGTGGCCGTGGACCTCTCGCCGATCCGGAGGGCCTGGGCCCAGGCCGCCCGGGCCGAGAAGACCTTCTCCCTGGTCCGGCTGGTGGCCGGAGCGGCCCACGAGCTCAACAACCCCCTCTCGGCTATCGCAGGCGCGGCCGAGGTTGCGTTGTTGCACTGTGAGGACCCGGGGTTGCGCCGGAAGCTCGAGATCGTCAACGAGCAGGCCCACCGGGCTGCGGAGATTCTACGGCGGCTCCAGGAGTTCGCCCGGCTTCGGTCTGGGGGGAAGGTGCCGGTGGACCTTGCAGGGGTCTGCACCCGGGTCCTGTCGGGGTTGACCGTTCCGGAAGGCGTGCGGGTGGTGCGGGACTGCCCCCCCGGCGGTCTGCCCCGGGTGAGGGGGCAGGCCGACCGGCTGGAGTCGCTCCTTGCGGCGTTGCTGGACAACGCCTTGCGGGCGGTGGGGGAGCGAGGGGAGGTTCGGATCCACGGCCGACACGACCCCGAGGCCGACCAGGTGGAGGTACGGGTGGAGGATACGGGGCCGGGGTTCCCCCACGAGGTGCTCCCCCACGTGTTCGACCCCTTCTTCACCACGCGGGAGGTGGGCCAGGGCGCGGGTCTGGGGCTGTCGGAGTGTCAGGGCATCGTGGCCGACCACGGCGGGACCATCGAGGCCGCGAACCGCCCCGAGGGCGGGGCCCGAGTCACGGTGCGCCTGCCCGTGTCCGGCTCCGGCCCGGGCGACCTGATCCCCCTGGTGGGAACCCACGACCGGATACTCGCGGGCCTTCCCACCTCCCACTGATACCGAGTTGCGTCCAAACCGAGAGTTCTCGTGGGGCGGGGCAAGGGACCCGAGGGGGCCGAGGGACGGAAAGGGGAGCCGGGAGCGAGCGTTCCAGCTTCCCGGCCTCCTAGCCTCCCAGCCTCCTAGCCTCCCAGCCTATTTCATGCACCCACACCCCGTGGCTCGCCCCCTGCCACCCGATCTCCAACAGGTGAAGCTCCCTCCGGAACCCCTCCCGATCCAGGCGCTCCACCGCACCCTCTGCGATCTTCCGCCCCGGCTCGGCCACGAAGGCGCGGCCCCCGGGGGCCAGCACGGCTTTCAGGGTGTCGAGGAAGGGGTCCAGGAACCGGTGCTCGTAGAGCACGTCGGCCGCGAGCACGAGTGGTGCGACCAGGTCCGTCGGAGGCTCACGCCAGTCCACCATCCGGACCTCGCCGGGGCGGCCCAGGTTCAGGCCGTGGTTGGCCCGGGCGAACCCCAGGGCATCGGGGTCGTAGTCGGTAAACACCACCTGGGCCCCGGCCAGGGCCGCGGCCGTGCCCACAAGCCCCAGGCCGCACCCCAGCTCCACCGCCCCGACCCCCGGCACCACCCGGTTTGTCGACAGTAGGAACTCGGCCAGGGCCACCCCAGAGGCCCACAGCTCGGCCCAGTACGGAAACCGCTCGTCCTCCTCGAACGCCCGGGGGTCCACCCGATCGGCCAAGGCGTTGGGATCGGCCGGCTGAAGCAGCCGGATTGTTCGGCCGGCCACCGTGAGGCGGCGGACCGTGACCTCGTATCCCGCGGGCAGGAGTCGCGCGGTGGGGCCGAAATCCGTATAAAGGGGGTCTTCGAACGCCTCGGGAGGAGTGCGCATGCGGATCTGGGCCATTGCGGACCTGCACCTTTCGTTCGGAAAACCGAAGCCCATGGACGTGTTCGGCGACCACTGGCGGGACCATCCCGGCCGGATCGCCCGGGCCTGGCAGGAGCGGGTGGCCCCGGGGGACGTGGTGTGCCTGCCGGGGGACCTCTCCTGGGCCCTGAAGCCCGTGGAGGCCGAGCCCGACCTGGCCTGGCTGGGGACGCTGCCCGGCCGCAAGATCCTGGTCAAGGGTAACCACGACTACTGGTGGACCTCCACGTCCCGGGTGCGCCGGATGCTACCCGATGGAGCGTTTGCGATCCAGGGGGAGGGGACGACCCTGGAAGGGGTAGGGTTCGCCGGTGCCCGGGGTTGGGTGGACCCGAACCTGGACTTCTCGCCCCTGATGGGCCACCTGCCCGGCGAGGACGCCCGACTCCACGGTATCCGGGGCGAGGAGGAGGATCGGCGCATCTACGAGCGGGAGCTGCGTCGTCTGGAGCGTGCCCTGCGATCGTTGCCCGACGGCACGGCGTTTCGAGTGACCTTGCTCCACTTCCCCCCAACCTCCCCCCGGCTGGAGGACACGCCGGTCACCCGGCTGCTCGAACGGCATCGGGTGGACCTGTGCGTGTTCGGCCACCTCCATGGCACTGGGTGGGATCGGTTCGAGAACCCCTACGGCGAGAAGAACGGCGTGCGTTACTACCTGGTGAGCGCGGACTTCGTGCGGTTCGCCCCGGTGGAGCTGCCGCTGGGACGTGTGGACGTGCGGACGTCCTAACGTCCCGACGTCCGCACGTCTCACTCCACCAGCCTCGACACGAACACGGGTCGGCGGGACTTCCGGAGCACCCGCTCGGCCACGGTGCCCAGGAACACGTGCCGCAGCCGGCCCTTGCCGTGGCTACCCATCACGATGAGGTCGGCATCCACGTCCTCGGCCGCCTCGAGGATCTGGACGGCGGGGTCGCCGTGGCTCACGAGGATTCCGGCCACCCGGGCCCGGTCTTCCGGATGGTCGGGCAGCTCCTGCTCGGCGAACCGGGCGAGCCTGCGCTCGATCTCCTCGACCACCTCGCGCTTGTGCTCCACCTCGAACGCGCCGAGCCGGCCCTCACCCATCACGGTGGACACGTAGTTGACGACCGCCGAGTCCACCTCGGGGAGCACGTGAAGGATGTGGATCTTGCCGTCGTAATGCCGTGCGAGGCTCACCGCGTGTCGGAACGCCTGGGCCGCGTTGGGGGAGAGGTCGGTGGCGTACAAAATGGTCTTGTACACGGGAATCACGGGGCACCTCCGTTAGCCCACATGATTCATGAGCGTTCGTCGCGAAACCGTCGAGTGTGCGTCAGGTCGGGGCAAGCGCAGCAACGAGGGGCGCAGGCGTACGGGACGGTACGCTGAGCCCCAAGGCGCGAGCACGCCCCGAGATGGCGTGCAATCGGCGGTTGCAGCAGAAGGCTTCATGAATCATGCGGGTTAGGCCGGGCTCGGGGCGGTCCGAGCCACCCGGGGTTTCTGCAGCAGGTACACCAGCCCCCACACCGCCAGCCCCACCAGGTACATCCAGTAGCGCTGCTCACGGGGGATGCCCACCAGGCTGCTGGTCCAGTCGGGGCGCATCATGATCAGGGTCACCAGGAGCAGCAGCGGCACCTCGTACCACCGGTTCCAGGTGATGAACCACCCTTGGGTAGCCGAGGCAAAGGCGAACGCCCCGATGCAGGTGGCCGCGAAGATCATGAGCCCCTGGGGCCAGCTGTCGATCCCCCACAGGATCAGGTCGTGGTTCAGGATGAACATGAACGGCAGGATGGCGGTGCGGATGTCGTACATGAACCCCTGGAGCCCGGTGGGGATCGGCGGGCTCTTGGCGATCGCTGCGGCCGCGTAGGCGGCCAGGCCCACCGGCGGGGTGTCGTCGGCCAGGATCCCGAAGTAGAAGCAGAACAGGTGGGCCGCGATGATCGGCACGAACAGCCCGTTCCACTCGGCGATCTGCACGATGGCCGGGGCGGTGAGGGCCGCCATCACGATGTAGGTGGCTGTGGTCGGAAGGCCCATACCCATGATCAGGCTGGCGAACGCCGTGATCGCGAGCATCAGGTAGATGTTCCCTTGGCTCAGGGTGTCGATCACGTCGGTGATGAGACCCCCGAGCCCCATGGTCACCACGCCCACGATGATGCCGGCGGCTGCCGTGGCCACGGCCACGCTGACCATGTTTCGGGCCCCCGAGATCAGCCCGTCCAGGATCTCTGCGCCGGAGCGCAGTAGGGCCGCGCCCATGTCCCCCCCGGTCCGCCAGGCCCGGATCGGGTGCTGAAGCAGCATGACCGCGGCGAGCACCAGGATGGCACGGAACGCGGCCAGGTCCGGGGAGTGACGGGGGATGATCAGCTCGTAGAGGAGAACGAGGAGCGGGATCAGGTAGTGGAGACCCGAGACCAGAGTCTGTCGGAACCGGGGCAGGTCCGCCTTGGGAAGCCCCCGGAGCCCGAGCTTCGAGGCCTCGATGTGGGTTAGGTAGAACAGGGTGGCGTAGGAGGCGAAGGCCGGGATGGCCGCAGCCTTGACCACCTCCAGGTACGAGACGTTCACGTACTCGGCGATGATGAACGCCGCCGCCCCCATGATCGGTGGCATGATCTGGCCGTCGGTGCTGGCCGCCACCTCGATGGCCGCGGCCTTGGTGGGGGGGTATCCCACCTTCTTCATGAGGGGGATCGTGAATGTCCCGGTGGTCACCACGTTGGCTATGGACGAGCCCGACACGAGGCCGGTGAGCCCGCTCGACATCACCGCGGCCTTGGCCGGCCCGCCCTTGTACCGCCCCAGCAGGCTCATGGCCAGATCGATGAAGAACCGGCCCGCCCCTGCCTTCTCGAGCATGGAGCCGAACAGCACGAACAGGAACACGATGGTGGCCGACACGTCCAGGGGGATTCCGTAGATCCCCTCGGTGCTCATGGAGATCTGGCTCACGTACCGATCGAGGCTCACGCCCTTGAACGCGATCACGTCCGGCATGTACGGCCCGAAGAAGGCATACAGGGTGAACGCGCCGGCGATGATCGGCATGGCCGGCCCGAGCACCCGGCGGGCCGCCTCGAGCAGGAACACCACGAGCACGATGCCGAACACGATGTCCTGGGTGTTGGGGATGCCGATGCGGGCCGACACGCCCTCGTAGTCCCAGGCGATGTACACGGCCGAGACCACAGCGGCCAGGGCCAGGGCCATGTCGATCCCCGGGATCCTGCGCTTCTCGCCCAGCCACCGGAGCCCCGGGATGCGTACCGTGCGCCGCAGCGTGGGGTACGACAGGAACACGATGGCAAAGGCAAAGGCCAGGTGGATGGCCCGCACGTAGGTGGAGTCCAGGAGGAGCCAGCTGGCGAGGGAGAGCTGGAACGCGCTCCATGTCAGCGCGATGGCGGGCACGAGCCAACGCTGCCAGCCGTGGGGCCGGCGCAGTCCCAGCTCCTCTTCCTCCTTGAGGCGCTGAGCCAGGTTCTGGTCGGTGGTCTCCAGGTCAGCGGGGGGCACGGACATGGCGGTCTCCCTGCCGGATGGTCGGGTTGGAAAGCGTGGGTCAGGAGAGTGAGCCCGGGCGAGGAAAGGCGGGGGAGGGCTCGAGGCCCTCCCCCGCGGGCAGGACGTCTACTTCAGCAGACCGGCCTCCCGGAAGTACTTCTCGGCGCCCGGGTGTAGGGGAGCGCTCAGGCCCTCGAGCATGCTCTCCTTGGTGAGAACCTTGTAGGCCGGATGGAGCTTCTTGAACTCGTCGAAGTTCTCGAACACCTCCTTGGTGATCGCGTACACGATGTCCTCGGGCACGTCGATGGAGGTGCAGAAGGTGGCCTTCACGCCGAAGGTCGGCACGTCCTGCTTGTTCTCGGCCCCGGGGTAGAACTCTACCGGGATCTTCGATGCGGCGTAGTAGGGGTACTTCTCGGTGAGCTTCTTCACCACCTCGGCCGGGATCTCCACGAACCGCACCTTGCGGGCGCCGGCCGTGGCCTCCTTGATCGCGCCGCTGGGGTGGCCAACGGTGTAGAAGAACGCGTCGATCCGGCCGTCCTGGAGCATCCCGGGAGCCTCGGCCGCCTTCAGCCCCTCGGCCCGGATGTCCTTCTTCCAGTCGATGCCGGCCGCAGCCAAGGCGTCGATGGAGTTCTGCCGCTGGCCGGACCCGGGGTTGCCGATGTTGACGGTCTTGCCCTTGAGGTCGTAGATGGTCTTGATGCCTGCGTCCACCGCCGCCACCAGGGTCACCGACTCGGGGTGGATCGAGAACACCGCCCGAAGCTTTTTCTGGGGCTTGCCTCCCCACTCGGCCAGCCCGTTCCACGCCTGGTACTGGCGGTCCGACTGGACGATCCCGAACTCCAGGTCCCCGTTCATGATGGCGTTCACGTTGAACACGGAGCCGGCCGTGGACTCCACGGTGACCCGCAGGTTGTACTCCTTGCGCTTCTTGTTGACCATCTTGCTGATGGCTCCACCGGTGGGGTAGTACACCCCGGTCACCCCTCCGGTGCCGATGGTGACGTAACGCATCCGGGCGGAGGCGTCAGTGGTGAGACCCAAGGCCGACACGCCCAGGGCCAGGGCCAACACGGCGAGCTTCCTCATGACCTTCCCTCCTTACCGTTGTGGGCCAGGGGCCCGTGACGAAAACCATTTGATGTGGTCAAACAGGGCGGTTCATGTACCCGAACCGGTCCACGGTGTCAAGCTTGTTCCGATCTCCCGGCTCCGGTTCGTGCCGGGTCGGTGCTTACCGTGCCGCAGGGACCTGCGCCTCTTCCCTTGCTCCCCCGGCTCGGAGCACGGAAACGCGCTTGCTGCCCCCGGAGCAGTAAAAACCTGTTTTGATCTCGAATCAAGCGCTTTGACCGCCCGTGACCCGTTCCACCGCCTCGGTTAGGATCGACACCAAAAGGTCGATCTCGGTCTCGCAGATCACGAACGGGGGGCACAGCAGGATGTGATCACCCCGGGTCCCGTCCACCGAGCCGCTGCCCGGATAGGTCACGAGCCCCAGGCGAAACGCCTCGGCCCCCACCCGCTCGGCCACCCGGGCCTCGGCCGGGAACGGCTCGCGGGTCTCCCGGTCGGACACCATCTCCACGCCCGCGAACAGGCCCACCCCCCGGATGTCACCCACGTGGGGGTGATGCCCCAGCTCCTGGCGCAACCGGGCCAGGAGGATCCTTCCCATCGCGTCGGCCCGGGCTACCAGATCGTGCTCCTCCATGTATCTCAACACGGCCGCGCCCACGGCCATGCTGACCGGGTGCTGGCCGTAGGTGTGGCCGTGCACGAACCGGCCCGACCCTTCCCGGATGGCGTCGTGGACCTTCCGGTGGACCAGCACGGCCCCGATGGGCGCGTACCCCGACGACAGCCCTTTGGCCAACACCACCAGATCGGCGTGCACGCCCCACCGCTCCAAGGCCAGGGAGCGGCCGGTGCGGCCCACCCCGGTCATCACCTCGTCGGCCACCAGAAGGATGCCGTAGCGGTCGCAGATCTCCCGGATTCGGGGCCAGTACCCATCCGGCGGCACCAGGGCCCCGGCCGTGGCCCCTACCACGGGCTCGGCGATGAAGGCCGCAATGGAGTCCGGGCCCTCGTACCGGACCGTGCGTTCCAAGGCCTCGGCGCACTCCAGCGCGCAGGTGGCCGGGCTGCGGTGGAACGGACACCGATAGCAGTAGCACGGCTCGATGTGAGGGGTGTGGAGGATCAGGGGCATGTACGGGGCCCGACGCCCCGTGTGGCCGCCCAGGGCCAGCGCGCCGGCGGTGTTGCCGTGGTAGGCGGTCCACCGGCTGATCACTTTGTAGCGCTCGGGCATGCCCTGCTCCCGCCAGTACTGCCGGGCCATCTTCACCGCGGTCTCCACTGCCTCGGATCCGCCGGAGACGAAGTACACCTTGTCCAGCTCCGGGGCGGACGACAGCGCCGCCACCCGGGCGGCCATCTCCTGGCAGGCCTCGGTGGTGAACTGGGAGCCGTGGGCAAAGGCGATCCGGTCGAACTGGGCCAGGGCGGCCTGCCGGATCTCGGGAACGCCGTGTCCGATGGCCACCACGCAGGCCCCCGATGATCCGTCGAGGTAGCGCCGGCCGGTCTCGTCCCAGATCCACACCCCTTCGGCGCGCACGGCCTTGGGGTAGCGCTTACCCGGGCTGCGGTAGAACACGTGGTCCGCCCCGGCCGGCTCCTCGGTCCGGTCCGGGCGAGGCGAGGGATCGGGGGTCTTGGGTTGGGTCGCCAGAGCAACAGCCATGGTGCCCCTCCGTCAGGGGTTGGGCCGTGGGCCGGCCCCGGCCCGGGGAAGCGAGAGGAGGCGGCGGGCCTCGTCCGGGGTAGCCAGGGGCCGGCCGATTTCCCGGGCCAGCCGCGCCACCCGCTCCACCAGCTGGGCGTTGGACCGGGCGAGCACGCCGCGCTGGTAGTAGATGTTGTCCTCGAGACCCACCCGCACGTGCCCTCCCAGGGCGAGGGTGGTGAGCAGGATCGGCAGATGGCCCTTTCCGATGCCGATGGAGCTCCAGGTGGACCCCGGCGGGATCGACTCCATCATGTGGAGCAGGGCCTTGGGGGTGGCCGGGGCCCCCCCGGGAGCGCCCAGCACGAATTGGAAGTGGAGGGGGGGGGCCAGCAGGCCCTCGTCCCGGAGCCGGAGGCAGTTGCCGATCATCCCGGTGTCGAAGATCTCCAGCTCCGGCTTGGTCCCGACCTGCGCCATTCGGCGAGCCAGGTCTCTCAGGAACTCCGGGGGGTTCAGGAACACCCCGTCACCCACGTTCAGACTGCCTGCGTCGAAGCTGGCCAGCTCGGGCCGAAAACGCAGGGGGATGAACCGGGCCTCGTAGGCCAGGTTGCGGCCGGGAATGCCGCTGGTGGTCAGGCAGATCACCGGGTCCACCCCGGCCGCGGCGATCCGGTCGAGGACCCGACGGTAGAGCCCCTCGTTTTGGGTGCCCACACCGGTCTTGGGGTCGCGCACGTGGATGTGGACCACGGCCGCGCCGGCCCGCGCGGCCTCCACGGCCGCGTCGGCGATCTCCTCGGGCAGGATCGGGATGTGGGGGCACTTCTCGCGGGGGGTTCGGCTTCCGGTGACCGCGGCGGTGACGATGAGCGGTTCCAACGCTTGCGTCCTCCGATGGCTACAGGGTGCCGGAAGCCCAGGGAAGGGGCCGGCTACCCCTCTCCTTCGGGGTTCCAGTAGACGTTCTGCCGTTCCCAGATCTCTTCCCGGGCCTCCAGAGCCTTGAGCCCGTCGTCGCCCCGCACCTCGCCCACCGCCAGGAGCAGGGCCTGGGCCAGGCTGATCGAGGCGGTGAAGCTCTCCACGTACCCGTCGATCCCGTAGGCCGCCGGCAGCAGCACGTGGGCGTGGGGGGCCAAGGGGGAGTCTGGGCCGTCGGTGATGGCCACCACCGTGCTCCCCTGCCGCCGGGCCAGGGCCGCGCCCTCCACGGCGATGCGGGTGTACCGGGGGAAGCTGATGGCCACCACCACGTCGCCGGGCGCCACCCGGGCGAACTGGTCCCACACGTCGGCCGTGCGGGGAGCCAGGAGCCTCGCGTTCACGCCGAGGAACGACAGCCCCAGCTCCAGCACCACGGCCGTGGCGTGGGACATGCGCAGCCCGAACACCCACACCCTCTGGGCGCCGGCCAGCAGGTGGGCGGCCTTCCAGAACTCGCCCTTGGGCATGTCGGTCCACGTCTCTCTGAGATTCTCGATGTCGCGGGAGAAGGACCGGGAGAGGGGGTCCCCGTGGATCGTGAACCGCTCCACGGTGGTGCGCCGACCCACCAGGTTCTGGCGGAGCCGTCGTTGGAACTCGGGGTAGCCGGAGAAGCCGGAGGCCTGGACCGCCCGAATCACGGTGGACTCGCTGATCCCCAGCCGCTCGCCCAGCTCCCTGGCGGTGAGGTAGCTGGCCTCTTCGGGGTGGGCCTGGGCGAAGGCGAGCACGCGGTCCCGGGGGCGCGAGCGGCTGGGCAAGGCAGGGGCTCCTGCGAAAGGCTTGGTTTGCAGGAAATCCTGCACACGCACGGGGGCGGTGTCAAGGGAAAAAACGGTGGTCCGCGGTGGGAGTCGGGCGCGGCTCAGCGCTTCTTCGCCAGGCGGGCCTCCAGCTCGGCGATACGGGCCTTGAGGGCCTCGATCTCCTGGGTGGGAGAGGGCGGGGGGGCCCACGGGCCCATCCAGGTCCGCCACACGCTCTCCATCTGCTGCTGGGCGTTTCGGTAGGCAGCCATGCCGGCGGAGAACACGCTCTCCAGGAACTGCTCGTAGGCCGACTCGCCGTACTGGATGAGCTGGTGGAGGAAACCCACGGGGAGAAGATCCCTGCGGTCCTTCTCCTCCTCCAGGATGATCTGGGTGAGGATCACCTTGGTGAGGTCCTCTCCGGTGGTGGCGTCCACCACCTCCACGGTGTGCCCGTCCTTCACCAGCTCGGCGATCTGCCGCAGGTTCACGTACCGGCTGTTGCGGGTGTCGTAGAGCCGGCGGTTGGCGTACTTCTTGATCAGGATTCGGTCGGGGGCGTCGGGCTTGGCCATGGGGTCGTCCTCTCTTCGAAATCCACCCCCTCACGCCGACAGAGGGTAGGGGAGCCAGCGGATGAACTCACGCTTGGGGTATCCATACCGCGTTGCAACATCGGGGGGAAGGGATCGGGCTTGAGTTTTTCCTGCGGGTAGCCGTTCAGAAAGCCTGGGTTCCCCGAACGCGAGGCTGCGAATGAAGGACGTCGGACCATATCGGATCGTAGGCAGGCTGGGCCAGGGGGGCATGGCCACGGTGTACAAGGGCGTGCAGACCTCCTTGGACCGGCCGGTGGCCGTGAAGGTGATCTCCCAAAGCTTGGTCGACGACCCCGAGCTGCGCGAGCGGTTCCGCCGGGAGTCGCTCATTATCGCCCGTCTGGCCCACCCCAACATCATACACGTGATCGACCGGGGGCTCACTCGGGACGGACGGCCCTACTTCGTCATGGAGTACGTGGAGGGCACGGACCTGGCCCGGCTCATCCAGGAGGGCGGGCTCGACACGAATCGCAAGCTGGACCTGATGACCCAGGTCTGCAAGGCCCTGGCCTACGCCCACAAGAACGGAGTGATCCACCGGGACATCAAGCCGGGCAACATCCTGGTGGACGTGGACGGCAACGCCCGGGTGTTGGACTTCGGGATCGCCCAGTTCGCGGACGAGTCCCGGGTGTCGGACGCCACCCAGGCCGGGGTCGTGATGGGAACCTTGGCCTACATGTCCCCCGAGCAGAAGGTGGACAGCCGGGCCGTGACCCCGGCCAGCGACATCTACTCCTTGGGCGCGGTGATGTACGAGCTGTTCACCGGTAGGAAGCCGGGATCCCAGCCGAGACCGCCCTCGGCCCTGTGTCGGGAGCTGCCGGCGGACCTGGACGAGCTGATTCTCCGGTGCCTCGACCCCGACCCGGCCCGACGGCCCCTCTCTGCCGACGTGGTCCGGGACCGACTTCTTCAGATTCTGCGGGGTGCCCACATCGCAGGGGACCAGCGCCGACGGGCCGGCCAAGGCATGGCCCGAATCGAGGAGAAGTTCGCCCTGCTCGACGTCCTCAAGGAGGACCGGTACGGTGCCGTGTACCTCTACGAGAACCGCGAGGACCACTCGCTCCTGGTCATCAAGCGCAAGCCCGCAGGAAGCCAGGGCTACACCGAGGCCCGGATGCTCACAGCGCTCCGGCACCCCAACATCGCCAGCGTGCTCGGCACCTCCCAGAACGATCAGTTCTACATCGTCGTGATGGAGTACCTGAGCGGCGGGTCGCTGCGCGACCGCCTGGTCCGGCCGCTGCCCTGGCCCGAGGCCGTCCGGATCGTCCGCGGCATCCTACAGGGCCTCGCCTTCGCCCACCGAAACCGGATCGTCCACGGCAACCTGCGGCCCACGAACGTCCTGTTCGGGGAGCGCGGGGACGTGAAGCTCACGGATTTCGGCCTGGACGAGCACTACGCCGATCCCTCCGGCCCCCCCAACTGGTACGGAATCCGGGGCGAGGAGCGGTCGGTGCGCGCCGACCTGTTCGCCGTGGGGGTGATGGTCTTCGAGATGCTCGCCGGGCAGCGGCCCCGGTGGGACGGAGGCACGCTGGTCGAGACCGAGAGGTTCCAGGCCGCACCGCAGGCCCTGGCGGACCTGGTGCGCAGGCTGCTGGCGTTGGCCCCGGACGGCCGCCCGGCCACGGCCGATGCGGCACTGGAGGTGCTGGAGCGCCTGGAGGAAGGCCCCGGGGAGGACACCGGGGCCCCCACCGTGGTGCTCGGGGACGGGGAGTTCTCGCACGCGGACCAGGGAGGTGGGGTGGCCCGGAGGCGGGGGGGCTGGCGCGGCCGAGCGGGCATGGCAGCCGCGCTCGCTGCGGCCGCGGCCACGGGCTACTGGGCCCATGTCCTGATTTCGCGCTCGGCCCCCCCCGCTGTCCAGGCCCTGTACGACCAGGTGGCCGCCTGGGTGAAGGGCTGGCTGCCCGGGTGAGGCCGGGGACCGACGAGTCATGCGCTGTTCCGAAAGTTCGTTCGTTGACCGCTGGGGTCCACATACGTTCGCGCGTAACGCGATACGAACGACCAACGATCTGACCAGGAGTTCCCCATGGACCGGTGGCGCGTGTTGCTGGGTGACCGAGAGGTGGCTCGGTTCGATCTGCCCGAGGGCGGGTCGGTGGTGGTGGGCCGGGGCGCCGACGCCGACGTGCGGATCGACAACCCCGCCGTGTCCCGGAGCCACTGCCGGCTGGTCCGGCAAGGGGGGCACGTCCGGGTGGAGGACCTGGGGAGCCGCAACGGCACGTTTGTCAACGGCGTGCGGGTTGAGGGAAACGCTCCGGTCGGGCCGGCGGACCGGGTGACCCTGGCCAAGTTCACGGTACAGCCCGCGACCGGCCCGACCGGCCGTGGAACGGACCTGGACGCCACCGTGGTGCTGGGACGCAGGTCCGGGTGCTCTGTGCCGCTGCGTCGGCTGGTGTGCCTGTCCGGCCGGGCCGAGCCGGAGGTGGTGGAGCTGTCGGGACGGGGGGTGGTGCGGGTGGGCAAGGGCGCGGAGTGCGAGGCGCGGGTGGCGGGGTTCGCACTCGGCCGGGTCCAGTTCACGGTGCTGGCCTCGGCCGAGGGCCACGTGATCGCCCACCGGGGCCGGTGGCGAGCCACTCGGGTGGCCGACCGAAAGATCGGCGGGGAGCCGGTACGGCTGTCACCCGGCGACGAGATTGTCGCGGGCCCGGTGCGGTTCCGGTACGAGTGAGCCGTGCGGCCCTGGTTCCGAAACCGACCTGCCGGGGGGTGGCGGACCGCTGGGCAGACCCATCCGGGCCGGATGCGGGCCCGCAATGAGGATGCGTTCGGGCTGCTGGAGCGGCCTCCCCTGTGGGTGGTGGCCGACGGCATGGGGGGCCACGCGGCTGGCGACCGGGCGGCCCGGATCGCCGTGGAGGCGGTGGTGGGCGCGATGGCCGCCGCTCGGCGGGCGGGAGCTGAGGACCTCGTGGCCGCGGTGGAGAAGGCCCACCGGGCCGTGGCCCGGGATGCCGGTGCGGATCCGGCCCGTGCCGGAATGGGATGCACCCTGGTGGCCGCCCTGGTGGCCGGGCCCCGGCTCCACGTGGTCCACGCCGGGGATGCTCGGTGCTACCTGCTCCGGGGCGGCCGCCTTCGGGTGCTCACTCGGGACCACTCGGCCGTGGCCGAGCTCGGGAGCCGGGCCTCGGGGCTGCGCCACGTGGTGACCCGGGCGGTGGGGGTGGCCTTGGACGCGGGCCCGGAGTACACGTGGGAGGGGGTGGAGCGGGGGGATCGGGTTCTGCTGTGCTCCGACGGGTTGTGGGGGCCGGTTCCGGCCGGGCGAATCGAAGGGCTCCTTCGCGAGAGCCCAGATCCCCTGTCCGCTTGCGAAGCCCTGATCGAAGCGGCCCTCGAGCGGGGCGGGCCGGACAACGTGACCGCGGTGGTGGCGTTCCGAAAGGGTTAGCGTTGCGCTCCGTCGAAGGCCCCGGATTCACCCGACATGGGCACACACCTTAACCCATCTTTACCCGGATCCGCAGTCGGGTGTTCCCTATCCGAACCTCGTCGGTCTCTCCCACGAACTCGGCGGTGGCGGCGCGTTCGTTCACGAACGTGCCGTTGGTGCTGCCCAGGTCCTTCACGATCACCCGGTCGCGGATGCGTTCGATCTCCAGGTGGAGGCGGCTGACGAGGGGGTCGTCCACCCGGATCCCGGCGTCGCCCCGACCCACGGTGACCCGAGGCTCGTCGAAGCTCAGGGTTCGGGCGGTGCCCTCCCGGGAAACGATCTCCACGACCAGGCGGTAGGTCGCGCCGGCCACGCCCATGCGGGCCAGGTCGCTCACGTGATGGTACACCGTGCCGTCGGGCACCGGCGGCGGGCCGGCGGGGCGTGGCTTGGGAGGTGAGGGCCGGTCATGCAGGTGCTCCTGGACCACCGAGACGGCGTTGCAACGCTTGCACCGGTAGCGGGCGGGCCGGGGAGGAAGCTTTGCCGGGTCGACCCGCAGGGCGGTCTGGCACGACGGACACACGAAATAGGACGCCATGGGGTCCCTCCCCGCAGCAGCGGGGATCAGCCGGCCGCCCTGGCCCGGGCCATCTCCAGGGCCCGCTCGATCCGCTCCAGGGCCCACTCCCGGCCCACCAGCATCAGGGTCTCGAAGATCCCCGGGCTCACGGTGGTCCCGGTCACGGCCACCCGAAGGGGCTGGGCGGCCTTGCCGATCCTGAGGGCGTGCTTGCCCTCCACCACTTCGAGGAACGCCCGCTCCAGGGACGGCACGTCCCACCGCTCCACCGCCCGGAACGCCTCGAGCAGGTCGGCCAGCACCGGCGCGATTGAGGCCTTCAGATACTTCTTTGCCGCAGCCGGGTCCACCTCGATCTCCCGCACGAAGTAAGGGGTGGCCTTCTCGGCGAACTCGGCCAGGGTCTTACAGCGGGCCCGGAACGCCTCCACCAGCACCCCCAGCTTGTCGCGGTTGGCGGTCTCGTACCCCTTGCGCTCCAGAAAGGGCCTGACCAGGTCCACCAATCGGTCCTGGGGGCACTCCTTGATGTAGTGGGCGTTGAGCCACAGGAGCTTGTCCTCGTTGAACACGCTCGCGGAGCGGCCCACCCCGCCCAGGTCGAACCGGTCGATCAGCTCCTGCAGGGAGAAGATCTCCTGGTCCCCGTGGGACCATCCCAGCCGGGCCAGGAAGTTCACGAGGGCCTCGGGCAGGAACCCAGCGTCCCGGTAAGCCTCCACGCTGGTGGCGCCGTGGCGCTTGGACAGCCGTTTCTTATCGGGGCCCAGGATCATGGGCACGTGGGCGAACCGGGGCAGGGGGTAGCCCAAGGCCCGGTACAGCTGGATCTGGCGGGGGGTGTTGTTGAGGTGGTCGTCGCCCCGGATCACGTGGGTGATGCCCATAAGCGCATCGTCCACCACTACCACGAAGTTGTAGGTGGGGGCCCCGTCGGTGCGCAGGATCACCAGGTCGTCGAGCTCCTCGTTGTCGTAGACCACCTCCCCCCTCAGGAGGTCGGGAACCACGGTGGCGCCCGCCTGGGGGGCCTTGAATCGGACCACGTGAGGCTTCGAAGGGTCCACGTCGGTGCGCGCCCGGCAGGTGCCGTCGTACTTGGGCTTGCGGCCCTCGATCAGCGCCCTCTGCCGTTTGGCCTCCACCACCTCCGGCGGGCAGTCGCAGCGGTAGGCCTTGCCCTCCTCCAGCAGCCGCTCCACGTGCTCCAGGTACAGGCGGGTGCGTTGGCTCTGGAAGTAGGGGCCCTCGTCCCAATCCAGACCGAGCCACCGCATCGACTCCAGGATGGCCCGGGTGCTCTCGTCGGTGGAGCGCTCCCGGTCGGTGTCCTCGACGCGCAGCACGAACGTGCCGCCGTGGTGGCGGGCATAGAGAAAGTTGAACAGGGCGGTCCGGGCCCCTCCGACGTGCAAATGGCCGGTGGGGCTCGGGGCGAAACGGGTTCGTACACCCGACATGGGGGAACTCCTCCGAGAAAGGGGAATCGGCCGAGGGGAAAACGAGAGCGGGCCTGCCTGAGAGAGCAGGCCCGGCCGGATCAGGCCACCACGATACCTGCGTACCCAACCACCTGGCGGTGCTCTTCGCTCACGTCGCCCGAGGTAGCGTACCGGACCAGCTTCGCGCCGGCAGCGCCCAACTCCCGGGCGGCCACGAGCATCACCGCCGTGGGTACCACACCACACATTGTAATTCCATGGCGTTTCGTAGTGTCAAGCAGGCCCCGGGGGTCCAGCGCCAGCATACACTCGATCGCCATTCGGTCCTTGGCCCGGACCACGTCCTCGGGCTCGTAGTGGCTCATATCGCTCGATGCCACCAGGAGCACCGGGTCGGGCCAGGACTCCACCACCCGCGCAACGGCCCGCCCCACCTCGGCGATGTCTCCGTAGGACCGCAGCATGAACGAGATCGGAACGATGCGTACGCTGGGGCTCTTTACCTGGAGGAACGGCAGCTGGACCTCCAAGGAGTGCTCGTGCACGTGGGCCAGGGTGTCCTCTTGGAGGATCGGGCAGGCGGCTAGGAGGGCTTCGGCCAGGTCCTCGGCCACGGGCACCGTGCCCAGGGGGGTGGCCCAGCCCCCTCGGGCCCACACCCCCGCATCGGTGCCCAGCCCGGTGTGGTTGGGGCCCAGGAGGATCACGGTGTCCGGCACCCGAGCGGCACCAAAGGTGCACCCGGCCACGGCGCCCGAGTACGCGTAGCCGGCGTGGGGCGAGACCACTCCCACCGCGGGCTCCCCCGGGCCGGGTCCCAAGGCCCGGGTGACCATATCCTGCAGACGTGTGGGGTTTCCGGGGTAGAACTGTCCGGCAACTGCGGGCTTGCGGATCATCGGGTTCCCCTCCCAGTGACTTCCGCTAGAAAGCTAGGAGGCTAGAAGGCTAGAATGCTTGAAAACCTCCGTGATCTTCCAGCGCTCCAAGTATGGTCACGCCTCCTTGGCGTCACCTCACGGTCTCGGGGGGCATGGAGTTCAGGGGCCAGAATTCAGAAGTCGGTGGACGGGGAGAAGGCTCTTCGGTGCCCCGAGAGGATCCCCCCGGGAACCCAAACTGCTTTTCGGGATTTCCTGTCTCCTGTCCGCTGAATTCCGGTTCCTGAGACCCATGCCTCGCCGCCGGCAATGGCCCCGGACCAACGAGAGTTACCCTTCCCGGTCGAGGCGGTCCAGGGCCGCGAAGAACCGCTCCAGATCCTCGGTCGTGTTGTAGAAGTGGGGTGACACCCGCACCCCCGGCCCCCGGGCCGCCACGAACACTCCTTCGACGTGGAACCCGGCGGCCAGATCCGTCGGCGCCTTCCTCCGGGGTACGAAGGTCAGGATACCGCTTCGCTCCCGGGGCGCCAGGGGGGAGGCGACGGAGTAGCTCCGTTCCCGCAGGCCTTCGATCAGCCCGCCCCAGAGCTCCTGGACCCGGGCCCACACTCGGGCGATGCCCACCTCGAGCAGGAGCTCCAGAGCCGCTCCGAGGCCGTGCACCGCCACGGTGCTGGGGCTTCCGGCCTCGAACCGGGCCGCGTCCGGCCGCAGCTCGAACCGGATCCGGTCGAAGGCCATGGGGTCCTGGACCGAGTTCCATCCCACCTCGACCGGATGGAGCCGCTCCAGGGCCTCGCGGGAGAGGTACAGGAGCCCGATCCCCTCCGGCCCGCACAGCCACTTGTGGCCGTCGGCGGCCAGGGCGTGGATGCCGAGCCTCTCGGGGGCGAGGGGGATGCATCCCAGGGCCTGGATCGCGTCCACGAAGAAGAGCACGCCCCGCTTCCGGCACAGCTCGCCCAGGGCAGCGAGATCGTTTCGAAACCCGGTGCCGTACTCCACGGCCGACACCGCGAGCAAGCGAACCCGGCGTTGGGAGACGGCCCGGCGGTAGTCGTCCATGTCGAGCCGGCCCCCGCGCTCCGGTACCCGGATCACCCGGACCCCTCGCCGAGCCAGGTTCATCCAGGGGTACACGTTGGACGGGAACTCGCCCTCCGGCACCACCACCGCGTCCCCCGCTTTCCAAGGAAACCCCTCCGCCACGAAGGACACGCCTTCCGAGGTGTTCTTGACGAAAGCCACGTGGTCGGGGTGGACCTCCAGGAGCTCGGCGGCCGACCCCCGGGCTCGGCGGATGCCATTGAGGAGCCGGCCGTAGCGAAATGCTCCCCACTCGGTGCACTCCCGGACAGCCGTCTCCATGGCAGCAGCCGCCCGGGTGGACAAGGGAGCCACCCCCGCATGGTTGAGGTAGGTGATCCGGCTCGAGACCGGGAACCATTTGCGCCAGGTGTCGTTCATGGAGACCTCCGGAAGGTCCCTTTCTCCCGAGCGGGGTGGGAAGTGCAACTGTTTTGTTGCCGGTTTCGCCCCAAAATAAACGGCCCCGGCCTCGAAGGCCAGGGCCTGCTCGTCCCGGTTTCCGCTCCGTGCCGGTCTGTGGCTAGAGCCCTTCCTCCGGCTCCTGCTTCAACCGCTCGATGGCCTCCTGGATCAGGCGTTCGGCCAGCTGGGGCACCACCTCCCACACCACCTTCTCCACGGTGGCCTGGACCAGGGGGGTGAGCGCCTCGGGCGAAAGGCTTCGCTCCAACGCCTCTCGCACCGTGCCCTCCACCATGGGCCCCCAGGAGGGCGGAGCCGGTTCTGGGCCGGCCTCCTGGTCCCAGTCCGCTCGGTGGGGCGGGGTAGGAGGGGGCTCCTCCCAGCCGGTGGGGGCCTCCTCGTACGCCTCGGGGCTCTCGGGAAGCAACGTCCCCACCTCATTCGGAGCGGCTTCTGCCCCCTCCGGGTTCGGCTCTCCGGCCTCTCCGGTGGGGGTCGGTTCCTCTGCCGCGGGCGCTGGCGTTGGGGCCTCTCCCTCGCCCCAGGCGATCTGGATCTCGGGGGCGGCTTCGTCCGCCGCCGGTTCCGGCCCCTCCTCGGGAACCAGGGACTCCAGCAGGTCGCCGATCTCGTCCACTCCATCGGCCTCTGTCACCGGGGTCCCCGCCTCGCCCCCTTCGTCGGCCGAGAACGAGGCCAGCAGGTCTCCGATCTCGCCGTCCTCCGTTTCGGTTCCGCTTGCGCGGGCGGAAGCCTCGCCGCCCGCGCCCAGGTCCAGGGGCTCCGCATCGACCTCAG
The DNA here is from genome assembly GCA_027021615.1 of bacterium. Lineage (GTDB taxonomy): Bacteria > Desulfobacterota > Deferrisomatia > Deferrisomatales > Deferrisomataceae > Deferrisoma. Next base: position 59,693 of record JALUTY010000021.1, on the reverse strand, counting down.
CCGGCGGCTCCTTATCCCCCATGCTGAGGAGGTCGTCCAGGCCCAGGGCCGGCTCCTCTTCGAGTGGGGAAGGGGGCACCTCTATGGGCTCCAGGTCCTCCAGCAGCTCGAACTCGGAGAGGTCCTCGTCGTCCGACAGGTCGATGACCTCCACCTCTTCCTCGGCCAAAGGTCGGGCCGAGGCATCCTTCCGAGCATTCCCGCCGGGTTCGGTGGTCTCGATCTCGAGATCGCTCATGCCGAAGCTCTGCATCTCTACGGCCTCCTGGAGCGCCCCGAGGAGTTCCTCGGAGGAGAAGGGTTTCGTCAGAATCACGGTGGCGCCGGCTGCCGCGGCCGCCGCCGGCGTGACCCGGGCTCCCATGAGCACCACGGGCACCGTGCGGCCCGGGGTGGCCTCGCGGATCCGCCGGCACACCCCGAGCCCGTCCTCGCCCCTCAGGTCCACGTCGCACAGCACCACATCGACCCGCCCGGCTCGCAGCTCGGCCTCGGCTGCCTCCCCGGACGCGGCACCCACCGTGTCCCAGGGCTCACCAGCAAGAGCGTGTCGAACCGCCTCCTGGATCGTGGAGCTGTCGTCCACCACGAGAACCGTTCGGGGCATGGGACCTCCCTCGGTCCTGGGGCCGGCGAGCGGCCCCTTCCGGTACGTTTCGGCGTTTTCGCGGAAAACCTGAAGCCTGGGGCTAGAGGACCCTCCAGGGCTGGGGCATGAAGATCCGCTCGTACAGGAGCAGCGCGTATCGGTCGGTCATGCCGGCAATGAAGTCAGCGGCCAGGTCCTCCACCTTCTCCCCTGGGATCGGTTGGGCCAGGTTCTCGAGAAACCATGCCGGCCGGGTCACGAAGTGACCATAGAGTTCCTCGAGGACCTTCTTAGCCTTGATGAAGTCCCTGTGGACCTCGGGGTTGTCGTACACCCGCTCGTAGAGGAACTCCCTCAGCTCCAGGGCCGTCGCGTGGACCTCGTCGCTCATGGCGATGGTCTCCCAGTTCCGGCGCACCGTTTCGGCCACGGTGTCGCGCACCATGGTGTCGATCCGCTGCCCGTGCGATGCACCGAGGATGCGGGTCACGGCGGCCGGAATCTCGTTACGGCCGATCACCCCGGCCCGCAGAGCGTCGTCCACGTCGTGGTTGAGGTAGGCGATCAGGTCCGCAACCCGCACGGTCTGGGCCTCGAGGCTCGCCCCGGATGCCAGGATCTCTCCCCGCCCCTTGGAATGGTGCAGGATCCCTTCACGAACCTCGTGGGTAAGGTTCAGGCCTCGGCCCCCCCGTTCGAGTCGGTCCACCACCCGCAGGCTTTGTACCGCGTGATGGAACCCCCCCGGCCGCAGTTGCCGCAGCACGGTCTCGCCCGCATGCCCGAAGGGGGTGTGGCCCAGGTCATGTCCGAGGGCGATTGCCTCCACCAGGCTCTCGTTCAAGCGCAGGGCGCGGGCGATGGTACGGGCGATCTGGCTGACCTCCAGGGTGTGGGTCAGGCGGGTTCGGTAGTGGTCACCGGCCGGAGCCAGGAACACCTGGGTCTTGTGCTTAAGCCGACGAAACGCCTTCGAGTGCAGGATCCGATCGCGGTCGTGCTGGAAACAGGGCCGCAGGTCGCAGGGGTCCTCGGGCCGTACCCGCCCCCTCGACCGGCCCGAGTGCGTGGCCAGTGGATGGAGCCCCCGTTCCTCGGCCCGTTCGAGCATCTCTCGCACACACAGTTTCAAGGGCTCTCCTCCCTGAGCCCGCAGGGTAGCGCACCGGCCCTCCGAGGGCCAAGGGGCTTCTCCTCTCCCTCGGGGTAAAAAAAATTGGGGAGGCGCTAAAGCGATCCAGGCAGGGAGACGATGGGAATAAATATCGTTTTCCAGGACGGCCCTGACACGAAACGGAGAGGCGTGTGATGGATCCCTCTCAAGCCTGGGATCGAGAGAGACAAGACCGTGTCAAGCGTTCTTGGAGCCGGCCCCCACCCCCCCTCCAGGAAGGAGTGGGGGGAGCTTTTTATGAATGAGTATTCAGTCCTCGTCAAACCACTGTCAACCCACCCGCAAGGAGGTACACCATGAGAGAACGAGGGAGACATCCAGCGTGGATCGTCCTGCTGACGGTTCTGTTTTCAGCGGGCCTGTTCCTTTCCGCCTGTGGCGGTGGCGGCGGGGGGGGCGGCGGCACCACCGTGGCCGACGCCGGAGGCACGACCGGTGGGGACACCGGAGGCACGACCGGTGGGGACACCGGAGGCACGACCGGTGGGGACACCGGAGGCACGACCGGTGGGGACACGGGCGATACCGGGGGGTCCACAGGGGGTGATACCGACACGGGAGACCAGGGGACGACGAATCCGTACTCGGGGCTCGCCAAGCTGACCGGGGACGTGTCTCTCTCGGGTCTGAGCAGCGCGGATGCCAACAGCCTCAGCCGGGCCGCTGCCCGCACCCGGGGCGGCCGGCGTGCGGCCCGGAGCCTGTACGCCGCCCAAGCAGATCTTACCAGCGACGCCATCGTCAAGCTGTATGTGTTGGACGAGAAGGGAGATCTGCAGGACACGGGGATCCAGGGGCAGCTGGTAACCGACCCGGAGACGGGTAAGGTCCAGTTCGAGTTCGACGGGGTGAAGGACGGCGTCGACTACATCGTTCGGTACATGAAGGTGGTGGAGAGGACCGGAGAGAAGGCCCGGCTCCTGGAGATGAAGGCCCTGGCGAGCGTCCCCGAAGGGGTCACCGAGGCTCCGCCGGTGGAGGTCTCTCCGAAGGCGAGCGTGGTGACCGAGGCGCTCGTGGACGCGATCCTCCAGGCGACCGACGGCACTGGCATTGACGAGGAGATCGTCAATCGGATCGTCACGGCCGTGAAAGACGCGATCGAGACCATGGTGGATCAGGGCGTGATCCAGATCCCGTCCATGGTTGTGGAGACCCCGCCTGAGGTGGCCGAGGTGGTTGAGCAGGCCGCCAGCGGCGACGACACCCAGCAGGAGCCGGTGGACACCTCTGCGCTGGAGGAGGTGGAGAACGAGAACATGGACGACGTCACCGGCGTGCTCCTCTCGGACGAGTCGGTGGACAACGAGGTCTCGGCGGTGAAGACCGAGCAGAAGGCCGAGGAGTTCCAGAGCCTGGACACCTCCACCGAGGAAGGTAAGCGCGAGCTCGTCCGCCGCGTGTTTGTGGAGCTGGTGGGCGACGACGACGTGCCGGCGTTCATGGTCCAGTTCATGGCCGACCGGTACGTGGCCGGATGGACGGCCACCGTCCAGGACCTCCTGCCCGCGGTGATGAACGGCATTGAGTTTCGCGAGCAGGTCGACACCAGCGGGGTCACCGTAACCTCCGTGCTCGAGCACTTCAGTACCAAGATGGCGGCCGTGTACGACCTGGTGGCCAAGCGGGAGGCCGGGACCGATCTGAACGAGGACGAGAAGAAGCAGCTCGCCGAGGTCCCGCCGATCCTGTTGGGGCTGTTCCCGCCCGCGGAGAGCTCGGTCTGGACCGACCTCCAGAAGGACACGGAGCTCCAGATGCCCCAGGGGATCGCGTTCACGGTCTACCTGGTGGACGAGTTCCTGCCCGAGGTGCTGAACCTCGAGGCCACCTTCACGGCAGAGGCGGACGAGAACGGGATGGTCACGGCGGAGCGCGAGAACCCGTTCGATTTCAATCCCTTGGCCCCCGGTTCTATCATGGAGCTGATGGGCTTCTTCTCGGACGATCCGGAGAACCCCGGCCAGCAGATGTGGCAGCGCTACGACATCGGGTACGACATCCACGAGATGTGGCTCTACCCGGGCCGGATGTGGGTGGATGACACCGGGGCCAACGGCGAGCCGATGGGATACGAGATCGACGTCCTAAATGCGGGTACCTGTGTGAGCAACCTGTCGTACATGATCGAGATGATGCAGCTGGGGGGCCCGGCCGGTCCCGAGCCTGTGGGGCCTGGCGAGGACCTTCCCTCGATGGACGTGACGGTGACCCTCACCTACCCCAAGAGCGACGGAACCACCGGTCAGATCGAGCTGCTCCCGGAACCCTGGGGAGACCCGTGGGGCCAGTGCTTCCGGCTGGACCCGTGGGCGGAGATGGACTTCCAGGCCCAACCGGACCCGAACGAGCCCCCGCAGCCCGATTCGGAGCGGATCGTGTCGGACTTCACGTCGGGTGAGTACGTCGTAACGGTGGTCGACAACGCCACCGGCCAAGAGTACACGAAGACCTTCGATCGGAAGGTCATTACAGGGATGACGGACGCCTACCCACGCCTCACCACGCCTCTGGGGATGCCCCCGCCGCTCCCGGCCAACCCGAGCCCGGAGCAGATGGAGGAGAACAACCAGCTCTGGCAGGAGTACAACCAGCAGGGCGCCACCCGGTTTGCGGCCAATGTGGACACCGACGAGGACGGCGTGGAAGACGCCGCCCGGATCACCGTGAAGTGGGAGGCCCCGGACGTGGAGGTGCCCGAGGGCGTGAAGATCGGCTACCACCTCAACGTGGGACGGAGCGCCTGCGCCACGGCCGTGGACGCGGACGACGATGGCTTTAGCAACTATGAAGAGATGCAGCTGGGAACCGATCCGTGGAACCCGGAGAGCACCCCGGCCGAACATTTGGCCGACAGCGACGGCGACGGGGTGGCCGACAGCATCGAGCAGGTGGCAGGGACCGACCCCGAGGACGAGGCGAGCTCGCCTGGCGAGGACTTCTGCCCCTGGTGGGACTGGGATCCGATCTACAGCACGTGGGATCGAAACAAGATTCTGTTCACCCGTGCCTTTACGGTCCCTTACGACTTCCCGAAGCAGGACGTGACGGACCCCGATGCGTACCAGATCGACGTGGCGGTGGTGTTCATCGACGCGGATACGGGTGCAGAGCTGGGCCAGGGTGGCAGCGCCCACGCAGAGTTCTTCGTGTCCGATCCCATCGACACGGACGCGGAGTTCGCGATCGAGGGTGCGGTGAGCGTGCCCGACGACGGGTACCCGTACCGCGTGGCTTTGCTCAAGGAGGTCAACGAGTACAACCCGGACGCCCTGTTCGAGTGGGACAAGTGGCAGTACACGCGGGAGCTCCTGGCGTCCACGGCGGTCGGCCCCGGCGACAGCGGGTACTCCCTGACCGCGACGATCGGGGATCTTCTGAACCGCGAGGGCGATGCCTGGTTCAACATCGTGCTGTTCCGCGACGTGAACGACGACGGGGTGATCGGTGATCCCGACAGTGGCGACACCTGCTTCGACGACGGCGCCGGCAACATGGTGTGTGAGGACATGTGGTACCCCGCGCCCGGCAAAGAGGTCTGGTTCAATGCGTGGGGCGGCATGCTCACGGTGGAGTGGGACGAGTGCACCGATCCGTCCCAACCGTGCATGCGCCGATCCGTGGTGGTCACCGGCATAGGCGACGACCCAGAGGACCCCAACTCCTTGCAGACGGTCCCCGGCCCTGCTCTTGGGGTGGACTCGGATTGGGACGGCCTGTTCGACGGGGAGGAGGCCGATCTCGGGACGGATGAGACGTTGTGGGACACGGACAACGACGGATGCTCGGACGGAGACGAGGTGCGGGAGGGCTCCGATCCCCTGGACGACTCGTCTGCCATGGACTGGTGCTCGTGGAACGCGGGAGCCATGCCTCCGCCCCCTGGTGAGGGCGAGTTCGTGGACGGCGCGGCCCTTTACGAGGAGAACTGTCAGACCTGCCACCTGGGTATCGACAACACCACGGTGGAGGATCCGTCCCCAGAGGCCATTCGTGACGCCTTGAACCAAGAGCAAAGCATGTACGAGCTGGGGTGGCTGACGGACGAGGACCTGCAGGCCATCTCGGCCGCGCTGAGCGGGGAGCCGATGGGCGAGCCCGGCGACACGGACGGGGACGGCATTGCGGACGAGCAGGACAACTGCCCGATGGTGCCGAACCCGGACCAGGCCGATGCCGACATGGACGGGATGGGTGACGCGTGCCAGGGCCAGCAAGGTACCGTTGGCGAGCCCGGCGACACGGACGGGGACGGCATCCTGGACGAGCAGGACAACTGCCCGATGGTGCCGAACCCGGACCAAGCCGATGCCGACATGGACGGGATGGGTGACGCGTGCCAGGATCAGGGCACCGTTGGCGAGCCCGGCGACACGGACGGGGACGGCATCCTGGACGAGCAGGACAACTGCCCGATGGTGCCGAACCCGGACCAGGCCGATGCCGACATGGACGGGATGGGTGACGCGTGCCAGGATCAGAGCACCGTTGGCGAGCCCGGCGACATGGACGGGGACGGCATCCTGGACGAGCAGGACAACTGCCCGAACGCGTATAACCCCGGCCAGGAGGACATCGACCTGAACGGCGTGGGGGATGCCTGCGAGGCGCCGCCCGAGGGAGAGACGTCGGGAAGCCTCGACGGCGCGGCCCTGTACGACGACAACTGCGCCGGCTGCCACGGGTCGTTGGATCAGACGACCATCACGGACGCCAACCCGTTGGCCCTGGAGGCTGCCATCACCAACAATACGGGCGGCATGGGCACCCTGGCCGACCTGGCGGAGGACTACTTTGCCGCCATCCTCGACGTGATCGACGGTGACCACGACGGGCTCCCGAACCGGGTGGAGACCGTGGACACCGGCACGGCGTTCGACAACCCCGACACCGACGGCGACGGCGTTGGTGATGGTCTGGAGGTGGGGTTGGGCTTCGATCCGACGGATGCGGCCAGCCCCGGGGCTGCCCCGCCGTCCTCGGAGACTGATCTGGTGGGCACCTGGGAGAACCTCGATCCCACCGGCACGATCGTGCTCGAGACCGCCGTCTTCAACAGCGACAACACCTACCAGGTGACCGGCACGGATCCGTTTGACGGTTCCTCTTGGTCCGAGACGGGCACCTGGAGCCTCTCCACCGATGGCACCACTTTGACCACGGTGATCAGCACCTCCACGGATCCGGGCTCCACGGCCGGAGAGACCGAGACGTTCTCCGTGGTCCTCCTCCCCGACGGGAGGGTGGTGTTGGATCTGTGGATGTTGTGGACCCCGGCGGGTCCGTAAAAGAACCCGCCCAATCGACCGGGGAGGCCTGCGGGCCTCCCCGGTTTTGCGCGAGGTAAAAGGGAGATGGCGCGAAAGCGATGGCGGTCTCTGGTCACCGGGATGTGTTTGGTGCTCCCGGTCGTCGTCCCAGCGGCCTCCTGGGGAGGCCGCTGTGCAACAGGGCTGAGAGGAGACAAGGCGGGGCGGTTCGAGACGGCCCGGCCGCTTCCCCGCCGTTCGGCTCTTCGGGGGGTGGCACCGGTTCCCACGAGGAACGCCTCGACATTTGTCACGGACCACTTTCGGCTTCTCTGGGGCGACGCCTACGACCGGTCCGACCCGGACTGGGCCGACGCGGACGGCAACGGCCGACCCGACTGGGTGGACGAGACGGCCTCTGCCCTGGAGTACGCGTACCAGGAGACGGTCGATCTGGGGTTCCCCGCACCGTACGGCGTGGGGAACTACTATCTGGATGTGTACTTTGCGAACACGGGCGTGGAGGTGTACAGCACCGAGCAGGGGCAGTGGGTCACCGTCACCGTGGACTCGTCGTACTACGCCTACACCGAGATCGACGCGGACTACGGGGTGGCGTACTTCGTGTTCAACGACGACTTTTCGCAACATGCCGACGACGAACGATCGGTCCTCCGGGCCACGGCGGCTCACGAGCTGTTCCATGCCGTGCAGCGGGCCCTGGGGTACCCGTGGGACGACGAGGAGCAGGTTTCCGACACCCGATGGCGGAACGAGCTGTGGTGGTTCGAGGCCACCGCGACCTGGATGGAGGAGGTGGTGACCCCGGACGTGGACGACTACGTCACCTACGTCCAACGGTTCCTCTCACGGCCGGAGGAGCCTCTGAACAGCCAGGACGGGCTGCACGAGTACGGCGCTGCCATCTTCCCGGGGTTCTTGTGGCTGAGGTACGGCGCTACGGACCTTTGGATCGACGTCTTCTCGAACGCGTTCGATGAGGGGTTGGAGTCGGCCCTGCGCACCGCGCTCGACGTACGCCAGGGCGAGTCCCTGGAGGATGCCGTGGCCGCCTTTTGGAGTCTTGCCGCTCATCCGGAGGACTTTTGGCCGGACGGAGAGCAGTTCCGGGCCCCGGCGGTTCCAAGCCTGGCGCGGGCCGCCTCGACCCTTCCTCTCTCCTACACCTCGTCACCATCCACCGCCCCCGGCCGGTTCGGCGCGAACCTGTTTCGGTTGGACCGGGCTCCTGAAACGTTGGGCGTGACGTTTACGCCCGTGAACCCCGCCACGGCTCGTCTTGCGGTTTCCCGGGCCGGGAGCAGCGAGATCGAGGTGGTTGATGCTCCGGAGGGGCGGACCGACATCCGGGTGTCGGGGGAGGCCCCCGCTCTCCTGGCAATGGTCAATGTCGGCGAGTCACCTTTGGATTTCTCCCTCTTGGTGGAAGGGCCCGATGGGGGAGGGTCCGGGGGCTCTGGTGGGTGCTTCGTGTCGGCCCTTGGCCTTTGAAGGGCACCATCGTCGGGGCCGGTTGACCCCTTTCGGGCGCCCTGGTAGACTTCCCCGCCAACTCGAAGACGGGGGCCCGTAGGAGCATCGATGTCGGATCCGTTTCACCCCGCAACCCGAGACGAAACCTTCTCCGCCCAGGCGAGAAGGTTTTTTTTTGAGTTCCGACAGGGCTCGGTTCTCCGTGGTTCACCGGGTCATCCGTCGCACCCGGGTACCGCCGCCTTGGCCGGGGGCCGGCGGAGGCGAGCGGAAAAGGGGTTTTGGGCCTTCCAGCTTTCTAGCTTTCCAGCCCTCTAGCCAAAGGGTCCTCCCATGGCCGAGACCTACCGCAGGGTGCTCCTGAACGCCGACGCCGTGCGCCGGAGCCTGGCGCGCATGGCCCTGGAGATCCTCGAGCGCAACCGGGGCACCCAGGGCCTGGCCCTGGTGGGGATCGTGCGCCGGGGCGACCGGCTGGCCCGCCGGATCGCCGATCACATCCGCAAGGCCGAGGGGGTCGAGGTGCCGGTGGGCCGGCTCGACATCACCCTGTACCGGGACGATCTGGGCCGCAAGGGGGCCCCGCCGCCCCTGGGGCCCACGGACATCCCGTTCTCCCTGGACGATCGGATGGTGGTGCTGGTGGACGACGTGCTCTACACCGGCCGCACGGTGCGGGCCGCGTTGGACGCCCTGGTGGACCTGGGCCGGCCCCGGGCCATCCAGCTCGCCGTGCTGGTGGACCGGGGACACCGGGAGCTGCCGATCCAGCCCGACTACGTGGGCCATGCCGAGCCCACCCGGCCGGAGGAGGAGATCGAGGTCCGGGTGGGCGACGACCCGTCCGACGACGCCGTGTTCCTGGTGGAACCGGGCTGGGACGAAGGGGAGGTCTGATCCGGTGGAGTTCCAGCGCAAGGACCTGGTGGCCATTGAGCCCCTGGCGCCCGAGGAGATCGTGCACATCCTCGACACGGCCGAGGGGTTCCTGGAGGTGTCGCGCCGGGAGGTGAAGAAGGTGCCGGCGCTGCGGGGCAAGACCGTGGTGAACGGGTTCTTCGAGCCGTCCACCCGCACGCGGCTCTCGTTCGAGATCGCGGAGAAGCGGCTCTCGGCCGACACCGTGAACTTCTCGGCCTCCACCAGCTCGGTGAAGAAGGGCGAGACCCTGCTGGACACCGTGAGGAACATCGAGGCCATGGTGCCCGACGCGGTGGTGATCCGCCACGGCGCGGCCGGCGCGGCCGAGTTCGTGGCCCGGCGGCTCGGGTGCTCGGTGATCAACGCGGGCGACGGCCGGCACGAGCATCCGACCCAGGCCCTGCTGGACCTGTTCACGATCCGTCGGCGCAAGGGCCGGATCGAGGGGCTCACGGTCACGATCGTGGGCGACATCGCCAACAGCCGTGTAGCCCGGTCCAACATCCACGCCCTCACCAAGCTGGGCGCCCGGGTGCGGGTGTGCGGCCCGCCGACCATGCTGCCGCCCCAGGTGGAGCGGATGGGGGTGGAGGCCTACACCCGGGTGGCCGAGGCCGTGGCTGGAGCCGACGTGGTCATGGCCCTGCGCATCCAGAAGGAGCGCTTGGGCCGGGCCGTGTTCCCGTCGGACCGGGAGTACGCTCGGGTGTTCGGTCTGAACTCGCGGGTGCTCGAGGGGGCGGCGGCCGACGCGATCGTCATGCACCCGGGGCCCATGAACCGGGGGGTGGAGATCACCTCCGAGCTGGCCGACGGCCCCCGGTCGGTGATCCTCGAACAGGTGGAGCACGGGGTGGCGGTGCGCATGGCCGTGCTGTACCTGCTGTTGGGCGGCGGGAGGTCGGAATGGACTTCGTGATCCGCGGCGGCCACGTGATCGACCCGGCCTCGGGCCTGGACGCCCCCCGGGACGTGGCCGTGGCCGAAGGAAAGATCCTGGCGGTGGAGCCCTCGATCGACCCGGGTTCCGCCCCCGTGGTGGACGCCTCGGGCCTGTGGGTGCTGCCGGGGCTGATCGACATCCACGTGCACCTCAGGGAGCCGGGCCAGGAGTACAAGGAGGACGTGGTCTCGGGCACCCGCGCCGCCGCGGCCGGCGGGTTCACGGCGGTGGCGGCCATGCCCAACACCCGGCCGGTGAACGACAACGCGGAGGTGACCCGGTACATCCTGGAGAAGGCCCACCGGGGGGGCGTGTGCCGGGTGTACCCGGTGGGGGCGATCTCCAAGGGCCTGCGGGGCGAGGACCTGGCCGAGATCGGGGAGCTGGCCGAGGCCGGGTGCGTGGCCGTGACGGACGACGGCCACCCGGTGTCGTCGAGCCTGCTGATGCGCCGGGCCCTGGAGTACGCCTCGGCCTTTGGCGTGGTGGTGGTGAGCCACTGCGAGGACCTGGACCTGGCCCGGGGAGGGGCCATGAACGAGGGCCTGGCCTCGGCCTACCTGGGGCTCCCGGCCATACCGGCCGAGGCCGAGGAGATCCAGGTGGCCCGGGACCTGCTGCTGGCGCGCCGCACCGGCGGCCGGCTCCACCTGGCCCACCTGTCCACCCGGGGGTCCATGAAGCTGCTGCGCTACGCCAAGCGCATGGGCCTGCCGGTGACCGGCGAGACCGCGCCCCACTACTTCACCCTGACCGAGGACGCGGTGCGGTCGTTCGACACCCACGCCAAGATGAACCCGCCCCTGCGGGAGATCGCCGACGTGGAGGCCGTGCAGAAGGCCCTGCGCCGGGGCGTGGTGGACGCGGTGGCCACGGATCACGCCCCCCACGCCCCGGACGAGAAGGAGGTGGAGTTCGAGGCCGCGCCCAACGGGGTGATCGGGCTGGAGACCAGCCTGGGGGTCACGCTGCGGCTGGTGCACCACGGCCTGCTGGATCGGGTGCGGGCCGTGGCCGCCCTGACGTGGGGGCCGGCCCGGGCCCTGGGCCTTCCCGGCGGCACCCTTGCCCCGGGCGGGCCGGCCGACATCACCCTGGTGGATCCCGAGGCGCGGTGGACCGTGGACCCGGCGGCGTTCTTCTCGAAGGCGCGCAACTGCCCGTTTGCGGGCATGGACCTGCGGGGCCGGGCCGTGGGCACGATCGTGGGCGGGCGCACCGTGTATTGGAACGGCCGGATCCTGGCCGAGAATCTCGAGACCGCAGAGAGGCTTCCGACATGAAGAAGGCGCTTTTGGCCCTGGCCGACGGCACCGTGTTCCCGGGCTGGTCCTTCGGGGCCGAGGGGACCACCGTGGGCGAGGTGGTGTTCAACACGAGCATGACCGGGTACCAGGAGGTGCTGAGCGACCCCTCCTACAAGGGCCAGATCGTGGCCATGACCTACCCGGAGATCGGCAACTACGGCATCAACGGGGAGGACTACGAGTCCTACCGGATCCACGTGGAGGGGTTCATCGTCAAGGAGGCCTGGGAGGTGCCGTCCAACTGGCGGGCACGGAAGGGCCTGGGCGAGTTCCTGGCCGAGGAGGGGGTGGTGGGCATCCAGGGGGTGGACACGCGGGCCGTGACCAAGCGGCTCCGGGAACGGGGCTCCATGATGGGCGCGATCTCCACCGAGGTTTTGGACGCCGGCGAGCTCGTGGAGCGGGCCCGCTCGGCCCCGCCCATCGAGGGCCGGGACCTGGTGCGCGAGGTGACCTGCTCCGAGCCCTACCGCTGGGACCAGGGGGACTGGACCGTGGAGGGGGGGTACCGCAGGCCCCGCGCCCCGGGACGGTTCCGGGTGGTGGCCTTCGACTTCGGGGTCAAGTACAACATCCTTCGGCTCCTGACCGAGGTGGGGTGCGACGTGACCGTGGTGCCCGCCTCGACCTCGGCCGAAGAGGTGCTGGCCCGCAGCCCCGACGGGGTGTTCCTCTCCAACGGCCCCGGCGACCCCCAGGGGGTGCCCTACGCAGTGGAGGCGGTGCGGGGTCTCCTGGGCAAGGTGCCGCTGTTCGGCATCTGCCTGGGCAACCAGATCCTCGGCCTGGCGCTGGGGGGCACCACCCACAAGCTCAAGTTCGGCCACCACGGCGCGAACCAGCCCGTCAAGGACCTGGCCACCGAGAAGGTGGAGATCACCAGCCAGAACCACAACTTCGTGGTCGACATGGAGAGCCTGCGGCGCTCCCCCCACGCGGACGCCATCGAGGTGACCCACGTGAACCTCAACGACCGCACGGTCGAGGGGATCCGCCACCGGGAGTTCCCGGTGTTCAGCGTGCAGTACCACCCCGAGGCGAGCCCCGGCCCCCACGACGCCAAGTACCTGTTCCGCCGGTTCGTGGAGCTGATGGAGAAGGGGTAAGTTCGGTGACGGGTGACGGGTGACGCGCATCCCCACGCTCCGGCCCCCGGCCCGCGGACCCCCGGCACCGACACGAGACCCTCGTCCCCCAATTCCTGTCTTCTGAATTCCGACTCCTGGATTCTGCCATGCCCAAACGCACCGACATCGAGACCATTCTGATCATCGGCGCCGGGCCGATCGTGATCGGCCAGGCCTGCGAGTTCGACTACTCCGGCAGCCAGGCCTGCAAGGCCCTGCGGGAGGAGGGGTACCGGGTGGTGCTCCTCAACTCCAACCCCGCCACCATCATGACCGACCCCGAGATGGCCCACCGCACCTATGTGGAGCCGGTCACGGTCGAGGCGGTGGAGCGGATCCTGGAGGCCGAGCGGCCCCAGGCCCTCCTGCCCACCCTGGGGGGGCAGACCGCGCTCAACGTGGCGGTGGAGTGCGCCAAGATGGGCATCCTCGACCGGTACGGGGTCGAGATGATCGGCGCCAAGCTCCCGGCCATCGAGAAGGCCGAGGATCGGGCCCGGTTCAAGGAGGCCATGGAGCGCATCGGCCTGGACCTGCCCCGGTCCGGGTACGCCCACAGCCTGGCCGAGGCCCAGCGCATCGTGGACGAGATCGGGTTCCCCGCGATCCTGCGGCCCTCGTTCACCCTGGGCGGCGCCGGCGGGGGCATCGCGTACAACCGGGAGGAGTTCGAGGAGATGATCAAGTGGGGCCTCGAGCAGAGCCCGGTCAACGAGGTGCTGATCGAGGAGTCGGTGCTGGGCTGGAAGGAGTACGAGCTCGAGGTGATGCGCGACGGCAAGGACAACGTCGTGATCATCTGCTCCATCGAGAACCTGGATCCCATGGGCGTCCACACCGGCGACTCGATCACCGTGGCCCCGGCGCAGACCCTGAGCGACAAGGAGTATCAAGTGATGCGCGACGCGGCCATCGCCGTGATCCGGGAGATCGGGGTGGACACCGGGGGGTCGAACATCCAGTTCGCCGTGGATCCCCGCACGGGCCGGATGGTGGTGATCGAGATGAACCCCCGGGTGAGCCGGTCCTCCGCCCTGGCCTCGAAGGCCACCGGGTTCCCCATCGCCAAGATCGCGGCCAAGCTGGCCGTGGGGTACACTCTGGACGAGATCCCCAACGACATCACCCGGGAGACCCCGGCCTCGTTCGAGCCCACCATCGACTACGTGGTCACCAAGGTCCCCCGGTTCGACTTCGAGAAGTTTCCCCGGGCCGACGCCACGCTGACCACCCAGATGAAGAGCGTGGGTGAGGTGATGAGCATCGGCCGCACGTTCAAGGAGAGCCTGCAGAAGGCCGTGGCGAGCCTGGAGAAGGACATCCACGGCCTGCGCTCCCCCATCAAGGACCCCGGGTCGCTCACGGACGAGGAGATCCGGGAGCGGATCGCGGACCGGCTGCGGGTGCCCAACTGGGAGCGGCTGTGGTACCTGGCCGAGGCGTACCGCCGGGGCATGGACGGCCACGAGATCCACCGGCTCACCCAGATCGACCCGTGGTTCCTGGAGAACCTCAGGCAGATCGTGGAGTTCGAGGAGGAGTTGGCCACCTTCCGCAAGTCGGCCGGCCGGGGCCGCCTGCCCGTCGAGGTGCTCCGCGAGGCCAAGGAGTGGGGGTTCACGGACCGGCGGCTGGGGGATCTGCTGGAGGTGAGCGAGGCCGAGGTGCGCCGCTGGCGGGAAGAGGCGGGCATCCGGGCCGTGTTCAAGCGGGTGGACACCTGCGCGGCCGAGTTCGAGGCCCACACCCCCTACCTGTACTCCACCCACGAGAGCGAGTGCGAGGCCGCGCCCACCGACCGTCGGAAGATCATGATCCTGGGCGGGGGCCCCAACCGGATCGGCCAGGGCATCGAGTTCGACTACTGCTGCGTGCACGGGGTCCTGGCGCTCCGGGAGGACGGGTACGAGACCATCATGGTCAACTGCAACCCGGAGACCGTGTCCACCGACTACGACACCGCCGACCGGCTCTACTTCGAGCCCCTCACCCTGGAGCACGTGCTGAACATCGTGCGCACCGAGCGGCCCGAGGGGGTGATCGTGCAGTTCGGGGGCCAGACCCCTCTGAAGCTCGCCCGGGCCCTCGAGGCCGAGGGCGTGCCGATCATCGGCACCAGCCCGGACAAGATCGACCTGGCCGAGGACCGGGAGCGGTTCCAGCGGCTCCTGCACGACCTGGGGCTCAAGCAGCCCGAGAACGGCATCGCCCGCAGCCCCGAGGAGGCCGAGGCCGTGGCGGCGGCCATCGGGTACCCCGTGGTGGTGCGGCCGTCGTACGTGCTGGGCGGCCGGGCCATGGAGATCGTGTACGACGAGAGGAGCCTGCGCCAGTACATGACCGAGGCCGTGGAGGCGAGCCCCGAGCACCCGGTCTTGATCGACAAGTTCCTCAACGACGCGATCGAGATCGACGTGGACGCGGTGGCCGACGGCCGGCGGGTGGTGGTGGCCGGTATCATGGAGCACATTGAGGAGGCCGGCGTGCACTCGGGCGACTCGGCCTGCTCCCTGCCCCCGTACAGCCTGGCCCCCGACCTGGTCGAGGAGATCCGGCGGCAGACCGAGGCCCTGGCCCTGGCCCTGGAGGTCCGGGGGCTCATGAACGTGCAGTTCGCCGTGCAGGACGGAACGATCTACGTGCTCGAGGTGAACCCCCGGGCGAGCCGCACGGTGCCGTTCGTGTCCAAGGCCACGGGCGTGCCCCTGGCGAAGATCGCGGCCCGGGTCATGGCCGGCCGGACCCTGGACGAGCTGGGCGTGACCGAGGTGCCCGTGCCGCGGCACGTGAGCGTGAAGGAGGCGGTGTTCCCCTTCGTCAAGTTCCCCGGCGTGGACACGATCCTTTCGCCCGAGATGAAAAGCACGGGCGAGGTCATGGGCATCGACACGGACTTCGGCATGGCCTTCGCCAAGGCCCAGCTGGCCGCGGGCAACCCCCTGCCCCTGGCCGGGACCGTGTTCGTGTCGGTCAAGGACGACGACAAGCCCGCCGCCGCCCAGGTGGCCCGTCGCCTCGTGGAGGAGGGGTTCCGGCTGATCGCCACCCGGGGTACGGCCGCGTTCCTCCAGGCCGAGGGGCTGCCGGTGGAGGTGGTGAAGAAGGTGCAGGAGGGACGGCCCCACGTGGTGGACGTGATCGTGAACGGCGAGGCCGATCTGCTGATCAACACGACCCAGGGTGCCAAGGCCATCGCGGACTCGTTCCACATCCGGCGGGCCGCCCTGGAGTACAACGTGCCCTACTTCACCACGGTGGCGGGCGCCCGGGCCGCGGTATCGGCCATCCGAAGCCTGCGGCGCGCCGAGTTCCGCGTGAAGCCGCTGCAGGAGTACTATGGCTGGAAGGCGGGAAGGCTAGAAGGCTAGAAGGCTGGGAGGCATCGTCAGTCAGACCCTGCGGGACCCTACAACGGGGAAGGTAACGTTCGGTGGTGCGGGCACATTGCCGGCGGCGGGGCATGGGTTTCAGAAGCCAGATTTCAGCGGACAGAGGACAGGAAAATCCCGAAAAACAGCCTGGTTTTCTCGGGGACTTCTTCTAGGGTCATCCGACGCCTTCCTCCTGTCCACTGTCCTTCTGAATTCTGACCCCTGACACGGCCGAAGGCCCCCGACCGGCGACCGACGACCAACGACCGAAGTTACATGGGAGTCAACACGTGGCGCTGGATCTGACGAGTCTGCGCAAGGCGGTGACGGCCCTGGGGGATGTGCTTGACCGGTGCGAAGACGAGGCCGTGACCTCAGGGCTCGATCCCGTTACGAGAAACGCCCTGCGGGCGGGAGGTGCGGGTGTTCGGGTCGCGGGTGGAGGGCTCTGCTCGGAGGTTCTCGGACCTCGATCTCGCGGTGGTGGGGCTTGCTCCCGACGAGGAGCTCGAAGCCCTGCGGGACGCCTTTTCCGAGTCGGATCTCCCGATCCAGGTGGACGGGGTGCGGTGGGAGGACCTCCCCGAGGGGATCCGCGAGGGCATCGGGAACCGGTTCGTGGTGCTCCAGGAGGCCGAGGGGCCGTGACCCGAACCGAGGCGGCAGGACTCAACGTGATCGCCGACGGGAGCTGCGTGCCGGTGGTTCCGGGATACCGGGAGGGACCGGAGGACGGACGTGGGTAGGACCGGCTGCCGGATCAGGAGGGCCGCGTTCGCCGCGGCCCTTGTCGCTTGGGCGTGGAGCGGGGCGTTCGCAGGCGCCCGCGAACGCCTGGAGGTGGGCCTGCAAGCGTACCGTGACGGGTTTTACGGGTTGGCGGCCGAGGAGCTCCGGGCTTATGCCGAGGCCGAGCCAGAGGATCCAAATCTGCCGGATCTTCTGGACCTCCTTTTCCGGGCCGAGGTGGCCCGGAAGAACCCGGACGGCGCTCGGTGGGCCTTGGAGCGTTTGGTCGAGCGAGGCGAAATCGAGGCGGAGTACTGGCTTGGATGGCTCGAGGCCGGGGAGGGGCGTCACGCAGTGGCCTGGGAGCACCTTACCCGATACTTCGCTGCGGGAGGGGGGGGGCTGAGAAAGGATGCGCGACTCCTGGCTGCTGCCTCCGCGCAGGCGCTGGGGCGGTGGAAAGACGCCGCCGAGCAGTACCGGGCGTTCCTGGCGGAGGCAGAGGGCGACCCCCGGCGTCCCTCGGCCTGGCTCGGGCTCGTTCGCGCCCTGCAGGAGCAGGGCGACCCGACGGCCGTGCTCGAGACCGCCCGGGAGGCCCTGGCCGACCCGGCGGTGCCAGGGGACCCGGAGGCACGCCTGTCCCTGTCTCGGGCCGGGGCGTCCGTGGCGTCGACCCCTCGGGACCAGGCGTTCTTCTGGGAACGGGTGGCCCGGTGGACCCCCGATCGGGAGGAGAGGGCCCAGGCGCTTCTGGCCCAGGGAAGGTCGTTGGCAGATGCAGAGGAGCCCCGGGCCGCGGCAAAGGCCCTGGGGGCACTCCTGGCGTTGGTGCCAAAGGGGGAGGACGCCGTCTCGGCGCATCTGCTCCTGGCAGATCTTGCCCGGAAATCGGGGGACCTGCGGGGAGGCCTGCGGCACTTGGAAGGATCTCTCGAAGCCGGGGTGACCGGCACCAGGGCCATCGAGGTCCACCGAGCAGCGTTTGCCTTGGCGCGAAAGCTCGGGGATCCCGAGGCGGTCCGAAGGCACGGCCGCGCCCTTCTTGACGCCGGGGCACGGGTGCCCCGCGAAGAGCTGGACCGGGCCCGCTGGGCCCTGGCCGAGGATGCCCTGCGTGAGGGCCGCTGGCAGGCGGCGGTGGAGCTGTGGGACGCGATCGCGCCGGAGGGCCCCCTGGGACGGGCGGCTCGGCTCGGGGCGGCGCGGGTGCTGCTGGAGCGGGGGAAGCCCGGGGAGACGCTCCGGCGCATCGAGCCGATTCTCGGGGCGGAGAGCCCGGCTGCGGCTTGGCTGGTGGCCCTGGCTGCGGCCGAGGCGCTCGGAGACTCGGCCCGTGCCGCTCGGTTCGCCGAGAGGGCGGCCGGGGCGGCTCCTCCGGCCGAGGTGCCGGCGCTCCTGGAGCGGGCCGCGGCCCATGCCGAGGCGGTCGGCGACTCCGACCGTGCTGCGGAGCTTCGTCGCAGGCTGGCGGAACGCCACGCCGATACCCCGGAGGGTGCCCGGGCCGCCCTGGCGCTTCAGGTCAAGGCGTTTCGCTCGGAAAACTGGCGCGAGGTGCTTCGGTGGTCCCGGGGTGCCCGCCAGGCCGACCCTTCGGGCGCGGCCGAGCTGCGCCAGGCCGAGGCCCTGGCTCGCACGGGGCGGCTCGATGATGCGCGTCGGGTGTGGGAGGCCGTGGCGGCCCGGCCCGGCCCCCAACGGGGCCGCGCCCTGTTGCGGCTGGGTGTGCAGGCCGACCAGGCCGGACGGGCCGGGGAGGCCCTGGCGCGGTACCGGGCAGCGCTCGGGGCGGGGCTTGGCCCGGAGGCCGGGGCGTGGGTGCGCAAACGGGTCGGGGAGCTCCAGGCGGATGCCCGTGACCGATGACCCCGCGGTGCGGATCGTGGGGGTGCCCCCGTCCCGATGGCTCGAGGTGCTCCGCGTCGAGGCAGCGAGCTTCGAGCACCCGTGGGACCCGGGAACAGTTCGGGACGTGCTCCACAGTCGATTCTGCCTGGCCTTGGGCGCGGAGACCCCTGAGGGGAGGCTCGTGGCCCACCTCCTCTACGCGGTCCAGGGGGGGCTCTGTCACCTGCTCGACCTGGCCGTACTCCCGGAATGGCGCAGACGGGGCATCGGGGCCCGCCTGGTGCGGGAGGCGCAGGACAGGATGCGGGCCGAGGGGGTGGAGTTCGTGTTCCTCGAGGTCCGGGCCTCCAACGAAAGCGGCCAGGCTTTCTACCGAGGGCTGGGGTTCGAGCCGGTGGGGCGGCGGCCGGGATACTACCCGGACACGGGCGAGGATGCTGTGGTGATGATCCGGGATCTGGTCGCTGGGGGTGCCGCTGACCGACGACCGGCGACCGACGATCGAAGTCACGGAGAGTGAGCCATGGACGATCGGGCGTGGGTGGTGTACCGGGAGGCCCTCGGCGGAGAGTACTACCGGTTGCGGCTTCGTCCGGCCGAGCCGTTCGGGGCCGAGCCGGGGCAGTTCGTGATGCTCCAGGTGGGGGAGGGCATCGACCCGCTGCTGCGGCGGCCGTTCAGCATCCACCGGGTGGACCCCCTGACCGGCGGCGAGTTCGAGGTGCTGTTCCGGGTCGCAGGCCGGGGGACCTCCATGCTGGCCCGCCGCCACGTGGGGGACCGGGTGGACGTGCTGGGCCCCCTCGGCAGGGGCTTCTCCCTGGATGCGGAGGCCCCGATCTTGGT
Organism: bacterium; assembly: GCA_027021615.1. Taxonomy (GTDB): domain Bacteria; phylum Desulfobacterota; class Deferrisomatia; order Deferrisomatales; family Deferrisomataceae; genus Deferrisoma. Next base: position 40,092 of record JALUTY010000021.1, on the reverse strand, counting down.
GGGCGGGGGGGTGGGGGTGGCCCCTCTCCTGTTCCTGGCCGAGTCGTTTCTGGACCGCGGGGTACGGCCGCGGCTGGTGCTGGGAGCCCGGTCCGACCGGGACCTGCTGTGCCATGGGGACTTCGCGTGCCTGTCCGTGCCGTGCGAGCTGGTCACCGAGGACGGAAGCCTAGGCCGCATGGGCCTGGTGACCGCTTCGCTGGAGCGGGTCCTGCGGGAGGTCGGCGGCCCGGCCCGGGTGTACGCGTGTGGCCCCATGCCTATGCTCCGGGCGGTGGTGGACCTGTGTGCGAGCCACGGGGTGGGGTGCGAGGTCTCCCTGGAGGCCCACATGGCCTGCGGGGTGGGGGCGTGCTTGGGGTGCGTGGTGCCCGCGGCCGGGGGAGGCTACCTGAGGGTGTGCAAGGACGGCCCGGTGTTCCGGGGAAGCCAGATCGCGTGGATCGCCAGCGTAGGAGGATGAGGTCCGTGGCCGGAAAAAAGCCTTTGGAACGAATTTCGTCTAAAGTCGAGACCGCGAGGGGCCGATCTCCTAGGGCAAGGCCGGTGGCTTGCGACCAGCCTCCTCTCTTCCTCCTCCTTTCGGAAACCGGGCCGTCCTAAAAGGACGGCCCGGTTTCTTTAAGGTAGCTGTTTGCGGATCGCCGCGATCTCGGCCCGGATCTTCCCGGCCATCTCTGCCGGAGGCTTGCGCTCCAGGTACCGCTGCCACGCCTTCATGGCGCCCTCGAGGTCGTTGAGATCGTACCGGAGCACCACCCCCAGGTTCAGCAGGCTGTTCAGGTGGGACGGGTCCAGCTCGGCAGCCCGGCGAAACTCTTCCACCGCCTTCTGGAAGTCACCGATGCGGCGGTACATGATGCCCCGGTCGGTGATCACGTCAGGGTCGTTGGGGTCAAGCTCCAAGGCCTTGGTGTAGGCGTCGATCGCCTCCATGTACTGATCGGTGTCGAAGTAGAGGTTCCCCAGCCGCACCCACGCGGTCCGGTTTGTGGGGTCGTTCTTCAGGATGTTCCTGAGCTCCCGGATCTCCACCGTAAGGCTCCCCAGGGTGGACGAGGGTGGGGCAACCGCCGGGGCGGGCTGGGTCACCGGAGCGGGCCTGGGCCCCGGTGTGCGGGCGACGAAGTAGCCCGACACGATGCCCACCACGAAGCCCACCACCAGGCACCCCACCGCCCAGATGACGGCCTGATCCAGGTTCACCTTCTTGGGCTGCGACATCCGTACTCCTCCCTGAACGTGTTGCCGGGGCCAACTCCCGGCAGGAGCCGAGCGGACCGGGGCCGGTTCTCGCACGGGAAAAGGCTTGATACCCGCCCTTCCGGGAGGGTGTCAAGTCGCGTCTCAAGGCTCGGCGGGCCGTGCCGATCCGTAAGAGAGGTTCGGGACGAGGGGCGTTCGAGGGGTTGACCATGATCAAGAAGATTGCGGTGAAAGACCTGGAGGTGGGGATGTTCGTCGAGGACTTCAACGTCCCCTGGATGGACCACCCCTTCCTGAGCAACAAGAAGAAGATACGCAGCGCCAAGGAGATCGATCTCGTCCGGGAGCACGGGATCCAAGAGGTGTACATCAATACGGCCAAAGGGAAGGACAGCGTCCGGGCCGTGCCGGTGGAGGAGGCGGACGCGGAGGTCCGGCAGCGGATGGAGCAGGAGGTAGCCGCGGAGGGGTCGGGCGAGCCCCCGATGCGGCTTTCCAAGGAGCAGGCCGCCTTCGAGGAGGAGGTCCGTCGGGCCAAGGTGGTCTATGCCGAGGCCAAAGAACTGGTGAAGGACCTGCTCCACGACGCCCGCATGGGCAGGAGCATCGACGGCGAGCGGGCCGCCGAGACCGTGGACAAGATGGTGGACTCGATCTTCCGCAACCCCGACGCCATCACCAGTCTGTCGCGCCTCAAAAGCTTCGACGACTACACGTTCCAGCACTCGGTGAACGTGAGCGTGCTGGCCTTGGCCTTGGGACGGCACCTGGGGATCGTGAAGGAGGAGCTGCGGCGCCTGGGGGTCGGGGCGATCCTCCACGACGTGGGCAAGATGCGGGTGCCGGAGCAGATTTTGAACAAGCCGGGCCGGCTGACGGCCGAAGAGTTCGCCGTGATGAAGACCCACACGCTCCACGGCGCCAAGATCCTGATGGACACCCGCAATGTGCCCAACGAGAGCGCTGCCGTGGCCCTGAACCACCACGAGCGGTTCAACGGTCGCGGCTATCCCCGGGGGGTCTCGGGCATGGCCATCGGCAAGTTCGGCCTGATCGCGGCCATCGTGGACGTGTACGACGCCATCACATCGGACCGCGTGTACCACAAGGGCATGCCGAGCCACCAGGCCCTGCAGAAGATCTACGAGTGGTCCAAGACCGACTTCTATCCGGTGTTCGTCCAGAAGTTCATCCAGTGTGTGGGCATCTACCCGATCGGGTCGGTGGTGCGCCTGGACACGGGGGAGGTGGGGGTGGTGTGTCGCCAGAACCACGCCGAGCTGATCCGGCCCTGGGTGCGGTTGGTGCGAAAGGCCACGGGGGAGCCGCTCACCCCGCCCGTAGACGCAGACCTCACCGAGCCCGATCCCGAGGGGGAGAAGCCGTTCGCCCGGACCATTGCCACGACCCTGGCCGCGGCCCAGTCCGGGATCGACGTGGAAGCGGTGCTGGGGGTAGGGGGGGAGGCGCGGGCCGCGGCCTGAGCCCCGGCGGTGGGGTGTCCGGACTCAGTCGTCGGCTCCGGTCAGGAACTCGTAGCCTGCGAAAAAGGCCTCGACCTCTGCGTCCGCCTCTTGGGGGCGCTCGGCCCGAAGCGCCAGCACCAGCTGGTCCCGATCCACCACGTTCGATACGGACGCCAGGGCCCCGGCCATCACAGCCCCCACATAGGCCGGGGGGCCGTGGCGGCGGGCGAGATCCAGGGCGGGGATCCAGAGCACCCGTTCGCCGGAGAACGCGGCCTCCACGCACTGCCGGTCCGGATACCTCTGGGGTCGGAATCGGGCCTCGTAGGGCCGGACCGCCTCGTCCGACAGCAGGGCGGTACCTCCCTGCCGGAGGTAGGGGGCCAGCTTCAGGGCCTCCATCCGCTCGAGGCCGATGACCACGTCGGCCGCGCCCAGGGGGACCTTGGGGCTGGGACCGGCCGGGGCTCCGATCCGAAGGTGGACCATGACCGGGGCCCCCACCTGGCTCAGGCCCGACTGGCCCAGCAGGCGCACGTCGTACCCCTCGCGCAGGGCCGCCCCGGCCACCACCCTCCCCAGGGTCACCACACCCTGGCCCCCCACTCCGCAGACCACCACGTCCAGGTTCACGGGAGCCGCCTCCGGGATCGGATGCGTCGCCGGATCGCCCGGCGGGGGCACGCCTCGGCGCACAGCCCGCACCCCAGGCATCGGTCGGCATCGATCCAAACCTCGGTCTCCCCGCCGTTTGTCTCCAGGGCCGGGCAGTTGACGGCTTCGAGGCACGAGGGCCGGCACCGTTCTGAGCCCACGCACCGGTCGGGCCGTACCTGGTACGGGATCACCACCCGGGCCGTGGACCGACGCACACAGGGGGCTTCGGCCACCACCACCTGCACCCCGGGAGATCGCAGGGCCGTTGCGAGCACCCGCGACAGCCGGCGGGTGAAGTAGGGCAACGTCTTGCGCACCCGTCGTACCCGGGCGGCCCGGGCCAGCTCCTCGATGCTGAGAGGCTGGGCAGGGGCTCCGGGGATGGGGCGGTGCTGGGTGGGGGAGGGCTGGAAACCGGTCATGGCCGCGTGGTGGTTGTCCAGCACCAGAACGGTGAGACGGACGTTCTTGGTGGCCGCGTTGAGCAGGGGTGGGATCCCCGCGTGGAAGAAGGTGCTGTCCCCGATCACCGCGACCACGGGGGCCTCGACCCCGGCCCGCACGAACCCTTCGGCCACAGCGATGCTCGAGCCCATGGCCACCTCGGTCCGGCACAGGCTGTGGGGCGGGTTCATGCCCAGGATGGTGCAGCCGATGTCGCCGGTAACGATCACCTCGTCCTTCCGGTACCCGGCCCGAGCGATGGCCCGCTCCAGCGCCACGTAGGCCGATCGATGGGGGCAGCCCGGGCAGAAGGTGAGGAGCCGAGGAGCCAGGCTCGGAGGTAGGTTCGCCGACCGGCGGGGGGCGCGGCGCTGGGGCTCCCGGTCCAGCAGGTGATCCAGGGCGGCCGACACGGCGTCCGGGTCCAGGTCTCCCACCTCGGGCGTGAGCCCCTGGCGCTTCCCGAGAATCCGCGGGGGACGCGGCAGCTCGGCGGCCAGGGAACGGACCCGCTCCTCGATGAGCGGATCGAGCTCCTCCACCACCAGGACCCGCCGGCACCGGCTCAGGAGGCCCAGGATCCGCTCCTCGGGCAACGGGTGCACTACGGCGATCCGGAGCAGGTGGGGCCGCTCGTTCCCGGGTAGCCGCTCCACGGCCTCAGCCACATAACCCCACACCGACGCCGGTGCAATCACCCCCAGGTCCCCGTGCCCCAGGACCTCCTGGTTCCAGGGGTCCAGGAGCCGGGCAGCCTCGGCCATCCGGGCCAGGGCCTGTCGGTGCTGGCGTCGGCATCGGGCTGCGCCGGCCTTGGTGTACCGGTCGATGTCAAACGGGACCCGGGGTGTCCGGCAGCCCCTCTCCAAAGGCTCGAGGTCCACCGGTCCCCAGGTGTAGGCCGTGGTGGTGGTACCCCGGATCAGAACCGGGGTGCCGGCCGCCTCCGACACGTCGAACGCGTGGCAGGTCATACGGCGAGCCTCGTCCGGCTCGCAGCCCGGCTCCACCATGGGCAGGAACGCCAACCGGGCGTAGAGCCGGCTGTCCTGCTCCACCATGCCGTAGTAGGCTCCGGGATCGTCGCCCACATACACCACCAGACCGCCCACGGTGCCGGACGTGGCGACCGAGAGCAGGGCGTCGGAGGCCACGTTGAGCCCCGACATTTTCAGGGCCACGAAGCTGCGGAGGCCGGCCCAGCTGTGGCCGGCTGCCACCTCCAGGGCCACCTTCTCGTTGACCGCCCACTCCACCGAGAGGTGCTCCGTGGCCTGGGCCAGCAGATACTCGATGGCCGGCGTGGCTGGGGTGCCCGGGTAGCCGGTAGCCAGTCGGGCGCCGGCCTCGAGCGCGCCCCGGGCACACGCCTCCACGCCGAGCAGGGCCGACGGCGCCGGGGAAGAACCGGGGTCAAAGGACAAGAAGCCTCACCTCCAATGGGAAGGCTGGCGAAAGGCGCCACTAGGTAGCACAGCAGGGTTTCCAGGTCAAACGCCGCCTGCCAGGCGCCGTACGTGGAACAGGGCCTGGTGGCAGGCCCTTTGGGCATCGAACTCGTCGCCCCGAAGCACCGGCAGCGACCGGGCCCAAGCCCCTGTGGGCGCGGTCACTCCGATCCAGACCCGGTCGGCGGCCGCGGCCGGGACGAGCTCGTCCTCCCGGGCCACGCACACCCCCACGTGGGCCCGGAACCACCGGGCGGCCCGCCGGGCCACCGCGAGACAGCGGGCCTCGGGGGTCGGGCCGACAGCCCGGATCCTGCCGGGCCCGAGCACCATTCCACCCCGGAAGGTCGGGGCGCCGGTGCTGCGAAGCCACGACGCCAGGGTGCCGGCCGAGAACCCCTCGGACACGGCCAGCGTCCACCCCACGGCCTCCACGGCCCGGAGTGCCACAACCGGGTGAGTCTCGTCGTCTGCGCCGAACACGAACTTACCCAGCCGGCCTCGGACCTCGGCCTCCACCCGGGCCAGTCGCCTGACTGCCTCCTGCTCGGCCGCCGCCCGGGCGGTCAGCACCACTCGCACCTCCCCCGGCGAAGAGAGCAATCCAATCCGGGTCTCCCCAGGAGGCCCAGCCATGAGGTCCCGGAGGCGTTCGCCCACGGCGCTCTCCCCCAGCCCCGACAGCCGAAGCACCCGGGTGACGTTCGCGCCCAGGCCCAAGCGATCCTGCAGCCGGGGCAGGACCCAAGATCGGAACAGGTTCTTGAGCTCCCGGGGCACCCCGGGCAGGGCTACCACCCACGCCCCGTGGAGAACCAGGGCGAACCCCGGTGCTGTGCCCCACGGATTGGGAACCGGCTCGGACCCCGCCGGGATCTCGGCCTGGACCCGGTTGGAGGGAGGCATGTTGGCCCCCAGACGCTGGAAGACCCGACGGATCTCCTCCACGAGTTCGGGTCGCATCTCCAGGGGGACACCGGCGGCCCGGGCCACCCCCGCGCGGGTGCGGTCGTCTTCGGTGGGGCCCAGCCCCCCGCTCAGAACCACCAGGTCGCTGGCACCGGCAGCCTGGACCACGGCCTCGGCAATGGCTGCCTCGTCGTCGTCCACCACCCACTTGCGGGCCACCCTCACCCCCAGGGAGGCGAGGGCGCGGGCAAGCCAGGGGCCGTTGGTGTCGACCCAGCGACCCAGAAGGAGCTCCGAACCGATGCAGATGAGTTCCGCGTGGGGCACGGGTTTGCGGGTCCTCCGGACGGGGGGCTCCCGGTTGCAGGCGGAAGCTTCCTGGCGATGTGACCGACAGCATGCTAGCATGGGTTATGACTCTCGGGCGAACGTTACCCGGACGAACCCCCACCCGGAGGGGAGCGGAACGGCGACGATGGCGGGCAAGGTGGTGTACGTGGACTTTCGCAAGCGGGGGGCACCCCGATCCGGGTTCGGGGGCGGACCCCGGTTCGTGCTTGCCGTGTTCGTGCTCGTCCTCCTGCTCGAGCTTCTTGTGGTGGCCGCCTGGCATCCGGCCAGCATCGGGTCGCCCTTCTTCGGGCCGACCGTCATCGCCGTGGCCGTGGTGGTCACGGTGGGGGTGCGCCGACTGACGGCCCGGTGCCAGGTGCGTCGGCTGTACCGCTCCACTTTGGGCCGGAACCCCCCGCGCCAAGGGCGCTCGGACCGCACCCTCCATTGACCAATCCTGGACCGCATTCCCGGAAAACCATGCCGCGACCCCTGCGATTCTCTCGGGCCAACGGGCCGGCGGACGACGCCATCGATCGCCTGATCGGCCTGGTGGGACCCGTGCATCACCCGGACCTGGTGCGGGAGATGATCCTGGCCGCCCTCAAGGCGGGGCAGGAGACCTCGGATCGGGGAGACCTGCGCCTGATGAACATCAGCCTCAAGGAGATGCGGTTCACCTCCAAGGTGTTCGGTCCGTACAGGCGGGTGCGCAAGGTGACGGTGTTCGGGTCGGCCCGCACCAGCCCGGACGAGCCCATCTACGCGATGGCGCGTGAGTTCGGCAAGGCCCTGGCCCGTGCGGGCTACATGGTGATCACGGGCGGGGGGCCGGGCATCATGCAGGCGGCCCACGAGGGGGCCGGGCCGGAGATGTCGTTCGGCGTGAACATCCGGCTTCCGTTCGAGCAGCGGCCGAACCCGGTTATCGAGAAGAGCCCCCGGCTGATCACCTACCACTACTTCTTCAACCGGAAGGTGGCGTTCCTCAGGGAGGCCCATGCCGTGGCCCTGTTTCCAGGTGGGTTCGGCACCCTGGACGAGGCCATGGAGACCCTCACCCTGGTGCAGACCGGCAAGCAGCCGCCCCTGCCCCTGGTTCTGATCGACGAGCCGGGGGGTACTTACTGGGACCGCTGGGTCCGTTTTTTCGAGCGGGAGCTTCTGGGCGACGGGTACATCAGCCCGAGTGACCTCCTTCTGTTTCAGCGGGCAGGGTCCGTGGAGGACGCCTTGGGGATCATCCAGCGGTTCTACCGCCGGTACCACAGCCTTCGGTACGTGAACGGCCGGCTGGTGCTGCGGCTGACCGAGCCGCTGCCGGCCGAGGCAGTGGAGCGTCTGGCCGTGGAGTTCCGCGAGATCCTGGTGCCGGGCGGCACGATCACCCCCTCAGGGGCCTTGCCCGAGGAGGAGGACGAGCCTGAGGTCCGGGATCTCCCCCGGTTGGTCGTGGACTTCGTGAAGCGGGACTTCGGCCTGCTCCGGAAGATGATCGACCGGATCAACGGGCTCTGAGATGGACTGGTGGTCCGATCTGGAACGGCACGCCCGCCAGCGTCGTCGCCGCAAGCGCAGGTGGGCGGCCGCGGCGTTCGCAGGGATCGTGCTGGCCGGCCTGGGGGGGATGTGGCTCGCGCCGCTCTTCGAGGTCCCCGGTCCGAAGTCTCGGCCCGAGCCGCCCCCGGCGGCCTCGACGTGCCGCGACGTGCTGTGCCGGATCTCCTGGCCCTCACCCCGCTGGGACGAGAGCGAGGGGGTGTACGAGCAGTGGGTGGCCGGCCACCGGGTGGTGTACACGCTGGAGCGGGAACTCCAGGAGGAGGCCCTGGCCGTGTTTCGGAGGTACCGGGTGCCCTACGGCGCGTTCGTGGCCGTGGACCCCGGCACCGGCCGGATCCTGGCTTTGGCCGAGTACTCCCGCCAGGAGCCCGATCTCAACGATTTCTGTCGCCGGGCCACATACCCGGCGGCGAGCCTGATCAAGGTGATCACGGCGTGCGCGGCCTTGGAAACCGGGAAGGTCTCGGCGACCAGCCAGATCCGGTTTCAAGGGAGCCCGTACCGCCTCTATCCCCGCAAGATCTCCCCCTCCAACCGGTGGAGGGAGAACAATGTACATACCTTGGCCGAGGCCCTGGCCCTGTCGAACAACGTGGTGTTCGGAAAGGTCGGCGCCGACGTGGTGGGGAGTCAGAAGCTGCAGGAAGCGTTGGAGGCGTTCGGGTTCAACCGGGAGATCCCCTTCGACTTCCCGCTGCAGCCCAGCCGTGCCACAGTGCCCGAGGACCGTTACCCCCTGGCCCGGACCGCGGCAGGGTTCGGTGAGGTCTACCTGAGCCCAGTGCACGCCGCCCTGATCGCCGCGGCCGTGGGCAACGGGGGAGTGATGATGCGGCCGTATGTGGTGGACCGGATCGAGGACGCCGGGGGCGAGGTGGTGTACCGCGCCGCTCCGGCGCCCTGGAGGCGGGCGGCGTCCGAGCGGGTCACCCGGGAGGTGGCCCGGATGATGCGACGGACTGTGACCCGGGGGACCTCGGCCAAGGTGTTCTACCGTTATGCCCGCCGGCTCCGGAGGGAGGTAGGGGTAGCGGGAAAGACCGGCAGCCTCACCGGAGATGATCCCCCGGGCAAGTACGAGTGGTTCATCGGGTTCGCTCCGGTCGACCGGCCCCAGATCGCGGTGGCCAGCCTGGTGGTGAACCGGAAGCTCTGGCACATCAAGGGGACGTACGTGGCCCAGGCCGTGATGAAAGAGTTCTTCGGGATGTGAGCCATGGCAAAGGCCGAAGAGAGGGATCCTCGCCCGGCGGTCGAGATCCGGGAGATGGAGATCGACGACCTGGCCGCTGTGTACCACCTGGGGGAGAGGGTGTTCACGGCACAGGTCCCGAACCTCTACCGCACCTGGGACGAGTACGAGGTCACCGGGCTGTTTCACACCGAATCGGACCTGTGCCTGGTGGCCGAGGACCGGAAGACCGGGACGATGGCCGGGTTCGCCATGGGCACCACGGTGTCAAAGCCCCGGTCGGCCTGGACTTATGGGTACCTGGTCTGGATGGCCGTGGACCCCCGGTACCAGAAGCGGCGGGTGGGGGAGCGCCTCGTCCAAAGGCTGGCCCAACGCATGGCTGACCAGGGGGTGAGGATCCTCATGGTCGACACCGACGCCAACAACGCCGCCGCGCTGCGGTTCTTTGCTTCGCTGGGGTTCGAGCAGCCCCGGCCCCATGTGTTTTTGAGCATGAACCTGGACGAGCTGAGGGAGCAGCGCAAAAGGCGAAAGAGCCATGAGGTCCGGTGAGGTCCGAGAGGGGCGGCTACGGGGCCTGTTTTGGTCTCTGGTGGAGATCTACAGCCCCTCCGGAAAGGAGGAGGCGGCCCTGGCATACCTCGAGGAGTTCCTGTCCGAGCAGGGCTGCCCTTACGGGGTGCAGCCGGTGGATGAGGACCGGTACAATCTGCTCCTGGGCGACCCGGATGCGGCCGTGGTGCTGGTGGGACACGTGGACACGGTGGACGCGTGGGACCTGGAGGACTACGGCCCCCGGGATCTGGGGGAGGGATGGATCGGGGGGTTGGGGGCGGCCGACATGAAGGGGGGATGCGCCGCCATCCTGGAGGCGTACCTGTGCCTGCGAGCCGGGGGCCTGGGCCGGAAGGTGGGCGTGGCCCTGGTGGTAGGCGAGGAGGAGGACGGAGACGGCGCCGACGCGTTCCTCGGCGAGTTCCGGCCGGGCCGTGCGGTGGTGGGGGAGCCCACCGACCTAGTCCTTTGCACGGGGCACTACGGGTACCTGGAGGTGGCGATCTCGGCCGAGGGCCGCCGGGCACACGCCAGCGTGCCCGAGCGGGGCCGCAACGCGGCCGAGCGGCTCCTGGCCGGAGTGGCCGCCCTCATGGGAGCCCCCGAGTTCTCGGGGACCGGAGCCGAGGCTCCCGTGCTGAACATCCGACATCTCGAGACGGCCAACCCGGGCTTCGCCGTGCCGGCCCGGGCGGTGGCCTGGGCCGACATCCATGTGCCGCCCGGGGTGGACCTAAAGGGGGTTCGGGCCGCCGTCCTGCGGGCCTTGGAGGACACGGACGGGCTGCGGGTGGAGTTCGAGACCGAGGACCCCGGCTACCTCCTGCCCGCGGACGACCCCCTGGTGGGGGTGTTTCAGCGGTTGGGGGGCGGGCGAGTGGGGGTGTTCCGGAGCCACAGCGATGCCAACCGGTTCCACCGGTGCGGGGTTCCTGCCTTCGTGCTGGGGCCCGGAAGCCTGGAGCTTGCCCACGCCGAGGAGGAGCGGGTTCGGTGGGGCCAGGTCGTGGAGGCGGCCCGGCTCTATCAGGACCTGTGCCGCGGGGTGCTGGAATCTTGCGCGTAGTCGGGGGGCTGGTAGGCTGGGGTTCGAGGCCGCCCGGCAGGTCCCTTGGCCCCGATCGGGGGAGGGGGCGCCTGGTTCCCCCGCCGGGTGAAGAACGACCGACGACCGAAGCACTATCCGTACCCCACCGGTGGAATGTGGGCCGGGGAGCCGGCCGGAAGGACGTGAGATGCCCGAAGAAGTGATGCTCTACGACGTGGAGGAGGCCGCTCGGGAGGTTGCCGAGCGCACCGGTCTGGCGGTGGAGGCGGTGGAGGAGATCCTGGAGGCGGACTTCCTGTTCCACTGCGCCCTGGGGGTGTATGAGATCCCGGACGACGACGAGGGCCAGGAGTTCATGGACGAGGTCCGAAAGCTCCAGCAGGCCCACGCGGACCTGGTCCCCCCGGCCGGCACCGACCTGGGCGGCATCGAGGACCTGGAGGACCGGCTGGTCACCTTCGCCGCCCGGCTGACCGGCGCCGAGCCCGCCACCATCGAGGAGGTGCTCGACGAGCACATCCTCTACCTGGAGGAGAAGGGGTTCATCGAGCCCGAGGAGGACTGAGTCCCCCGCGGCTTCGAAGGGAAGGGGGCAGGCCGGCTGCCTCAGCCGGCCCCTACGCTGCAGGCCTTGCCACCCGCCTCCCGGTGGTAACCGATCCGTAGCTCCAGCAGCTCGGGGTCGGCCAACGGCCCTTCCACCGGAAGGGTGTCCACATGCTCCCCCGTTTGCGCCTTGATGGTCCCCCGGTCCTGGTGGGCGTAACGCAGAAGGATCCGGCCCACGGTTTGAAGATCCTCCCTGGTGGGAGCCTCCCGAAGCAGGGCGTACGGGCCCTTGAAGTCCTCGCCGCGCACGAGCATGTCTTCGTCCCTCGCCCCCCGCTCCAGCCCCTCGTTCTCCCCTTGGTTTCGACCCACGACCACCTTGAGCCCTGGCCGGATCCGAAAGTGCCGACCGGTGCGTAGGAGCCGCACATCGGTCAGGTCGTAGCCGGGCTTGTGCTCGAACAGGTCCTTGAGCTTGGCGGCGAAGTCCGGGTCGGTGAGCAGACACCCACCTGCCGGGCACGGGTAGTCCGTCACCCCCAGATCGGTCGCCAACCGGATCTGCTCCTTGCGTGACCGGCCCCGGATGGCCAGGAGCTTCTCCCGGTCGATCCAGCCCTCCTTCTCGGGGATGGTGAGCTCAAAGTGCTGCGCCGAGAGCGGGCGCAGCACCAGACCCTCGGTACCGCTCTCCCGCTCGATCAGCTTCAGGACCGGGCGGCGCTGGCTCATGGGGCGCTGCCCCAGCACCTCGCCGGTCACGAGGAACCGCGCCCCTTCCTCCTCCATGAGCTCCCGGGCTTCCCGGTGCATGAAGATCCGGCAGTCGATGCAGGGGTTCAGCCCACGGCCGTACCCGTGCTTGGGGTTCTCCACGATCTTCAGGTACTCCATGCCCTTGTACCGCACCCGGATCGGGATCCCAAACTCCCGGGCCACCCGCAGGGCCTCGTGCTTGCATGAGCTCGTCTTGGCCGTGCAGTTGCAAAAGGGGGTCATGAAGTTGAGGGCCACAACCTCAATGCCCTGGTCCAGAACCATCTTCACGGCAAGGGTCGAGTCGAGCCCGCCCGAAAGCAGTGCGATCGCCTTCACCGACATGGGTCACCTCCGAAAAAAAGCGCTCCCCGGCGAAGGCGCCTGACGGTGCGTCCGGCTGCCGTCGCCCGGGGAAGTTCTCGAGTGGATGAATCGGTTACAGAGTAGATGAAGGCGATAGTTCGTGTAAAGAAAGGCGGGGTCATGACCAGGTTGCAATCAACCAATGTAGACGTGCCGACCACGTTCGGCGAGGCCGTCTGCTTTGCGGAGGACCGGCCGCCCCGGACGCTACACGACGGAATGCGAACCGGTATCAGGGGGACACCGGGATCTCCAGGGGGCCGGCCGGGCACCCGGCCCAGTCCCCTGTGACGATCAGCGTGCCCGGAGCCGCTGGGGTCACCTCGGACCCGAAGAGCCGGGCCGCCCCGTCCGGGGCCACCGACCAGGTGAAGCGGTCGGTCCAGTCCTGTCCGGTCGGACCCGTGGCCGAGACGGTGAACGCGACGCCTACCCGAGCCGAGGGGGTCGAGGCGGCCATGGCCACATGGGGGCACCTGGGGGTCAACACCGTCGGGCCGGCTCCGCACGGTGCACCGGTCATCCGGGCCTCCACGGTCCGGGGGCCGGGTTGGCCGAGCACCAGACCCCGTCCAGCCAGATCGACGCCGTCCACCGAGAAGGCGTAGCGGGCCGTGAGGTCGTCGCCGCCGTCCCACACCGACAGATCGACCCGATCCCCTACGGCCGGGTCAGTCGGGGTGAACACGATCCCGGCCGCAGGGCAGCTTACCGCCAGGTCCAGGCCGGCCGTGCACCCGTTGGTGTCCAGGGCCTCCACCCGGGCCGCCCCCGGGGCCAAGGCCTCCAGCTGCACCGTAGGCCCCAGGTTCGCCACGATGCTCACCACTGACGGTGTATCCACGCTCCACACCGGGGTGCCGTGGAGCCCCAGGGCCGACACCGTGGCCCGGTCCCCGGGGCGAAGCCCGGCCGGAGGGCTCATCTCCAGGCGCAGCCCGCAGGACACGAGCACCTCGGACTCGGCCACGCACCCGGCCCCGTCGGTGGCCCGTAACGCAGTCGTGCCCTCGGCCAACGCCTCCACCGCGCCGGCTGGGTCCACCAGGGCCACCGAAGGGTTCAGGCTCTGCCACACCGTCGCTCCATCGGCCCCTACCGCGGACACCGTGCCCAGGTCGCCGGGCGCCAGGGAGAGGGCAGGGGGGGCCAAACGCAGCCCGCAGCAACGGGTGCACAGATCGGGCCTTGATCCGTTCCACGTGGGGTCGTACCAGATCACGGCGCCGCCCTGGTTGACCACCCCTTTCTCCCCCGTGACCGCTCCGTACCACCGCCAGGGGCCGGCGAACCGGACGATTCCTGCGGCGTACAGGGCGGCCCGGGCGTGGGCGCCGAGGTCACCGGCCGGGGACGGCGTGGAACCGAAGGGCACCCCCAAAGGGAGCTCGTCCCGTCCGGGGGGAGCGGTGGCCTCGTCGTACCGGGCGTCCCCAGAGGCGGGCACGGCCACCGGGACCGTTCGTGTCGGCCCAGGGGCCAGGAACGTGACGTTGCCGGCCACGTACACGAGCCCCTCGGTGAAGTAGTCTCCGGCGACCTCGTAGGTGGGAAGGTCCGTAGCGCTAGCAGCGTCGAGAAGGGCCCCGGAGCGGAGCCCGGCGGGCGCGTCGATGAACACGAACCGCCCGTCGTAGAACGCGGTTGCCCCTCCCGGCCCGGGTAGCCCGGTGAGCTCCTGGAACCCGGCCACCACACCGGTGCGGGGGTTGCGCAGGAGCCCTCCCCCGGCAGGCTCCCAGTACACGCCCCGAGCCCGGGCGAGGAGCTTCAGACGGTCATAGTTGAGGCGCGAGGCGAGACCGGCGGCGCCGGGTACGTTCTGGAACACATTGGGGTGGGCCGTGCTCACCGAAGCACCCGGCCCGCCCGGGACGAACGGCTGATCTACCTCCTCGGCCGGGGTCAGGGCGGCGCCTCCCACGGAGACGACGCCCCCCACGTACACATTGAGGAACCGATCGGTCCGAAGGGTCCCTAGCAGGGGAGCGGTCGGTTCTTTGGCGACGAGAACCGGGGCCGGGGGTAACCGCCAGTCTCCCGCCACGACCGCGTCACCGCCGTGGACGGTCAAGGGGCCGGTCCAGTCCCCGAAGGTGGCGGCCGGTAGGGTCAGGCACAGGGGCAGGGGCGGTACCAGCAGCGCCTCAGCCACGCAGTTGCGGTCGGTCGGGTCGTCCGGGTCGAAGTAGGTCGCCCGCACCGTGACCACCCGGTCCGACGGGGCGAACAGGCGCCCGCTGGCGGCGGTGTCGGTGGGGTCTTGGGTCACCACGAGGCTGCCCTGGAAGTACGGGCTGTCCGTGGCCCGGGTACCGTGGACGTCCACCTCGAACAGATCCGGTCCCTCCTCGTCCAGCACGGTTCCATCGGTGTCGAGCACCTGCACCACCAGCCCCCGAGTGGAGCCCACCGTGCGCTGGATGTCGTCGGCCGCGTAGTCCCGGCGGTTCTGGTCGCAGTCCTTCACCCGGAAGAACACCGCGTTGCCCTCTGCCGCGCACAACGGGGTGTCCTCGGCCCGGGGTCGGTTCGGTACGGCACCCGGGTTGTCGGCGACCGCGCTGATAAGGATCTCCGAGCAAGCGGTGTCCACCGAGACCAGCTCCGAGGCACAGCTCACCCCCCCCATCGCGGAAGAGGTCGCCTGGTCGGGCACGTAGGCCTTGATCCGAAACCCGTCCCCGGTCTGGGCCGAGCCCAGGTACAGCGGCAGTCGAGCCGTCTGGCCCGGGCCGGCGGTGGAGAAGGTGACCCGAGCCCGCTGGAGCGGACGGTTCCGGTCGAAGCTGGGGAGTCCCAGACTGCCGAGCCGGGGTACGACCACGAGCTCCACAGTGGTGCCGGCCGGCACGCACTGGGTCACAAGGACGTCCATCTGGCCTTCGCAGGCCCGGCTCCAGCTGGTTGCGGCCGTGCCGGACACGTCGAGCACCCGGACGCCGCAGCCGGTGCACGGTGCGACGTGCACCGGCAGGATCGAAGGGCCTGACAGGGCCCAGGTGGGCGTGAGCCGGAGCCTCGGGGCATAGGGGATCCCCCCCACCGAGCAGGTGGGAGGAAGGTAGGCCACGCTGAAGGTGCCGGGGGCTACGGCGCTCGGGTCGGGCCGGACCACGTCCACGGGATCAGGGCTTAGGGTCGCCCGGTTTCCCGGGGAAGAGATCGCGCCTTGGTCCGTGGCCGGCCCACTCTGGGGAACCAGCTCCGTCCTCACCGCCTCGCCGGTGCCTGCCAGGGTCCACAGGGCGTTGCCGCAGGCGTCTTCCACGCCAAAGGTGTCCACCACGGGAACCGACGGATCGGGGCAGTCTGTGAACGCGGTGGATGGGATGTGGGCGGTGGGTCCCAGGAGCCGGCGGGGCGAGAGGATCACCTCCACGTCCACCCGGCCGCTCAGGGTGTCGGTCTGGATCCACGCCGGGAACCGGTTGGGGTCGGCAGGAGAGCGGGGCACGGCGTACCGGCTGTAGTCGTCTGAGCGTGAGCGGTACACCAGGACGCCCGAGGGCTGGTCCAGGGTCCGGGGCTCCAGGGTCCCGAACTCCGGGTCCGGCCCGATCTCCAGCTCAGCCGGGTGGGCGGCTGCGTCGGCCGGGTCCACCAGGCGGTCGCACGCATCCAGGACCCGGAATCCGGTCTGCCCCTCGCCCCCGCAGCTGGACACCTCCAGCAGCGCCAGGTCGAACGCGACCCGCTGCGGCAGCCCCGGCCCCACGGTGGCGGTCATCGTGACCTGGCGTGGGGTGCACGCGCCGAAGGGGGTCAGCAGGGTGGGGGGCTCGGCCGTGCGCGCGGTCACGGTGTACGTGCCTTCGGGAAGGTCGGCGCAGGCGGGGGGCCACACCACCTGGGCTTGCACGTACCCGTCCGCGTCCGTGGCGGCCTGGGTCGACGCCAGCGCCACGCCGTGGCCGCTGGGGCCGGTCAGGGTGAACCGTACGGTGCGGCCCTCCTCTGGAGCGGAGCCCCGGAGCACCCGGAACTCGACCGGTGTGGTGGTCCCCCGGAGGTCCGGGGCCCGGAGGGGGCCCAGGGTCGATGCCGGCACCACCCTCGGGCAGTCCCAGAGGTTTCGGGGGGTCACCGACGTGACCAGCCGGGTCTGTCGCACTCCGCCGGGCCCCGGGAACCGGGGATCCGGCCTGGGCGGTTCGGTCACCACCCGTATCTCGATACGTCGGACCAGGACCTCCAGGGGCTCTCCGGCCGCCAGACGCGGGCTGGTGGCTCGGTCCACGCGGTCGAGCCACTCCTCGGTGCCGTTGCCATCGAAGTCTCCCCAGTACCGAAACAGGGGGCCGGCTCGGTCCGGATCGGCGATCAGAAGGGCCACGGCCTGGTCGGGTCCGCCGTTGATCTCGCGCATCAGTGTGAAGAGGTCCTCCCCCGATCGGCGTACCAGCCGGTATCGGTAGGTCTCGGCCGGGGAGCCGGCGTAGGTGCCGGGGGGAAACGTGCCGTACGGGTCCCCGGTGCCGGCACCAGGGACGGTCGCGCCCGGTGTTTGGGCGTCGTGATCCGCGGACAGGTTGGCCGTGAACGTGATCTCGTTTTCGTGGGCCACCAGGAACCGGGGTTGCCCGCCCTCCACATCGGTCCCGGCACCCAGGCTCATGAGGGCCCGAGAGAGCTCGTCCACCGCCACCCTGGCATTCTGGCGTGCGTCCGCCACGTCCTCCTGTACCCGGTAGGAGCGCTCCTGCACGAGGAACGCCTGGTACAGCAAGGAGAGGAAGATCCCGGCCACGGCCAGGGCGACCAGGAGCTCCACAAGGGTGAACCCGCCCGCCGCGCCCCGTTCCGCCCGGGGGGGCGGTTCCCCCTCGGGAGATGGCCGGCGGGGGTTTGCAAGCCCTCGGAACCCGAGCTTACTCCTCATGCCCCACCCTCCAGCTCGTCACGGCCTGCTCGGGGAGGCCGGTTCGGCGCACGACCATCTGGGCCAGCCCTCGGCTACGTCCCACTAGGCCAGGGCTCACCACCCGGTACTCGCCGGGACCGCTGGCCTCGGCCCGCACCGACGCACGTCCCGTGCCCCCGGCCACCGGGAAGTCCCGGTCCCAGGTGTCGGCCGAGGCCAGGGCCGCGTCCCCGGGGGGGGCGGCGCCCGAGGCGAGCGATGCGATCCAAGGGTGGCGCCCCATGCGGTAGGGCCCGGGTCCGGGTGAGGCGTCGAGTCGGAGGATCACCGTGCCGGCCACCGAGTCCCGGTCGGAAGCCACGACCCGGTAAGCCCGGTCGCCTCCGTCCCACACGACCCACCCGTCCCAGGTGCCGGGGGACGAGGCCACGGCCCAATCCGGGGCGGGCACCTCCAGGGCGGTGCCAGAGACCGTGGCGGCGGGGATCTCCCGAACCAGGAAGAACCGGCCCTCCGCCGGCGTCCCGACCGCCACGGCGAGCCGAAAACGGGCCGCCCCCCGCTGACCGGAACAGTCCTGCACCGTGTAGGCGGTGGCCGAGGCGTCGTAGAGGGTGAACCCGGTGTACAGACACGATCCAGAATCCCAGGGCACGGCCGGAAGGATCGGGGTCGGCACCGACACCTCCACCGCGCCGGGGCCAGCCGAGGAGGCTGAGCCCAGCTTACCCCAGCCCCGGGCCACGTAGTATCGGGCCTCCTCGAGACCGGCCTCGGCCACATAGGCTGCCGTTCGAGCGTCCCGGTCCCAGGCGCTGATCTGCACCTCGAGGGTGGTGGACTGGAGCGCGGCCGCCCCGAGCACGCTCAGGATGGCCAGGAGCATCATGGTGGCCGCCAGGGCGAAGCCCCCGCGGGACGAGGGAGGGAACGGACGGTTCCGGCAAAAGGCGAAAGGATCCATGGGCCTCCCCCGTACCCCCGAAAGTGTCCGCGTCGTGCGGCAAAGGGGAGGGCCGTCCGTGCCGGTGCGTCATGGGATCGTCCTACCCTACCACGGCGGGGCGGGCGTGCAACCCCCGGCGGTTTCGATCGAGCCGTCGGTTTCGTGTTATTACTATTATGCGCGTGGCGACGAGACAGGCGCGTGCTTGCGGCGCCGGCGGCTGGAGACGAAAAAAGGTTTTTTGGCCTTCTGGCTTCCCAGCCTCCCAGCGAAAAAGAACAGGAGAGAAGTGGTGTCGACCGACCTTTGGGAGAGGGTGTGCGATCTGTTGGAGCAGGGGCGAAGCGTCTGCCTCGCCACCGTGGTGGCCTCAGAGGACGAAGACCGGGTGGGCCGGCATCTTCTGGTGCTTTCGGACGGCGAGGTGGAGGGGACCACGGGGCTTCCGGAGCTGGATCGGCAGATCACCCGGGCCGCTTGCGGTGCGCTCGCGGACCTCCGCCGGGGCTGGGTGATGATCCCCGAGGGGCACCGGGTGTTCCTGGACACCCTGGCGCCGGAAACCTCGGTCCTGGTGTGCGGGGCCGGTCACATCGCAGTTCCGTTGGCCAAGTTCGCACGGGCTGTAGGGTTCCGGGTGACGGTTCTGGACGACCGGCCCGACTTCGCCCATCCCGACCGGTTCCCCGGGTGCCGGGTAATAGCCAGGGACTTCCGGGAGGCCCTCGCCGAGATGCCCCTGGGGTCCCACTGGTACGTGGTGGTGATCACGCGAGGGCACGAGCACGACGCCGAGTGCCTGGAAGCGGTGCTCCGGCGACCCACGGCTTACGTGGGCCTGATCGGGAGCCGGCGGCGGGTGGGTTTCGTGCTGGAGATGCTGGGGCGCCAGGGGACCCCTCGGGATCGCCTGCGGGACGTGTTCACCCCAATCGGCTTGCCCATCGGGGGGGAGAGCCCCGCCGAGATCGCCCTGTCGATCGTGTCGGAGTTGGTGTGCGTGCGCCGGAAAGGCCCGGGGCAGGCCCGGCTGCTCCGTCGGGCCGTGGAGGAAGGGTCATGACCGACCGGGAGGTCTTCGAGAAGGTGGTGGAGCTGCGCAACGCCGGGGTGGCGACGTGCCTGGCCACCGTGGTGGGGGCCGGCGGGTCCACCCCCCGGGAGGTGGGGGCGAAGATGATCGTGTGCGCCGACGGCACCACCTACGGCTCGGTGGGGGGGGGGTGCGGCGAGAGCCAGGTGAAGAGCGCGGCCCTTCGGGTTCTGCTGGTCACGGGGCGGCCCGAGCTCGTGGAGGTGGACCTCACGGACGACCTGGGCACCCGGGGCGGCGACGTGTGTGGCGGGCGCATGTGGATCTTCGTGGAGCCGATGCACCGCGAGTGACCCGGCCCTCGCCCTCATACCAAGTTGCCATCCGTCGGATACGCATCTGGGGGCGGGGCAAGGGACCTGCCTCCGGCCGGGAGCGAAGCCAGGCATTGAGATTCGCCGCGCAGGCACGGGGCGGGGGAGCTGTCTCCATGGCAACCCGTTGGAGTCCTCAGCAGTTCTCAGTCCAGACGCCGGAGGCGCTGCACGGCGAGCCCAGGGGCCGCGCCCGGCCCTCCGACAGGTCCTTTGCCCCTCTGGGCGTGGGGCCAATAGCTTTGAGTGCAACTTGAGTATCACTCGGCAGGGGGCTTCTTCGGTCCCGGAAACGCGATCACCTTGGGCCTAGCCGGCGCGGGATCGGGCCGCTCCTCCGACACCGTTTCCTGGGGCTCCCCTTGGAATGCGGCCGGATCGGGGAGCCGATCGATCCGGATGGGAGTGCCCCCCATGGTGAAGGGTTCGCCGTCGATCTGAGAAGGCTCCAGGATCCATGTCATCTCCTGGAGCGGCACGGTGAGCACCGTGAATCGGATGCGCCTCCATCCCACCTTCACGTCCGGAAGGATCTCCTCTACCCGGCCGAAGAAGGCGGGTTTGTCTTCCACGTTCACGAGAATCACGTCGCCAGGCCGGACGCGGGTATCCATGGCTCGTCACTCCTTCGGCTCGGGGGACGGCGGTGGCGGGACCCGCCCGGTGCGGGCCAGGACGGCGTTCTGGAATCGGGGATGATCTGTCACCTCCTGACCCACCCACGGCGGCAGCTCAGGGTCCTCGTCAGGGTTCCGGAGCTCCACCTCGGCGGTGACGAGACCCTGGAACGGCTCGGCGAACACGTCCACCTCCCACACATGGCCTCCGTGCAAGACCAGGTGACGGGTCTTCCGGATGACGGTGGTGCCTTCGACCCGGAGCTCGATGAGCGCCCGGGCCGCCTCGGCCGGGATGCTGAGGTTCACCTCCCTCCGGGCCCGAAGCCCGGGGCCCTTGACCGTGAGGACCCCCCGGTCGCCCTCCAGCCGCACCCGGACGACCGGCTCGAACCCCAGGTAGGCCTGCTCGATGCGGATGCCCCGGGGGAGGGCCGGAAGCGCGGTCGGGTGGACGAGGAACTTTCGTTCGCACTCCCATTGGATCTTCACCCCAACGCCTCCTGGGTAGGGTCGTGGGCCCGGTGCCGGGCCGCGGCCCGGTCCCCGGCGCGGGTCGCGTAGCAGTACAGGCAGCCGTGGGCGCACGTGTCGTAGGCCCCGATGTCCACGGACGGGGCACACCGACAGGCCGCGCGCTGTCCGGGGTCCTTGCGTGCCCCCCCTGCGATGCCCCACAGGTGCTGAAGCCACCGCCCGTCGATGCAGGCGCCCGGGGGGACGCCGGCATCCTCCAGATCCTCACAGCAGGTGCGGATCGGAATGCCGTGCCGGTCCGCGATGCCCGCCAGGTCCCGGGCGAGCTCGGCTCCGCCTTGGGTGTGCACGCGCAGACCCGCTCGTCGGAACCGCCCCTCCGGAGCCCGGTAGGGGTCGTACAAGCTCAGGATGCACCGGTCCACCCGGCCTGAGAGTCGGCCAGCCAGGCGGCCGAAGTTGCGGCGGTGCCACGCCGGGTCGATGCCGAGGACCGGGGCGAAGAGCACCGGATCATAGCGCCAGGCCACCCGCCGGGCCCCCACCTGGCGCGACAGCTCCTCCAGAGCCGCGAGTGCGGCCGGGGCAGGCGGGGCGTGGGGCTCGAGCTCCGGGGGGTACCCGGTAATCGTAACCAGCCAGACTGACCGGACCCCCCTGCGCTGCCACTCCTGGAGGTCCCCGAGCAGGGGGCCGGGGGTACGGGTCCACAGAACCAGTGCGTCCATCGTGCCGGCAGGCCGGGGGCGCAGGTCCACCGTGCGAACCAGGGAAGGGCGAAACGGGTGGACCACGCGAGCTCGGCCCTGGGCCAACCGCTGCCGGAGCCAGACAGGGTACAGGGCCGGGACGTCGGTGCGGCGGCTGGCCGACACGATCACGGCCTTCTCCACGAAAGGAGCAGGAGACCCACGGCGTTGACCACGAAGTGAGCTACCATGGGGGCCAAGAGCCCGCCCATGGCCAAAGCGGCCTGGCCGAGGATCAGACCGGCCACAAACGCCCACATCCCCCACGGCCACAGCCCGTCCCGGGGAATCCAGTGGGCGAGCCCGAACAGGGCCGAGGACCCCCAGAGCCCCAGGTAAGGGAGGAGGATCCCCCGGAACACCAGCTCCTCGGCAAGGGCGCTCAGGGCGGCCAACAAGACGGCGTCCGCCGGATGGAGACCCTTTACCAGCCGGGCCAGCAAGGCGTCGAGCCTCCGGCCCCAACGGGTGAACCGGGTTGCAGCCTGGCCGGCCGCGGTGAGCAAAGCTCCCAGGACGAGGCCCAAGCTGGCCCCGGTCGACGGTGCCGTTCCGAGCAGGAGGGCGCCGGGGTGAGGTTGACCGTACCGCACGAGAGGGGCACGCAGATGGGGCAGGATCAGGAGCGCCACCACCGATGCTGCGGCGTAGGCGAACGCTGCCGGAGTCAGGGGAGATCTGGGGGCCACGGTATCCACAGCGTCCACTCGCACTCAAGGGAGTCGGAGAAACAACCGAATGTACCGTTGACCCATGCAGGGAGCAAGCCCCGGCCGGCACGGGCCAGGGGGGCCGGGAAGCCGCCGACTGCGGGTGAGACCCCGAGGGCGCGGGCCTTGCCTCCGGATTGGTGCGAGTGCAGCATTGGAGCGCCGCGCCTTCGCGCGCGGTTGGCTGAGCCGTCGGATCGGGCGGAGACAGCGGACGGCTGCGGAGTTCGATGACATTGCAGAGGTTCGGGGGGGCGTGGCGAGCCAAAGGGTCGCGCCCGACGCTCCACCAGGCCCATGCCCACCGAGGCCCCGGTGTCTGCCCAGGGCTCAGGGTGTTTCGACCAAAGACTGACGACCGACGACCGAAGTTGCTGGGAAGCCTCGTCAGGCCCCTGCAGGCCCCTACAACGGGGAAGGGTAACTTTCGTGGGTCCGGGGCCGTTGCCGGCGGCGGGGCATGGGACCTGCTTCCGGCCGCGCGCGAAGCCGGACATTGAGATCCGCCGCGCAGGCACGGGGCACCGTCGATGGTTTCACGACCGTTCGGTAGGGCACGAACGAACTCCCGGTACGAGCGTTGGAGGCGCTGCGCGGCGAGCCAAGGAGCCGCACGCGGCTCTCCAGCAGACCCCATGCCCCCGAGACCGTGAGGTGACGCCTGAAGAGGTGTGGTCATGCTTGGAACGATATGAAATCAGATAGGTTTTCAATCGTCCTAGCCCGCATGATTCATGAGGCCTTCTGCTGCGATCGCCGATTGCACGCACGCCATCTCGGGGCGTGCTCGCGCCTCGGGGCTCGACGTACCGTCCCGTACGCCTGCGCCCCTCGGCGCTGCGCTTGCCCCGATCTGATGCACACTCGACGGTTTCGCGACGAACGCTCATGAATCATGCGGGCTAGCGGAAGTTGCTGGGAAGGGACCGTCGGGCCATGGATGGGAGGTGTCGGGTGTTCGGCTGGCTTCGGAGAGGGCGGGAGGCACGGCAGGGAGGGGGGGCGTCCGGGTGCAGAGGGTGCGGGATCTGCTGCGACCTGTACGGTCACCAGCTCCGAGCCACCCGGGAGGACCTGGAGCGGTGGAACCGGGAGGGGCGCGCCGACCTCCTGGCCCGGGTGGGAGAGGACCAGCGCATCTGGTGTCATCCCGCCACGGGTGAGCCCCTGCCGGACTGCCCGTTTCTGGAGCGCACGGGCCCGGAAGAGGCCCGGTGCCGCATTCACGAGACCAAACCCGAGGTGTGTCGTCGGTACCCCACCCCGGCCCACGGCGGCAGGTGCGTGCGCGGGGTGAAGATCGATCCGGAGCCTGAAGCCCCATGCCTTTCCAATCTCCGGGATCGGTCCGGAGCTCACGGTTCCTGACCAACGACCGACGACCGAGGACCAAAGCCAGGAGGATCCCATGGTCGGGACGATGTGCTTGGAGGAGACGGCTCGGGATCTGGGGGCCGACCGGGTGGGCGTGGCAGATCTTAGGGCGGCCCAGGGGCTCGAGCCCCGGCCCGAGGGTTTGCTGGGGCCCTACCTTCGGGCGGTGGTTTGCGCCCTTAGACTCCCTGACGCCTCCGTGGAGACCTGTCTGGAGGGACCGACGCCCGAGTACGCCCACTGCTACCGTGTGGCTAACCAGGAGCTGGATCGGATCGGGTTCGCCGTGGCTCGGACCTTGGAACGCGAGGGATACCGGGCGCTTCCGCTTCCAGCATCCCAGTTGCTGGACCGGGAGCGGCTCGTGGGCCACGTGTCCTACAAGGCTCTGGCCCGCCTCGCAGGACTGGGATGGCAGGGGAAGAGCCTGTTGCTGGTGACCCCTGAGTTCGGCCCGCGGGTGCGGCTGGGCGTGGTGCTCACCGACGCCCCTCTCCCGGCGGGGCGGCCGGCGCCGAACCTCTGTGGATCGTGCACCGCGTGCGCCGACGCCTGCCCGGTGGGGGCAATCCGGGGAGTGGGGACCGAGAGTCACTATCGGAGCCGGGAGGAGGCCCTGGAGTTCTCCCGATGTGCCGAGGCCTGCTTCGGGTTCGCCGGGCGGCCCCACATCGAAAAACCCATCTGCGGGGTGTGCGTCAGGGCCTGCCCCTGGGGGGCGAGGTAGCTGTTGGGCCGCTGGAGGAGCCGCCGCCGCGCTTTTTCGGCGCTGAGGGCAGGGACCTGCCGGCCGTACGCGGATGCAGCATCCGGCTCACGCCGCCTGGATGCCCAGCGGACCGAGGGCCCGAAGCTCGGCCGCCGGGTCAAAAAAATGGCCGAGGCACGGGAAAGGAGGGAAACCGTGCCCCGGCTAGAGGGGTTCGCGTCGGGTTGGGTCAGTCCGGTTCCGACGCCTTGGGTTTTGATTCGGCCGACGAAAAAAGAAACTTTAGGCCGAAATCGAGCTTTTTTTCGGAGAGGGCGGGCGGCGCAGATCGGGATGGCATCGGGGTTGCACATGACCTTCCTCCGAGACCCCTACCCGGTGGAGGACTGCTTGTGGGGCCCGGTGAGGACGGCCAGGCCTTCCCTCCGCGTGTTTCCACCGGGTTTCACCTGCTTGACCCCTTTTGACACACGGTTATAGAGTGCTTGTGCGGGGGGTTGGAGCAGGTCGTGGAAACGAGGCAAAAACGTCACATGAGGGAACCCTCCCTTCCTAAAATCGGGAAAATCCTTCCTCCATCCGAGTGGACCCGGTTCACGCAGACCTTCGGCAAGGTGACAGGGTTGCGGCTGTCCCTGGCGGCTGTGCCAGGGGGAATCGTGGCCGGTAGCCTGGAAGCGCTGGGGCTGCCGGGGCCCGAGGCCCCGGAGGATCCGGCGCAGTGGCCGCCGTTTCTCAGGAAGATCGTGAAGCAGGCCCAGGCAGGGGGCGAGACCGTCCTGTTTCGGGACTCCTCCTCCGGCCGGTTGGTGTTTGCGGGGCCGGTGACAAAGCCCTCGCACCGGCCGACCCTTACCCTCCTGGGAACCCCAAGCGACGACGGTGAGACCGAGCCCCGTCGGTTGCAGGAGTGGGGCACCCTGGCGCGGCTGTGCCTGGCGGCATTGGTGCAGGGGCACGCGGAGCGCACGGAGGCCGAGCGGGATCGCGTTCGGGCGGTTACCCTGTTCGATCTCCTGCCAGATCTGGTCCAGGCGGGGAGCGTGCTCGAGGTGTGGGGGCTGGCTCTTAGCACTCTGGGGGTCCTGTTCGAGGTGGAAAACGCGGCCGTGCTGGTCCGTGACCCCGGCTCGGAGCGCCTACGGGTGCAAACGGCCACGGGCCCCTTAGAAAAGGCCCTGCTCACATGGTCCGCGCCCGTGGAGGGGCCGGGCGGGCCCGAATGGATGGGGCGGCGGCCGGTACGGATCGACGATCCCCACGACCTCACCCGTTTGGGGTTGCCGGAGGCCGTGGAGCGCCTGGCCTTGTTTCCGGTGGGAACCGAAGACCGGCCCACCGTGGCTCTGGCGGTGGTGAACCGGGAGCTGGACGGGGAGGAGTGGTCGCTTCTACGGGGGTTTGGGGTTCAGCTGGCGATCGTGCTGGAGAACCGCCGTCTGCGCGAGGACGCTCGGCGCCGGCACGAGCAGGTGGCTGCCGTACGCGGACTGTCCCAGCGGTTTCTCGGAAGCCTGGATCCCGTCGATCTGTTTCGGGTCATCCTGGACGAGGCCCGCAAGCTTACCGGGGCGCGTAAGGGCAGCCTGTTGGTCCCCGGGGAGGACGATGGGGCGTTGCGGGTGCGGGCTGCGGTGGGCATGGCGGAGAAGGTGGCGGGCCGGCTCAAGGTGAGGCCGGGGGAGGGCATCGCGGGCCGGGTGTTTGCCACGGGGGAGCCGATCATCGTGCACGATATTGAGCTGGACCCGAGGTTTCGGCGCAAGAACCGCCCCCGCTTCGACACTCGCAGCTTCCTGAGCCTTCCCATCCGCCGGAACGGCGGCACCGTGGGGGTGCTGAACCTGGCGGACAAGGCCACGGGCGAGCCGTTCTCCCCCCAGGACCTGGACGTTCTCGAAACCGTGATGGCCCAGGCCACCCTGGCCATCGAGCGCTCCGCCTACTGGGCCCAGTCCCGAGAGCTGCGGCGGATCTCCATCACCGACGGGCTGACCGGCCTCCTGAATCGCCGGTACTTCCAGGAACGTCTGGCTCAGGAGCTGGACCGGGCTTCCCGACACAACCACCCGTTGGTGCTGATCATGATCGACATCGATCACTTCAAGCACTACAACGACACCAACGGTCATCCGGCCGGGGACAAGGCCCTGGTGCTGCTGGGCCGGATCCTCAGGGCCGGCGTCCGGGCCATCGACGTGGTGAGCCGGTTCGGGGGGGAGGAGTTCGCCATCATCCTGCCCGAGACCCGCAAGGCCGAAGCCTTGGAGATCGGCGAGCGGATCCGTCGGGAGGTGGAAGCGTTTTACTTCCCGGGGGAGGAGCGCCAACCCCTGGGCCGGCTCACCGTGTCCATGGGGGTGGCGGCCTTCCCCGAGGACGCCCGAGACCTGCGGGGGCTGATCCAGCGGGCGGACCGCGCCCTGTATGTGGCAAAGGCCCGGGGCCGCAACCGCATCGAGGCCCACGCCCCCTCTCCCCCGCAGTCCCAGCCCGAGCCCGATACGGCGGAGCCGGCCGCGGAGAACGGCGGCTGGACCCGCGTGCTGTGAGGGCCACCGGCGCCCTGCCCGCGGTCACGCCGAACGCGTCCGGCCGGCAGCCGTTCCCTTTTTCGTTCGTAGTCCCATGCCCGCCTCCCGCCCCTTCTCCTCTCTCCTTTTCCCCCCGAACCCAGCGGTTGCGCCCGACCGTCCGATTCTAGGAAGATGCAGGGGCCCGGCTGACACGGATAGACACCGCAACGGATTCGAGGAGGAGGGATGCCCCCGTACGGTCGGATCGTCCAGGAGATCGTGCTGCCGGTGGTGGCTCTCTTCGCGGTCGAGCGATTTCTCGTGTACCGCTGCATCCGCACCCCGGCCCAAAGAGCCTTCGTGCGCCGCACGCGGTGGCTGCGACCCAACAACATCAGCCGGCTGCGCTACCCCATGGGGTTCGTCACAGTGGTGCTGCTGGAGGCGGGGTGGCCTCGTGCGGCGTTTCTTTTCTTCGCGTTCTGGATGATCACCGACCTGACCGACGGGGACATCGCCCGCCGCACCGGCTTGTCGAGCGCCAGGGGGGCCACCATCGACCCCCTCTCGGACAAGCTGATGTATGCCCCCCTCCTGGTGTACTTCGCCTGGAAAGGGGTGTACTCGCCGTGGCTGGTGGCTGCGCTTCTTGGGTTCGACGCCTTGGGACAGTTCTCCCGCCGGTTCCTCAAGGAGAAGTCTGCGAATCTGTTCGGCAAGGCCAAGACCTTTCTGATCGTGGTCCTCCTGGCCGTGACCGGCGTGGAGTGGATCTACGGCGCGCTTCCCCTGCACCGAACCGTTCGGCCCCTGCTCGTCATCTGTACCGGCCTGGCCTTCTGCTCCTGGGCGTTCAAGGTGGTGCCCAACTACTGGTATGCCAACATTCTGAGCCTGCTCAACCTGGTGTGCGGGCTGGGGGGGATCTGGGTGATCGTGAGTGGCCGCGACCCGGTGTACGCCTTCGGGTTGGTGTTTCTGGGGCAGTTCCTCGATCTGTTCGACGGCAGGGCCGCGGAGAAGTGGGGGTCGACCCCCCGGGGAGAGATCTTCGACGATGTGGCGGACGGCACGAGCTTCGGGGTGACCGTGGGGTTGATCGTGGCCACCGCCTTCGACCGGATGTGGCTGGGGTTGGGGTTGGGGTTTCTCCACCTTGTGGCCACGGTGTACCGGCTGGTCCGGTTTGTGGTGGAAAAGCGCAAGGAGGGGGTGGCCGGGGGGGTGCACGAGTTCAGCGGGCTTCCCTCTCCCGGCGGGGCCCTGCTGGTGGGAAGCGGCTGTCTCCTGCTGCCGTCGGACGGGTGGAAGGCCGCGGTGGTCTTTGCGTCGGCCGCGCTGATGGTGTCGCGGGTGTCCTACGCCCACTTCGGCCGGGCGGTGCTCCCCCGTATGCCCAAGATCCTGCGGGTGGCCCTCTTGGCCTTTTTCCTCCTGCTCCTGGCCCAGGGGGTGCGCAAGGATGAGTACGGAGCTCCCCTGGCGATCTCGTTCGTCGCAGCCGTGATCTACGTGGCATCCCCGGTATTTCGGCGGATCGGAGGCCGACCCGCCCACGAATCCCGCGGAGCGCCTTGACGAGATCCGTCCCCAATCGGTAGGCTCGACGCCCAACCCCTCGTGAACACAGCCCGTTTCTTCACGGACCGATATCCTATGGAGGGATCATGGCACGCACCCGGGCGGTACCGGCTGGTCTGGACCTCGCTGTGGTCCTGGGAGCTACGGCGGTGCTGTACGCTGCGGTGGTCCCCTCGATGGTCCAGGACTGGTATCTGGACGAGAACTACTCCCATGGGTTTCTCGTGCCTCTGGTGTCGTTGTATCTCCTTTGGGATCGGCGGCGCGAGCTGGCCGAGGCGGCCCGGCGGGCCCGTGGATCCTGGACAGGGCTGGTGCTGTGCCTGATGAGCCTGGCCCTGTTTGTGCTGGGCCGGGCCGGGGCGGAGCTGTTCCTCCAACGCTCCAGCCTGGTGTTCCTGCTGATGGGCACGGTGCTGTGGCTATGGGGTTGGAGGGTGTTCTCCAAGACTCTGTTTCCGTTGGCCTTTCTGATGTTCATGGTTCCGCTTCCGTACCTGGTGTACGATTCCGTTGCGTTCCCCCTGAAGCTCCTCGCCGCCCGGGTGGCCACGGACAGCCTGTTTTGGCTGGGGGTGCCGGTGTTCCGCGAGGGGAACATCATCCACCTGGCCTCCCAGACCTTGGAGGTGGCGGACGCCTGTAGCGGGATCCGTAGCCTAGTGAGCCTGTTGGCCCTTGGGGTTGTGTACGCGTACTTCATGAGTCGGGGTTGGTGGCGGCGGGTGCTGGTGGTGGCGGCCACTGTGCCGATCGCCATTGCGGCCAACGCGTTGCGAATCACGGGAACCGGACTGCTCACCCATTACGTGAGCCCAGAGGCGGCTGCCGGGTTCTTCCACACTTTCTCGGGATGGGTCGTGTTTGTCGCGGCCTTCGTCATGTTGTTCGTGGTGGGGTGGATTTTAAACCGGATCGGTCCCCGCCGGTCCCGGCTCTGAGGCTCCCGGAGGCTCTTCATGCACCGCCGAACGATCGTGTTGGTCCTGTTGGTGCTCGCCACGGCTGGCTACACCCGGTTCCTGAGCGACGTGCACGCGGTTCCCTTGCGCAAGCCGCTCCGGAACGTCCCCTTGAAGGTGAAGGAGTGGACCGGTGTTCCCAGCAAGCTCGAGGAACGGATCGTGCAAGTGGTGGGGGTGGAGGACTACCTCCTGCGCACGTACCGGGCGCCGGACGGATTCTCGGTGTCGGTGTACGTGGGGTACTACGAGCGACAGAGGGAGGGCGATCAGATCCACTCCCCCCGCCACTGCCTGCCCGGTGCAGGGTGGCGCCCGGTGGCGTCGAGGGTGCGCAAGTTCGAGACCCCCGGTCTGAACGGTGGGGTCACCCGGGCGAACCAGGTGGTGATCCAAAAGGGGGAGGAGCGGCAGCTGGTCTTGTACTGGTACCAGAGCCGCGGCCGGAACATCACCAACGAGTACTGGGCCAAGGTGTGGCTCGTGGTGGACTCGATCTTCCGGAAACGCAACGACGGTGCCCTGGTACGGTTCATTGCCGACGTGCCCCCGGACGTGGACCCGGAGCGGGTGGCCCGGAGAGCCGAGGGTTTCGTCCGGGAGTTCCTGCCCTTGCTTCAGGAGGCGTTCCCCACCTGAAGGCTCCGATCCTTCGGACCCGTGCCGGGGCCGGACGGCGCGATAGGCTTTTTCGCCTTCTAGCTTTCCAGCCTTCAAGGGGGCCGAAGGCCCCAGACCGGCGGCCAACGGCGGACGACCCTCGACCGAAGTTGCTGGAGGTTGTGGATGATGGAGGAACGGGGATTCACGGTGCGAGATCGGCGGCGTGTAACGCCGGACGGCGAGGCGATGGCGGAGGGAGAAAAAGAGACCCCAAGAAGCGCAGGGGGGCCCAGGGCCTCGCTGCCCCCGGTGGATTTCACCGGGTTTGTGGTGGGGTTGGCCCAGATGGCGCTCGTTCACCTGGGCGAGGTGGCAGACCCGGCCACGGGCGAGGTGAGGCCGGACCTGGAGCAGGCCCGCCACACCATCGACATCCTGGACATGCTCCAGGAGAAGACCCGCGGCAACCTGACCTCCGACGAGGCCACGCTCCTGCGCACGGTAAGCGCGGATCTCAAGCTCAAGTTCGTGCGGGCCTCCCGTGAAAGTGATTACTAACCCGGCGACAAAGTGGGCTCGCCTCCTCGGAGGGCGGGGCAAGGGACCTGCCTCCGGCGGGGCACAAAGCCGGGCGTCGAGATTCGCCCCGCAGGCACGAGGCAGGGGAGTCGGTCTCGTGGCAACGCCATGGAATGGGTACCGTTTCTCGGTCCGAGCACCGGAGGCGCTGAGCGGCGGGCGAAGGGCACGCGCCCGGTTCTCCAGCGGGTTCCTTGCCCTCCGATCAGGGAGGAAAGCGCGCCGGTCTAACCGCCGGTTTAATAAGAACCCAGCGGCGAGACGGGTGCACTTCCAGGCCCGGGCCGAGAGGCCGGAGCCCGGCGGGAAAGGGGGGAGGCCATCCGGCGGGTAGCCCTGGCCCTGCTCGTGCTCGTCGTGGCCGCCGGGGCTGCGGCGGCCATGCCGCCGGGATGGCGGGAGGCGGCCCGATCCGATCGGGCCCGGGAGGCGGTGCGGGTTTGGATGGCCCGGGAAAAGGTGGAGAGCCTGGCCCCGGACCTCGTGCCGGTGGCCATGCGGTTCCTGCGCGAAGCCCGGTCGGCTTCGACCCCGGAGGAGGCCCGGGTGTGGGCGGAGCTGGCCGCCGAGGCCGCCCCGGACGACCCTCGACCCCGGTGGGCGCTGGCCCTGCAGGCAGGAGTTTCTTGGCCGGACCGGTTTCGGCACGCGGCCGAGGCGGGGTGGGCGGTGATCCTTGATCCCTGGGTCCAGGGGCAGGGGATCGCCCGTCTGGCCCTGGCGGTGGCAGGGGCGGGGTGGGCGGTGCTGCTGGCCCTCGTGGCCTGGGCCCTCGCCGCCCGAGGGCGTCTCCTGGCCCATGACTACGCGGACGCCTTCCCTTGGAGGTTTCGAACCTGGACGCCGGTAGGGCTCCTGGTGCTCATGGCCGGTGCGGCCTGGTCCGCGGGATTCGGGCCGGCGGCGGCCCTGGGAGCCTTCACCGCAACCATGGTCCCCTATCTGCCCCGCGGCGGAAAAGTGTGGGGAGGCGTGGCCCTGGCTGCCGGGTTCGGCCTGCCTGCGGTCTTGGGGCTGGGAGCGTACCGGCCCGCGGCGTGCCAGGAGGCGTGGGTCCAGTACCTGGTGCGCAACGGCGCGGGGCCCCAGGCGTTGGCCGAGGCCCTGGGACAGATCGGGGCCGACGACTCCCCCCGGCGGCTGCTGGCCCTTCACGTCAGGGCTCGACGGGCCGGGGCCTGGGCCGAGGCGGTACGCTTGGGCGAACGGGCCCTGGCTTCCGGCGAAGCCCCGGGGTTCTGGCAGCTCGAGCTGGGAAATCTGGCATTCCTCCGGGGCGATTTGGAGCAGGCGGAGCGGCGGTTCCGGGCCGCTGCCCAGGCCCGACCGGACGATCCTTTGCCCTGGTACAACCTCCATCTGGTGTATCTGGAGAGTCTGGAGCTGACCGCGGCCGATGAGGCCTTGGCCGAGGCGCGGAGGCGGGGGCCCGAGGCGGTGGAACGGTTCGAGACCCAGGGATCCGTCGGCCAGGGGAGGGCCCTGCCCGGGTCGGCCCCCCTGCCCCGGTCCTGGGTGATCTCCCCCCTGCTCCGGCCCGGTCCCCCTGCAGCATGGGCCGCTGCGGCCGCGGATCTGTTGTTCTGGCCGTGGCGGGGGATCCCAACCTGGCCCCTGGGCCTCGTCGGCCTGGCCGTCGCCCTGGGGGCCGGGCGGCTGGCCGGAGAGCGTCGGAGCCGGGTGTGCCCCGGATGCGGGGTGGTGGTCTGCCCCCGGTGCGGGTACCGGATCAAGGGCACACCCCTGTGCGCCGCGTGCTGGGCCTCGGATCGGGACGAGTCGGTGGACCCCACGGAGCGGCAACGGGTCCGGGAGAGGAGGGCCCGATGGGCTCGCCGGTCGGCCGCTTGGTCCCGGGCGGGCGAGGCCCTCTTGCCGGGATGGGGGCGTTTTCTGGCCCGAGGCGGATGGAGGTCCGCGGTCGCGGGCGTCGTGTGGGCGGGGGGGGCCGGGCTGTGCCTGACGGCGACCGCGCCCGTGCCCCTGTCACCCTGGGGCCTGGGGCGGGGGCTGCTCTGGGCGGGGGTGACGGTGCTGGGTCTGCTGCACCTCGGGGCGTTGGGGCAGGCGCTTCAGGGGAGGAGAGGGGGATGAGCCTCCAGGGAACCCTCGACTCGTTCAACCTGTCGGAGCTGCTCCAGCTCATCGCCCACCAGGGCAAGACCGGCACCCTGGAGATCGAGGTGGACCGGTCCGTGGCCCGGTTAAGGTTCCGGGACGGGCGGCTGGTGGAGGCGTGGCCCGACCGCCGCAGCCCCGCCGAGCTGATCGGAGCACGGCTGGTCCGGGCGGGGCTGATCACCCCGGTCCAGCTGGGCATGGCCCTGGAACGCCAGCGTCAGAGCCTGCGCAAGCTGGGGGACATCCTGGTGTCCATGGGGGTGTTGCGACTCGGTGAGTTTCGGGAGGTGCTGACCCTTCAGCACCGGGAGACGGTGTACCGCCTGCTGGGCCTCAAGCGGGGCTCGTTCCGGTTCCGCGACGAGCCGGTGGATCTGGAAGAGGGGGTGTCGGTGCCCCTGGACGTGGGCGAGCTCCTGATGGAGGGGTTCCGCCAGATCGACGAGTGGCCCCGGCTGCAGGAGAAGATCCCATCGGACCGGATGGTCCTCGTTCGGCGCCCTCGGAGGGGGCTGCCCGAGGATCTGGATCCGGCAGCCGTCAAGGTGCTGGCCCTCGTGGACGGGGCCGCGACCGTCCGCGAGATCGTGGACCGGGCCCGGGTGGGGGAGTTCCGGGGGATGGAGGCCCTGGCCGAGCTGCTGGACCAGGGCCTGGTGCAGCCGGCCGGGGTGTCGCGCTCCGTGCGGGCCGCGAAGCCTCGCCTCCGGCGCCGGCCGGTGTGGGACCTGGCGGCCGGCCTCGTACTGGCCGTGGCCGGCCTGTGGCTGGTGTGGGGTGCCGGTCCCCACCGGCTCTCCGAGGTCGGCAAGGGCTGGGAGCAACGCCAACAGGTTCGCTCCGCGTGGACGGAGCGGGTGGCGCGGTGGAGCCGAGAGCCGTTCGAGCCGGCGCCAAAGGGCCGGTGAGCGCTCCGAGGGGACCGGTTTTCCCACGCTGCGAGCATCCGGGGCATCCTGCCATGGTGATCATCGCCGAGAACCTGACCGTGACGCACGGGGGCGTGGCCTGCGCCCTGGCCGAGCGCGATCCCGGCCCCCTGCGCGCCCTGGCCCTTGCTGCGGGGGAGGCCGGGGCCTCCTGGCTGGACCTGAACCTGGGCCGCTCCGCCGGTCGGGAGGACGTGCGGTTCGTGCTGGACGCCATCGCCGAGGTGTGGTCGGGCGGGATCCTGGTGGACGCGACCCGCCCCGAACCGATGGCATGGGCGGCCGAAGCGTGGTCGGGGCCCCTCGCCCTCAACGGCTACTCGGGTGACCCGGGGCGCGACGGCATCCTGGCCCTGGCCGCACAGCTGGGGGTGGACCTGGTGGTCTTCTGCATGGCCTCCGGCGTCCCCCGCGAGGCGGACGAGCGGTTGGCGCTGGCGGCCGAGCTGGTGGGGCGGTGCGAGGCCGCCGGGGTGCCGCTGGAGCGGATCTGGATCGACCCGGTCCTGGTCCCCCTGGGCTGGCAGGAGGGGCAGGCGTACAATGCCGCTTTGATCGAGGTGCTCCGGCGGCTTCCCGAGGTGTTCGGGGCGCCGGTGAATACGGTGGTGGGGCTATCGAACCTGACCACCGGGGCTGCGGGAGGCCGGGGCACCGGTTGGCTCCAGGGGGTGTTCCTGGCCGCATCGGCTGGTGCGGGCCTGACCCACGTCATGCTCGACGTGACTCGGCCCGATCTGCTGCGCACCGTGGCCGCCCTCGAGGTGCTCCAGAACCGGCACCTGTACGCCCCGGAGGAGTTTCGGGTTCCACCGGGCACCCCCTGACCCCCGAGGCGGTTCCCCGGGGGCGGCCCCTCCGGCGGTGCCGGTACTCGGAGCCCGTCCGCCGGGGGGCTTCCCGCGGGCGGAGCCCCGGGTGCAGAATGGTTCCTCCCCATCGTCCGAGAAAGGAACGCCGATGAGCGAGTCGTCCGTCCAGACGGTGACCCTCCACTACGCCAATGTGCTCGCCGACCGGGTGGGCCCGGCCGGGCTCACCCCGGCCGACCTGGAGGCCCAGGCCGGGGCCGGGGAACGGGTGCACCGGGACATCAACGAGCGCCGGGCGGCAGGGGAGCTGGGGTTCTACGAGCTGCCCCATCGCGCCGATGCCCTGGAGACGAGCCAGGCCATGGCCCGGCAGGTCGGGGAGACCTGCGAGAACCTGCTCGTCCTGGGAATCGGGGGGAGTGCCCTGGGTACGCTGGCGGTCCACCGGGCCCTGTGCCCGGCCCTCCATAACCTCTGGCCCCGGCGCCGGCGCGGGGGTATGCGGCTGTTCGTGTGCGACAACGTGGACCCCGAGACGATCGCCGAGCTGCTGGAGTGGCTCGACCCCAACGAAACCGCGGTGAACGTGATCTCCAAGTCCGGCGGCACGGCCGAGACCCTGGCCCAGTTCCTGCGGGTGTACGGGTGGCTGCGGGACGCCCTGGGCCCCGATGCGGCCCGGCGACGGGTGGTGGTGACCACCGATCCGGACAAGGGGTTCCTGCGGCGCCTGGCCCGGCAGGAGGGCCTGCCGGCCCTGGACGTGCCCCCCAACGTGGGGGGGCGGTTCTCGGTGCTCACCCCGGTGGGGCTGTTCCCCCTGGCCTGCGCCGGGGTCGACGTGGAGGGCCTGCTGGCGGGGGCCGCGCACATGGAATCCCACGTGTCCCGGCCCGACCTGTGGGAGAACCCCGCCTACCTGTTCGGGCTGATCCACGTGCTGTTCTACCGCCGGGGGCGCAACGTGAACGTGATGATGCCCTACAGCGACGCCCTTCGGGACGTGGCCGACTGGTTCCGTCAGCTCTGGGCCGAGAGCCTGGGCAAGCGTTACGCCCTCGACGGGGGGGAGGTGTTCGTGGGGCCGACCCCGGTCAAGGCGCTGGGAACCACCGACCAGCACAGCCAGGTGCAGCTGTACATGGAGGGCCCTCCGGACAAGGTCATCACGTTCCTCGAGGTGGCACATCCCCGCCGGGAGGTCCGTTGCCCGCCGCTGTTCCCCGAGGCCGAGGAAGCCGCGTACCTGGGCGGAAAGACCCTGGGGGAGCTGCTGGGGGCCGAGAAGCGCGCCACCGAGGCGGCCCTGACCGAGAACGGACGGCCCAACCTGACCCTGGCCCTCGACCGGGCCGACGCCCACCAGGTGGGCCAGGTGCTGTTCCTGCTGGAGGCGGCCACCGTGTTCGCCGGGGGCCTCCTGGGGATCAACCCCCTGGACCAGCCGGGGGTGGAACTCGGCAAACGCCTGACCTTCGCCCTCATGGGCCGGCCGGGATACGGGGACCTGGCCAGACGGGTGGGGGAGCTGTCGGATCCGGATCCCCGGTGGAGGTGCCCCCGGCCGTGACCCTGTGGGCCTCGGCAGACCTGGGCTCCAACACCTTCCGCCTCCTGGTGGCAGGGGAGCTGCGCCCCGGCGTGGTGCGGCCGGCCGAGCTGCGGCAGCGGGTGGTGCGGCTGGCCGAGGGCCTTCGGCCGGGGGGCACGATCCAGCCGAGGGCCTGGGCCCGGGCCGAGGCCCTGCTCGGTGAGTTCCGGCGGCACCTGGACGCCCGGGGGGTGGCGCACCGGGTGGGGTTCCTGGCGGCCGCCGGCCGCAACGCCGCGGACGGGCAGGAGTTCGCGGCCCGGGCCGGGGAGATCCTGGGGGGGGCGGTCCGGATCGTCTCGGGCGGCGAGGAGGCCCGCCTGTCGCTGCGGGGCGCCCTGGGGTTGCTCGCCCGGCCCGCGTCACGGGTGCTGTTCCTGGACATCGGCGGCGGGTCCACCGAGGTGGCGGCCTGGGAGCGAGGAGCCCCGACCGGAGGGGTGAGCCTCCCGATGGGGGTGGTGGGGCTTTGGGAGGCCCGGGCCTGGGCCGACCCCCCCGACCCGGGGGACCTCGCGGCCGCCCGGGCCGCCTGCCGGGCCGCGTGGGAGCGGCTCGGGCCGGCGTTCGATCCCGGCCGGTGGGCGGACGACCTGGGGAGCGGTCGGGCCGAGGTGGTGGCCACGGCCGGCACCCCCCTGACCGTGGCGGCCCAGGTCACTGGCCGGCCGGTGAGCCAGACCCGCAGGCTCTCGGGGGTGTGGGTGGAGCGGCGCGGGTTCGACGAGGTGTTCCGGGCGTTCCGCACCTGCCGCCGGACCGATCGGGCAAAGCTCCCGAGCGTGGAGCCGGGCCGGGAGGACGTGATCCTGCCCGGCCTGGTGCTGTTGGAGACGTTCTTGGACCGGTTCTCGGCCCCAGGCTTTCGGGTGAGCGACGGCGGCCTGCTGGAGGGGGGCCTTCTCCACGCCGTGGAGCAGGCCCGGGGAGCGGCCCGCCTGGAGCCGCGCGCGGCGCTCCAACAGACCCCGTGTCCCCCGGAGCTTTGGGGCGGTTCGTGAGCCGCCCGGCCGCCTACCGGGCCGAAGGCCCCCAGACCGACGACCTTTGACCGTAGACCGACGACCGAAGTTACATGGAAGCCCCCTTCGACCCAGGGGGGCCCTACAACGGAGAAGGGTAACGTGCGTTGGCCCGGGCCGTTGTCGGCGGAGGGCATGGGGCCTGCTTCCGGCCGCGCGCGAAGCCGGGCATTGAGATTCGCCGCGCAGGCACGGGGCACCGGCGGTGGTTTCATGATCGTTCGAGGGGGCACGAACGATTTCGCAGTGCGAACGTGGGAGGCG
The DNA here is from genome assembly GCA_027021615.1 of bacterium. GTDB lineage: Bacteria > Desulfobacterota > Deferrisomatia > Deferrisomatales > Deferrisomataceae > Deferrisoma. Next base: position 2,764 of record JALUTY010000021.1, on the reverse strand, counting down.
CTGCGCGGCGAGCCAAGGAGCCGCGCGCGGCGCTCCAGCAGACCCCATGCCCTCCGAACTTTGGCGCGGTTCGAGAGCCGCCCGGCCGCCTAGCTGCCTAGCCGCCTAGCGGGCCGAAGGCCCCAGACCGACGACCGTTGACCGTAGACCGACGACCGAAGTTACAAAGTTACATGGAAGGAACGAAGGACATGATGGGTTGGAAGCGTGGGGGAGTTCCCGTGGTGTGGGCGGCGGCCTTCGTGGTGGTGGGCGTGCTCGTGTCCGGAGCCCTGTGGGCCCGGCCGCCCGAGGTCCCCCCGGAGGAGCGCGACGAGCTGTACCAGCGGCTCAAGATCCTCGCCGAGGCCATGGACGTGGTGCAGCGGAACTACGTGGAGCCCGTGAGCCCCAAGGACCTGGTGTACGGCGCGGTGGAGGGCATCGTGGCCCGGCTCGACCCTCACTCGTCCTTCCTGACCCCTGAGATGTTCCAGGAGATGCAGGTGGAGACCGAGGGGACGTTCGGGGGCCTGGGCATCGAGATCACGGTGCGCGACGGCCGGCTGACCGTGGTGAGCCCCATCGAGGACACCCCGGCCGCCCGGGCGGGGATCCGGGCCGGCGACGTGATTGTGAAGATCGAGGACGAGCCCACCCAGGACATGGACCTCATGGAGGCCGTCCGGCGGATGCGGGGGCCCAAGGGGACCCGCATCACCATCTACATCCTGCGCAAAGGATGGGACAAGCCCAAGGCCTTCACCCTGACCCGGGACGTGATCCGGATCAAGAGCGTCAGGGCGCGAAGGGTGGGCGACGTGGGCATCATCCGGCTCGCCCAGTTCCAGCAGGCCACCCACCGGGAGGTGGCCGACGCCCTGGAGCGGTTCCGAGAGGAGGGGGGGCTGGCAGGGCTGGTGCTCGATCTGCGCAACAACCCGGGGGGGCTCCTGGACCAGGCGGTGAAGGTGGCCGACCTGTTCCTGCGGAAGGGCACGGTGGTCTCCACCAAGGGTCGCGATCCCGAGCAGGAGGTGGTGTACACCGCCCGGGACGACGGCACCGAGCCGGACCTGCCTCTGGTGGTGCTGGTGAACGGCGGCACGGCCTCGGCCTCCGAGATCGTGGCCGGAGCCCTGCAGGACCACCACCGCGCCCTGATCCTGGGAGAGCGGACCTTCGGGAAGGGCAGCGTCCAGACCATCCTGCCCCTCTCGGACGGCTCGGGGCTTCGGATCACCACGGCCCTGTACTACACCCCCTCGGGCCGCACCATCCAAGCCCGGGGCATCGAGCCCGACGTGCGGGTGGCCGCCGGGCCGGGGGACCCGGAGCAGCCGCCGTCCGAGCGGGCCCACGCCCAGGTGCGTGAGGAGGACCTGAAGGGCCACTTCGAGCCCCACGAGGGCGAGGCGGCCGAGCCCGCCGCCGAGCCCGAGGAGGAGAAGCCCGCCGGGGATGAGGTGGACCTGACCCGGGATCGGCAGCTCCAGCGGGCGGTCCAGATCCTCCACGCCCTGAAGGTGTTCGGTCTGGGGCAGACCGCCGGCCCCAAGCCCCAGGCCGACGACGACGCTTCCCATGCCCCGTAGGGCCGAACGGAAGGCGCCCCGAACCCGTCGCTGGGTATGGGTGGGGGCGTGGCTCGCGTGCATCGCCCTGGTGGGCCTGGCCTACCTGGCGGGCCGCCGGGCCTCGAGGCCGCCCGCCCCGGCCCCGCCGCCGGCCTTCACCGCGCTCCAGGACCTCCTCGGCCCCCTCGAGGGCCCGTCGGCCGAGATCCGGGTGGCCGACGCGGCGGCGGCCGCTGTGTTCGTGGACGAGCTTCGCCAGGCCGCCCGGCGCGACGGGGTGCCCGTGACCGGGGAGTCCCGCGGCCCCTCCCGCATCCGGGTGCGCCTCGACCTGCCCGGCGGCCCCTACCCCGTGGTGGTGCGATGGGCCCGTCCTCCTGCCGAGGCCCCGCGGCTCGCCGTGGTGATCGACGACATGGGCCGGAACCTCGAACGGGCCCGGGCGTTCCTGGACCTGCCGATCCCGGTGACCCCCTCGGTGCTCCCGTACCTCAAGCACAGCGCAGGCGTGGCCCGCCTGGCCACGGCCCGGGGCCGGGTGGTGCTGCTGCACCTACCCATGGAGCCCCGAGGCTACCCCCGTCGGGCCGACCCCGGCCCCCACGCCCTCATGGTGGGCCTGCCGGAGGCCGAGGTGCGCGCCCGGGTGCGGCAGGCCCTGGAGTCGGTGCCCGGGGTGAGCGGGGTGAACAACCACATGGGCAGCCGATTCACCGAGCAGTCGGAGCCCCTGGCATGGGTGATGGACGAGCTGGCCAGCCGGGGGCTCTTCTTCCTGGACAGCCTCACCACGGCGCGCAGCGTGGCGTTCGAGGCGGCCCGGCGGGCTGGGGTCCCGGCCCTGCGGCGGGACGTGTTCATCGACAACGAGCGCACGGCCGAGGCCATCGGCCGGCAGCTCGAGCGGGCCGTGGCCCGGGCCCTGCGCACCGGCCGGGCCGTGGCCATCGGACACCCCTACCCGGTTACCCTCGAAACCCTGCGGGCCTGGGCCCCCCGGTTCGGCGAGGCCGGGGTGCGGGTGGTGCCCCTCGAAGCGCTCCTGCCGACCAAACCCGGGGGGTGAACCGGCGCGACTTCTTCCCTGATCGAGGGGCAAGCAACTGTGTTGCGTGTCAAGCCGGAACCGCGGAGCGGGGCTGCCAGGGAGTCCTGTCCCGGACGATCGCGTTTAGGATCGTGATCAGTTTGCGCATGCAGGCCGTGAG
>JALUTY010000020.1 GCA_027021615.1 bacterium | reverse complement strand
CCTCGTCGCGAAAGATCACCTCGCGGGCCACCCCACCACGCACGATCACGTGCTGCAACAGTCCAGGCAGGTCGATTCGGGCGCTTCTCGGCATACCCCACCTCCTGGCGCACCTCGCTCCGATTCGCAACTAGGCAGCTGCGTCCCCTGCCTTCTCCAGGATCCCCCCTGCCTGAACCGCCTCGCCCTCTACCACGACGGCGACACCGTGGGGGAGCTCGGAAACGGCTGAACCGTCGTTTCGCGCCCTCTAGTCATACCGGAGGTGGCCAGTTATACTTAGGGCATTCAGTCGGTTGTTTCACGACGGGGGAGCCTTGCTCCCCGACAGGGAACGAACGGCCGAGCAGGAGATCGGAAGAGGAGCTATGGAGTATCGGGTCGGAGCCAAAGGCCAAGTGGTCATCGCGAAGGAGATCCGCGAGAGGCTGGGCATCCAGCCCAATTGGAGGGCGATCCAACGGCTCGTGGGGGATCACGTGGAGATTCACTTCCTGCCGCCCCCCCACCGGCGATCCCTCAAAGGGGTTCTCGCGCAAGAGATACGTCGCTCGGTTCCGCCCGGGGCGTCGTGGGAGCAGGCCCGGGAGACCGCCTGGGCCGAGGCGGTCCGAGAGGCGGAAGGGGAGGAGGGGGGGTGAGTGCCCTCGTGGACACCAGCGTCGTCGTCCGCTACCTCACCGGCGATCCTCCGGAACTCGCCGAGCGCGCGGCGGGCATCTTGGACGGTGTCCAAGAGCTCCTGATCCCTCCGGTCGTGCTGGCGGAGGCGGCGTACGTGCTCACCTCGGTGTACGGCGTGGAGCGGAAGACCGTGGTGGACGTGCTGGTGGAGTTCATCCAAAAGGAAAACATTCACCTGCTGGGCCTGGACAAGGCCGCTGTGGCGGAAGGTCTCCTCCTCTGCCGCCCCTCGCGCCGGGTCTCGTTTGCGGACGCCCTGGTGTGGGCCCACGCCCGCTGCGCGGGGGTCCCCCGGATCTATACCTTCGACCGCCGGTTCCCCGACCGCGAAGTCAGCCTCCTCGACTGACGGGAGACCCCGTCCGCGTGGCTCGAACGGTTCGGCACGGTTCGGCACGCCGCTTCGATCCCTCGATGCCCTTCACCTCGCGTGCTGCCAACAGGCCGAGTGCGTTCTGATCACCCTCGACGAAGGCCTTTCCCGTGCGGCTCGGCATCTCGGCGTGCCGTACGATCTCCTCGGGGCAGGGTGAGCCGCTGCAGACCTGCGTGGACCGTCCTCGGATTTTATGACGGCCTCGCCTACCTGCTCCGAGAAGGCCTTCGTTCCCAGCTGATTCCGCAAGAATAACTGAATAACCGAACAGCGTTATCCCCCACCCCACTCCTCGCCGCCGTCACAGAATACAGGCCTATCGGGACCTCCAGGCAACTTCGGGCCTTCGGCCTGGCGGGCCTCTCCTCGATCACCGTCCCGAGCCGCTCCAGGAACGCCGCTCGCTTCTTCAAAGCGCTCCAAACGGCAGGGCGGTCACGCCGGGCCCCAGAGGAAGCACAACGTCCCCAGGATGCACCACGTACCCCGGCATGGCCCGGTCTCCAAAGTCCTTTTGGAAGCGCCGGATCCCAGAAGCCATGGCCCGGCGTGGCGTGGCGGACAGCTTCACCTCGATGGGGACGAGATTCTGGCCGACCTCCACCACAAAATCCACCTCTGAGCCTGCGGCGGTTCGCCAGAAGTACACCTGCGGATCCACGCCGCGGTGTGCGTAGGCCTTCACGAGTTCGCAGAGCACCGCGGTCTCCAGGATGGCTCCCCCCAGGGGGCCGGAAGCCGCGTGGTCCGGGTCCTTCAGACCCGTCAGATAGCAGAGGGTGCCAACGTCCGTGAAATAGACCTTTGGGGTCTTGACGAGCCGCTTCCCTACGTTGGCGAAGTAGGGGCGGAGGACGATGACCTGGTAGGTGGCCTCCAGCACGGACAGCCATGCCTTGACCGTGTTGACGGCCACTCCGAGGTCCCGAGCGATATCGCTCAGGTTCAGGAGTTGGGCGCTTCTGGCGGCAAGCATCCGGAGGAAGTTCTGGAACTGGGTGAGGTCCCCGACCTGCCGAAGCGTCCGGACGTCCCGTTCGAGGTACGTCTGGATGTAGCTCCCGTGCCACAGGCTCACATCCCGCCGGGAGTGAGCCGCGAGTTCTGGGTATCCCCCCCGGAGAAATCGCTCCCAAAGCTCGCGGTACGCCAGGGGCTTCCCGGCCGGCGGCGGGGCCCCGGACTCCCACGGCAGCTGAAGCTGCGGCCTTCTCTCCGCCTCCCGCCTCGAGAGGGGGAGAAGGCGAAGCATCGCGGCACGGCCTGCCAACGACTCGGTCACCCTCTGCATGAGCAGGAGGTTCTGCGAGCCGGTCAGCAGGAACTGCCCGGTCTGGTGCCGATCAGTGTCGATCTTCTCTTTGATGTAGGGAAGGAGGTCCGGGGCGTACTGGACCTCGTCCAAGATCACAGGGGTCGGGTACATCTCGAGGAAAGTCCGCGGATCTTCCTCCGCAGCCGCCCGCACATCGGGCGGCTCCAGGGACACATATCGATAACCCCTTCCGAAGAGGCGTTTGAGGAGCGTGGTCTTGCCGGACTGCCGCGGGCCGGTCAGCACCACGGCGGGGAACTCCTCGGCCGCCCTCCGGAGGACAGGCTCCAGCGACCTTGGGATATATGGGCTCATGGCAGGCTTTTTGTCGAAATTTTGCATTTTGATTGCAAAATATCATCAGCAAGACTCTCCGGCAACTCCCAAAATCAGATCCAGCAGAGTCGGGGCTCAAGGGCTCAAGGGGACGCTGCTGCGTAGTTGCCTAATGCTCCCTCACGAGGGCTCAAGGGGACGCTGCTGCGTAGTTGCCTAATGCTCCCTCACGAGGGCTCAAGGGGACGCTGCTGCGTAGTTGCCTAATGCTCCCTCACGTACCCTCTACCGTGTCTCCGCCCAAAACGTCCCGAAGCACCTCCGGCTCCGCCCGGGCCACCTTCCGCCCACGCGCCAAGCACCGGCTCGCGCCCGATCGCCCAAGCCCTAGAATCCGCCCCACCTCCGTAGCCTTCAGCCCCAGCACGTCCACCCCAACGTGGCACACCAGCCCCCGCGCGTCGCTCACCCGCGAATCCGTGCTCCGCCGCAGCACTCGCTCGGGTTCCAGCCCGTAGCGTGCAGCCACCCGCTCCACCACCTCCTCTACTGTCCACGGCGGCCGCACCGTGTCCCGTAACTCCTCCCGACGCCACAGCTCCTCCACGAACGCCCCGCTTCCCAGCACCCGCTCGTCGTATGCCTCCCTTTCCTTCCCCGACCCAAGGACCTTGAGGCTCCGGCGCAGCCCGCCCCCCACCAGCTCGTCCCGCCGGCCCTGCTTCACCCCGGCGGCCACGAACCGCTCGTATTCTTGCCTCGCCTCCCGGACCGTTCGGCCGAACCGCCGCAGAACCTCTTCCTCCGCCTGTCCCGGAAGCTCCCGCGCCCCCATC
>JALUTY010000019.1 GCA_027021615.1 bacterium | reverse complement strand
CACGATCGTCACCTCGAGGCAGTCGATCGCCAGGCCCACCTCCGAGGGGCTCACGTTCTTCTCCGCGGCGATCTCGAACGCGGCGGCGCAGCCGATCTCGTTCCCCTCGGCCCGCTCCTGAACGGCGTCGGTCACCTCGGGGATCGGCCTGCGCTCGGGGGGGTGCTTCTTCGCGAACTTGCCCTTGTCCAGGTGTGTCATCGCGGTCTCCTTGAAGCTTCGGTCGTCGGTCTACGGTCATCGGTCTACGGTCATCGGTCGGGCCTTCGGCCCGGTGGACGGCTAGGCTGCGCGGCCCTCGAACCGCGCCAAAGCTCGGGGGGCATGGGGCCTGGCGGAGCCCCGGACGCGCCCCCCAAATGCTTACCCGCATCCTCTCGAATCGTCAACCCGAACGTCAGATCCGCGCGAAGTACACCGCGGCCGCCCACAGGGTTCCCAGGGTCAGCAGGGCCGCCCCCACCATCACGAACCACACCCCCGGGTCCTGGTGCACGTTGTAGACGCCGTTGGGCTCCAGGTCCAGGTCCACCAGGCGCAGGCCCAGGCCGCCGGCTCGCACCGGCCCCATGCCCGGGGACAGGAACGCCCGGCCGCCGCCCCCTTGACCGCCCCGCACCTCCACCAGCACCCCCGGGCCGAAGTACGGCCCCCAACGCTGCCCAGGGCTCAGGGCCCCCCGCACGGCCACCGTCACACCCTGGGCCACCTCGGCCTCGGCGCCCACGGCCACCTCCACGCTCCCCCGGGTGGTGGCGATGCGGGCCGATCGGATCACGGTCTGAACCCCTTGGGGGTAGACCACGGTGGTGCCCGCGATCAGGGGGCGGTTGGTGCGCACGTCGCCCTCGGCCACCTTTTCCCCTCCCCGCCACAGGCTCACCCGGGTCTGGACGTCCCAGGGACGTCCGTCGGGCCCGGCCACGGTGTCCACGGCCTCGACCCGAAGGCGGTAGCCGGTGTCGGGCACCTCGGCCTCGCCCCCCACCGCCACCCGCACCCCTTGGGCGCGTGCGCCGAACCCGCTGCCCAGCACGAACCCGGCGAAGATGAGCAGAAACCCCAGGTGAACCAGCACCTCGGCCGCCCCCCGCCACCCCCGGCGGCGGCGCCAGAGCCAGTTGAGGGTGCACAGCAGCAGGCTCGCCACCACCAGGTACGTGAGGCCCACCAGGCCGTACACCCACCAGGAGCCGGGCCACTGGGCCGGCGCGGCCTCCCGCAGCCACACGTTGAACGGCACGGCGTCCATCTTCATCCAGAACCGCGGATCGGCCCGGTAGGCCAGGATGGACCCGACGGCCAGATCCAGGCACCACAGCACGCTCAGCACCACGAACGCGCCCGGCGCCACGGCCAGGTCCCACACGGCTCGCCCCACTCTTCGAATGCCCATGCTCGCGCTCCGCTCTCCCCGACCCCTCCGACCTACCGCAGGGGGTGCGAGGTCTCGAACAGCAGCCCCAGCCCGAGAAAGGTGAACAGCACCAGACCGAACCCGGCCACGGACAGGGCGTTCAACCGCCACCCCTGCCACGCCGGCCGGTGGCGCACGTGGATCACCCCCGAGTAGAAGAACCACACAATGGTGGACCACAGCCCCTTGATCCGCCAGGTCCAGTAGGAACCCCAGGCCAGGTAAGCCCACAGGCTGCCGGCCACCATGCACCAGGTGAACAGCAGGTACCCCAGGTACAGGCACTCGTCCAGCATGCGGCGGTCCTCCCCCAGGGCCGACCCGGGCACCCCGGCGAACCGGTACACCCCCACCAGGGCGGCCAGGCCGAACAGGCCGTAGGCCGCGAACGAGGTGGCCACGTGGATCAGGAAGAGCGGCGTGTCCAGGGCCGGGCTCAGGGGCTGGAGGTCCATGGAGCCGGCCGAAGCCCCGGCCAGGGACGCGGCGCCCAGGGCCAGCGCTCCGGGCAGGAGGCCCCTAGCCCGGTAGCGCCACCCAAGATACAACGCCATTCCCACGAGCCAAACTGCCAAAAAGTGAAGCGTGGAGAACAGGCCTGTTACCGGCAGATACCCCACCTTCCCCCACCGAGCCGCCAGCAGAACCACCTGCGCGACCCATCCCAGGGCCGCCAAGCCGACGCCGGCCCGTCGGAGCCGCTCCGCCCGCCAACCCGCCAGGCACAGCAGCGCCGCCAGCGCGTAACACCCCAGGGCGACGTAATGGGCCATCCGCGTGAACTCGAGCATGTTCTCCTCCGGTTCCCGAACGAGGCGAGACCGATCTTACAGGGCCTGGGGCGGCCATAGCCAGCCGCGGACCACCAAACGCCGTTTCTTGACACCCCTGCCCCGGTGTGTCATTCATACGGTCGCAGCGCCCTTTGCCGGGGAAAAGGTGGAGCCCATGGGACACACCGCAAGCCATTGGTCGCCGAACGAGCTTCGCCAAGCGATCCGTTCGGGACGGTGGCGGGGGCCCACGGCGGGGCTGTGCCCCGGCTACACCCAGGTGAACCTGGTGATCCTTCCCCAGAGCCTCGCCTTCGACTTCCTCCTGTTCTGCCAGAGAAACCCCAAGCCCTGCCCCGTTCTCGAGGTGCTCGAGCCCGGCCGGACCGAGCCCCGGCGCTCGGCCCCCGGCGCGGACGTACGCACGGACTGCCCGGCGTACCGGGTGTTCCGGGGGGACCGGGTCACCCCGGCGGACGACGTGCGGGATCTGTGGCGGCCCGACCTCGTCACGTTCCTGTTGGGGTGCAGCTTCACCTTCGAGGCCGCCCTGCTCGAAGCCGGGGTGCCGGTGCGCCACCTGGAGCTGGGGTGCAACGTGCCCATGTTCGTCACGTCGGTGCCGTGTGAGCCGGCTGGCGTATTCCGGGGAAACCTGGTGGTCACCATGCGGCCGATCCCCTCGGACCTGGTGCCGAAGGCCGTGACCGTGACCGCCCGGTTCCCGGGCGTGCACGGCGCGCCGGTCCACGTGGGCAACCCCGAGCGCCTGGGCATCCGCGACCTGGGAGCGCCGGACTTCGGCGACCCGGTGGAGATCCGGCCCGGCGAGGTACCGGTGTTCTGGGCCTGCGGTGTGACGCCCCAGGTGGCGCTCCGCAACGCCCGGCCGGAGCTGGCCATCACCCACGCGCCGGGCCGGATGCTGGTCACGGACGTGCTGGACCGGAGCCTGGCGGTGTTCTGAGCGATCCCCTGGGGGAGCACAGCCCCTGAAACGGCGGCCACGTCCGCCGGAAAGGAGAGAGGATCATGGGACGCAAGGGGAAGAGAACGGTGGTCACGCTGCTTGCGGCTCTCGTCGCCCTCGCGCTGCCGGCCGGGCCCGGCCGGGCGGCCGAGAAGGTGGTGAAGATCGGGGTCATCTACCCCCTGACCGGGGGGGCTGCCGCGGCCGGAAGGGAGCTGCGGGCCGGGGTGGAGCTGGCCGCGGACATCATCAACAACGTGATGCCCGGCATCGACATGGAGATGGCCAAGTCCGCCGGGATCCCCGGGCTCGGGGGCGCGAAGATCCAGCTCCTGATCCGGGACCACGAGGGCAACC
>JALUTY010000018.1 GCA_027021615.1 bacterium | reverse complement strand
TGGAGGTGGCGGTGCGTGTGGAGGGGAGCCGGGAGCTGGGGGGACAGCCGGAGCTCCAGTACGGGGCGGTCGTTTCGTGGGGTGCGCTGGAGGGGGTGAGCGTGAGCCTGGAGTATCTGCACGGGGAGTACGACGAGGGCTTTGGGGTGGACGAGGACGGCAACACCCTGGACAGCCGGGACCTGGTGACCGCCCAGCTCGCCGTGGAGTTCTAATGTCACGCTCCGCAAGGTCGTGCATTTCCCGAGGCGGCGGGGCTGGGGGCCCTTCCTTCGCTGAACGGCCTCGCAGGGGCCGCCTCGGCCGTCGCGCTCCGTCGGAGCCCCCAGCCCCACCGCAGCAATCCGTATCTCTTCTTGCGGAACGGGACATTGGCCACCCAGAGGGCTGAAGATCCAAAAGATGGCGTTGACACGAGGGGTTCACTGGGGCTAGAAGGCTCGAAAATCGAATCTGCCCGCCGGTGCCCCTTGGGGCTGAAAAGGGAAGTGGGGTGCAAGTCCCCCGCGGACCCGCCGCTGTAAGCGAGGACGAAGGGCCACAGATGCCACTGGCCGAGAGGCTGGGAAGGCGGCCCGGAGGATGAATCGCGAGCCAGAAGACCTGCCGGCTGGGCGGCCCACGCGAACCTCCCCGGGCTTTTGGGAGGGTGGGCCCCTGAAGCGGTGCTTCAAAAACGGGAAGCCCGCACGCCGTCCATGGCGTGCGGGCTTTTTTCGTCGCCCCATCCGGGGCTCGGTTTCGAGAGGAGCCGATGGAACGCTGCACGCATCGCCAACGTGTGGGGAGATCCGTCCGGGCCGTCGTGGGGCTGGCCCTGCTGTTGACATTCCGCGCCCACCCCGCGCCTGCCGGTGAGGGCCCCGTGCTCCAGGAGGTGGTGGTCTCTGCCGAAGCGCCGCCACCGGAGCCGACGGAGACCCCGGAACGCACGGCCGCGGTCACGGTGATCCCGGCCAAGAGTTTCCAGGAGAAGGCCACCTCGGTTCCGGAGGTCCTGGAGCAGTCGGTGGGCCTTACGATCCGCCGGTTCGGCGGCCTGGGCGCGTTCTCCACGGCGTCGATCCGCGGGTCCACGGCCCAGCAGGTGGCGGTGCTCCTGGACGGCGTGCCGCTGGCCGGCCCCGGCACCGGTCTGGTGAACCTCGGCGACCTCCCCCTGGGCGACGTGGAGCGGATCGAGGTGTACCGGGGCGCGTCGCCCCTGCGGCTGCGCGCCCCCGCCATCGGGGGTGTGATCAACATCGTGACCCGCAAGGCGAAGCCGGGCTGGAACGCCCGGGCCGACGCCACCTACGGCTCGTTCGACACCCTGGACACGCGGGGCGTGGTCTCGTGGGAGGGCGACCGGCTGGGGCTCCTGGTCTCCGGCAGCTACACCTCGTCCGACGGGGACTTCGAGTTCCCCGACGACAACGGCACCCGGGCCAACCCGGACGACGACGAGACCACCACCCGCCGCAACAACGCCTTCTACGCCCGTAACCTCCTGGCCAAGTTCTCCTGGGAGCCCTCGCCGGTGCTGCGCCTCGAGCTCTCGGACGACTACTTCGACAAACGCGAGGGCGTGCCCGGGATCGGCTCGAACCAATCGGACACGGCGCGGCTTCGCACCTATCGCAACGTGCTGTCGGTGCGGGCCGTGCGCGACGAGTTCCTCTCCGAGAACCTGGGCGCGGAGCTGTTCCTGCACCGGATCGACGAGACCACCGCCTTCCTGGACCCGCTGGGCGAGATCGGGGTGGGCCGCCAGGACAACGTGAACGAGACCGTCGGCTGGGGCGCGGACGGCATGCTCACCTACTACTGGGGCGAGCACCAGGTGCTCACCCTGCTGGGGGCCTACCGGAACGAGCGGGCCGAGTCCCGCGACGAGCTCGCCGAGCCGGCCGAGGGCGACACCCAGGAGCGCACCACCTATCAGGCCGGGGTCGAGGACGAGGTCTACCTCCTGGACGACCGCCTCGTGCTGGTGCCCCAGGTGCTCTACACCTTCCTCGACCACGAGTTCGGCGGCCGGGCGCCGTTCTCCTGGAAGGAGCTCCCCTCCCTGGACGATCAGGGGTACTGGACCTACCGGCTGGGGCTCTCCTACCAACCCCGCCCCTGGGTCAAGGTCCGGGCCAACGCGGCCCGAGCCTACCGGTTCCCCACCCTGACCGAGCTGTTCGGCGATCGCGGCACGGTGATCGGCAACCCCGAGCTGGTGCCCGAGCGCGGGCTCAACTGGGACCTCGGGGTTGCGGTGGATCCGGTCTGGCCGGCCGGCCGGCTCCATCTGGAGGCGGCCTACTTCCAGAGCCGCACCGACGACCTGATCCTGTTCGAGCAGACCTCCCAGCGCACCGTGCGGGCCACCAACGTGTCGAGCGCCTGGGTCTGGGGCCTGGAGACCGCCTGGAGCCTCGAGGTGACCCGGCGGTTGGCCGTGAGCGGCAACTACACCTTCCAGCACACCGAGAACACCAGCGACATCCCCTACTACCGGGGCAACCAGCTCCCGGCCCGGCCCGAGCACGAGCTGTTCAACCGCCTGGAGCTGCTCTTTGGGTGGGGCAAGGTGTTCCACGAACTCTCGTGGACCTCGGGCAACTACCTGGACGCGGCCAACTTCGAGAAGGCCGAGACCCGGCGCATCCATAACCTGGGGCTGTCGGTGCAACCCGGCCGGGGCCTGACCGTCACGTTCGAGCTCAAGAACCTGACCGACGAGCAGGTGTCGGACGCCCTGGGGTTTCCGCTGCCCGGCCGCAGCTACTACGCCACGGTCTCGGCCCAGCTCTGACCCCGTCCCCCCAAGAAGGAGGAGAAGACCATGAGGTACACGATCCAACGCTCTGCGATGTTCCTGGCCGCGGCCTGCCTGCTGCTGGCCGGCTGCGGGGGAAGCTCCGGCGGGTCCGACGCTGCCGCCCCGGCCCTACCCGGCACGGCCTTCGTGGCCACCACCGACTACTCCACGGGAGGGTACGCCACGATCGACCTCGACACCCTCGCGGCCCAGACGTTCCAAGGAAGCGGCATCGTGGAGAGCGACAACGCCGTCACGGCCTACGGCGGCAGGATCTATGTGATCAACCGCTACGGGTTCGACAACATCACGGTGATGGACCCCTCGGATCTGACCGCTCCGGTTGTCCAGTTCACCACCGGCAACGGCACGAACCCCCACGCCATGGCCTTCGTGAGCGACGCCAAGGCCTACGTGAGCCTGTACGGGGCCGACTACCTGCTGATCGTGAACCCTACCACGGGCGAGGAGGTGGGCCGGGTGGACCTGAGCGGGTTTGCCGACGCCGACGGCATCCCCGAGGCCTCGGCCATGGTGATCGTGGACGGGAAGCTGTTCGTGGCCCTCCAGAGGCTGGACCGCAACAGCTGGTTCGCGCCCACCGACGCATCGTACGTGGTGGTGATCGACACGGCCACGAACGAGATCGTGGACGCGGACTCCTCCACGCCCGACACGAAGGACCCGATCGTGCTGACCGGCACGAACCCTCAGTTCCTGACCTACGACAATGCCCTGGGCAAGATCGTGGTCTCGGAGACCGGCAGCTACGGCGCCCAGGACGGCGGTCTGGAGACGGTGGACCCGATCACGTACAGCGCCGAAGGGTTTTTCGTGACCGAGGGGGACCTGGGGGGCGACGTGGGCGCCCTCGCCGTGGTGGACGGCGCCAAGGTCTACGTGGTAGTCACGGACTCGTCGTGGGCCAACGACGTGGCCGTGGTGGAAAAGACCGACGGATCGTGGCAGAAACAGGGCACGCTGGGCCTGCCAGGGGCGTTCATCCCGGGCCTCGCCCTGGACGGCCAGGGACGGCTCCTGGTGCCCGACCGGGACACCACCAGCCCGGGCGTGCGCATCTATGACACCGCGACCGACCAGGAGGTGGAAGGCAGCCCGGTGGACGTGGGCCTGCCGCCGAACTCCATCGCGGTGTTCTGATACCAACTTGCCTTTAAAGCTATTAGGCCCCTGCTCGGAGGGGCAAGGGGCCTGTCGGAGAGCCGGGCGCGGCCCCTTGGCTCGCCGCGTAGCGCTTCCGGCGTTTGGACTGCGAAATGGTACGGATTCCACCGGGTAGCCATGAAGCCAGCTCCGCCGTCCCGTGCCTGCGCGGCGAATCTCAATGCCTGGCTTCGCGCCCGGCCGGAGGCAGGTCCCTTGCCCCGGCTCGGGGGCTCTCGATTTGATCGCAACTCGGTATGAACTCCCCAACTCGGTATGAACTCCCATTGAGCAGCCGAGCCCTTTTCCTGAGGGCGGGCATCCTCGCCCTGATGCTGGCGGCGGGCGCGTCGGCCGCCGGCGCGGCCGTGTGGACCGATGCGCTCGGCCGCCGGGTCGAGGTGCCGGACCGGCCGGGGCGGATCGTGTCGCTGGTGCCCAGCGTGACCGAGGTGCTCTACGCCCTGGGCGTGCAGGACCGGGTGGCCGGGGTCACCCGGTTCTGTACCTTTCCGGCCGAGGCCCAATCCAAGCCCAAGGTGGGCGGCTACGCAGACCCCAGCCTGGAGGCCATCGTGGCCCTGGCCCCGGATCTCGTGTTCGGCTCGGCCGACGCGACCCCTCCCCTGCTGATCGACCGCCTCGAGGGCCTGGGGATCCCGGTGTACGTGGTGTATCCCCGGAGCCTCGCCAGCACCGTGGCGATGCTCCGCCGGGTGGGCCGGGTGGTGGGGGCGGCCCGGGCGGGCGAGCGGCTCGCGGCCGGCCTGGAGCGCACCGTGGCAGAGGTCCGGGACCGGGTGCGGGATCTTCCCCGGCCCCGCGTGCTCCTGTGCGTCATGGTCGAGCCCCTGGTGGTGGCCGGCCCCGGCACCCTGGCCCACGATCTCATCGCGACGGCGGGCGGCCGCAACGTGGTGCCCGCCGGACCGTCGCGGTACCCCACGTGGGGCCCCGAGTCCCTGCTGGCGGCAGATCCGGACGTGGTGGTGGTGTCGCCCCATCCGGGCCAGCCCGCCCCCGGCCGGCTGTTCGACCGGTGGCCCGAGCTCAAGGCCGTGGCCGCCGGCCGGGTGGTCGAGATCCCGGCCGACTGGATCCACCGCCCCGGGCCGCGGCTCGCACGGGGCTTGCGAGCCCTGGCCCGCGCCATCCACCCGGACGCGTTTCCGGAGGAAGGCCCATGACCCCCCAACGGCGCTTGCCCTGGGCGGCCGTGCTGTCCGCCTTGCTCCTCGCCGGCCTGGGGTTCTCGCTGTGGGCCGGGTCGCTGCGGCTCTCGTGGGGCGAGATCGGCGGCATCCTGCTGGGCAACGGCCGCACCGACCCGACACACGTGGCGATCGTGCTCCGGGTGCGGCTGCCCCGGGCGGCCCTGGCCGCCCTGGTGGGGGCGGGGCTGGGCGCGGCCGGCGGGGCGTTCCAGGGCCTGCTGCGCAACCCCCTGGCCGACCCGTACATCCTGGGGGTGTCCGGCGGCGCGGCCCTCGGGGCCGTGGCCGCGCTGTCCCTGGGCCTGACCACCCCCCTGGCCGTGCCCGCGGCCGCGTTCCTGGGCGCGGTGGCAGCCTTGGGGTTCGTGTACGTGGTGGCCCGGGCCCACCGGGGCTCGCCCCACACCCTGATCCTGTCGGGCGTGATGGTGGGCAGCTTCTGCTCGGCCCTGCTCCTGTTCCTGCTGTGGACTTCCCCCTCCGACCCGGTACGAACCGCGATCTTCTGGCTGGCCGGGGACCTGTCGGGGGCGTCGCCCGGGTGGCTTCCGGCGGCCGGGCTGTGGGCCGGGGTCGCGTTCCTGGTTCTCTGGCTCCAGGCCCCGGCCCTGGACCTGCTGACCCAGGGGGAGGAGACCGCGGCCGATCTGGGCCTGGACGTGGGACGGGCGCGGCTGCTGCTGCTCGGAGCGGCCGGGGGGCTGACCGCCGCGGCCGTGGCCCTGGCCGGCCTGGTGGGGTTCGTGGGACTGGTGGTGCCCCACGCCGTGCGTCTGGTGTGGGGCCCAGGGCACCGGCGGCTGCTCCCCGCCTCCGCGCTGCTGGGCGCCGCGTTCCTGCTTGGGGCCGACGCCGTGGCCCGCACGGTGCTCGCGCCAGCCGAGGTCCCGGTGGGCGTGGTCACGGCCTTGGTGGGCGCTCCGTTCTTCCTGTACCTGCTGCGCCAGAAGGACGGACGGGCGTGATCCGGATCGAGGAGCTCACGTTCCGGTTCGGGGACGGCCCGCCGGTGCTCCGCCGGTTGAGCCTGGAGGTGCGCCGGGGCGAGATCCTGGGCGTGCTGGGGCCCAACGGATGCGGCAAGTCCACCCTCCTGCGCCTGATGCGGGGAGCGCTTACGCCCGGGGGCGGGCGGGTTCTGCTCGACGGCCGGCCCGTGCACCGGTACCGGCGGCGGGAGCTGGCCCGCTGGATGGCCGTGGTGCCCCAGGCCACGGCCACGCCGTTTCCATACACGGCGTGGGAGTTCGTGGCCATGGGCCGCTTCGCCCACGCCCCGGGGATCGGAGGACCACGACGAGGCGACCGGGCCGCGGTGGACAAGGCCCTGACCCTGACCGACACCCTCCACCTCGCCCGGCGGCCGGTCACCCGGTTGAGCGGCGGGGAGCTCCAGCGGGTGGTGCTGGCCCGGGCGCTCGCCCAGGAGACCCCGATCTTGCTGCTGGACGAGGCCACCAGCCACCTGGACATCCGCCACCGCCTCGGCATCGCCGAGCTCCTGGTACGGCTCCACCGGGACGAGGACCGGACCATCGTGCACGTGACCCATGACTTCGACCTGGCCGCCGCCATCTCGGACCGGCTGCTGCTGCTCTCTCCCGGGGGAGAACCGTTAGCCGTGGGCACCCCGTGGCAGGTGCTGACGCCGGCGAGGATCCGGGAGGCGTTCTCGGTGATCGTGCGGGTGGAGCCCGATCCGGCCACCGGCCGACCTCGGGTGCTGCCCGTGCTGCCCGCGAGGGACCCGGCCCTGGAGGGGTCTCGATGACCCCCTCGTTGGAGCGGTGGATCGCGGTCTCCCTCGCGATCCATGCCCTGGGTCTTTCGCTGTGGGTCGCCGCCGGGCCAGGCCGCGGGGCCGGCCCTCCTGCCCCGATCCCCGTGCGGGTTCTGCTCCTGGACGCGCCTTCCGGCCCACGGGGAGAGAAGGGGGGGCCGGCCCGGGGGCAGACCATCGAGGCCTCCCGCCCCAAGCCCCGCAGGGCCGTGCGGCGTAAACGGACGGCCAAGATCTCCGCCCCGCCGAAGCGGTCCGGCCGGACCACCGTGGAGATCCGCCGCCGCCAGCCCACCCGACCCGTTCGGCCAACCACCCGCTCCAGGCCCCAACCGGCCGTGCACCGCCCCAGACCCGAGCCCGCGAGAGAAGCCGTCCCCCCTCGGCCCCGGCCGGAGCCGGCGCCGAGGCCCGAGCCGAGGCCACAGGCTCCTCCCACACCGTCCCCAGCATCCCACAAGGCTCCCGAGCCCGAGCCGCCTCCTGCGCCGGTTCGGCCGACGACCCTCCCGGACGCCGTCCTGCCCTCCGAGACACCCGAGGCGGCCGAGGCCCCGCCCCAGGAGCCGGCGGTAGCCCCAAAAACGGACCCTTCTGCACCGGCTCGGACGGGCGGACCTGCGGCTGGCCTGGCAGCCGTCTCCCCTGCCGTGGAGGGGCTCGCCCCCGAAGCACCGCCCATCCCCCCTGCGCCAGGAGGTGCGGCCGGCGGGGCAACGGTCGCGCACCCCCTTTCGGCCGGGAAAGCCCCGGCACCCCCACTCACCACGGGAGCCGACGGCTCCGGAGGGGGCGCCGAGGACCGGGACGCCCAACCCGACTACGCCGCGATCGCGCCGCCCTCCTACCCGCGCCTGGCCCGGCGGCGGGGGTGGCAGGGGGTGGTGCGGCTCCGGGTACGGGTGTCGCCCGACGGCCGGGTGCTCGACGCCTCGGTGGAGCAGAGCTCGGGCTACCGGGTGCTCGACCGGGCCGCCCTCGAGGCGGTGCGGGGCTGGCGGTTCCGTCCGGCGGTGCGCGGTGGCGAGCCCGTGGCGTCCGAGGTGGTGGTACCCGTGCGGTTCTCCCTCAACCGCTCGGGGTGACCTTGCCCCCCGGCCGACGCCAAGGGGAGAATGGGGCCTTCGGCCCGCGGGTCGGCGACAGGCATTTACTAAGGCCTACGAAGGTATTGCCGGGCGCGGGTGGGGGGCTGGCTCCGGCCGGGCGCGAGTGCGGCACCCCTTTCGCCGCGCCTTCGCATGCCGTCGTCAGCCCGGTAGGTCGGGGCGCCGGTGGCGGAAGTTCCGGAACTTCCAAGGCGATTCCTGCTTGGTGAGGGCGCGGCGACGTGAGGGGCCGCGCCCGGCTCTCCACCAGCCGCCCACCCGCTGGTTCCCTTGTGAACGCCGAAGATCTGGCAATACTTCCGTTGGTATTAATACCTGGGTACCAGGAGACCGAAGACCGTCGACCGTAGACCGAAGTTCCATGGAAGCAGGAGCCGAAGCCTTGCGCGTCTGGATTCTGGGGGGAGGACGGTTCGGCACCCGGGCCGCGGCCAAGCTGATCGCGGCCGGGGCCTCGGTGCGGGTGGTGGACCGGGCCTCCGCAGGGCTGGAGGCCGCCCGGCGTCTGGGCGCCGAGACCCGGGTGGCCGACGCGGTGGGGTTCCTCTCCGAGCAAAAGGAGCACGTGCGGGGCCCGGGCGGGGCCGACTGGATCGTGCCGGCCGTGCCGGTGCACCTGGCGGCCCTGTGGTGCCTGGCCGAGCTGGGGCACGACCGGCTGGTCCGCCACCCGATCCCCCCCGAGGTGGAGCGGGCGGTCCCCCACCCCCTGCGGGCCTCGGCCGACGAGATCTACACGAGCCACGCCGACTGGCGATGCCCCCCCGACTGCCCTGAGCCAGCCGACCGGTGCACGGTCACGGGGAAGCCCAGACCGAAGGACCTGTTCCGCCTGCTCGCCGAGCTCGACGTGCCGCCCTTCCGACCGTTCGTCCTGCGAAGCCACCAGCTCGCCCCGGGGGTCGGCGGGTACCGGCCCGAGGAGCTCCTCCACCTGCTGGCCCGGCTCACGGCCCACACCGGCCCGGCGCTGGTGGCCACGGCCTGCCGCTGCCACGGCGTGATCACGGGGGTGCTGCGCACGGACGGATCGACGGGCCTTCGGCCCGCTGGGCGGCCAGACGGCTAGGCCGCGGGGAGGCTCCCGAACCGTCGCCAGGGCCCCGGTGGGCATGGGGCCTGACGGGGCTTCCATGACGAGAACGGCCGGCCCTTTTTGGGGCCGGCCGTTCGATTTCATGCGCGCCTTTTAGCCTCCCAGCCTCCCTCACACCGTCTTCGGAAGCTCGGGCAGGTCCAGTCCGGCCATCTGCTGCAGGAGCCGCATCACCTGGCAGGCGTAACCGAACTCGTTGTCGTACCACACGTAGAGCACCACGTTGCGGCCGTCCGTGCCGTTGACGATGGTGGCCTCGCCGTCCACAACGCCTGCATGGCGCGACCCGATCAGGTCGGAACTCACGATGTCCGGGCTGGTGGTGAAGTCGATCTGGTTCTGCAGGGGGCTGTCCAGAGCGATCCGGCGCAGGTAGTCGTTGACCTCTTGGCGGGTGGTGGGTTTCTGGAGCCGCAGGTTCAGGATGGCCAACGACACGTCCGGGGTGGGCACCCGCACGGCGTTGCCCGTGAGCTTGCCCCTGAGCTGAGGCAGGGCCTTGGCCGCGGCCTCGGCCGCGCCGGTGGAGGTGATCACCATGTTCAGGGCCGCGGCCCGGCCCCGACGGGGCTTGCTGTGGAAGTTGTCGATCAGGTTCTGGTCGTTGGTGTAGGCGTGGCAGGTCTCCACGTGGCCCGACTCGATGCCGTACCGGTCGTGGATCACCTTGAGCACCGGCACGATGGCGTTGGTGGTGCACGAGGCCGCCGACACGATCCGCTCGCCGGGATCCAGGGTGCCGTGGTTCACGCCGTACACGATGTTGGGGATGTCTCCCTTGCCCGGAGCCGTGAGGAGCACGCTCCTCACCCCCTTGGCCTCCAGGTGCTTGCCCAACCCCTTGCGGTCGCGCCACCTGCCGGTGTTGTCCACCACGATGGCGTCCCGGATGCCGTACTGGGTGTAGTCCATGGACGCAGGGTCGTCTGCGTAGAGGATCCGGATCAGGTTGCCGTTGGCCACGATGGCGTTCTCCTCCTCGTCCACCATCGTGGTGCCCTGAAACGGCCCGTGGACCGAGTCCAGGCGGAACAGCGAAGCCCGCTTGCACAGATCGGGCTCCTCGGGCCGGCGCACCACCGCGGCCCGCACCCGCAGCTTGTCGCCCTTACCGGTCTTGTCCACCAGGATCCGGGCCAGCAACCGGCCGATCCGGCCGAACCCATACAGCACCACGTCCTGGGGCGGCTCCAGCACCGGCCGCACCCCCGTGGTCACGCCTTCGAGCTCCCGGACCACGAACGCATCCAGATCGCCCCCCTCCTTCTGGTAGCGCACGGTGAGCTTGCCCAGGTCGATGCGGCAGGGCCCCAGGTCCAGCCTGGATACGGCTTGGAGCACAGGGAACGTGTCCTGGACCGTGAGCTCCCGCCCCAGGATCAACCGGGCGTGGCGGTGGACCTTGAGGATCTCCACCGAGCTCACCTTGGCGATGGACCGACCGAACACATGCACCAGCACCCCCCGGTCCACCCGCAGGTCGCTCAGAACCGGGAGCATCTTCGTGGCCAGGGCCTCCGACTCGTTCCACAACTGGAAGTACCGTTCGTTTTTGCTCCCACCCATGGTGACCACCTCCCTCCTTCCAGTAACTTCCGCTAGGACGCTGGGAGGCTGGGACGCTCGGAGGCTTGAAAACCGGCCCATTTCCAAGCGTTCTAAGCATCACCGCGCCTCCTTGACATCACCTCACGGCCCGGGGGCGGGGGGCCTGTTGGAGCGCCGGGCGTGGCTCCGACAGTCGCTGCATCCGGCACTCAGCCACCGCGTGCCCGGTCGGCTTCGCTTCCCGCCCGTCTCCCCATCAGATCCGCTGAAACGCTTTGTTCCCCGGGCTGAGTGACGGATGCAGCGTAAATCGGATGCTGCACTCGCGCACGGCCGGAAACAGGCCCCCCGCCCCCGCGGGAGGGCGTCCGGTTACGCCGCACTTTAGTAGGGCCCCGCAAGGGCCTGAGGGTGTTTCCCTGGAGGATCGGTTTCCCCCAAACGGGGCGGCGGGAAGATACCACGCCGGGTTGGTCCGGCGAAACCCCCGCCCGCCTGACCGGCACCAGGAGCTCCTGCTTCGCGGGCAGTCCGCGACGCGGCCTGCCGATGCCCCCCTCCCCACGGCACGGCAGGGGCCCCGGCTGAAACGAGGGTTTCTTTGCGCCAAACACGCGCTATACTGTGCCCATCCACGCCCTTTGTTGGCTCTCTCAAAATATGTTTCTTGACATCAAACCCTTTCCCGGGATAGGCTTCTTGCCGTTCCGCACACCGGAGGAGACCCCCCATGGCCAAACGCATCGACCCCGAACTGGAAGACCTGGGCATCGGCCAGAAGATCCGGGAGCTTCGCCAACGCCGGCGGTACACGCTCCAGGACCTCTCGGCCAAGACCGGCCTGTCGAAGCCCCTCCTCTCCCAGGTGGAGAACGGCCACGTCATGCCCCCGGTGGCCACGCTGCTCAAGATCGCCCGGGCCCTGGACGTGAACATCTCCTACTTCTTCCAGGAGGAGGAGCAGGAGGAGAAGATCGCGGTGACCCGTGCTCCGGAGCGCCGCCGGTTCACCCGCCGGTCCCACCAGGACGCGAGCGAGGTGGGGTACCTGTACGAGTCCCTTGAGCTCCACAAGTCCCGCAAGCACATGGAGCCCTTGCTGGTGACATTCCCGCCCCTGGAGAAAAAGGACATGGTGTTCTACTCCCACGAAGGGGAGGAGTTCGTCCACGTGATCGAGGGCGAGATCGAGTTCCGCACCCCGGACGAAGTGCGCACCCTGAAGCCCGGCGACAGCCTGTACTTCGAGTCGGACGTGTCCCACGCCTTCCGGGCCCTGGGCAACAGGGAGGCCCGGGCCCTGGTGGTGGTCTACACCGGCGAACGGGGGTGAGCCGTGGTTGAGATCCGGTTCCACGGACGGGGGGGGCAGGGCGCGGTGGTGGCGAGCAACATCTTGGCCGCCGCGTGTTTCATCGAAGGGAAGTACGTCCAGGCGTTCCCCGCCTTCGGGGTGGAGCGGCGGGGGGCCCCCGTGGAGGCGTACATCCGGATCGACGACCGGAAGATCCATCTGCGCACCAACGTGTACACCCCCGATCATGTGGTGGTGCTCGATCCCACCCTGATCGAGGTGGTGGACGTGACCCGTGGTCTCAAACCCGGAGCCACCCTCCTGCTGAACACCGATAAGCTCCCCAACGCATACCCCCGGTTCACCTCGTTCCGGGTGGCCACGGTGGACGCGAGCCGCATCGCCTTGCGCCATCGGCTCGGATCTCGAACCCATCCCATCGTGAACACCGCCATCCTGGGGGCCTTCGCCAGGGTCACCGGTCTGGTGTCGGTGGACGCGGTGTGCGAGGCCATCCAGGAGGAGGTACCGTCCCACCACGAGGCCAATATCGCCGCCGCCAGGGAGGCCTACGAGACGGTCGTGCTCCCGGAGGCGCCAGCGGAGGCTGCCCCATGAGCCCAGTGACGTTCCGCTCGGTCCGGGACCTGCCCCCCATGTCCCGCTCGACCGACACCATGCTGTGGAACCGGACCGGGTCCTGGAGGTTCCTCCGGCCCCGCTACCAAGACAAGGTGGCTCCCTGCGCCGAGGGGTGCCCGGCCGCCGAGGACATCGCCCGGATCCAGATCCTGCTGGGCCAGGGGGACTTCGAGGCGGCCTGGCTACGGATCCGGGAGGAGAACCCCCTGCCGGGGGTGTGTGGCCGGGTGTGCTACCACCCCTGCGAGACGGCCTGCAACCGGGGCGAGTATGACGACCCGGTCACGGTCAACTCCCTGGAGCGTTTCCTGGCGGACCACGCGTGGAAGCTGGGTCTTTCCCCCCCGCCCCCCGAGCCGGCTGCCGGCGGTGGCCGGGTGGCCGTGGTGGGGGCCGGGCCCGCAGGGCTGACCGCGGCCTACTTCCTGCTGCGCCTGGGCCACGAGGTGGACCTGTTCGATGCCCGCGAGGAGCCGGGGGGACTGCTCCGGTACGGGATCCCCGAGTATCGGCTGCCCCTGGACGCGCTGGCCTGGGAGGTAGGGCTCATCCTGAACGAGGGGGTGCGGTTCCACGGGAACCGACGCCTGGGCTCGGACCTCACCTGGGACGAGCTCTCGGGCTACGACGCTGTGTTCCTGGCCGTGGGCACCTGGAAGCCGGCACCCCTGGGAGCCGAGGGCGAGGAGCACGCCCAGGACGGGCTGACCCTCCTGGAGGCGATCCGGCAGGGCGAGACCCCCGAGGTCTCGGGGAAGGTGGCCGTGATCGGCGGCGGCAACACGGCCATGGACGTGGCTCGCTCGCTCCTGCGGCTCGGCGCCGAGCCGGCGGTATACTACCGCCGCCGGCTCCAGGACATGCCGGCCCTTCCCGAAGAGATCCAGGAGGCCCGGGAGGAAGGGATCCCGTTCCAGACCCTGCTCGCCCCCAAGCGCATCGAGCCTCTACCCCAAGGCGGGTTTCGGCTCGTGCTCACCACCATGGAGATCCTGGACGAGGACGAGGGGGGACGGCCGAGGGCGGTTCCCTCTGGTCACCCCGACGTGGAGGTGGAGGTGGACGCCGTGGTTACCGCCATCGGCGCCGGGCCGTCCCAGGGGGCGCCGGCCGAGGTGACCGGGGAAGGCCTGGTGGCGGAGGGCCTCCACCTGAAGCGGATCGCGCCCGAGGGCGAGTGGGCCGCCCGGCCGCCCGTGCTCGTGGGTGGCGACCTGGTGAACGACCGCAAGGCCGTGGTCACGGCCATCGCCTCGGGCAAGGAGGCGGCGCTCGTGATCGACACGCGGCTGCGCGGCCGCGACGCGACCTCGATCTGGCCCTCGATCCGGGTCGGCCGCAAGGGCGGGGTGTCGATGAATCGGTATCTAAGCGGCGATCGGGCGGCCCAGCAGGACCACGTGGTGCGCTACGACGAGCTCAACACCATCTACTTCCGGTTCCAAGAGCGCCGGGAGCGGCCCCGCATCACCCTGGAGGAGCGCCGTACCGGCTTCGACGAGGTGAAGATGCGCATCTCGGCCTCGCTGGCCCTCAAGGAGTCGGAGCGGTGCTTCCACTGCGGCCAGTGCGACCAGTGCGACAACTGCTACCTGTTCTGCCCCGACGTGTCGGTGCTGCGGGACCTGCGCGCCGGCACCCGGGAGATCAACTACGACTACTGCAAGGGATGCGGCGTGTGCGTGGTGGAGTGCCCCCGCAACGCCATGATCCTGGAGGAGGAGCCCCGATGAGGCGGGTGCTGGAGGGCAGCCACGCCGTCAGCCACGCCGTGGAGCTGGCCCGGGTGAAGGTGATCAGCGCCTACCCCATCACCCCCCAGACCCACATCGTGGAGCGGCTGGCCGAGCTGGTGGCCGACGGGGTCCTGGACGCCCGGTTCATCCGGGTGGAGAGCGAGCACTCGGCCATGGCCGCCGTGATCGGAGCGGCCTCGGCTGGCGCCCGGTCGTTCACGGCCAGCTCCAGCCACGGTCTGGCCCTGATGCACGAGATGCTCCACTGGGCCGCCGGCGCCCGGCTGCCCGTCGTGATGGCCGAGGTGAACCGGGCCATGGGACCGGGCTGGAACATCTGGGCCGACCAGACCGACAGCCTGTCCCAGCGGGACACCGGCTGGATCCAGCTGTACTGCGAGGACGTGCAGGAGGTGCTCGATACGATCCTTATCGCGTACAAGCTGGCCGAGCGGGTGAGCCTGCCGGCCATGGTGGTGCTGGACGCGTTCTTCCTCTCCCACACCTACGAGCCGGTGGAGGTGCCCGAGCAGGACGAGGTGGACGCGTTCCTGCCGGCCTGGGAACCCACCGAGATCCTCGACCCGGCCGACCCCCACGCCTTCAACCAGCTGGCGAGCCCCGAGTACTATATGGAGTTTCGGTACAAGATCCAGCAGGCCATGGAGGATGCCCTCCGGGCCCACGACGAGATCGACGCCGAGTTCGGCCGACGGTTCGGCCGCTCCTACGGGGCAGTGCACCGGATCCCCTGCAGGGAGGGCGAACGGGCCCCCCTGGCCTTGGTGACCACCGGGTCGGTCACCGGCACGGCCCGGGTGGCCCAGGCGGCGTTGCGGCAGAAGGGCATCGGCGTGGACGTGGTAAAGCTCAAGCTGTTCCGGCCGTTCCCCCACGAGGAGATCCGGAGGGTGCTGGGTCCCTATGACCGGGTGATCGTGCTGGATCGGAACATCTCGTTCGGATCCGGTGGCATCTTCGCCAGCGAGATCCGAGCGGCCCTCGCGCTTCGGGGCGAGCAGCCGGCCGTGTACCCCTTCGTTGCGGGCCTTGGGGGCCGGGACATCACGCCCCAGACCATCGAGTCCGTCGTGGCCCGGGCCCTGGGGGACGAGCCCCCCTCCGACATCCTGTGGGAAGGGCTCAAGCTCTAGCGGAGATCGCCATGCCCATCGAACTTCCCGTGCACGAGCGGATGTACTCGGGCCACCTGGCCTGCCCCGGATGCGGCGCGGCCATCGCCATGCGGTTCCTGTTGAAGGGGCTGGGGGAGAAGGCGGTCCTGTCGATCCCGGCGTGCTGCTGGTCGATCATCGGCGGCCCGTTCCCCTACACCGCCCTTCAGGTGCCGGTGCTCCACACCGCGTTCGAGACCGGCGGGGCCGTGGCCAGCGGCATCCGGGCCGCGTTGGACGCCCGGGGCGACACCGAGACCCAGGTGGTGACCTGGGCCGGCGACGGCGGCACCTTCGACATCGGGCTCCAGTCCCTCTCGGGGGCAGCCGAGCGCAACGAGAACATCCTGTACGTGTGCTACGACAACGAGGCGTACATGAACACCGGGGTCCAGAGTTCCGGTGCCACCCCGACCGGCGCCTGGACCACTACCACGCCCACCGGCTCGCCCAAGCCCACCCGCAAGAAGGACATCATGCAGATCATGGCGGCCCACCGGATCCCTTATGCCGCCACGGCCTCCATCGCCTACCCCGAGGACATGGTCCGCAAGGTCCAGAAAGCGGTGTCCCTGAAGGGCACGAAGTTCCTCCACGTATACGCCCCGTGTCCCACCGGCTGGAAGGTGCCCAGCGAGATCAGTGTGAAGCTCGCCCGGCTGGCGGTGCAGACCCGGATCTTCCCCCTGTACGAGGTGGAGGAGGGGGTGCGCTACACCATCAACCTGGAGCCGGTGGGCTACCTGGTGGACGAGTACTACCGCACGCAGGGCCGGTTCAAGCACCTGACCCGGGAGGACCTGGACCGGATCCAGGCCCAGGTGGACGAGAGCTGGGACCGGCTGAAGGCCCTGGCCCGGATCGGGTAAGTGCGGGCCTTCGGCCCGCTGGACCCGAAGGCTGGACAGTTAGAAAGCTGGAAGCCCCCTTCGGCCGCCGCGCGACCCTACGGTTCAGGAACCAGGGATCAGAGGACAGAGGACACGGGTTTCTGACCTCTGACCCCTGGCACCTGAATCGCAGCCCCCCTGCCCGCGGGTCGGTGGCGGCGGCCCCTGAGGCGGAGGCGACCAGGCACGGCGATGCCTCGAACCCATTGAAATCCGGGAGGGTTTGAGCCTTCCAGCCCTCTAGCCTTCCAGCCTTCTAGCCTTTGAACCCCCTAGCGGGCCGAAGGCCCCAGACCGGCGACCGAATCCCAGGGCTTGCCCCGGGTCCCTCCCTCCGCCTACCCTGTAGGCCATCCTCGAAACGACGAGGCTCTCCATGCGCATCGTCCGGTATGAAGACATGCGGGGGAACGTCTGGTACGGCCGGGAAGATCCGCCCGGCGTGGTGGAGGAGCTGGAGGGCGACCCGTTTACCGGGCTCTCCCCCACCTTCCGCACCGCCGACGTTCTGCGGTTCCTGGCGCCGGTGGAGCCGGTGAACATCTTCTGCGTGGGCCTCAACTACCGGGCCCACGCCCAGGAGGCCGGGCTCCCCATCCCCGACGACCCGGTGCTGTTCATGAAGCCCACCACCGCGGTGGTGGGACCGGACCAAACGATCCGGATCCCGGCCTGCTGCGAGCGGGGGCCCGAGGTGGACTACGAGGGGGAGCTCGCAGTGGTGATCGGCCGCAAGGCCCGGGACGTACCCGAGGAGCGGGCCATGGACTTCGTGCTGGGCTACACCGTGGCCAACGACGTGTCGGCCCGACGGTGGCAGAAGCACAACGGGGGCCAGTGGATCCGGGGCAAGTCCTTCGACACCTTCTGCCCCCTGGGGCCGGCCCTGGTCACCCGGGACGATATTCCCGACCCCCAGGCCCTGAGGATCCGCACGGCCCTGAACGGAGAGCTGGTGCAGGACGGGGGCACCGACGACATGATCTTCCCCGTGGCCCGGCTGGTGAGCTTCCTGAGCCGGGACACCACCCTGCTGCCAGGCACGGTGATCCTCACCGGCACCCCCCCGGGGGTCGGGTTCGCCCGAACCCCACCGGTGTTCTTGAAACCCGGGGACCTGGTCTCGGTGGAGATCGAGGGCATCGGCCGGCTGACCAACCGGGTCACCGGCCCCGACGGGGCCTAAACCTTCTGTCAGGAGATCCAACGTGAGCGAAGAGCGGAGCAACGAAGGACCGGTGCAGGTGGAGGTGAACAAGGCCAACCTGTTCCGGGAGGAGATGTTCACCGACCTGCGGGCCGCCACGATCCGACGGCTCGTTCCGGTGCGGGCCGACGGGTCCGACGACCCGGACCGGCAGCCCCTATACATGGGTGAGACCCAGATCCTGACCCCGGCCGGCCTGCTGCCCGTGCAGGCGCCGATCGACGCGGCCACCCTGGAGGAGGCCTGCGACAAGTTCCCCCAAGCTATCAACGAGGCCGTCCAACGCCTGGTGCGGGAGGTTCGCGAGGCCCAGCTGCGCGAGGCCTCCCGTATCGTGACCCCGGCCGAGGCCGGCATGGGGCTCAGCCCCGACCTCACGGCCGGGCTCAAGGGCGGCCCCATGCCCCGGCCGGGGGGCGGGAAGATCAAGCTGCCGTAAAAAGGCTGGGAGGCTCAGGAACTTCGGTCCACGGTCTTCGGTCTTCGGTCTCCTGGCCCCCAGGGCGAGTGGCTCTCGCCAACCCGGCGGCGGGGGGTCTGGTGGAGCGCCGGGCGTGGCTCCGACAGTCGCTGCATCCGGCACTCAGCCGCCGCGTGCCCGGTCGGCTTCGCTTCCGGGAAGTCTCGCAATAAGGTCCGCTGAAACGCTTCGTCCCCCGGGCTGAGTGACGGATGCAGCGTACATCGGATGCTGCACTCACGCACGGCCGGAAGCAGGCCCCCCGCCGCCGCGGGAGGGCGTCCGGTTACACCGCACGTTGCCTGGCCGCCTAGCCAACTAGCCCTGCCGCCGGCGGCGGTAGTCGTCCTGGGCCCGCCAGGGGTCGATCTCCTCCGGCGTGAGGTTCCAGAACGCCTCCAGCCGGTCGTGGAAGTATCCGGCCTCCGCCAAGGCGGCCTCGGCCGCATCGCGGGCAGCCTCTCCCACGATTCCCTTCCCCGCCAGAAACCGGTAGAGCAGGACCAAGGCCTCGCGGATCCGGTCGATCTCGTCGTGGGTGGGGTAGAGGGTGTGCACGACGTACCAGTTGGCCAGGTACTGGCGCACCAGGGTGGGGTCCTCGTCCGCCGGCCCGGTCTCCTTACAGTCCACCACGAAGTCCCGGAGGTACCGGTCGGCCTGGTGGGCCAGCCCCCCTGCCTCCAGGGGCGTCCGTCCCTGATCGTCGCGCAGCCAGGCCGCGAACTCCTGGAGCAGCTCGGAGCACAGGCTGTCGAGGCGCACGAAGTCGTCAGCGCCCCGCAAAAGGAGTTCGTCTCGGTTCATCGCTCGACCAACCCCTTGTCTGCTCGGCTCCGGCACTGAGAAGCCCCCGTCGGCCGCTGCGGGCTAGAGACCAGAAACTAGAGACTAGAAACTGGATTTTGGAGCCGCCCGGCCGCCTAGCTGCCTAGCCGCCCAGCGGGCCGAAGGCCCTCGACCGACGACCAACGACCGAAGTTACTGGGACCCCGGCCTCACCCGCTCAGCAGGTACAGCAGGGTTACGGCCACGCTGAACACGATCAAGATGCCCAGCAGGCTCGGCAACAGGGGGAACCGGTGCCGGCCCAGGGCCGCGGTGATGGTCACCAGGTAGGCGTCCCGGTGGGGGCTCCGGATCATGCGGCGGTGGAACCAGTGGAGGCCGGTCCCCATGGCCAGGCTGGCCAGCCCGAACACCACGGCCACCCAGGCATACCTCCCCTGCTGGGCGATCCCGATCCAGCCCAGGACCAGGAGCGTCACCCCCCCCACGTAAAAGTGGTAGGTGATCAGGCGGCCGTCCAAGAGCGCCCGATCCCTGTGGTTCATCTTGCGGTACCGCTCGAACAGCATCGTCCCCTCCGGGCTCGGGGTTCCGACTTCCCGCCCCGTTCCTATACCCGATCCGGCGGGCCGGTGTCACCCTCCGGGTCCGGGGGGGGTCGGTTCTTGGTCCAGGAGGGGTGCGTGATCCCGTGCTTCTCGATCTTGTAGTGGATGGCCCTCTTGGTGATGCCCAGCAGCCGGGCGGCATCCTTCTGGACCCACCGGGACCGGCGCAGGGCGGCCACCAGGAGCTCTCTCTCGGCCACGTCCAGGGGCACCCCGCCCGAAGGGAAGTAGAACCGAAACGTCTCTCCCTCCCAGTCCTTGGGAACCGGGGGCCCCGCGTCGGGCAACCCCAAGTCCGACGCCGAGATCACCGGTCCCTCGGTGAGGAGCACGGCCCGCTCCACCGCGTTTCGAAGCTCCCGGACGTTCCCGGGCCAGGGGTGACGCCGCAGGGTCTCCAGGGCGTCGTCGCCGAACTCCACGGGCGGCCGCTTGAACTCGGTGCAGAACTGCCCGGCGAAGTGGCGGGCCAGCAGGATCACGTCGTCCCCCCGCTCCCGCAAGGGGGGCAGCCGGATGGTGACCACGTTCAGCCGGTAGAACAGGTCCTCTCGGAACCTGCCCTGGCGCACCATCTCCAACAGGTCCCGGTGGGTGGCCGCGATGATCCGGACGTCCACCTCCAGGGGAGCCTCCCCCCCCAGCCGTTCGATGCGGCCGTCCTCGATGGCCCGCAGGATCTTGGCCTGGGTGACCAGGCTCATGTCACCGATCTCGTCCAGGAACAGGGTGCCCCCGTGGGCCCGCTCGAACCGGCCCACCCGGCGCCGGGCCGCACCGGTGAACGCGCCGCGCTCGTACCCGAACAGCTCGCTCTCCAGCAGGGTGTCGGGCACGGCCGCACAGTTCACCGCCACGAACTCCCCCTCCCGCCGGGGCCCCATGGCGTGAATCGCGCCAGCAACCAGCTCCTTGCCGGTGCCGGTCTCTCCGGTGATCAGCACGGTGGTGGGGGCCGGGGCCACCTTCCGGGCCAGATCCAGGGCGGCCCGGATGCCCGGGCTGTCGCCCACAATGTTCTCGGGCCGGTAGGGCTCGAGCAGGTGCTCGCGCAGGCCCCGCACGGTCTCGGCCAGGTCCCCCTGCTGTAGGGCCCGTTCGATCCGGGCCTCCATCTCGTCGATGTCGAACGGCTTCTCGATGAAGTCCAGGGCCCCCAACCGTAGCGCCCGTACCGCCGCCTCCATGGATCCGTGGGCGGTCATCACGATCACGGGCGTGCGGGGCTGGCGGGCCCGCGCAGCCTCGAGCACGGCGAACCCGTCGGCCCCGGGCAGCTTGAGATCGGTCACCACCAGGTCGAACGAGCGGCTCCCCAGCACCCGGACCGCCGCGTCCCCCCGGTCGACCGTGACCACCCGGTGGCCCCGGGCGCCGGCCGCGATGGCCAGGGCGTCCCGAAGGGCCGCGTGATCCTCCACGATCAGTATCTCAGCCACGGCTCGTCTCCTCGGTAGCCACCGGCACCCATAGCACGAACCGGGTCCCCCGGCCCGGCTCGGAGGTCACGTCCAGACCCCCGCCGTGGGCGTCCAGGATCTTCTGGGTCGTGGGAACCCCCAGACCTGAGCCGCCTTCCTTGGTGGTGAAGAAGGGGTGAAACACACGCCGCAGCACCTCCGGCTCCATGCCGGGTCCGTCGTCCTCCACCTCGATCCGAAGCCGAGAGGCCGGGTGCTGCTCGAACTGCCGCAACCCGGGGAGCGCCGTCGCTCCTGTTTCGGCCACCAGGGTGGGCACCTCCTCCAACGAGAGCCGAACCCTCACGTTTCCTCCCGGCCCGGTCGCCTCGACCGCGTTGGACAGGACGTTGGACAGGGCGTCCCGCAGCTTCTCCCGGTCGGCCTGGGCCGGGGGGAGGCCGGGCGCCGCCTCCCAGGACAGGCGCGGCGTCTTCCCCTCGAACCGAGCCTCCACCCCCTGCCAGGCCTCCCGGCACAGCGCCTCGGCATCCACCGGCCCGCTCTCGAGCCGAAGCGGCCGCACGAAGGCCAGGATCTCCTCCATCTTCCGGTTCGCCTCCAGGAGCTCCTGATCGGCCCGATCCAGGAACTCGGTGCCCTCGGGGTCGTGGCCCAGGCGCCGTCGAGCCAGGCCCAGGAACAGGCGGATGCCTCCCAGGCGGTTGCGGATCTCATGGGCCAGCTGGGCGGCCACCTCCCCCAGGCTGGCCAGCCGGCCACGCAGGGCTTCGCGCTCCCGCTCCTCCTCGACCACCGTGAGGTCCTTGAAGAACAGGGCCGAGCCCAGCACGGCCCCCTCTCCGGACTCCACCCGGGAAAGGCTGAACCCCACCAGCTCCCGCCCGCCGTCGGGCCGCTTCAGCTCCAGCTCGGCCCGGTCCGGCAGGGTGGTGCGGCCCAGGGCCTCCAGTAGCAGGTGGGCCAGGGCCGGGTATGGGGCGAGCACCTCCCGGCAATGGCGCCCCTCGGTACCCTCCGGCCCGATACCCAGGATCTCGGACGCCGGTAGGTTCCAGAGCATTACCGTGCCCGCGGCGTCCACCGCGATCACGCCGCAGCGCATCGAGGACAGGAGGAGGCTGGCCAACCGCTCGCGCATCGAGATCGGTCCTCGGGGTTAAGGGGGGGCCGGACGGCCGACGGGGCTGTGGGCTCAGATCCGGTGACACTCCTGGCACAGCATCCCGCGGGGCCGGACGAGCAGCCCCTTGTCCTCCGCCTCGTGGGGGGCGTGGCATCCCGTGCACAGGTACTGCTCCCCGTCCATGGGGAACCCTCGTGCCCTGGGAAAGCGCCTCCCCCGGGTCGCATCCACGGTGTGAGCATGCCCGGTCAGGTCGTGGCAATCCAGGCACAGGGCGTTGCCGGGCCTGCGCAGCTGGCGCTCGGCATCCGCACGGTGGGGATCGTGACACACCGTGCACCCCTGGTCCAGGGCAGCGTGCCGCACGGGCTTACCGGTCAGCACCTCGTGGCAGTCCAGGCAGGGGCCGTTGGCATCGGCGCCCCGCAGGAACCCCGGCCGGGTTCCCCGGTGGGGGTCGTGGCACACGAGGCACCCCTCCGCCAGGGCCGGGTGCAGGGCCTGGGCCCCCTGGCGAGGGTCGTCGTGGCACTCCAGGCACAGCTCCGGCGGGGTCTTCGGGAGGAATTGGGGCGAAGTGCCCCCGTGGGGGGCGTCCTCGTGGCAGTTGGTGCAGCTCTCGGCCGCGGGCGGGTGCGCCGGCCGGTCGGCGGCCGGCGCCTGGAGCGCGTGACAGCCCAGGCACAAGCCGGGGCGCCCGTCCTTCAACAGGGCTGCGGATGCGTCGCCGTGGGGGTCATGGCACCCGGAGCACCGGTCCCGCGCCGGGGCGTGGACCCGGGGAGCCCCTCGGGCCGGATCGTCGTGGCAGCCGAGGCACAGCTCCCGCTGGGGCTTCACCAGGTTCGCCCCCCCGAACCCGGCGTGGGGGGTGTGGCACACGAGGCACCCCTCCGCCAGCGCGGGGTGGGGGTCCTCAACCCCCTCGGCCGGATCGTCGTGGCACTCCAGACACGGCTCCGGCGGCTGCGAGGCCAGGTACCGGGCGCCGCCCCGGCCGTGGGGGTCGTGGCAGACCGTGCAGGTCTCGGCCGCGGAGTGGAGCGTGCGGTCCTCGGAGAGATTGGGCACGCCATGGCACTCCTGGCAGGCCGCCCACGGGGTGTCGCCCTTCAGGTACCCCGGCCGGAACCCTTGGTGAGGATCGTGGCACACGAGGCACCCCTCCGCCAGAGCGGGGTGGGGGTCCTCCAGCCCCTCGGTGGGATCGTCGTGGCAGCCGAGGCACAGCCCGGGCGGCCGGGAGCGCAGGAACGCCGGCCCCCGCCCGCCGTGGGCCCCGTGGCAGTCGGTGCAGGTCTCGGCCGCCGGGTGACGCTGCCGGCCGGGCCCCACCCGGGCCTCCTCGTGGCACCGGCCGCACACCCCGGGCTGGGGTCCCCGCAGGAACGCGGGCTCCGACGACATGTGGGGGTCGTGGCAGGCCGTGCACTCGCCCCCGGCCACCGGAGCGTGCACCCTGGCCCCGGCGGCCCGCAGGTCCTTCTCGAACGAGTGGCACATGCGACAGCGGGCCGCGGGGTTCTCGATCCGGACGCTCCGGTCCGCCCCACCGCCGTGGCACACCGTGCACTTGCCCTTGGCCAGAGGGGGATGGAGTCGCCCCCGGACGAGCCGGCTCCCCTGGGCCGCGTGGGCCGGATGGCAGCGCAGACACGCCTCGACCGGGATCGAAAGCCCTCCGTGGAGGGCCCCCAGCTCCTCGTCTCCCTGGAGGTCGTGGCATCTGCCACAGGAGGTCCTGGCCTGCCCCACGCTGTCGTCGGCATGGGGGTCGTGGCAGACCTGGCACCCTTCCTCCAGGGCTGGGTGGACCGTCTGGCCCTGGTCGATCCCCCCGTGGCACTCGAGGCACTTGGGGCTCACCCCGTCCTCGAGCAGCCCCCTGTCGGTGCGGCCGTGGGGGTCGTGGCAGCGGGAGCACTCGGCCAGTGCGTCGCCATGGCCTTGGCCCATGACCCCTTCGTGGCA
The DNA here is from genome assembly GCA_027021615.1 of bacterium. Taxonomy (GTDB): domain Bacteria; phylum Desulfobacterota; class Deferrisomatia; order Deferrisomatales; family Deferrisomataceae; genus Deferrisoma. Next base: position 37,792 of record JALUTY010000018.1, on the reverse strand, counting down.
GCCCAGGCACAGGTCCGGCATCTCCGAGCGCAGGAGGCCAGGCTGGTCGCCGTGGGGATCGTGGCAGGTGGAGCAGGACCGCTCGGCCACCTGGGGCGGGTGGAGGCCCTCCCGCTCCCCCCCGCCCTGATCGTGGCAGTCCTGACACAGGCCGGGTTGGGGCTTGTGGAGGTCGTTGGGGTACCCCGAGTAGTGGGGATCGTGGCACGCCGAGCACCCTTCTTCGGCCAGCACCGGGTGGGATCCGGCCGACACCGTCCGCTCGGGATGGCACGACCGGCACAGGTCCGGGCCGGGCTTGCGGAGCAGCTTGGGGTCCAGGGAGGCATGGGGCTCGTGGCACCGGCCGCACCGCACCACGGCCTTCCGGAAGTGGGGGGTGTCCGTGGCCGGACCCTGGTTGGCGGGGTTCACCGACACGACCACGTGGCAGGCCAGGCACACGCCGGGGTAGCCCCCCTCGAGCAGCTCCATGCTCAGCCGATCGTGGCAGTCGGAGCACCGGGACACGTCGCCCGCGTGCACCTGCACGGGCCGGAACCCCTCGGGCGGCTCTCGGGTCCCGTCGTCGTAGAACACCCGAACCCGTCGGTCGCCGATCCGGAACTCGTTGAGCCCGGGGTCCAGCAGCACGAAGATCTCGAACAGGTCGCCCCAGTCCGCCCGTGCGGAGTCCTCGAGCACGCCCGAGACGCTCCGCACGGACCAGGACACTTGGCTGCCCCGGGGCGCCGTACCCAGGATGAGCAGAGAGTCTTCCTTCACCACCGAGCCGTCCACCGGGGCGAGGATGTCGATCTCCCCGGCTCCTCCGGGACGGGGGAGGAGGAGCGCTCCGCACAGAAAGCCCAGCCCCACCGCCAGGGCCCGAAGCTTCCCGCTGGTAGGGGGGCGTGTGCCGGGGGACGCGTGCATGCGTGTCGGACCTTCCGGATGCGCGGGCGAGCGTTGATCGGCGCCCCAAACGGGTGGGCGGACACCGCCGAAGGGTTTCCCGGGGGAGGGGCCGAAGCGGAGAGGCCTGCTGCCTGACGAAAGGCCTCCCCCAAGAACGGGGCCGCCTCGGACCGTCAAGAAACCGCTTCCGGTTCCGAAAAGAAAAGGACCCTGACTGTAGCATCGAAGCGGACCGGCCGCAACGACCGTGGCCGGGGGCATTTCGCCGGATCATGCGTGATAAGACCCAGTCTCTCGGCCGGCTCCGCCCGAAAGGCGCCTTGGACGCCCGGCATGGTTTGTGCTATCAGACCTCACGCTGCCGTCCCCGATCCAACCCTCCGGAGGAGGCCGTGGCATGGGTGGTTTGCGAAGGATCACAGTGACCCTCTTTCTGGCGACCGCCATGGTCGCCATCCCGGTACGGGGGGACACCGCCATCAAGGTCAGGAAACCCGTCCTGCTGGCCCCCGAGAGTTCACGACCCCGGCCGGCGACGCGTCCGAGAAGGGGCAAGGACGTGTTTGTCGGAACGGTCATCTTCTCCCGAGGGGGGCCGGTGGTGGCCGAGATCCCGGGGGGGGCCAAGCCCCGGGAGTGGATGGTGGTGTTCGGCCAGGGGATGCGCAGGGTGGGCAAGGCGGTGGTCGAGCGGGAGCTGGACAAGGGCGTGTACCTGCTCAAGCCGGCGGGACGGTTCTCGGTGTCCTCCGGCGACCGGCTGGCCCGGGAGTCCGAGCGCGAGGCCGCGGCCCGGGTGATCCGTACCAACCGAGTCCCGACCTACCTGGAGTTCCTCGGGTTCTTCCCCAGGAGCAAGTACCGGCCCCGGATCGCCCGGGAGGTGTTTCGACTGAAGATGAAAGAGAGCTACCCCACGTTCCCGGGCACCACCCTGGAGGGTCGGGTCCGGCTGGCCGAGACCGTGGACCGAGACCTGCCCCTGGGCCAGGTGCTGATCAAGCTCGACCGGTTCGTGATCGCCCGCACCGACGACACCGGCAGGTTCCGAATCGAGGGGATCCCCAAGCTTCCCGTGGCCGTGAAGCTGGACCTCGGCATCAAGGACCCCCGGTTCCAGAAGGCCCGCCAGGTGAAGGTGAAACTCCCGGCCGACTCGTTCGCCGAGGTCCAGGCGGACATCCCCGTCCGGGTCACCCCCACCGTTCTGGTGGGCGAGGTTCGGGACGAGCGGGGGGCGCCGCTGGCGGGGATGGAGGTATGGACCTCGCCCTACACCATGGAGGTGCTGTCCGACGAGGCAGGGGCGTTTCGGATCTCCCGCAGGAAGGTGCTCACACCCGGGGAGGGGGAGCCGGCCGACCGGCCCCTGTTCGGCGGCGATTACCAGGTGTTCGCGTACCGCAAGGGGTACTCGGTGGGGCGGGCCCGGGTGTCGGCCGAGAGCTACCGGGAGAACCGGGTGCCCCCGATCCGGGTGGAGCGGATCGACCTGGCGGGCGAACCGGTTCCGGACCTGGACCTGGACCTGGCCCAACACCTGACCCTGGGCCCCGCCGAGGTGGTCCCACAGGGGGCCGGCCCACGCCTGAACCCATGAAGGGGCCTTCGGCCCGCTGGAAGGCTGGAGTGCTAGGAGGCTAGAAGGCTTGAAGACCCCACGGATTCCCTCGCGTTCTAGGACCCTTCATGCCTCTTTGCCTCCACCTCACGGTTTGGGAGAAAGTTACCCTCCCCGTTGTAGGGCCCCGAGGGGGCCTGGCGGACAAATGGGATAAGGCTCCTGAGATTTTTCTAGTTGCTAGTCTCTAGGTTCCAGTCTCTGGACGGCCCCGAAGGGGCTTCCCTGTAACTTCGGTCGTCGGTCAACGGTCATCAGTTGTTGGTCGTCGGTCGAAAGTTCGGCTCGACTTCGGGTCGGTGCAAGTTCCTTTTTCGCAAACAGGCCGCCCGTGGCCTGCCGGCGCTGACGAGGAACCCCATGAAACAGATCTGGCTGCTGCTGTTGCTCGGCGTGGTCGCGTTCGCCCCCCCATCGCCCCCCTGGGCAGGGGCCGTGGAGGGGGGCTCGTCCCCCGGCTCGGACGAGGTCCTCCAGAACCCGGCCACATACCAGCGGGAGGCGGGAGAGCCTGGGGTGCTGTCGATCCTGTCCCGGCCCGAGGGGGCCCGGGTGTTCGTGGACGGGGAGGAGAAGGGCACCACCCCCCTGTACGTGCGGGACCTGGGTGAGGGAGAGCACGAGGTGATCCTGTACCTGCCGGGCAAGGGTGCGTTCCGCCAGACCCTGGAGGGCCCCGGCGGCCGGATCTTCGTGGACCTGGACGAGGAGGCCGGCATCGGGATCGGGCTCGTGGCCGTGACCACCGACCCGGCCGACGCCCGGGTGGAGGTGGACGGCAAGCCCGTGGGCCTGGCCCCCCTGGAGGTCCCCCTACAGGCCGGCCGCCACGTGATCCGGGCGACCAAGCAGGGGTTCCAGCCCGCCGAGGCCGCCGTGGAGGTGGTCCCCGCCGCCGCCGGCCAGGAGGTCGCCCTCACCCTGGCCCCGGAGGACGGGGCGCTCCTCGTGGTGTCCAGCCCGGACGGCGGGCAGGTGCTCGTGGACGACGAGCCCCGGGGGGCAGCCCAGGGGCCCCTACGGGTGGAGCCGGTGGCCCCCGGGGTGCACCGGGTCCGGGTGGAGCTCGAAGGTTACCGCCCCTGGGAGCGCGACGACGTGGTGGTGACCAACGGCCGTACCACCACCGTGATCGCGGCCCTCGTGCCCGTGCGCAACGACAGCTCGGTGCGGCTCTACACCGACCCCCCCGGCGCCCGGGTGTGGCTGGATGGCCGGGAGATCGGACGGGCCGGCAAGGACGGCCTGGGCTTCCGGGCTCCCAAGGGGCTCCACCGGCTTCGGCTGGTCTTCGACCCGGCCGAGCGGCCAGGGTACACGCCCCTGGAGGTCACGGTGCCGTTCCGGGACGACGTGGAGGACTTCCGGGACCGCCCCTTGCGCATCCCGCCGGTGGACGAGAGCTACGCCAACGCCCAGAAGCTGATCGAGCGGGGGCAGATCGAGGAGGCCCTGGGGTTCCTGGGGCGGGTGCCGCCGGACCACCCCAGCTTCGCCCGGGCCCGAGTCCAGGTGGTGGACCTGCTGGCCCGGGCGGGCCGGGTCCGGGAGATTCCGCCGGTCCTGGCCGAGCTGGTGGCCCGGCCGGAGACGGGCCGAAACCCCGCCCTCAATTTGGCCCTGGGGTACTGGTGCTGGCAGGCCGCCCGGCAGGCCGACCCGGGGGAGGCCGTAGCCCTTCTGCGTCAGGGAGCCAAGGCGTTGGAACGGGCCGTGTCCACCCCGGAGCTTCTACCGGCGGGCCGGCGTCAGCCGCTCCTTCTGAAAGCCTACTACTACCTGGGGGTGACCAGTGAGCGTCTGTTCCAAGAGACCGGAGAGGCCCGGTTCATCCAGAAGGGGGCCCAGGCCTGGCAGGTGTTCTTTGCCCGCCTGGAGCAGGCCCCGGACGCCATGGCGCCGGAGTGGGTCGAGCGAGCCCGGCGCCACCGCCGGAACCTTGAGTACCTGGCGACCAAGCTGGGCGGCTAGCCTGCTCCTCCTGGCCCTGGGGATCGCCTGCACCCAGGCCCCCGAGGGCCGGGCCGGCCAGGCCTCCGGCTCCGACCCCGAGGTGCGCGCCTGCCAGGAGGGGTGGATGGGCCGGTACGCCCGGAAGGATCCGGAGATCGCCCGGCTCCTCTCGGGCGGGGACGGCTGGCGTGCCCTGCGGGACATGCGGCTGTACGACGCGATCCAGGTGTTCTCCGCCGGCCCCCTCGGCCCCGGCCTGGTGCGCACCTACCAGGCGTTCTCCGACCTGTACGGGGCGATGGACGACCTGTTCCTCGAGACGGAGCACCTCTACCTGAGCCGAGCCCCCTCCGGTGACCGGGGCCTCGTGGAGCGCAAGGGCTGGGTGGCCCTCCGGCGGGGGAACCTGGCCGAGGCCCGGGCGGTGTTCGGGGCCCGGAAGGGCCAAGCCGGCAGCTACCCGGCGGCCTTGGCTCGGGCCGGCATCGCGTTTTGGGAGGGGAACATGGACCGGGTCCGGGTGCTTGCCCGGCAGGCTCCCCCTCCCGAGACCGAGACGGACAAGGTCCTGGGCCTGGTGGCCTGCTACCTGTGGGGCGTGCCGTGCCCCACGGGCGACCGCAGCCCCTACGGGCAGGCCCTGGACGCGTTCCGGCAGGGCGACCTGGCCAGCGGCGTGCTCGCCCTGGAGATGATCGACTTCAACCGGGTGGGCGAAGGCCCCGGCGCGGACCTGTTTCTGTACGAGCTCCTGGAACGGGGCTTTGGCGGGCTGGCGGCCAACGGAGCCGCACAGATTCCGTCTCCCTACTGGGGGGGCCGGGGCTTCGAGGCCCAGAACCGTTGGGACGAGGCCGCGTCGAGCTACGTGGCCTCCCCCCCGGCCCGGACGGGACCGGCGCCGTGGCTGTTCAGCCCCGTCCACGGCGCGGCGGAGGCCACGGAGGTGGGCCGGGTCCGGGCCGGAGCGGCCCTGCTCCGGGCGGGTCGGGGGGTCGAGGGCCTGGGCCTGTGGCGCAAGGTGGCCGGCGGCGAGCCCAGCCCCCTGACCCTGGCCGTGCTGGCCGGGCTCCAGGCCGAGCTCGGGCTGTCCGAGCCGCTGGGAGACCCTGTGGAGTCGGCCCGGGCCGCGGTGCGGGCCGTGGAACGGCTGCCCGACCGCCTGCCGCCGGGCCCCGAGTCGGCCGCCGTGGCGGAGCTGTACGCCGTGCGCCGGGCCGAGGTGGCCCGGTGGGCCGCCCGGGCCCTGTGGGCCCGGGGCCTCGACACCGAGGCGCTCCAGGTGCTCGACGCGGCCCAGCAGAAGGGCCAGGGGGCCCATCCGGACTTCCGCAACCCCCCGGCGTTCCTGGCCGATCTGGCTCGGGCCTACGCCCGGGCCGGACAGTTCGCCCCGGCCGTGGCGATCCTGTTCGACCTGACCCGGGAGTACCCGTCGGCCCGCCTGGCCTACGAGAGCATGAAGCGCCTGTACGCGTCCCGGAGCGGAGGAGGGGTCCCGCCCCGGTGAGCCCTCGCCACACGAAGGAGTCTCACACCCCATGATCCGCCACGTCATCGCCCTATTCCTGGTGGTTGGCCTGGCCGCGAACGCCTCGGCCGGGCTGCGGTATGCCGAGAGCACGCCCCCGTCCACCCTGAACCCCTTGCTGGCCCGGGACATGCCCAGCGTGCGCGCGTCGGAGCTGGTGTATGAAGGGCTCCTCACCCCCCCAGACGCGGGGGAGGTGCGCCCCCTGCTGGCCGAGCGGTGGGACGTGGGCCCCGACGGCCGCACCGTGACGTTCTACCTGAAGCGGGGGGTGCGGTGGCACGACGGCAGGCCGTTCACGGCCCGGGACGTGGTGTTCACGGTGGAGGCCGGCCGGAACCCGGCGAACGCCTCGCCCCTGCACAGCCAGTTCGCGGCCTTCGAGTCGGTGGAGGCCCTCGACGACCACACCGTGCGGTTCCGGCTGGCCCACCCCTCGGCCAACCCCGTCCTCCTGTTCGACTTCCGGATCCTTCCGGCCCACCGGTTCCCCGACGGCAGGCTCGCCGGGGGAGACCCGTCGGCCGTGGGCACCGGCCCGTTTCGGTTCCGGGAGTGGGCGCCCTCGGGGGAGATCCGGTTCGAGGCCAACCCCGACTACCACCGGCCGGGCCAGCCGGGCATCCGGGAGGTGGAGGCCTCGCCGGTGCCCGACGACAACATCCGCAACGAGCTGCTGCGGTACGGCGCCGTGGACCTGATCCCTCGGGTCCGGCCCCGGGACATCCCGGTGCTGGAGGAGCTCTCGGGCATCCGCCTGTACCCTTACAGCACACTGTCCTACGCCTTCGTGGGCATCAACTTCCGCAACCCCCTGCTGCGGGACCTGCGGGTCCGCCGGGCCCTGGCCCGGGGCATCGACCGGGAGGCCATGCTCAAGGCCCACTACGGGGGTCGGGGTGTGGTGATCTCCGGGCCGTTCCCGCCGGCCTCGTGGGCGTACAACTTCGACGTCAAGCCCTGGCCCCACGAGCCCGACACCGCGGCTCGGCTGCTGGACGAGGCAGGGCTCACCGACTCCGACGGCGACGGCATCCGGGAGAAGGACGGAGAGCCCGTCCGGCTTCGGCTCGTGTCCCTGGCGGCCAGCGAGGCCCAGAAGGCTGTCGTACTGGACCTCCAGCAGCAGCTGAAGGGCCTGGGCATCGGGGTCGAGGTGAAGTTCCTGGAGCCGTCGGCCTGGCGCAAGGCGGTGTTCCAGGACCACGACTTCGACCTGGTGCTGGCCGAGTGGACCTTTGACCACAGCGTGAACATCTACTCCCTGTTCCACTCGGCCGAGACCGGGCCGGGCCGGAACAACCTGGGTGCCTATGCGAACCCCGAGGTGGACCGGCTTCTGGATCAGACCCGTGGGGCCACCAACTCCGAGTCCCTGCGGGCGGCCTACGGCGAGCTCCACCGCATCCTCCACGACGACCTGCCGTACCTGTTCCTGTGGAGCCTCAACCGGTATGCGGCCGTGTCCACCCGGATCGACAACGTCCGGCTCCACCCGTTCTACTTTTTCTCCTACGTGGGGTCCTGGAAGGAACGGTGACCCCGCGGCCGGCCCTCTCCCTGGCCTGGTGGACCCTGCGCCAGACGGCCGGCGCCCTCCTGGTCCTGCTGGGCACCAGCGCCGTCCTCTACGCCGTGGCACGCCTGGCTCCCCACGCCGGTCCGGACGGCCGGGTGGTGGCCGCCGCTCCGGCCGGGGCCCGGCCGGCCGAGGGCCTGCCCAGCTACTCCGAGTGGCTGGCCGGGGTGGTCCGGGGCGATCTGGGCCGATCCACGGCGGTACAGCAGGGCCGGCCCGTCTCCGACCTGGTCTTTGCCGGGCTGCGTCGCTCCCTGGGCCTGGCGGCCGCGGGCCTGGCCCTCTCCTCCCTTCTCTCGGCCGGGCTCACCCTGATCCGCTCCCGCTGGTCCGATCCGGGACCCGCGTCTGCCCTGTCGGCCGCGGCCCACCTGGTGTCGGCCCTTCCGGTGTTCCTGCTGGTGTACCTGACCACCCTGGCCGGAAACCGCCTCGTGGGGGCCGGGATCCGGGCGGACTGGTGGGACCGGCCCGGGTGGTTCCCGTTCCCGAGCCGGGACGACTGGGTGCCGTGGATTGCGGCCGCCCTGATCCTGGCGGTGGGCGACGGCCTACTGGCAGACCTGTTCCGCCGGACCCAGGCCGAGTGGAGGGCGGCCCGCGCCGTGGAGCACCGCGCCGGCGCGCGGCTGCTCGGCATCCCCGATTGGGAGGTGCGGGTGAGGGAGGCCCTACCCGGCCTGGCGGCCCACCTGTCCCGGCGGGTCTCGTTCGTCCTGGGCTCCACCGTCATCCTCGAGGCGGCTCTGGGGTGGCCGGGGCTGGGATACCTGGCATGGCGCGCCGCGGCCCAGCGGGACCTGCCGCTCCTGCTGGGTGCGGCGGTGCTCATGGCCGTGGTGGTGCGGACGGCCGGGCTTCTGGCCGAGCTGGTGCGGCGCTGGGCCGACCCCCGTACCGGCGGGGAGGCTCCGTGATGGGAAAGCCGACGCGATTCCCCCGGGGCGGCCCTGCCGCGGCCCGCCTGGCCCTGGCGGCCGGAACCGCGTGCCTGATCCCCACCGTGCTTGGGGCCGCTTTGGGGCTGCTGGGTTGGCTCCCCCACGACCCCACCGCCTTCGTGGCCCCGGCCCACGCCCCTCCCGGCCCGGACCTGTGGCTCGGGGCGGACGCACTCGGTCGGGACCTGGCGGCCCGGCTCGCCTGGGCCGCGGCCCGGTTCGCCGGCCCGGCCCTTCTGGCCGTGGCCGTGGGAGGGGTCGCCGGTGTGGCCCTGGGCCTGGCCGAGGGGCTCCTGCCCGGGCCCGGGGACGCCCTGGCCACGGGCCTCGCCCAGGCGGTGGACGGGGTCCCCAAGCTGGTCACGGTGCTCCTGGTGGCCGCGGTGACCCAGAGCGACCTGGACTGGATCATGGCGGCCGTGGGGGTGTCGTTCGCGCCCCAGGTGGCCGAGCCGATCCGGTCGAGCATCGAGAGGCTGCGCTCCCTGGCGTTCATCGAGGCGGCCCGGGGCCTGGGCGTGGGTCCGGGCCGGGTCGTGCTCGTGCATATCCTCTGGGGCCACGCCCGCCGGGTGCTGCTGGCCCAGGCCACCAGCCTGCTCTCGTTCGCCGTGCTGGCCGAGGCCAGCCTCTCGTACCTGGGGGGCGAGCTGGGGGTTCAGGAGCCTGCCGCGAGCTGGGGCAACATGCTCGCGCTGGCCCGCGACGGGGTGTTCCGGGGGCACTGGCTCCCGGCCCTGGCGCCCGCTGTGATGCTGTCGCTGACCCTCCTGGGTCTCAGCCTCCTGGGCCGGGGGCTCCTGGAGGCCGTGGAGGAGCCCCGGTGAGCGCCCCCGTGCTGCTGGGAATTCGCGGCCTGGTCGTGGCCCTGGAGGCCGGCCGGTCACTGCGCCGGGTGCTCGACCGGGTCGACATTGAGGTGCGGGCCGGCGAGCCGTTCGGCCTGCTGGGCGAGTCGGGGTCGGGAAAGACCCTCCTGCTCCACTCGGTGCTTGGCCTGTCCGACGCGGTGCCCGGGGTGGTGGCCGGCACGGCCCGGGTCCTGCACCTGGACCTGTTCGCCGGCCTCAACCGGACGGTGGCCTGGTCCCCCGAATCCCCCGACCGGGCGGCCAAGGACGTGCGCACCTGGAACCGCCGGCTCCGGCGGCGGGTGGCCTCGGTGCTGGGCCGAGAGGTGACCCTGGTCCCCCAGGACCCGGCCACGGCGTTCCCTCCCTACGCCACGGTGGGCGACCTTCTCGTGCGGGCGGTCCGACGGCGGGATCCGGGCCTGACCCGGGCCGAGGCCCTGGAGGCCGGGCTCGATCACCTGGCGCGGGTGGGCATGTACCGGACCCGCGAGGTGGCCCGGCAGCACCCTTACGAGCTTTCGGGCGGCATGGCCCAGAGGGTGGCCCTGGCCCTGGCCCTGGCCCCCGGGCCGGCCCTGCTGGTGGCCGACGAGCCCACCACCGGCCTCGACGCCACCCTACGGGTCCGGGTGCTCCACCTGTTGATCCGAGCGAGGGACGCGGCCGGTACCACCCTGCTGCTGATCACCCACGACACCGAGGCTGCCCGCCTGCTGTGCGAGGGGGTGGCGGTGCTGTGTGGAGGGCGGGTGGTGGAGAACGGGCCGGCAGGCAAGGTCCTCGATCCGGGCGGGACGCCCAAGCACCCGTACACCCGGATGCTGCTGGAGGCCGAGCAGGTGCTGGCAGGCTGGAAGGCTCCGCCTTCGGCCCGCCCCCAGGCCGGCCCGGCCGGCGCCTGCCCCTACGCGGACCGGTGCAGCCGCACCCGGAGCCGGTGCCGGGCCGAGGAGCCGCCCTGGGTCCGGGTGGACCCCGATCACGGGATCGCCTGCTGGGAGGTGAAGGGGTGAGCGGCGTGGGGGTGGAGGTACGTGATCTCCACAAGACGTTTCGGCCGGCCGGAACCGCCCTGGGACGCAGCCCTCCGGTCCCGGCCGTGCGGGGGGTGTCGTTTGCCCTGGAACCCGGCGAGTTCGCCGCACTGGTAGGGGAGTCCGGGTCGGGCAAGACCACCCTCGGCCGGTGTCTGGTGGGGCTCACCCGGTTCGAACGGGGTGGGGTCCGGGTAGGGGGGTACGACCCGGCCCGGCTGGGTTGGGGCCGCCGGGCTGAGTTCGCCCGCACGGCACAGATGGTGTTCCAAAACCCCTACGCCACCCTGAACCCCGCGTTCCGGGTTCGGTTCCTCCTGGCCGAGGCCGTGCGGATCCACCGACGCCTGCCCCGGTCCGCCGTGCGGGCCGAGGTGGAGCGGCTGGCCGAAACGGTCCACCTTCCCCCTGAACGCCTCGACGCCTTCCCGCCGGAGCTGTCGGGTGGGGAGCGGCGACGCGTGGCGTTTGCCCGAGCCCTGGCCACTCGGCCCCGGTTCGTGGTGGCCGACGAGCCCGTGGCCGGGCTGGACCCCCCGATCCAGGAGCAGCTGGTGGCCCTGCTGCGCCGAATCCACCGGCGCAGGGGCCTGACCGTGCTCCTGGTGACCCACGACCTCCGGGTGGTGCGCACCTTGGTCGACCGGGTGCTGGTGCTGTTCCGGGGCCGGCTCGTCGAGGACGCCCCGGCCCGGGTCTTCTTCGGAGGCGGCGCCCTCCACCCGTACTCCCGGGAGCTCCTGACGAGTGCCTTCGGGGTGGCAGAGGCCGTGGCAGGCCCGACCCGGCCGTTCTCCGAGCCCCCCCTGACTGGGTGCCCGTTCTCCAGCCGGTGCGCCGAGGCCCTCGCGGAACCCGACGGGCCGTGTGCTAGAATGCCCCCCACTCTTCGGGCGGTGGGTTCGGCCCACCGAGTGGCCTGTCACCGCAGAACCTCCGGGAGCGAGAACCCACGGTGAGTTCGACCCAGCGATCGTCGTTCGCCCGCAAGGCCAAGCTCGGCCTTTGGGCCGGGCTCGTGATGCTTCTGGCCCTGCCGGCCTGGGCAGGCTACACGGCCGCCCTCGACCAGGCCCTGTTCTACCTGAGCCGCGGCAGCACTTACGGTCCGGACGCGGTGCGGAGCCTGCGGCAGGCCGAGGCCGAGGACCCCACCCGGGCCTGGTCCGACCCCCGGTGGCTCGAGGCGGCGGCCCGCGCCTACGTCCAGACCGGCCGCCACACCGAGGCCTACTGGGCCCTGGAGCGCCTGGAGGCGCAGGGAGCCCTGGGGCCCGAGGCGGCGGCCCTGCGCGAGCACCTGCTGGAGGCCTCCGGCCTCGGCCGGGTGCGCATGGTCAGCGCGGTGCCCCTGGACCGGGTTCGGCTCCGGATGGCCCCCCTGGACCCTGCCGCCCTGGACCCGGCGGGCCGCCGAGCCGTGGAGCGGCTGTCCGAGCTGTTCGACCGGGGACTGGGGGTGGGGCCCGCCGGCACCGTGCTGTTGGTGCCCGAGGGCCGGTTTCGGGTCGCCTTCGACCCGGCAACACCCCTGGAGGCCCCCAAGGACGCGGTGGATCTGGAGGTGTGGGCCGGCGACGAGGTGGACCTGCGGCTCGTGCCCCGCTATCCTCGGCCGGCCTCTTGGCGGGTGGGAGCGGGCGCGCGCACCGTGGACCTGGCCTGGCCCCCCCTCGTGGGCATGACCTACCGCCTGGTGCGGGAGGTCCCGGACGGCCCGGTGATCGTGTGCGAGGGGTCCGAGCCCTCGTGCCGGGATCAGGGCCTGGCGGTGGGGGTGGATGCCGCCTACCGGCTCGAGGTGCGCACCGCCGACGGGACCCTGGCCGCGGTGGGCCGCGTGACGGCCCGCACCCTGGCCCCGGTGGAGCGGGCCGCGGCCGAGGCCCAGGTGCAGGACGACCTGCGGGTGGCGGTGGCGTGGGTCCTGGGCGACGGAGCCGTGGACGAGGTGCGGGTGATGCGGGAGGGCTCCGAAGGGGACCGGATCGTCCTGCGGCGCCGCAGCCCGGAGCCCTTGCGGGAGGGCCAGGCCGTGGACGGGCCGTTTCTTCCCGAGGCCCGGCCCCGCCCCGTGAGCTACCGGATCGAGGCATGGGTGGCCGGGGCCGAGGCTCCGGCTGCCGCGGCTTGGGCCGAGGTGGAGATCCCGGCCCGGGTGGAGCGGGTCGCCGAGGTGGCGGAGTCGGTGGACCGGGGCCTGGTGGTGGTGTACTGGGAGACCCTGCCCAGGGAGGCGGCGGCCCAGTCCTACCGCATCTACCGCCAGCGGGGCCGGGGCACCCTGGGGGAGCTCGTGGGCGAGATCAGCGACGCGTTCGCCCGAGAGTACTCCTACGAGGTGGCCGACCCCCTCGAGGCGTCCCAGTGGCGTCACTTCGTGATCCCTGTGGTAGGGGGCCGGTGGATCCTGGATCCGGAGTGGATCCGGGCCACCGGCGAGGAACCCGACCAACGGTTTGGGAAACGCCGCCGGATGGGCCAGACCCTCCCCGACCTGGCCCTCTCCTGGGACCCCTGCCGGGGGGCGCGGCTGTACGCCGTGGTCGTGGGGGAGAAGGAGGTGCTCGTGAAGCGGCCCTACGTGGAGGTGGACGGCCTGCAGACCCCGCTTCTGGCCACCCGCCACCCCGTGCGCGTGTACGCCGTGGGCGCGGGGGGCGAGCGCGTGCCCCTGCTGACCGTGGACCTCTCCTACCGGGCCTATCCGCGCCCCGCCAAAAGGGGGGCCCGGCCGTGACCCGGCGCCTCGCGGCCGCCCTGCTCACGGCGGTTCTGCTGCCCGCCGGCGTCCGGGCGGGCTACCGGGTGGAGGCCGTGGAGGCCCTGCCCCTGCCGGGCCTGGACGGCAAGGGCCAGCCCGCGGCCCTGGCCGTCGATCCCCCGGGGGACCACCTGGGGTTCGAGTTCTTGGCGGCGGACGGGGACACCCTCGAGGTGTACCTGACCCGATTGCAGGGGGACGAGGCCCTGCCCGACGGTGCGGCCCCGCCGAGGCCCGCCGTGCCCGCGGCCGGGCCCGACCCGTTCGCCCTCAAACCGGAGCGTCCCTTGAGCGAGGGGCTCAGCTTCGGCCCGCCGAAGCGGGGGCGGCCCCGACTCGTGGTGGCCGCCACCCGGAAGGCCGCGGTTCGGGGCACCGGGGTGGTGAACCTGGACGTGTTCCTTCGGGAGCCCGGCCGCCGGGTGTTCCTGACTGAGCACCCGGAGAACGACGCCCAGCCCGCGTTCGCCCCGGACGGAACCGCGGTGGCGCTCACCTCGGGCCGGACCGGCCAGGGGGACCTGTACGTGTACCGGCTGCGGGGAGAGCCGGCCGGGCTGATGCGCCTGACGTTCGAGGCGGGCGGGTCCGAGCTGTACCCGGCCTGGTCCCCGGACGGGGACCGGCTGGCCTTCGTGGGTCACCTGGGCGCCTCGGACCACGTGTACCTGGTGGACCGGGTGGGAGCCTTGCTCGCCGTGACCGACGAGACCTCGCGCCGGCTCCGGCTGCGGGAGCACCTGCGGGACCTGACGCCCGGGTGGTCCGGAACGTGCCTCGCCCCCAGCTTCTCCCCCGACGGCCGATGGGTGGCCTTCCTGTCTCGGACCAAGGCGGCCCGGCCCGCCGACCTGTACGTGGTGCCGGCCGGGGGAGGTCGGGCCCGCCGGGTGTGCCGGGGGGTGCTGTCCGAGACCCGGGGCGGCCCCCGCTGGACCCCGGACTCTCGGGGGCTCGTGGTGGTGCTGGACGACGCCGACCGCCTGAACCCGCTGGCATGGGTGCCGCGGGAGGGCACCGCGCCACCCCGGCTGCTCCGCACCGGCACCGAGCTGAACGCCGACCCTTGGGTAACGGTGCGGGGGGGTGAGGTGATCGTCTTCTTCACGGCCCAGGGCGGGGTCGGCCGGGCCGAGAAACGGTGGCGGCGGGTGTACGCCGCCCGGTTGAGGAGGGAGGAGAGTCCGTGAGCCCTTTAGACGACACGGTGGCCCGGTACGACCCGTTTGCGGCGCTGGAGGACATCGCCGTGCGCACCGGTCTGGACCTCAAGGTGATCGCCCAGGTCCTGGAGGGAGAGCTGGACTACCTGGGCTGCCTGGGACTCCTGAACGGCGAGATCATGGACGAGGCCACCCGCCGGGAGTTCGAGGAGCTGCGCCGGGAGAACGAGGACCTCCTCGACCGCAACCCCGACGGGTACGACATGGACGTGGCCGTCTCGTTCATCCAGAGGAACCGGGGCATCGAGCGGGACGTGATCGCCCGGGTGCTCCAGGCGAACATGGAGTTCATGGAGCGCCAGGGGCTGCTGGACGAGGAGTGGGAGGAGGACTGGACCTCGCCGTCGCCCGCCAAGCCCCGCCCCTGATCCCCCGCCTTCGCGCCCCACCTCACCCGGCGGCCAGACGGGCACCCCGGGTCTGCGGGGTCCGGGGCACGGGGCCCTGCTTCCGGCCCCTAGACCCTTCAGGAGTGTTCCCGCAGTGCGGGGTGGGGGCCTGGCTCCGGCCGGGCGCGAGTGCGGCATCCGATCGCCGCGCCTTCTCATGCCGTCGTCTACCCGTCGGTCCGGGCGACGATAGCGGAACCCCTGGGATCTGTTGGCGATCCGGACATTCGGGAGCGCGGCGAGCTAAGGGGCCGCACCCGGCACTCCGCCAGACCCCCACCCCGCACCCCTTAGCCCGCCCTCAGCCCCCCCGCCCCACCTCCAGGGCGGCGAGCTCCGCCTCCACCAGGCGGCTCCACCCCCGGTTGGCCCGGGGGCTGGCCGGGCTCGGGTGGCTGATCCGGCCGATCCGCACGCCGGTGCCGGCCAGGGCCGACCGGGCCCGGGCCTCGGCGAACGCCCCGACTCCCACAACCAGCCGGGGCCGGAGCAGCGCCGCCGTGTCCCGCAGGGCCCGGTCGCACGCCGCGAACAAGGCTTTGCGCTCGGCTGCGGGCAGCTTGTCGGGGGTGCGGTTCCGCCCGGTCTCCTCCAGGAACACCAGGGGGCAGTAGTTGGCCACGAAGAACCGGGCGAAGAACCGCTCGGGCGTGCCGAACCGCTCCTCGGCCCACCCCCACAGCCGTGCCCCGCTCACCTCCTCGCGGGGGCACCCGAACCCCAGTACGGGCCGCTTGGGATGCTGGCGGGGGGGCGTGCCCACCGGCGCCTCGATGCCCAGCCACCCCCGGACCCGGCCCACGGCCCCGAACGGCACCCCGGTCTGGGCCATGCCGAACGGGCCGGGGTTCATGCCCAGGAGCACCACCTCCTTGGGCGGGGCGCCGTAGCGCTCCCAGTAAAGGTCGTAGGGGGCCCTGGCGTACTCCAGGGGGTTGTACACGTAGGCCACCGGTGGGGAGAACCGCAGGGCGGCCACGCTGGCCGCGAGCCGGTCGGTGATGTCGCGGTGGGTCACGGAGGGCTCCTTGGAGGGAACTTCGGTCGTCGGTCGGACGGCCCTCGGTCCTCGGTCGGGGGTCCAACGGGGTGCTGCAGGGGGCCTCCTTCCTCCTCCCGGCCCACGGCCGCCTCCGTCACGATCCCGAGCAAGGCGGCCCCGTACCGGGCCAGCTTGGCCCGGCCCAGCCCGGGCACGGCCGCCAGCTCCTCGAGGGTCCGGGGGCGGGCCCGGGCCACCTCCCGGAGGGTGGCGTCGTGGAAGATCACGTAGGGGGGCACGCCCTGGGCCCGGGCCGTCTCCAGGCGCCAGGCCCGCAGCCGCTGGAACAGCGCCTCGTCCGCTCCCCTGAGCTCGGCCGCAGGGGCCTGCGTTCGGGCCGTCCTCCGGCCGGCGGGGTCGCGCCGCAGCCGCACCCGCTCCTCGCCCCGGAGCACCGGCCGGGCCCGGGGCGTGAGCCGCAGGGCCCCGTGGCCGTCGGGGTCGGCCTGGATCATGCCGGCCGCGGCCAGCTGCCGGAACACGCTGCGCCAGGTGCGGGCGTCCAGGTCCTCCCCGATCCCGAAGGTGCTGACCCGGTGGTGCCCCCACCCCCGTACCTTGGGGGTGTCGCGGCCCCGCAGCACGTCCACCAGGTGGCCCACCCCGAACCGCTGCCCGGTCCGGAACACGCACGAGAGGGCCTTCTGGGCCTCCACCGTGGCGTCCCAGGTCTCCACCGGCTCCAGGCAGGTGTCGCAGTTGCCGCAGTCCGCGGCGAGGCGCTCGCCGAAGTACCCCAACAGCACCCGGCGCCGGCACTCGGCGGTCTCGCAGTACCCGAACAGGGCCTCGAGCTTGCGGCGCTCCACCCGGCGGTGGGCCTCGTCCGCGCCGGAGCCCTCCAGCAGCCACGCCAGGGCCGCGATGTCTCCCATGCCGTAGGCCATCCAGGCCTCGGCCGGCAGCCCGTCCCGACCGGCCCGACCCGTCTCCTGGTAGTACGCCTCCAGGCTCTTCGGGGGGTCCAGGTGGGCCACGAACCGCACGTCGGGCTTGTCGATGCCCATGCCGAACGCCACGGTGGCCACCACGACCACCCCCTCGTCCCGCAGGAACCGCTCCTGGTGGGCACGGCGCACGGCCGGGTCCAGGCCTGCGTGGTAGGGCACGGCATCCCACCCCTGCTCCCGCAGCCAGGCGGCCGTGGCCTCGACCCGCTTTCTCGACAGGCAGTACGCGATGCCGGCCTCACCCCGGTGCCCCTCCAGGAACCGGGCCAGCTGCTGCCTCGGCCGCTCCTTGTACACCACCCGGTACCGGATGTTGGACCGGTCGAACCCGGAGACGAACACCCGGGCCGGGCCCAACGCCAGGCGCTCGACGATGTCGGACCGGGTGGGCGCGTCGGCCGTGGCGGTGAGGGCCACCCGGGGAACACCGGGAAACCGATCGGCCAGGACCGACAGCCCCAGGTAGTCGGGCCGGAAGTCGTGCCCCCACTGGCTCACGCAGTGGGCCTCGTCGATGGCAAAGAGCGCCACCCGCACCCGGGACACGAGGTCCAGGAACCGGGGGCTGAGGCACCGCTCGGGCGCCACGTACACCAGGTCCAGATCCCCCCGGGCCAGGGCCTCCTCCACCCGGCGGGCCTCGGCCGGGGTCAGGGACGAGTTGAGCGCGGCGGCCCGCACCCCCAACTGGACCAGGGCATCCACCTGGTCCTTCATCAGGGCGATCAGGGGCGACACCACCACCCCCACCCCCGGCCGCACCAGGGCCGGGATCTGGTAGCACAGGCTCTTGCCCGCGCCCGTGGGCATGACCACCAGGGCGTCGCCCCCCTCCACCAGGTGCCCCACCACGGCCTCCTGCTGCCCGCGGAACCCGGGGTAGCCAAACACCTGTCGCAGGATCTCGAAGGGGTCGGGGATGGAGGGCGGTCCGGTTTCCACGGGATCCTCCCTAGGAGTTCCGCTAGCTCGCCGGGAGGTTAGAGGGCCAAAAAGCCCTTTCATCTCCTATTTATTAACCCGGCGACGATAGAGGCGCGCAGGTGGCCGCAGGGGCGTGGGGCCTGCTTCCGGCCATGCGTGAGGGCGGCATCCGACTTACGCTGCATCCGGCACGCAGCCGGACAGACTGAACCCCTCGGGAATAGGGGGCGTTTTCGGTGTGCCAGAGGCCGGGAAAACGCCACGCGTCGGCGGAATGCCGGATGCAGCGACGGCAGGAGCCACGCCCGGCGCTCCCGTAGGCCCCTCGGCCCCAGGTTGGCGACAGCCACTTGCCGGAGGGCAAGGGGACCGACGCCCGAAGTCAGAGAAGGCGCAGTGTGCCACCCCCCGTCCCTGCCGCACAAGCGCACATCGTTTTGCGCTTGACCCCCGGCGCCGGATTGGTACCCTGGATATTTCCGTGGAACTCCGGAGAGGCCACCCATGCGCAGCCACGAAGAAGTGTTGGAACGGACCGTGTGCGCCGAGCACTGCCGGCTCTTCAAGCCCTGGGACGAGCGGCAGAAGTGCGCGGCGTTTGCGTGGCTCCGGGACCGGGTCACCCCCGGGGCACCGGCCTTCCGGGTGGTGGAGCGGCTTCGGGGAGCGTCCCTGCATTGGAGCAACCAGCACGACGCCCTGTTGCTGCGGGCCGTGTGCATCCGGTGCGAGCTCTACCCCTACCGCTGCCCGTTCCGGCGACCCGACAAGAGGGAGGGGGCCTCCCCCTGCGGCGCCCTGCTGGTGATGGACGCCCTGGTGGACCGCCGGGCCGTGCGGGGCGACGATCTGTTTGCAGGGCCCTGCTCCCGGGAGTACTGAGATGGGTCTGGCCGAGGCCGAACCCGGGGGGGGGCTGGAGCGGATCGTCCGACACCTGCGGGTCGGGTCCGCCTGGGCCGGAAAGACCGTGTACGACGCCGTGAGAACGGCGTTTCCCGACCTGGATCCGCGCGAGGTGTTTCGCAAGGCCCGATCGGGCGAGATCCGCCGGAACGCCCGACGCTGCGGAGCCCTGGACCGGCTAGCCGGGGGGGACACCGTGGCGGTGGAGCTCGTTCGGCCGGCCCGGCCCCGCACCCCCTCGCCCGACCGGGAGCACGAGGAGGTGGGCACCCCGGCCGGGCCGTTTCGGGTGGTCAGGGAGGACCCCCATCTCTTGGTCGTGTCGAAGCCGCCGGGGTGCGCGAGCCACCCGGCCCTGGGCCACGCCGGCGACACCCTGATCGAGCGGGTCCGGGCCTACCTTGGCGTGGTCCCGGCGGACCCGTTCCAGCCCGCCCTGGCCAACCGTCTGGACCTGGAGACCTCCGGGATCGTGCTCGTGGCCAAGACCCGCCCGGCCCAGCGCCGCCTGGGCCGGAACCTTCAGAGGGGTCGGGTCGAGAAGGCGTACCTCACCCTCGTGGCCGGCTGGCCCGAGCCGGCCGAGGGGGAGATCCGGATCCCCCTGCCCCGCCACCCGGACTCCCGGGACCGGGGCCGGCACCCGGCCGGGCACCCCCGCTCCCGGCCCGTGCTCCAGGACGCCCTGACCCGGTACCGCACCCTGGCCCGGTACCCCCAGCCCCTGCGGGCGGCCCTGCTCGAGGTGGACCTGGTAACCGGCCGGACCCACCAGATCCGTCGCCATCTGGCCCTGGCGGAGCATCCCCTGGCCCTCGACCGCCGCTACGGCGACCCGGAGTTCAACGAGCACCTGCGCGCCGTGACTGGGCTGGGACGGATGTTCCTCCACGCCCACCGGGTGCGGCTGCGCCACCCGGCCGGGGGCGGCCCCCTTGACCTCACCGACCCCTTGCCCGAGGATCTGGTGGCCTGTTTGGCCGCGTTCGGCGGCCTCCCGTCCGGCGTGGACGGCCTGGCCGCCCCTCAGGCCACCTGATGCCGCGTTGCGTTCAAACCGAGAACTCTCGTGGGACGGGACAAAGATTTCATTCCAAATTGCGCTCAAACAAAGCTCCTCCGGGGCGGGGCAAGGGGCCTGGTTCCGGCCGTTCGTGAGTGCGCCATCCGACTCACGTTGCCTCCGGCACTCAGCCCGGAGGCTCCTTGAACGCCGGAAAAACGAACGTTGACACCGTGTTTCTCGGATTGCGGCCGGGCAGGCATCGGCTGAGTACCGGAGGCGACGACCGTCGGAGCCACGCCCGGCGCTCCACCAGGCCCCTCTCTCTCAGGGAGCCAATGGCTGCGAACGCAGCTCGATATGAACACCGCTGAACCCCAAGGAGGCGCCCAATGCCCGACACCTTCCGCGTGCTCGTGACCTGCTCCCTGGGCCAGGCGGCCCTGGACCGGTTTGCCGACGAGCCCGGCTTCATGGTCCGGGTCGAGAGCATCAACGATCCACAGGCCCTGGCGCGGGCCGTGCCCGGGTTCCACGCCGTCATCGTTCGAAGCAACGTCCGGGTGACCCGGGAGGTGCTCGAGGCCGGAACCGATCTGCGGGTGGTGGGCCGGGCCGGCATCGGGGTGGACAACATCGACATGGACGCGGCCACCCGCTTGGGGGTAGCGGTGGTGAACGCCCCGGGCGGCAACGTGGTCACCACGGCCGAGCACGCCCTGACCCTCCTGATGAGCGCCGCCCGGAAGGTGCCCCAAGCCTGCGCCGCCCTGAAGGCGGGCCGTTGGGAGAAGAAGCGGTTTGTGGGCCGGGAGCTCCGGGGCAAAACCCTGGGGATCGTGGGTGTGGGCCGGATCGGCTCGGTGGTGGCCGAGCTGGCCCGGGGCATCCGGATGCGGGTGGTCGCCTACGACCCCTACCTCACCGAGGAGCGGGCGGCCCGGCTCGGGATGGAGAAGGTGGATCTGGACCGGCTCCTGGCCGAGTCGGACGCGATCACCGTGCACACCCCGCTCACGCCCGACACCCGGGGGCTGTTGGGGGACGAGGCGTTTGCCAAGGTCAAGCCCGGGGTGATCGTGGTCAACTGCGCCCGGGGGGGCATCGTGGACGAGGAGGCCCTGGACCGGGCCATCGCCGGGGGCCGGGTGGCGGCCGCCGCCCTGGACGTGTTCGAGCAGGAGCCGCCGCCCCCGAAGCCCCTCTACGCCCGGGACGAGGTGGTGGTCACCCCCCACCTGGGTGCCTCCACGGTGGAGGCCCAGGAGAGCGTGGCGTTGGAGGTGGCCGAGAACGTGATCTCGTTCCTGCGCACCGGCGTGGCTCCCAACGCCCTGAACGCCCCCAGCGTGCCCCCGGAGGCCCTGACCCGGCTCGGCCCCTACCTGGACCTGGCCCAAAGGCTGGGGTTGTTCCTGGCGCAGGCCGTGCCGGAGCCACTGAGCCGGGTCGAGGTGGCGGTGCAGGGCCAGGCCTCCGGCCAGGGGGCCGACCTGGTGACGGCCGCCGCCCTGGTGGGGCTGCTCTCCCCCGCCCTCGAGACCCGGGTGAACCTGGTAAACGCCCCGGCCGTGGCCCGGGAGCGGGGTGTGCGGGTGTCCACCCGGGTCACGGCCGAGGCCGGGGACTTCAGCGACCTGGTGGCGATCACCGCGGCCGGCCCCTCGGGAGAGCACCGGGTGGAGGGGACCCTATTCGGCAAGCACGAGCCGCGCCTGGTGCGGTTCAACGACTACCGGCTCGACGCCCTGCCCCGGGGCACCCTGATCCTGATCTACAACCGGGACGTGCCGGGGGTCATCGGGAAGATCGGAACCTGCCTGGGGGACCGGGGGGTGAACATCGCCGGCATGTACAACGGCCGCTCCGCACCCGGAGGCACCGCGATCAGCCTGGTGAACATCGACGGCACGGCCGAGCCCCAGGTGCTCGAGGCCCTGGCGGGCCTGCCCGACATCCTGGAGGCACGGCAGCTATTCCTGTGACCTCACCCACTCGTCGATCCGTTGGGCGTCCTCCTCGGGCAGGTCCAGGAACCGCAGGCCGTAGCCGGGGGGGTGGGGAGAGTCGTGGCGGTAAGGTCGGGTCCACACCACCCGCGCCCGGCACGCGAACTCCCGGTCGAGCCCGGGGAGCCCGAACCGGATCTCGAACTCCTCCCCGGGCTGCCGCACCCGGGGCGAGTTGATGAACAGCCCTCCCCGGCTCACGTTGGTGGCGTACCCGAAGAACACCTCCATGCCCGCGATGCAGCGGGCCTCCCGGACCACCAGCGGGACCCGCGGGTGAACCCGCCGGTCGGCCTCCTGGGGCGGGGGCGGTGGGGAACGCTTCATGGGAGGTCCTCCGCTGTGTACCGGTACACCAGGGCCCGGTTAGGGTACTCCGCCCGGAGCCCCGGAACCGTCGGCGACACGGTCTCCCCGGCCCCCAGCACCAGGACCCCGCCCGGCCGGAGGGCGGCCGCCAGGTTGCGGTGGAGCCGTCCCAGGGTCTCCGGGCCGAAGTAGATCCCTACGTTGCGGCAGAACACCACGTCGAACCCCCTCTCCGGCGGGGGAGCGGTGACCAGGTTATGGCGCCGGAACCGGACCCACCGCCGCACCTCGGGCCGGATGCGGGCCCGGCCGTGGCCGAGGCGGTCAAAGTACCGCGCCCGGGCCTCCCCGTCGAGGCCCCGGTCCAGCTCCCACGGCTCGTACACCCCCTCGCGCGCCCGGTGCAACGCCAGCGGGCTCAGGTCGGTCGCCAGGAGGTCCAGCCGGATCCGCCCCCGGTCCAGTAGGTCTCCCAAGCACATGACGATGCTGTAGGGCTCCTGCCCCGTGCTGCACCCCGCGCTCCAGATCCGCAAGGGGTAGGGCGCAGGGCCCTGGCGCACCAGCTCCGGCACCAGGACCTCGCGCAGGGCCCGAAACGGGCGGCCGTCCCGGAAGAAGGAGGTCTCCAGGGTGAGCACCGCCTGGACCAGCCCGTCCACGGCCCGCGCGCCGGCCCGCAGGATCGCGGCCGGCAGGTCCTCCCAGCGGGAGCATCCCGTCTCACGCAGGAGATTTCCCAGCCGGGACATCACGAAGTACTCCTTGCCCGGCGTCAGACGGATGCCGGTGTGCTCGAACACCAACTGTGCCACGGCTCGAAACGAGGCGGCGTTCAGCTTCGGAAGAGGGCAGCTCTCCGCCACGGGGCCCCTCCGGGAGTTCAGGCCGGCGGCCGATGCGGCCGCCGCGGCTCTCCTCTTCCATCGGCCCGACCGTCCCCCGGCTTGACCCGCGGGTTGCGACGACCCGGAGCCCTGGGGCATCCTGGGAGCCTCGGCAGACTGTTACTAAGACCTGCAAAGGTATTGCCAGGGTGCGGCGGGGTGGGGGCCTGGTTCCGGCCGGGCGCGAGTGCGGCATCCGATCGCCGCGCAGGCACAAAACACGGGAGTCGGTTTCATCACGGGCTCGAGCAATGGGTACCCTTTCGCGGTCCGGACGCCAGAGGCACTGCGCGGCGAGCTGAGGAGCCGCGCCCGGCTCTCCAGCAGGCCCCATGCCCTGCCAAGGGTTTGGCGGCGGCCCAGGAGCCGCCCGGCCGCCTAGCCGCCCAGCGGGCCGAAGGCCCAGACCAACGACCGAAGTTACTGGGAAGAAGACAGAATTCAGAGGACAGGGTTGGGTCCCAGGGGTTCTCCCCGTCCACTGTCCTCTGAGTTCTGGCCCCTGATATGCCGAAGGTCCAAACCGCCGCAAGGAGGTGTGGGTGCGCGTGATCGTGGTGGGTGCGGGCGAGGTGGGGTTCCACACCGCCGAGCGCCTGGCCCTGGAGGGCCACGACGTGGTGGTGGTGGAGCACAGCCGCCAGGCGCTTCGCTCCGTGGAGGAGCGGCTGAACGTCATGGCCCTCGAGGGCAACGGCGCCGAGGCCCGGGTGCTGGAGGAGGCCGGCATCGAGCAGTGCGGCCTGTTCATCGCGGTCACCGACGTGGACGAGGTGAACCTGGTGGCCTGCCTCCTGGCCAAGGAGTACGGGGTGCCGGTGAAGATCGCCCGGGTGCGCTCGGTAGCCTACACCGGTCGGGGAGCGGTGCTCAACGCCGAGAAGCTCGGGATCGAGCTGCTGATCAACCCCTTGGAGGCCGTGGCCCAGGACCTGATCAACATCGCCAGCCATGCCGCCGCCGTGGAGGTGGCCGAGTTCGCGGGCGGCCGGATCCTGTTCGTGGGGTACCCCATCACGGCCGACAGCCCGGTGGCCGGCCTCACCCTGGCCGAGATCGGGGAGCTTCGCACCATGTACCCCTTCGTGGTGGCCGCCATCACCCGCCACGGCCGCACCCTCATCCCCCGGGGCGACGATCGGGTGGAGCCCGACGACCACCTGTTCCTGGTGCTGCGACAGAAGGACCTGGCCGCGGTGCGCTACATGTTCGGGCTGGAGAAGCGGCAGACTCGGCGCATCTTCGTGTTCGGCGGCGGTTCGGTGGGCCAGCGGGTGGCCGAGCACTTCGAGCAGAAGCGAGCCGAGGTGACGATGGTGGAGCCCGACCGGAACCGGTGCGACGAGCTCGCCCGCCGGGCCCACCGGGCCACGGTGATCAACGCCGACATCACCGAGGTGGACGTGCTCCTGTCGGAGGGCATCGGCAAGGCGGACGTGGTGGTGGCCACCACCCCCAATGAGGAGAAGAACATCCTGGCCTCCCTGCTGGCCAAGCGCCACGGTGCCCGGCGGGCCCTGTGCCTGGTGGACCGGCCCGCCTACGTGGGGCTTGTACCGAGCCTGGGCATTGATGCCTGCATCAGCCCCCGGCTGTCCACGGCCAGCGCCATCCTCAAGTACGTGCGGCGGGGCGGGGTGCTCAACGTGGCCACCGTGGAGGAGAACCAGGCCGAGGTGCTCGAGCTTCGCATCCCCGAGGGGTTCACCTGGGCCCGGCGACCCCTGCGGGAGGTCCCGTTCCCCGCCGGCGCCATCGTGGGTGCGGCCCTGCGCGGCGACCGGGCGTTCATCCCCACCGGCGACACCACCCTGGACCCCGGCGACCGCATCGTGGTGTTCGCCCTGCCCGAGGCGGTGGTGGCGGTGGAAGACTTCTTCGGGACCTCATGAACCTGTTCGCCCTCGCCCGCGTCCTGGGCGGCCTGGGCCTGGCCTTGACCGCCGTGCTGCTGGTGCCACTGGCCCTCTCCCTGCTTGACGGAGACGGAGCCCACCCGAGCTTTCTCGCCGCCCTGGCCGCTTCGGGGGGGCTGGGAGGGGGATTGCTGGCCCTGGGCCGGCGGGGGCCGGCCGAGCTCACCCACCGCGAAGGGTTCGCCGTGGTGACCCTGGGCTGGGTGCTGTTCGGGCTGATCGGCGCCCTGCCTTACCGGCTCCACGGCGCCCTGCCCACCATGGTGGACGCGGTGTTCGAGTCCCTGTCCGGGTTCACCACAACCGGGGCCACCGTGCTCACCGACATCGAGGCCCTCCCACGCAGCCTGCTGCTGTGGCGGGCCACCACCCACTGGCTCGGGGGCATGGGGATCATCGTGCTGGGGCTCGCCATCCTGCCCATGCTCGGGGTCGGGGGCATGCAGATGTTCCGGGCCGAGGTGCCGGGCCCCACCGCGGACCGGCTCCGACCGCGCATCCAGGACACGGCCAAGCTCCTGTGGGGCGTGTACGTGGCCCTGACCGCGGTGGAGACCCTGCTCTTGATGCTGGGGGGGCTCGACTGGTTCGAGGCCGTGTGCCACGCGTTCGCCACCATGGCCACCGGCGGGTTCAGCACCCGCAACGCCAGCGTGGCGGGGTTCGGCAGCGCCTACGTGGACGCGGTGATCACGGTGTTCATGTTCCTGGCCGGTGTGAACTTCGCCCTGCACCACGCCGCACTGACCGGGGGGTGGCGTCGCATCCGGCAAAAGGAGGAGCTGAAGGCCTACGGGCTGCTGACCCTGGCGGCGGTGGCGGTGCTGATGGTCTCCAACGCGGCCCGTACCTACCCGAGCCTCTGGGAGAACCTGCGGTACAGTGCGTTCCAGGCCGTGTCGATCCTGACCACCACCGGGTTCGGCACGGCCGATTACGAGACCTGGCCCGTGGTGGGGCAGGTGCTCCTGGTGCTGCTCATGTTCGTGGGGGGGTGCGCCGGCAGCACCGGCGGCGGCATGAAGGTCAGCCGAGTGGTGCTGATCGTCAAACACGCCTGGGCCCAGCTCTGGTCGCTCATCCATCCCCGGGGGGTTCGCCTGGTGAAGATGGACGGCCGGCCCGTGCCCCCCGAGGTGCTCCAGGGGGTGCTGGGATTCTTCGCCCTCTACCTCCTGACCGTCGGCGGGGGCGCGCTGGTCATGGCCGCCCTGGGCGTGGACCCGGTCACGGCCGTGGCCTCGGTGATCGCCTGCGTGGGCAACATCGGCCCCGGCCTCGGCGGGGTGGGCCCGACGGACAACTACGCCCACCTGCCCCAGGCCGGAAAGGCCGTGCTCACCTTTTGCATGCTGGCCGGCCGGCTGGAGCTGTTCACGGTGTTCGTGCTGTTCTTCCCCGGGGCATGGAGAAGGTAGGCGGATCAGATGGATGGCAACTTGGTGTGACACTTCCGGAGACGCGGAATGAACCCCTTTGACCTGTTCGTGCTCGTGCTGGCCGGCCTGCTCCTGCTGGCCGGCGTCTGGAAGGGCGCCGTGCGCCAGATCGCGGGCTTTGCCGGGGTGATCCTGGGCGCCGGGGCCGCGCTTCGCTACCACGGGGATCTGGCCCGCCGGATCCCCTGGGGCGCACCAGCCACCCGGGAGCTGATCGCGTTCTCGGCCCTGTTGGTGGGGGCGATCGTGGCAGCGTTCCTGGTGGGGTGGGCGATCTCAAGGCTCCTGGGGGCAGCCCATCTAGGGTGGATGGACCGGACCCTGGGCGCTGCCCTGGGGCTCGTGAAGGCGATCGTGGTGGCCGCGACCGTCGGATACTTCCTGGCCGCCCTCCTGCCGACGGGCTCGCCCCTGGTCCGCGACTCGGTGGCACTCCCCTACACCTTGCGGATCGCCGAGACCGTCCTGGACCTCCTGCCCCCCGCCTACCGTGGGCCCGTGCGGGAGAGCCGGCAGGCCCTGCGGCGGCTGACCCGTCGGATCTGAGCGGAGGTCCTGACCATGTCCCCAAGCTCTTCCCGCACCGCCCACATTCTCATGCTCGGGCTCCTGCACACCCTGCGCCGGCAACAGGGCCTGCCCACCGAGGTGGAGCTGGAGGTGCCCCCCGACGGCGAGCCCGCGGCCGAGGCGGCCCGGCGGCTCGAGCTGCCGGTGGAGCGGATCGAGGCCGTCATCGTGAACCACCGCACCCGCGACCTCTCCCATCCCATCCGTCCGGGTGACCGCGTCGCGTTCGTGCCCCAGGGCACGCCGGGGCCCCACCGGTACACCCTGGGCATCTACTCCGCCGGGAAAGGGAGCAAGGGCAGACCGTAGTCAGGCGCTCCCCAGGCCCTGGGGACCGGCCCCCTACCCCGGCGCCGCGCCCCCGGGGCTCCTCGCTTCCCGGGCGGCGGGCCGGAGGCGTTCGAGCAGCTCATCCCGGCCCGAGACCTCGACCTTGGCGTAGATGCGGCGGGCGTAGGTCTGGACCGACGAGGGTGAGATACCCAGACGGTCGGCGATGGCCCGGTTGCTCAGCCCCTGGAGCATGCAGGCCGCGACCTCCTGCTCGCGTGAGGAAAGGGGCACCGCGCCGAGCCGGGGCAGCGGCAGCGCACCGGTGGGAGCCTCCTCGGCCGCGGAGCCCCCGGCCCGCGCCGCGCCGGGGACCTCCCCCACCGATACGGCGTAGAGCACGAGCAGCGCGCCGTTGACAAAGAACGCCCCCAGAAGCGGCACCCCGTCCCCGGTCACCCACGGCCCGTGGGCGGCGAGGCACCCCAGCCCCAGCCCCCCGCACACGCTCGCCAGCCCCAGGGCGAAGCCCCGCACCGGATCGGGCTGCCCCAGGCAGTAGGCCAGCACGAAGGCGTCCAGGAACCCCGAGCCCCCCTGCATGAGACCCATGCCGGCGTTCACCCCGGCCACGCTGCCCGCTCGAAACACCGCGAGCGCGGCGAACCCGAACGCCACGCCCAGGACCAGGGCGGGCTTGGCCCGCCCCCCAACCAGGTACACAGCCGCGAGCATCGCCCCAACGTAGGCCGCGAGCTCCGCGCCCGGCAGCCAGGCCACCTGTGCGTAAGCGGGAAACAGCCTCTCGTAGAACACCCCGTTCAGGGCGTAGATGGCCGTCAGGAACCCCAGGTGGGCCCCGTGAAGGAGCCGCGGCGCCGCCGGGGCCGGCGGAGGGGTCACGGGTCTCCACAAAGGGACGAGCACCAACGCAGCCGCGGCCGAAAGCCGCAGCCCCGCCGGGCCGGGGAGCCGCGCGGCCAGGGGCAGCAGCAGATTGGCCGCCACCAGGGCCCAGGCCCCTTCCACAAGGGGCCGGTCGGAGCGGGCCAGGGCCCCGGCTACCCGAACGGACAGGGGCGCGCTCACCGTTCCCAGGAGCGCCAGGACCAGGCCGTGCCCTGCGGTGACAAACGGATACAGGACCGTGAGCCCTGCCGCAGCGACCCCACCAGCCACGGAGGCGGGCATGAGCAGCCGGCGCACCGCCGCGCTCAAGCCGAGCAGCGCCAACACGGCGGCGTGGGGAAGCAGGAACGCGGCGAGCGGCGGAGGGGGGGTGCTCTCCAGGGCGAAGAACGGCCCCTGGAGGGGAAACACCAAAAGCCAGAGCACAAAAGCGGCAAACGGGATCGCCGGTCGGTATCCGGAACGCATGGCTGACACTTTACCCTCAAGAAAACGAGGAATACAAGCAAAGCACGTGAGCCCCCAACACCTCCTGGACGACACCGTGGGCGACACGATTTCCGGCGAGTGACACGGTGGATGACTTTTCGGCCGTCCTCGGCGTCCGATACAGAGTTCCGGTTGGGGGTGCCAGACCCTTCCCGTCCGCCGGCCTGGCCGGCGGCCCCGTCCCGAGGAGAGGAGAGGATCCATGGTGTGGAAACTGCCGACAAGCGGATCGGTGCGGGGGACCCGCGCAGAGCGGGCCGTCCTTTCCCCGCGGATGCGGCTCGGACTGGTCGCCCTGCTCGTCTTGGCCGCCGCCGGGTGTGGGGGCGGAGGCGGGGGGTCAGCAGGAGGAACCCAACCCTCGACGGCGCCCACGGCCGAGAGCGCCCTGACCGTGTCCGGAACGGTCCGGGATCTGTCCAGCGCCGGCGCGGCGCGCCTGGCCCGATCGGACCTCTCGGCCGTGGAGAACGTGGTCGTGCGGGTGTCGGTGGACCTGGACGGGGACGGCCTGTTCGCCCCGGAGACCGAGGTGTTCACCGTGCGCACCGACGAAAGCGGCGGCTTCGTTGTCAGCCTGCCGGCCGAAGCCGCGGGCAAGACGGTGGAGGTCCGGGTGGAGAAGCCCGGGTACAGCACCTTTGTGAAGCGGTACGAGGACGTCGAGGGGTCCATCCTGATGGACCCGGTCTTGTCCGAGGGCGCGGTGGCCGCGGTGGACCTGGGCGGGGTGTCGGCCTCGCCGGCACGCGCGGGTCGGGTGGTGCTCGACACCGACCGCACGGTCACCGTGAGCCTGGTACGCGACCGGGCCACGGGCCGCCGCGCGGCACGGGTGTTCTGGGGCTCCGAGCCCTCGCCCTCTTCCGGCGCCGGCCAGGAGCTCGCCCGGATGTCGTTCAGCCTGCGGGGGTTGGAGCTACCGGCCGGCACCCAGCAACTGTACGCAAGCGTGGCCTACCTGGACACGGCCAACGACCCCGACACCATGCCCGGCGGTTTCAAGGCCGAGGGCTCCGGCGACAGCCCGGTGGAGGTGCTCAGCACCTACGCCGCCTCCGAGATCACCCTATACGACGAGCTCGGCAACAAGCTCCTCACCGACCCCACCGACCGGGACCGGGACATCCGGATCCGGATCGCGATTCCGGCCGAGGCGTACGAGACGCTGGTGGACGAGGATCCCGAGACCCCTGAGGTGGAGATTCCGCTCTTCTACTATGACGAAGCAGCAGGAACCTGGCGACTCCACCGCACGACCGACGGCAGCCCGGCCTACGGCCATATCGAGGACCCGTACGGAAACGTGCTCACCCAGGACGACCTCGCGCGGCTCCGGGCCGGGGACGACACCGACACCCCGGTGTTCGGGGTGGGAACGGTGCACCACTTTACCACCTGGAACTGCGACCGGTCCGGGTACTCGGTCAGCTACCACGCCAGGCTCCGGGACCGGAACGGTAACCGCGTGAGGAACGTCTCGGTGCGCGTGCGCACGAGGCGCGGCGGCCGGACCTCGGACTACAGCAACCGCCCCGACCCCAACCTCCACACCTACCGGGCGGCCACGGCCGACAGCATCATCCGCAGGGTGCTGGACCGGAGCATCTCGGCCGAGGAACGCTCCCGGTACCTGTACGCCGTGATGCACTCCAAGAACCCCGACGCCCTGACCGCCCTTCTGGAGGCCCTACGCCGCTACGAGGAGAACCAGATGGTGGAGATCTCCTCGGAGGAAAGCGAGTTCAAACGGGGACTGATGGAGATCTTCCGGAGCAAGGAGATCAACGACGCCTTCATCAACACCGAGGGGCTGGACTGCTCCAAGACCCCCGACCTCTGCAAGGGGGCCGTGGCGGCCGCGGCCGAGGCGGTGAACCGCTCGTCCAAGGCCAAGCAGGTCACCGCGTTCCTGATGCAGATCGCGGTGGACGCCTACAACCCTACCAACCTGGACTTCGAGTACGCGGCCACCAAGGGCCTGGAGTTCCTGGACGTTGTGGCGAACACCGACGGCGTGGCCCAGGAGCTCGGCGAGATTCCCGGTCAGATCAAGTCGGCCAAGGAGCTGGCCTCCCAGGCCCTTCAAGCCTACCGGGCGTACAAAAAAGGGACGGGAAGCTGGCGCGACTTCTGGAACCTGGCCAAACAGCTCCGGGAGACCATGGAGAACATCAAGAGCCTCGCCAGCACCCTGGGCAGCCGCCTGAACCGGCGTGTGGCCCGGGCGGCGCCGCTCACCGAGCCCGATCCGCAGACCCCCGAGGAGGAGGCGGCCGCGGTGGACGACGTGGCGGACGAGGTGTTGGCCTCGTACGACGAACTGGGCGGGCTCCTGCTCGGGGCGTCGCGCATGCGGCGGTACCAATGGGGCTACTTCGACGACCAGGGCGAGTTCCACCCGGTGGAGGACTGGCCCGGGAAGCCCGAGTACGTGGGCGGGGACGCGGTGGTCATGCTGGAGTACTACGACGGCAGCGACTGGGTGCCGCTGGAGGGCCGGTCGGATCTGGGCGTGGACGCCTCGTTCATCCCTGTTCCGACGGTGACCTCGTTCGGGCCCGGCAGCCCCCAGGCCCCGGCGCTCTACCTGGGCACCTGGACCTTGGACCTGGAGCCCAACGTGACCGTGCAGGGGCTGGTGCAGAGCACGGGGGGCACACCGCTGCCGGACGTGCCGGTGGTGGTGGCCGGCACCGAGCTGCGCACCGGCCCCGACGGGCGGTTCGAGGGCGAGATCTCGTGGTTTGCCGACTCCACGTGGGTGCCGTACCAGCTGCCGTCCTTCGGGCTGGGTGGAAGCGGTACGCTCCAGGAGGGGGCCCTGGACCTGGGAACGATCGAGGTCCAGGACCAGGTGACGGTGGACTACGGGAACGTGCCCTGGCTGACGAGGCTCCGGCGGGGGGAGTCGCTGACCGTTCGCCCGGACGAGTGGGCCGGAAGCGCCACCGGCCGGACGCTCGCGATCTCCTACGCCCTGTACCGGGGTTGGGTGTCCGACGAAGCGGTGCCGATCGAGGAAGGGTCGGGTGAGTCGTTTTCGTTCACGGTGGGAGACGACGTGGACCTGGGCCGGTACACCCTCCGGGTGACCCTGTCCGTGGCGGACGACGACACGGTGCCGCCCCGGGTGGTGGACCTGGGAATCGACGTGCAGAGCACCCCGCCCTCGATCGACGCGCTCACGGTTACGCCGGCGGAAGTGAAGGCCGGCGAATCCGCGGTCGTCACCCTGGAGGCATCAGACCCCGACGGCGACGACACGATCCGCTCCCGCAACATCACCTTGGACTGCTCGGACGAGGCGGGCACCCGCCGCTGGTTGGCCGTGAGGGCCGAGCCCGACGGAACCTGGTCCATCGGCACCGACCCGGCCTACACCCTGCTCGAGGGCACGCTCCGGTGCGTGGTCACCGCCTCGGTGACGGATCGCACGTGGCTCACGGACCGGGAAACCGCCGAGTTCACTGTGGAACCCAACCCGGTTCCGCCGGAAGTGGCGGGCGGCGGGCTCGACGACGAGTACGTGGTGTCCCTGTACCGGGCGTACGATGCGGACACCGACGGATGGCAAGAGCGGGTGGACGTGTGGATGGCCGGGCGGGTCTGGTTCCGAGACCCCAACGGCGACCTGGACCACTTCGAGCTCGACTGCGGCAACGGCGAATCCCCGGCCGAGGCCGCCAGCGTCTGGGACCTCCCCGCGTGCCGCTACACCGACCCCGGGGACTACGCGGTCACCTACAAGGCGGTGGACTCCCGGGGGCTCGAGACGGCCCTCACCACCACGGTGCACGTGCTCTACCCCTTGCGGTTCGAGGTGTCCCTGCCGGAAGACGCGCTTCACCAAGACGAGGACGGCAACACCTGGGTGGAGCTCCCGGCCGGGGACGCCCCCGGCCTGGACGTGACCGTGCAGGTCAAGAGCGACAACGGCCCCGGCGGGTACGAGGAAGGGGGCGGTTCGATCGCGGAAGGCACGTACTCGGTGACCTACCGGTCGGGCAACCGGTGGTGGTGGTCCGAGACGATCGCCTGGAACGCGGAACTCCCCGAGGACGGGGCCATCCCCCTCGTTCTGGACAAGCCGGGCAGCTACACGGTGTCGGTGTGGGCCCAGGATGCCAGGGGGATGAGCGCGTCGCTCTCACGGGTGATCGAGGTCACGGCTCCGTTCGACGGCGAGCTCCGGGTGAACGGCGACCCCCTGGATGCCTTTGCCGCCTCCGGCGGCTGGGTGCTCGTGGGCGACGAGGTGGCGCTCTCGGTGGAGGTGACCACCCAGCCCGACGATGCAGACCTGCGATTCCGGTGGCTCGTGGACGGCGTGGACCAGGGGGAGGGCACGAGCCCAGCGTTCACCTACACCCCGGACACCGAGGGCGAACACACCGTGGGGGTCGAGATTCGAAACGCCCAGGAGACGGCCGAGGCCCACAAGGTGGTGCGGGAGGTGAGCTTCCAGGCCTACTCCCCGGTACTCTTGGAGGTGGGCCGCGCGGACGGGGTGGACGAGCCCACGGCCCGGGCGGGCGACGTGGTGACCCTGGGGGCCGCGGTGCCGGAGGGCGTAGAGGTGGCGGAGGTCCGGTGGAGCGTGGATGGCCCGGAGGGCGGGTTCCGGCCGGTTCCCACGGACGATCCGCTGCAGGCCGCGTGGACCTTTGCGGAGGCCGGCTCCTACACCGTGAGGGTGGAGGCGGAGGACAGCCGGGGGGTCGTGTCCACGGCCACGTACGCCGTGACGGTCACGGCCGACCCGCCGGTGATCCACGCCCTCACGGCCGACCCCGCCTCGGGCCGACCGCCGCTGGAGGTCACGTTTGCTGCGGATGCCGAGGATCCGGACGCCCGGGAGGGCGAGAGCCTGTACTACCGGTGGTTCGTGGACGGTGAGCCCGTGAGCGCCGGCACCGCGAGCACCTTCACCCATGCCTTCGAGGCGGAGGCCACCCACACCGTGCGGGTGGAGGTGACGGATGCGGGCGGGCTCACTGCCTCGTCCTCGGTGCCGGTGCTGGTCCAGGACCGGCCGCCGACGATCGTGTCCGTTCGGGTGGAGCCCGGTTCGGGCGTGGCCCCCCTGGACGTCACGACAACGGCCGAGGCCGACGACGACGGGGAGATCACCGGGTACGCGTGGTACCTGGACGACGAACCGATCGGATCGGGCGCCACCCTATCCCATACCTTCCAGGACCCGGGCACCTACACGCTGACCGCGGAGGTCACCGACGACGCGGGCCAGAGCTCGACCAAGAGCGTCACGGTGTACGTCCTGGATCCGGACGAAGCGGGCGTGGTGTTCCAGTTCAAGGAGGTCCGGTCCGACGGCCTCGGACCGGAGGTGGACTTCGACGCCCTGTCGGACGTGATCGGCCACGGCGGAGGCCTGTGGTTTGCGAGCACTCCGGTGGACGATGCGGCCGTGAACTCGGAGGACCTGCAGGGGCTGAGCTCCCAGCTGACGTTTGCGGGGCCGGCGTTTTACGGGTTCCACGGAGAGAGCTGGGGCAACGTGTCCGACACCCTGGTCCAGATCGAGACCCCCGGCACGTATGAGGTGGGTCTGGACTCCTGGGAGACCGGCTCGTCACGCACGGTCCGGTTCCCTGCGGCCTACAGCTGCGGGCTCCTCCTCCACGGGCAGTGGCCCCGCAACTTCGGGTACTGGGGGTCGAACGTGGATTCCCCGCTGTCCTCCCTGGACATCGAGCCGCTGTGGGGCTTTACGACGTCGGACGGGCGGGTGAACCTGCTCGCTATGCTGGGTCAGTGGAACGACTCCACGTACACCTGCGACTACGAGTACTTCGGGTTCAAGAGCTCCGGGGAGGACGCGTTCTCCCTGGGCGAGGCGGACGCGGTGGCGCTGCGGTCGTTGGAGATCGCCTCGCCCGCCGGCATCCAGGTCGAGCTGTCCGACGTGGCGATCCTCGTCGACGGGATGGAGCTCCGGTTCGGGGAGACCCACGCGCTTCCCCAGGATGACCAGGGCAGGGTCCGGATCCCGGTGGTGCCGGGGGCGGACTACACGTTGGAGTTCGCCGCCGTGCTCGACGACGGCTCCTACTGGACCGTGGAGGTCTCCCTGGACGCGGACACGGTGGGGGCGTCCGACCCCGTGCCCGTGGATCTTTCGGGGCTCGACCCGGAGTCTCCCCTGGGGCTGGAGAACGCGCCCCCAGGCCATCTACGGGCGGAGGTTGTGGGGGCGTCGGGGATCCGGGTGCGGTCCATGCAGAGTGTGTCCGAGGGCGCCGCCGCCACCGGGTCGGTGCTCACGGTGCAGGACGAGAGCACGGTGCACCTGATGTTCGACGGCACGGACCAACGGGACGGGTTCGGGTTCTACCGCTCCTGGGCGCCCGAGGCGCTGCCCGACCCCCTGGACCTCGCCGCGCCGGGCGTGGCCGTGACCGTGTCGGATCCGGAGATCACCGTGGACACCGAGGGCAAGACGGTCACGGTACGCTACCAGGCCTCGAACGCCGACGCCTGCGCGGTGGACGTGGACGTGGAGTTCGACACGAACGGCGACGGGTGGGCCGACCGCACCCGGTCGGAGAACTGCCTGACGGACGGCTCGGTCACCGAGCTCACCCTGGACTACCCCCTGCCCGAGATGACCGTGACCTATGGGGGAGAGGGAAGCACCGACACCCAGACCTACCCCGCCACGGATGCCGTGAGCAAGGTCACGGCCCGGGTCACCTGCATGCGCCTGACGGGCGGCTACGACGCCTTCGTCCGGGAGGTCCTCCGGGAGGGCGGCACCCTCGAGGAGATCTCGTCCTACGGGTGGCAGCCGATCGACCTGATGGAGGTGCCGGCCGTGGAGGAGATGGCGTGGAAACGCACCTCGTGGACCCTCGGCCCCCCGTAAGCCGGAAACCCCATCTGCAAGAAAGGAAGGGCCCCTCGGGGCCCTTCCTTTTTTTTCCCGGGCACGGCCCAAGGAGGCTACGACTCCGCCGAATCCCCGCTGCGGTCCGCCTCCAACCCCGCCAGGAGGGCCCGCACCTCCCCCTCCAGGGGCACGGCCCGGCCGGTCTCGGCCGACACCACCACGAAGGTCACGTCGGCCTCGGCCACCACGGTGTCGGTGCCGGCCAGGCGCACCACCTGGCGCACCACGCCCGAGCGGTTCCCCAGCCCCTTCAGGGAGGTGAGGATCTCCAGCTCGTCGCCCAGGAAGGCGGGCCGGCGGTAGTTGATGTTGATGTTCACCACGGAGAACCCGTACCCCCCCTTCATGAACCCGGCCAGGTCTCCGCGCTCCTCCACCCAGCTCCACCGGCCCTCCTCGAGGAACTCCAGGTACCGGGCGTTGTTGACGTGTCCGTAGAGATCCAGGTGGTACCCCCGGACCTTGATCCTGGTGACGTGGGGCATGGGGCGTTCTCCTTCCCGTTTCGTGGAAAAAAGCGGCCGCGAATGATACCGCGACCCGCCCCCTGGGCCAAACCCCCGGTCACCGGCCCGTCGGGGGCCGCGACAGGAACCCCAGCCAGTCCTTCATGACGGCCAGGTTCTTCTGCAGGTACCACCGGCCGTTGGCGAACACCCCGTAGTCCGCGCCGGCCATGGCCGAGGCGAACCGGGTGGAGTTCGCGTAGAACAGCCACTGCTCCACCCACATCTTCTCGATGGCCTCGTCGAAGGGGTTCCCGCCCTGACCGGGCCCCCGGGCCAGCCCGGACTCCCAGGCCCGCAGCAGGATCTTGGTGGCCTCGAGCGTCAGCGCGTTGGTGGTCCGCACGGTGTTCTCCAGCCGCTCGAAGTGACCCCGAATCCACTGGCCGCTGTGGCACCCCGAGCACACCGAGCGCATCCGGGCCTCCCGCCGGGCCTGCTCGGCCCCGTCGATCAGGAACTCGGCCACCGGCTCCCCGGACAGCTCCGACGGGAGGGAGAGCCCCCCCTTGTTCCGAATCACCGTGGTGTCGCCCGAGCGGGGGTGGGCCGTGGCGTAGGGCAGCCCGAACAGGCGGTGCTTCAGCCGGTCGGCCATCTCGTGGGTGCGAGCCGCGAGCACCTCACCCCCCGGGCTCACGATGAGGCTCGCGTGGCAGGTGGCGCAGGTGGGCGCCGTGAAGTCCCGCCCCACCACCCAGGGAACGGCCTCGAGGTCCCACGAGCCCCTGGACGACTGGTACACGGCGTTGTGCTTGCTCGCCTCGTACACCTTGTAGGCCGGCACGTCCGGCCCCTTGTGGCACTGCTCGCAGGCGTCCGGCTCGCGGGCCTCCTCGATCGAGAACCGGTGGCGGGTGTGGCACGAGGTGCAGGCCCCCTTGGTGCCGTCGGGGTTGATCCGGCCCACCCCCTGGTTGGGCCAGCCCCGGAGCCTCGGGAACTCCATCTCGCCCATGGCCGTGTCGCGGGTCTCCATGCCCTCGACCGTGACTCGGGTTCCGTGGCAGGCGAGGCAGGCGTCGCCGAGCGTCCGCTCGTCGGGGGGGCTCACCACCAACCCCTGCCCGTTGTACGTGGTAGGCCCGGCCGCCGCCGCCACCAACGCCCCGTACAGCGGGTTGCCCATCAGGTTGTCGTGGGCGTTGGCCATGAGGTTGCGGCCGTACTGCTCGCGCTCCTCGGGGTGGCAGGTGGCGCAGTCGGCCGGGGTGACCACGATGTGCACCCGGAACCCGTTGTGGTCGAAGGTGTCGGGGTGGGCGTCGGGGTTGCGGGTGTGACACTCGGCGCAGCCCACCACCACGGTCCGGAGCGCCTCGGGCACGGAGGCTGCCGAGACTCTGCGCTCGAGCTTCGGCCGGTCCAGCGCCTCCCCGGGCGTGGTGTGGGCGTGCCGGCTGCGACGCCAGTCCGCCACGATGCCAGGGGTGACCTCCTCGTGGCATCCGATGCACGCCTCCGTGTCCTCGCTCACCGGTGCCTTTGCGGCCATCGCACCCACCGCCGTCAGGACGAGCACGAGAGCCACGGCCAACGATCTCGACGTTCTCATGATCGCGCTCCTCTCCGGTGCGGAACGATCCGCATCCTCCCCCCGGGGCCGGGTCCGCCGGTACCCCTTACCACAGCCCGGGGGCACCGCAAGCTCTCCGCTCCCTCCGGGCCCTGAACGAGCGAACGCCGCGCCCCCA
Source organism: bacterium (assembly GCA_027021615.1). Taxonomy (GTDB): domain Bacteria; phylum Desulfobacterota; class Deferrisomatia; order Deferrisomatales; family Deferrisomataceae; genus Deferrisoma. The sequence goes on along the minus strand of JALUTY010000018.1, from coordinate 270 downwards.
CGGGGACGCGGCGTTGGTCCGGATCGCCCCCCCCGGGGCGCGAGCCGGTCAGGCTGCTCCCTTCTCCTTCAGCTGAGCCGCCATCTTCACGTCCACGTTCATGATGTGTTTGCGCAGCCAGTCCACGACCTTGTTCTGCACCTCGAGGGTGAGCGACAGGCTCCCCGCCCGCTTCCCGTTGTCGGCGGCCAGGGCCTCGAACTCCTTCTTGAACCGGTCGTGGATCGCCTTGTGCTCGGGGTACTTGGGGTAGCCGTACCTCTTCATCAG
>JALUTY010000017.1 GCA_027021615.1 bacterium | reverse complement strand
TGGCACCAAAGACGGGTGCCGGGACGAGGCCCGTGGTGGTGGGCGAGCCCAGGGGTGGGTACGGGCACGAGGTGCGCCCTTTTGCTGGTCCTATTGCGTTCCGGGTCGGGTCCTCGCACGGTTAGGAGGAGGGGGGCGGCCAGGGGGCTGATTCGGCCCGCCTGGTCTTCACCACCGTGCCCTTGGCGAACGCCACCGTGTGCTCCTGGGAGCCGTGCACCGCCACGATCTCGCACGCGCACGTACACCACCTGACTCCGGCCGTGGTGAGAACCCAGGCTGTGGCCACCAGCCGCCCCCCTTGGCCGGCTCTTGTTCGTGTGCCCTCGCCATTTCCGGTTCGGGGCGCGCTTGGCCCATCCGGACCGGAACGCGCGCTCACAGTGCTGGGGTGAGGTGGGTGGCGCAAGTGGGGGGAATACGCAACGTGGTGACGCGCGAGGGGCCACCCGGCGGCCCCATTGATCGCGCCATGGTGGCCCCACTTGCCTACGTTCCCCCCTCACTCTCACGGTGACCCAAGAAAAGCGTCGCCCGAGGAGGCAGTGCATCCGGCAGCCGCGCATGCCCGTCACACCCGGAAGCGGCCGACCATGCTCTTGAGGTTCGAGGCCGTGCGAGCAAGCTCTTCGCTAGCCCTTGCCGTCTGCTCGGAGCCTTGGGCGGTCTGATCCCCCATTTCGTTGATACGGACGACGTTACGGTTAATCTCCTCGGCTACCGCGGTCTGCTCCTCAGCGGCCGTTGCTATCTGGCCCGCCATGTCGTTGATCCGGCCCACAGCCTCCGAGATCACCTCCAGCGCCTTGCCCGAGCGGCCCGCGTATTCCACGACAGCGTCGGACAACTCGCCGCTGCGCTGCATGGCTGCCACCGCCTCGCGTGCGCCCGCCTGGAGCTTCTCGACCATGCCTCGGATCGCCTCAGTAGACTCCTTCGTCTGCCTGGCGAGCGTCCGTACCTCGTCGGCAACGACCGCAAAGCCGCGGCCTTGGTCGCCGGCGCGGACTGCCTCGATCGCGGCATTGAGCGCGAGGAGATTGGTTTGCTCCGCGACGTCCCGGATCACCTGGACCACCGAGCCAATGGTCTCGCTGTGGCGCTCCAGCTCCGTGATAGTCTCGCTCGTTTCCGCGAGCTGGCCCGCCAGCTCGCGGATGCGCTCCACGGCCTGGACTACGACCGTCTTGCCCTCCTGAGTCTGGCGGTTGGCCTCCGAGGCACTCGTCGCCGTGGTCGCAATGTTGCATGCGACCGCCTGGACGGTGGCCGTCAGCTCGTTCATGGCGGTGGCGAGCTGCTCGGTCTCCTTCCTTTGGGTCTCTACCGTCTCGCGCACCTGCGTGGTCACCGCCGCCATCTCCTCGCCGGAGGAGGCAACCTGATCCACCGTCTGCAGGATGTTGCGGATGAGCTGGCGCTGGGCCGAGATAGCATTGTTGAGGTCGTTCGCCATCTGGCCCAGCTCGTCCTCGGAGCGGTATCTGACCTGGCCCGTCAAGTCGCCCTGGTCGAGCTGGCCCAGCACATCGCGCACCTCTAGTAGGGGGAAGCGGATGCTGCGTACGAGAAACCACCCAAGAAGCCCCGCGACAAACAGTCCCGCAACGAGCAGGAAAACCGTGAGGCTGCGCATCTCGACGTACGCCGCCTGCGCGTTGTCGAAGCGCTGCTTGGCGCGACTCAGCTGATAATCGGCCAGCTCGTTGATCGCCTCGCGCGCCTCCCGGAACAGCCGCAGCGCCGGCCCGACGAGGAGCCGCTCGGCACCCTCCGCCTTGCCCTCCCGACTGAGGGGCAGGATTTTCTCCTGCACGAGGGCGATGTAACGGCCCCAGGCATCGGCATAGGCATCCATCAGCCGCTGCTCCTTGTCGCTGAGGCGGGACTCGCGATACTTGGCCTCGTTGCGTGCGAGCCGCTCAAGCTGCTCCTGGATTTTGGCCTCGTGCGCCGCCTGGCGCTCGGGCTCGTCGATATGACGGCCGACGCGGTCCCGCACCCTGTAGAAAGAGGCTTTTATGTCGTCGACTGTCTCGAGCGGGACCAGCTCCTGCGTGTAGAGGTTTTTCACCCGCTCGTTGATGGCGCGTGCCTGGTGCATGCCGAACAAGCCCAAGGCCAGCAGCATGGCGAGCAGCAGGCCGATGACTGAGTACAGCTTGGTTCCGATGGACCAGTCCCTGAAGCGCTTGATCCGCATGGATTCCTCCTCTCCCCCCACGGTTGAAGGCCCCCCGGCGCCCTGATGGCACGTCTATTTGTTACGGCGGGCTGAGGAAAATCTTGAGCCCGGCCGTCCCTCTAGCGCCAATACTGTTCACTTTAGGATGCGAATGTGTCCGCGAGTAGGCGTGGTGACCCGACGTGCAGCTTTATGACAGACACGCCTCTATCCCTGAACAAAAAACACGGAAGCTTCGGGAAAGGTTGTGAGCCGGGTCCAGGTGGGGCGCGATCTTTCGCGCGGCCTCTATTTTTGGATAGCTGCTCCGGTAAATGCCGTGTTGTTTCAGAAAGCGGTGCAGCCTTTCCCAGGTTCCGCCATTGTCAGGGTTTGTGAATGAGCTCGGGAATCGGGCTCCCCTGAGTTTACCAAAGGTCTTTCGGAGCGCCTCCGTGTCCCCCATGAACCACGACTCCAATTCCACTACGGCGATCCGATTCATGACGCGGAAGACCCCGTCGTCATCAGGGCAACTTTTCGTAGGCAGCCCCGCGTTCCTCGCCATTTGCTCCAGTTTGCGCTTCAACTCATGACAGTCATCACTGTCCCGGTCCACCAGGACGATGATCTTGAGATCTTCTCCGGACTTGATCCGGGCGGCATAGGCCCGGAGCCGATCCGGAAGCCTTTTGAGCAAGCGATCCTTGCTCCGCATGTTGATCAACTTCCAGTCGGCGCGCCCGTGAACGATTCTGGGCAGGAGGTGTCGTAAGGCTTCCTCCATGGACGGCTCCTCCACGATGAGTTCGAGCCGCATCATTCTCGGGTCTCCTCCTCGAAGGGGTCGCCCACATCGAAATGGCCTTCCATCCACAGGTCCCCCAAAGAGGCCCCTTCGTCCAGGAATTGCCGGACGCCGGGCATGTCCGCTACCCGCTTGATGCGGGTGTAGCCGTCTTCGGTCCGATAGAGCACTCGCACCTGCTCCGGCTTGAGCACGTCGATGAAGAAGGGCGAGTGGGTGGTAACGATCAACTGTGTCCTTTCCGAGGCTTGATCGCACTCCTCGGCGAGCTCGGGCAGCAGACGCGGATGCAGGTAATTCTCGGGTTCTTCGATGCCGATGAGTTGCGGCGGTTCAGGGTCGTAAAGCAGGGTCAGATAGGCCAGCATCTTCAACGTGCCATCCGAGGCGAAACGGGCCAGCACGGGGGAAGAAAAGGGGGCGTCCTTGATCTGTAGCAGGAGACTGCCGTCATCAAGTGGCTTGGAGGAGACTTTTTCGATGCGGGGGATGCGGCGCCTCAAGGTTTGGAAGATTTGTTCCAGCCGCTCCGGATGTTCTTCACTCAAGTACTGGACGACATTGGGCAGATTGTCTCCCGTAGCCGAAAGACGTTCCTCTGCACCAGCCTCAGGGCGGCCGCGCGCAGCATCGGCCGACAGGTAAGAAAGGTGCCAACTGGTGATGAAGTTCCGTAAGGCAATGACCCGCGGGTTTTCGGCTAATTGGCCCAGTGTGTTCACGGCCAGTACATCGGGGCCAGACAGCGGCTTCCCGACCCTCTGGTCTTCAGCTTCTGGGTCTTCGCCGGTAATGACTTTGCCTTTACCTAGCCGGTAGTCGAGAAAGTAGAATGGCGCACCCGGGTGTTTCCGTTTCCAGCGAAGAAATTCGTGCTTGACTATGGGCCCACGACTGGTTTCATCGATCTCCAGGTGATAAGTAATCAGTGGTGTTCTAGGCTGCTCCCGGTATTGCAACTCAATGACGATAGGGCCCTTGGAGTCTCGGCTGCGTAGCTCCTTGAAACGACCTCGTCGGTCCCAAGCCTTTTTCAGTCCTTCGCTAAAGCATTCTGACAGAAAAGCGAACACATCAAATATTGTTGATTTTCCACTGCCATTAGGTCCTAATAATACTGTAAGTGGCGTCAATCTTCCCATCGTTACGTCGCGTAGTACCCTATAGTTTCGGACTCTCAAAGTTTCCACGCGGGGTGGATCGGCGAAAGGCTGGCTGTCTTTACCCATCACACACTCCTCACGTTCTATATGCCTGCCTAGCTCAGTACGGCTGTGGCTTGTTTTAAAATAGTAGACGCCCTCAATCCCCCCCTCACCCGGACGCCGCCTCCTGGAGCAGGGGCAGAATCTGGCGGGTGTAGAGGTTGTCCCACACGTAGTGGCGGATGACGTGGCGGAACATGCTCTGGGTGTTGGGGTCCCGGGCCACGGCCAGGACCTTGCGGGCGATCTCGGGCGGGGTCTCGTGCAGGCCGAAGTAGGTGACGTTCTGCCCCCCGATCTCCCGGAACGGCGGGATGTCGGAGCACACGATGGGCAGCTTGATCATGCCCGCCTCGAGCAGGGGGATCCCGAACCCCTCCTGGATGCTCGGCAGGAACAGCACGTCGGCCAGCAGGTACAGGTCGCGGATCGTGATCCGGTCGGCGCTCAGGCGCTCGCCGCTGCGGAACCGGTACTCGGCCATGACGAGGATGTCGTCCAGGACCCCCAGCTCCCGGGCCAGGGTGCGGAGCCTGCGGTAGTAGGCCAGGGTCTTCTCCTCGTGGGGGTCGTAGGCGCCGGTGAGGAGGAGCCGCGCCCCGAGCCCCTCGTCCTGGAGGGCCCGGACCACCCGGATGGACAGCTCGATGTTCTTGCGGGGGTGGAGCCGGGAGGGGTGGACCAGCAGGAACTCGGCCTCGAACAGCCGCTGCTCCTGGATCACCCGCACGGTGGTGGGGTCGAGCCGGAAGAACCGGATCGGGTCGATGCCGTTGGGCACCACGTGGACCCGGGCGCCGGGGCCGTACAGGTCTTCGAACTGGCGCCGGCGGGCCTCGGTGATGGTCACGTACACCACGTTGGGGTTGTGGGTGCGCAGGATCTCCCATACCGGGTGGCCGAGCCGGGACGCCATGTGGTCGTAGAAGAACGGGCTGTCGTGGTTCCACGCCACCACCCGGATGCGGCCCTCGTCGGCCAGGCGGTGCAGGGCCCGGGCCAAGGGCAGGTTGTAGGCCATGGCCAGCACGTTGTGGGCCACGACCACGTCGAACCCGGCCAGGGTCTCGGCCAGGTAGGCGTGGATCTCGCCGGCGATGCGGTCCAGAGTTCGGGGATCCTCCTGCCCGGGCTCCTGGGCCCGGGCCACCCGCTCGTACCGGGAGCCCAGCCTTGGGTTGATCTCCACCGGGAACTCGTCGGTGAACGGGCCGCCGGCGCCGGCCACGATCTTGACCGGGTGGAGGTGGCGCCGGAACAGGGAGGCCTGCTGGCGCACGACCTCCTCGACCCCGCCCACCACGGGCGGGCAGGAGTAGTGGAGCAGGGCGATCTGGAGCTTGCGCATGGGACGAGGGCCTGTCGCGGGTTGCGGGGGCGGCCGTCAGCCGCGGCCGAGCAGTTGGCCGTTGCAGCACCGGAACAGGTGCAGCAGCTTCTCCTCGAGCACCTCATAGCTGAAGAACCGGCGGGCGATCTCGTAGTTCTTCTGGACCATGCGCTCCCTCTGTTCCGGGTCGGCCAGGACCTTCCGGATCTCGTCCACCGCCCCGCGGGCCGCGAACCCCTCGATGGCCACCACGTCGAACCCCCGTGGCTCGATGTCGGCCACGTAGATGGAGTAGCGGTTCACCACGATCGGCTTGCGGAAGTACACGGCCTCGAGGAAGGCGTTGCCGAACCCCTCGTACCCGCTGGGGTAGGTGATCAGGTCCGCGGCCCGGTACACGTCGGCGATGGTGTAGAGCCGCTCGCCCCGGTCGTTGGTGCCCCGCTCGGGCGCCACCAGGTGGTCGATGAACACCAGCTCCACCCCCAGGTTCTGGGCGTACTCCCGGACCCGCTCGGTGTACTCGCCCCCCTCGTCGCCGGCCGAGTGGGAGATGACCAGCCGGGGCTTGGGCAGGTCGAGGTACCGGACGATCTCGATGGACCGCTCGATCCACTTGCGGGGTACCACCCGGGTGGGCTGGAGCACCATCACGTCGCCGTCGTCGAACCCCAGGCGGGCGCGCAGGCTGCGGCAGTACTCGTCGGGCGGAGGGGGCGGGGTGGCGAAGTCGTACACGTTGGGTACCACGGTGTTTGACACCCCCCGCCGGTGGCTGAGCTGCTCGGCCGCCAGGGAGTTGATCACCACGTGCTGGATGGTGGGCAGGTCCGGGGGGAAGGCGGCGTCCAGCAGGTCGCGGCAGGCGCTCACCAGGAACCGGTCTCGCTCCCACGAGAAGTCGTGGTGATGGGCGACGGTCGGGATGCCGGTCTCGGCGATGAGCTCGGCCGTGGCCAGGCCCAGGGGGATGTTCACCGGGATCGCCAGGATGTTTTCGGGAATGAGCAGGTCGATGGCGAACCGGTCGCGGAACGCGTACAGGGCGTCCTTGAACTCGTTCTTGAGCTCGTGGATCCGCTCGGTGGCCCACCGGGGCCGGGTCTTGCGGCCGAACAGCACCGCCTGGAGCTCCAGGATGTCGGGGTGGAGGAAGTGGAACCGCTGTACCTCCATGGAGCGGTCGGCCGGTCGGTCCAGCTCGCCGGCCAGGTAGTGGCAGGTGTACCCGTTGCGTTCGAGCACCCGGGCCCACTTGTCCAGTTCCAGGGAGACGCCGTCGGTGCCTGCGATCCGGGTGGACACGAACCCCACGTTCCGGATCGGGTCGTTCGTGCATCCAGGTTGCATGGTGGCTCCACCTCGCCGGTCGACAGGGTTGCAACGATGGGGGGCGGCCCGGGCTATGCGGTCAGCAGCCGCAGGTGCACGGCCCGGGCGGCCTCGACCAGGGCCTGGGCCATCTCCTCGATCTGGCCCTCGGTCAGGGTGACCCGGTCGCCCTCGGTCACCAGCTTGATCTTGCCCCCGGGGTAGCGCAGCTCGAACCCGGACCCGCCCAGGGCCTCGAGGGCCTGCCGGTCCAGGGCGCCCCTCTTCAGGGCGGCCCGGTACATCTGCAGCAGCAGGGTCACCCAGAAGGGCGAGCGGGACAGGGCGCCGGGCGTGCCGGCCAGGTCCTCCACCCCGGCGGGGGTGTCGGGCAGGACCGGCAGGTGCTCCAGGCCCAGGGCCCGGGCCAGGAACGCCCGGAAGTGGTCGCCCAGGGCCAGCACGGCCAGGTCGGTGAGCCCGTCGGGCGCAACGGCCAGCGCCGACCGGATCGACTCGAGCTCCGGGCCCAACCGGCCCGCCGGGGCGGCGGGCTGGTTCACCAGGTCGGCGATCCGCTTGGTGGCCAGCCGCAGGCCGTACTCGGCGGCCTTCACGAAGGCCAGCACGCCCTCCACCGCTTCCTCGAAGGCCCACAGGGCCCGCTCGCCGTCGCTCGCCATGGTGTCTCTCCCGGGTTCGGGGCGCACCGCCCGCACGGCCGACTTCCCGCGTGCGGGTCTAAGGCGCAATAATGTAACGGCTGCCGCCCGAGAGGCAAACGGTTGTCGCTAGTCGTCGGTCGTTGGTCGTTGGTCGTTGGGACGTTGGGACCTTGGGACCCTGGGACGTTTTCGGCCTCCTAGCCTTCCAGCCTCCTAGCCTCCCAGCTTCCCAGCTTTTTGAGCCTAACTCCCATGGACGAGCTCGAAGCCAAGGTTACCCGGTTTCCCACCCGCCCCGGGGTGTACCTGATGAAGGACGCCCAGGGCCGGGTGCTGTACGTGGGCAAGGCCAAGAACCTGCGGGCCCGGGTGCGCACCTACTTCCGGGAGGGGGCCGACGGTCGGGCGCGGGTGCGATTTCTGATGGCCCGGGTGGCGGACGTGGACTTCGTGGTCACCGACACCGAGAAGGAGGCGCTGATCCTCGAGAACACCCTGATCAAGCGCCACCGGCCCCGGTACAATGTGGACCTCAGGGACGACAAGACCTACCTCTCGCTCCGGCTCGACGTGCAAAACCCCTTCCCGCGGCTCACCATGACCCGCCGGATCGTGCCCGACGGGTCCCTGTACTTCGGGCCGTACTCCTCGGCCCGGGCCCTGCGGGAGACCGTGGACCTGATCCACCGCATCTTTCCCCTGCGCCAGTGCCGGGACCGGGAGTTCCGGGCCCGCACCCGGCCGTGCCTGTACTGCCAGATGCGCGGCTGCCTGGCCCCGTGCTGCGGCCGGGTGACCCCCGAGGCCTACCGGGAGATGGTGGACCAGGTGGTGGCGTTCCTGCGGGGCCGGAGCCGCGAGCTCCTGGAGACCCTGCGGGCCCGCATGGCCGAGGCGGCCGGGCGGCTGGAGTTCGAGGAGGCGGCCCGGCTGCGGGATCGGATCCGGGCGGTGGAGGAGACCCTGGAGCGGCAGAAGGCCGTGACCCACCGGCCGGTGGACCGGGACGTGGTGGCCACGGTGCGCGAGGGGGCCGAGGCCGAGGTGGTGGTGCTGGTGGTGCGCAGCGGCAACCTGATCGACCGCCGGTCCTACTACCTGCCCCACCTGGAGGGGGACGATCCGGAGGTGATGGGGCAGTTCCTGCGGCAGTACTACCGGGGCGACCGGATCGTGCCGGCCGAGGTGGTGGTGGGCGTGGACGTGGGCGAGGACGAGGCCCGGGTGCTCGAGGAGTGGCTGTCGGAGAGGCGGGGCCGGCGGGTGCGGGTGGTGCACCCCCGGCGGGGGGAGAAGCGGGCCCTGGTGGCCATGGCCGGCGAGAACGCCCGGGAGCTCCTGGAGGAGCGGCGCAAGACCAAGGTGGGGTACGACGCGGCGCTTGTCGAGCTCCGCGACCGGTTGGGGCTGGCCGGCCCGCCCCGGCGGATCGAGGGGTACGACATCTCCAACCTTCAGGGGGGGCACGCCGTGGGCTCGATGGTGGTGTTCACCGACGGGTTCCCCGACCCGCGCAGCTACCGCCGATTCGCGATCCGCACGGTGGAGGGCAGCGACGACTTCGCCATGCTCTACGAGGTGCTCCGGCGGCGCCTGGCCCGGCGGGACCAGCCCGGGTGGGAGCTGCCCGACCTCATATTGATCGACGGCGGCCGGGGTCAGGTGGCGGCGGCCGCCAAGGCCCTGGAGGACGAGGGGGTGTCGGTGCCCCTGGCCGGCATCGCCAAGGCCCGGGTGCTCCCGGGCGGCGGGGCCGAGGTGGTGCGCTCGCCCGAGCGGATCTTCCTGCCGGGCCGGGCCAACCCGGTGCCGTTCGGCCGCAACTCGTCGGGCCTGTTCCTGCTGCAGCGGGTCCGGGACGAGGCCCACCGGTTCGCCCTGGCCCTCCACCGGAAGCGCCGGGCCCGGGCGAGCCTGGGGTCCGCCCTGGAGGCGGTGCCCGGGATGGGGCCCAAGCGGCGCCAGGCCCTGCTGCGCCGGTTCGGCAGCCTCAAGCGGCTCGCCGAGGCCCCGGTCGACGAGATCGCCACGGTGCCGGGGATCTCCGAGGCCCTGGCCCGGCGGATCAAGCAGGCCCTGGCCGAGGGGGAGCAGCGGGGGGGCGAACGGAGCGGTTAGCCGGGCTTCTTGACACTTGGGAATTCGGCCCCCTATCCTGCGCTCTTTTCTCGGACGGTGTGGTAGCATGGTTTCTGTCCTGCCAAGCCCTTCAAAGGTGCGGCCATGGTGCGGTGTGGGGGCTTGGTTTCGGCCGGGCGCGAGAGCGGCATTCGCTCGCCGCGCCTTCACATGCCGGCGTCTGCCCGTGGGCCGAGTCAACGACAGCGGAACCTTTGAGACCCGGTGGCGATCCGAGCGTCCGGATGGCGCGGCGAGCTAAGGGGCTGCCCTCGGCGCTCCAGCAGGCTCGCCCCGCACTCCCGAAGGGGAAGGGATTCGGATCTGGCAATGCTTTCGTTGGGATTCGTAACGGCCTCGCAATGCGCGGGGAAGGAGTCGAGTCGCTTGAGCGTGGGTTTCAGTATGGAAGAGAGGGTCCGCGGCCAGTGGCTGGAGTCGGCCCGCACCCTGCGGCGGTTTGCCGACCAGGCGGCCGGCCAGGCCGCGACGGTTGCGGCCGAGGTGGCCGCAAGGCTTCGGGCCGGCGGCAAGGTGCTCGCGTTTGGCAACGGCGGCTCGGCCGCCGACGCCCAGCACCTGGCGGCCGAGTTCGTAAACCGGTTCCTGCGGGACCGGCCGCCGCTGGCGGCCGTGGCCCTGACCACCGACACCTCGGCGCTCACGGCTATCGGCAACGACTTCGGGTTCGACCAGGTGTTCGAGAAGCAGGTCCGGGCCCTGGCCCGACCGGGGGACGTGGCCGTCGGCATCTCCACGAGCGGACGGAGCCCCAACGTGGTGCGGGCGCTGCGGGCCGCCCGGGAGGCCGGATGCTTGTGCGTGGGCCTGACCGGTGAGGGCGGCGGCGACCTGGCCGAGCTGTGCGACCACCTGGTCCGGGCCCCCTCCCGCCACACGCCCCGGATCCAGGAGTGCCACATCGCCTGGATCCACGCCCTGTGCGATCTGGTGGACGAGATCCTGTTTCCTCCGGAACCGACCTGATGGCCCGCCGACTGCCCCCCCACGCCGAGCTGGACCCCTCGGGGATCCGCACCTACCCCCTGGCGGAGCGGCCGAGCAAGGTGCACGTGGGCACGCTGCAGCCCCCGTACCGGCCCGGCGGGTCGTTCCGGGCGTTCGTGGAGAGCCTGCCCCGGTTCCTGCAGGCCGAGGACCTGCGGGCGGTGGCCGAGGCCGTGGCCCGGGCCCACCGGGAGGAGCGGGTGGTGCTGCTGGGCCTGGGCGCCCACAACATCAAGGTGGGCCTCCAGCCCCTGTACGCCGACCTGATGGCCCGGGGCCTGGTGAGCGCGGTGGCCCTGAACGGGGCGGGCATCGTGCACGACCTGGAGCTCGCTCTCGCCGGCCACACCTCCGAGGACGTGGCCGCCCAGCTCCGGCAGGGCCGGTTCGGCATGGCCCGGGAGACCGGGGAGTGGGTGAGCGGGGTGATCCGCCGGGCCCGGGACCGGGGGGTGGGCCTGGGGTTCGCGGTGGGCGAGGCCATCTGGGAGGAGGGGCTGCCCCACCGGGAGGCGAGCCTGCTGGCCGCGGCCTACCGCCACGGGGTCACGGCCACGGTGCACGTGGCCGTGGGCACCGACATCGTGCACATGCACCCGGGGTGCGACGGCGCCGCCCTGGGCGAGACGAGCCTGAGGGACTTCCGCCGGTTCGCCGCCCTGGTGGCCGAGCTGGAGGGGGGGGTGTACCTCAACGTGGGCAGCGCGGTGGTGCTGCCCGAGGTGTTCCTGAAGGCCCTGACCCTGGCCCGAAACCTGGGCCGGGAGGTGACCCACCTCACCACCGCAAACCTGGACTTCGTGCGCCACTACCGGCCCAGCGTGAACGTGGTGGGCCGGCCCACCGGCGGAGGCGGCCGGGGCTACCACCTGACCGGCCCCCACGAAATCCTGGTCCCGCTCCTGTTCGGGTGGGTGCTGGAGCTGCTGGAAGACTAGAGACTAGAAACTAGAGAACGGTTCCTCCGGCGACAAGATAGACGCGTCCGGGTCTCCGAGACCGTGAAGTGATGCCGGGAGGCGTGGCCATGCCTGGAACGCTTGGAAAACAGTGAGGTTTTCAATCCTCCTGGTGTCCCAGCATCCCAGCGTCATAGCCGAAGCTACAGGAACGCCGACAGGGGTCCGACGAGGCGGTTTGCCTCTGGCCTCTGTCCGCTGAGTCCTGGCTCCTGAACCGTAGCCCCCATGCCCCCAGAGTTGGGGCGCTGGCAGCGCTCGGAGCGGAAAGAGATTTTCAGCCTTTTGGCCGCCTGGCTTTCCAGCCCTCCAGCGGGCCGAAAAGGCCCCAGACCGACGACCGTTGACCGTGGACCGTCGACCGAAGTTACCGGAAGGAGAGTCGTGAGCCGGCCGCGCTACCCCGTCTTTTTGGATCTCCGGGACAGGCCCGTGCTCGTGGTGGGGGCGGGCCGGGTGGCGGTGCGCAAGGTGAGGGGGCTTCTGGAGGCCGGGGCCCGGGTGCGGGTGGTGGCGCCCGAGGCCGCCGACGAGATCCGGGGTCTGGCGGCCGAGGGCCGGCTCGTCTGGGTCTGCCGGGGGTTCAAGCCGGCAGATCTGGAAGGCACGGTCCTTGCTTTCGTTGCCACCTCCGATCCGGCCGTGAACCGAGCGGCCGCGGCCGCGGCCCGGGCCCGGGGCGTGTGGGCCAACGTGGCCGACGACCCCGAGGCCAGCAACGTGCACGTGCCCGCGGTGGTGCGGCAGGGGCCGGTGACCGTGGCCGTGTCCACGGGCGGTGCCTCGCCCGAGCTGGCCGCCTGGCTCCGGGACCGGGTGGCCGGGGCTCTGCCCCGGCGCCTGGGCGATCTGGCGGAGTGGGCCCGGGAGGTGCGCCAAAGGGCGCAGCCGGGCGCGGTGGCCCGGCTGCTGGCCCGGGGGGTGGCCGACGATCTGGACCGGGGCGACCGGGAGGCGGCGGGCCGGAAGGTTTCCGAGGTGTTGGCCGGGGCTGCCGAGCGGCCGAGCGGCACGGAGGAGCCATGAGCGTCTGGATGTTGAAGGGAACGGCCCTGGTGTACCTGCTGGCAGCGGTGCTCCAGCTGGCCTACCTCGTCACCCTGCAGCCGGGGGTGCGCACCTGGGCCCAGCGGATCACCTGGGGGGCGTTCGGGCTCCACACGCTGGCGCTGGTGGTGCGGTTCATCGAGGCGGGGTACACGCCGGTCACCAACCTGCACGAGGCCCTGAGCTTCTTCGGGTGGTGCGTGACCGCCCTGTACCTGCTGCTGCAGCTGCGCTACCACGTGCCCAGCCTGGGCGCCTTCGCCACGCCCGTGGCCATGGTGTTCGTGCTGGGGGCGACGATGATGCACGGCGAGGTGGAGCCCCTGCCCGCGGCCCTGCAGTCGTGGTGGCTGCCGGTGCACGTGGGCCTGCTGTTCCTGGGCGACGGCGCGTTCGCGGTGGCCGCGGCGGCTGGGGTGATGTACCTGCTCCAGGAGCGCCAGCTCAAACGTAAGCGTCTGGGGGCCCTGTTCCGGCGGCTGCCCAGCCTGGACGTGCTCGACGACCTCAACTACCGGTGTCTGACCGTGGGGTTTCCCCTGTTGACCATGGGCATCATCACGGGCGCGCTCTGGGCCCAGCAGGTCTGGGGCACCTACTGGAGCTGGGATCCCAAGGAGACCTGGTCGCTCATCACCTGGTTCCTGTACGCCGCGCTCCTGCACGGCCGGCTTACTGTGGGGTGGCGGGGCCGGAGGGCGGCCGTCTGGTCCATTGTGGGGTTCGGCTCGGTGCTGTTCACGTTCCTGGGGGTGAACTTCCTGCTGCCCAAGCTCATCCCTGACCTCAAGAGCCTCCACATCTACACCGGCTGAGGCCGGAAGAGACGCCATGGACATCATCGTCGTCGGGCTCAGTCACAAGACCGCGCCGGTGGAGATCCGCGAGAAGGTGGCGTTCGCGGCCGACTGCCTCCACGACGCTCTGGAGCGGGTGCGGGTGGGCGACGCGGTGCCCGAGGCCGTGATCGTGTCCACCTGCAACCGGGTGGAGGTGTACGCGGCGGCGCGGGCCCGGGACGAGGGCGTGGAGCAGGTGGTGCGGTTCTTCGCCGAGTACCACGGCCTGCCCTTGGAGGACCTGCGGCCCCACCTATACGTGTACCGGGGGCCCGAGGCGGTGCGACACGTGTTCCGGGTGGCCTCGAGCCTGGACTCCATGGTGGTGGGCGAGCCTCAGATCCTGGGGCAGGTGAAGGACGCCTACGAGACGGCGGCCGCGGGCAAGGCCACCGGCCTGGTGCTCAACAGGTTCATGCACAAGGCGTTCAGCACGGCCAAGCGGGTGCGCACCGAGACCGCCATCGCCCAGGCCGCGGTGTCGGTGTCGTTCGCGGCGGTGCAGCTGGCCCGGGCGATCTTCGGCAGCCTCGAGGGCAAGAGCGTGCTGGTGATCGGTGCGGGCGAGATGTGCGAGCTGGCCGTGACCCACCTGGTGGAGAACGGGGTGCGCGAGGTCCAGGTGACGAACCGCACCCTGGCCCGGGCCGAGGAGCTGGCCGGCCGGTTCCAGGGCCGCGCCGTGCCGTTCGAGGAGTTCGCATACCACCTGCCCGAGGTGGACATCGTGATCTCTTCGACCGGCGCGCCCCACTTCGTGCTGGGGGTCGAGGCGGTGCGCGCGGCCATGAAGGCCCGCAAGCAGAAGCCCATGTTCCTGATCGACATCGCCGTGCCCCGGGACATCGACCCGCGGATCAACGACCTGCCCAACGTGTACCTCTACGACGTGGACGACCTGCAGAGCGTCGTGGAGCAGAACAAGAAGGAGCGGGAGAAGGAGGCCGAGAAGGCCGAGCGGATCGTGGCCGAGGAGGTGGAGAGCTTCCAGGCGTGGCTCAGGACCCTGGAGGTCACCCCCACCATCCGGGCCCTGCGGGAGCGGTTCGACGCGATCCGCAAGGCCGAGCTGGAGAAGACCCTGCGGGTGTTCGGGGACGGCCTCACCGCCAAGCAGCGCAAGAGCCTGGAGGCCATGAGTCAGGCCATCGTCAACAAGATCCTCCACGAGCCCACCGTGTACCTGAAACGGGCGGCCGGCGACCGCGAGCTGGAGGTGTCGGTGGAGGCGGTGCGCCGCCTGTTCGGCCTGGAGGAAGGGGAGGATCCGGAGTCAAAGGAGCTTCGTTCGTGAAAACACTGCGCATCGCCACCCGGAAGAGCCAGCTCGCCCTGTGGCAGGCCAACTGGGTCAAGAGTGAACTGGAGCGGCTCCACCCCGGCCTGGAGGTGGAGCTGGTCAAGGTGGTCACCAAGGGGGACAAGATCCTGGACGTGCCCTTGGCCAAGGTGGGGGGGAAAGGGCTGTTCGTCAAGGAGATCGAGGACGCCCTCCTGGACGGCCGGGCCGACATCGCGGTGCACTCCATGAAGGACGTGCCCACCGAGCTGCCCGAGGGGTTGCACCTGCCCGTAATCTGCGAGCGCGAGGACCCGCGGGACGCCTGGTTCTCCCGGGACGGCGCGGGCCTCCGGGACCTTCCGGCCGGCAGCCGGGTGGGCACCTCGAGCCTGCGGCGCCAGGCCCAGCTTAGGGCCGTGCGGCCCGACCTCGAGTTCGAGAACCTGCGGGGCAACGTGGACACCCGGCTGCGCAAGCTCGGCGAGGGGCGCTACGACGCCATCGTGCTGGCCGCAGCCGGGGTCAAGCGCCTGGGGTTCGCCGACCGGATCACCGAGCTGCTGGGGCCGGACGTGACCCTGCCGGCCATCGGCCAGGGCGCGGTGGGCATCGAGTGCCGGGTGGACGACCCCGACACCAACGCCTGGATCGCGCCGCTGCGCCACCAGCCCACCTGGACCACGGTGACGGCCGAGCGGGCCTTCCTGGCCCGGCTCGAGGGCGGGTGCCAGGTGCCGATCGCGGCCTTCGGGGAGCTCAGGGGCGGCACCCTGAGGCTCCGGGGGCTGGTGGGCAGCCTGGACGGCTCGACCCTGATCCGGGCCAAGCGCACCGGGCGGGCCGAGGCCGCGGTCGACCTGGGCCGGGGCCTAGCCGACGAGCTGCTGGACCGGGGGGCCCGGCAGATCCTCGACGAGGTGTACCGGCTGACCGGGCCCCAGGGGGGCTGATCGTGGGCAAGGGGTTCGTGTACCTGGTGGGCGCCGGGCCCGGGGACCCGGGCCTGGTGACCCTGCGGGCCCGCGAGGTGCTGGGCCGGGCCGAGGCGGTGGTGTACGACAACCTGGTGCACCCCCGGGTGCTGGAGTGGGCCCCGGCCGGGGCCGAGCGGGTGCCCATGGGCAAGATCGGCCACGTGCACCAGCACTCCCAGGAGGAGATCAACCGGGCCCTCTTGGACCGGGCCCGGGCCGGCAAGGTGGTGGTGCGCCTGAAGGGCGGGGACCCGGCCGTGTTCGGCCGGCTGGGGGAGGAGGCCGCGGCCCTGACCCGGGAGGGCATCCCCTTCGAGGTGGTGCCCGGGGTCACCTCGGCGTCAGCCGCGGCGGTGTACGCCGGGTTTCCCCTGACCCACCGGGACCACGCCCCCTCGGTGACCCTGGTCACGGGTCACCGCCGCCGGGACGGCGGCACCGGTCCCGAGATCGACTGGCAGGCCCTGGCCCGCGCAAGCGGCACGGTGGTGATCTACATGGGCATCCGTCGGCTGGCCGACGTGGCCCAGCGCCTGGTCGAGGGGGGCAAGGACCCTGCTACCCCCACGGCCGTGGTGGAGCGGGCCACCTGGCCCGGCCAGCGGGTGGTCACCGGCACCCTGGGCGAGATCGCGGACCGGGCCCGGCAGGCCGGGGTGAAGGCCCCGGCCCTGGTGATCGTGGGGGGGGTGGTGGGCCTTCGGGACCGGTGCGAGTGGCTCGGGAACAAGCCCCTGTTCGGCAAGCGGGTGCTCGTGACCCGGGCGGCCCACCAGGCCGGGGAGCTGTCGGGGCTGCTGCGGGAGCACGGGGCCGAGCCCGTGGAGCTGCCCCTGATCGAGCTGCGGCCCTGCGGCCACGCGAGCGGCACGGAGGCGACGCTGCGCAAGCTGTTCGCCTACGACTGGGTGATCCTGTCCTCGGCCAACGCGGTGCGGTTCCTGTTCGAGCGGCTCGAAGCCCTGGGCCTGGACGCCCGGGCCTTCGGCGCCGCCCGGGTGTGCGCCGTGGGCCCCCGCACGGCCGAGGCCCTGGCCGGCCGGGGCATCCGGGCCGACGTGGTGCCGGGGCGGTACGTGGCCGAGGCCCTGGTCGAGGCCCTGGCCGCCCACGCCGAGCTCCGGGGTGCGTCGGTGCTGGTGCCCCGCGCCCGGGAGGCCCGGGACGTGATCCCCAACGAG
This sequence comes from bacterium, assembly GCA_027021615.1. Lineage (GTDB taxonomy): Bacteria > Desulfobacterota > Deferrisomatia > Deferrisomatales > Deferrisomataceae > Deferrisoma. Next base: position 155,285 of record JALUTY010000017.1, on the reverse strand, counting down.
CTCACCCGCACGGGGGCCCGGGTGGAGGTGCTGCCCATCTACGAGAACGTGAAGCCCGCCACCCACCCGACCGAGGGGCTGCAGGCCGTGAAGAAGGGCCAGCTCGACCTCGTGACCCTGGCCAGCTCGTCCGCAGCCCGCAACTACGCCGACCTGTGCCGGGACCTGGGGGTGCCGGCCGACCGGATCCCGTGCGCGGTGATCGGCCCGGCCACGGAGCGGACGGCCCGGACCCTGGGCCTGCCGGTGGCCGTGGTGCCGGCCGAGTACACCCTGCGGGGCCTGGTGGCCGCGGCGGAGGAGTATTTTTTGGCGTTGGGCGGCTAGGCGGCTGGGCCGCCGGTTTTCTTACGTCCCTTTTGTCTCTTGAGTCCCTCGGACCCCCAGCAGAGAAGCCAATGACGCAACCGTTTCTTCCCAAATGGATCGCGTGGGAGACCACGCAGCGGTGCAACCTGCGGTGCGTGCACTGCCGGTGCTCCTCGGACCTGGAGGCCGCCCGGGGCGACTTCACCACCGACGAGGCCAAGAAGCTCCTGGACGACATCGCCGAGGTTTCCAAGCCGGTGATCGTGCTCTCGGGGGGCGAGCCGCTCCTGCGGCCCGACATCTGGGAGATCGCCCGGTACGGCACCGACCAGGGGTTCCGGATGTGCATGGCCACCAACGGCACCCTGGTCACCGACGAGGTGTGCCGGCGGATGCTCGAGGCCGACATCAAGATGGTGTCCCTGTCGCTCGACGGGCCCACGGCCGAGGTCCACGACGACTTCCGGCAGTGCCCCGGCGCGTTCGAGGGGGTGGTCCGGGCGGCCGAGCTGTTTCGCAGGCACGGGGTGAAGTTCCTGATCAACTCGTCCTTCACCAAGCGCAACCAGGCCCGCATCGCCGACACCTTCCGGCTGGCCAAGGAGCTCGGGGCCACGGCTTGGTACCTCTTTATGATCGTGCCCACCGGCCGGGGCGAGGACCTGTTCGAGGAGCTGATCTCCAAGGAGGACTACGAGGAGATCCTGGCCTGGCACTACGAGCAGGAGAAGAACGAGCACGAGATCCTGATGCGGCCCACCTGCGCGCCCCACTACTACCGGATCGTGCCCCAGATGGCGAAGGAGGAGGGCATCAAGTTCCAGCGCCGCAGCCTCACCTTCTCCACCGGAGGGGGCAAGGGGTGCATCGCGGCCCAGTCCATCTGCCTGATCGACTGCTTCGGCGAGGTGAAGCCCTGCTCGTACTTCCCCATGAGCGCGGGCAACGTGAAGAGGACCCCGTTCCGGAAGATCTGGTTCGAGAGCCCCCTGTTCCACGATCTTCGGAACTTCAAGGCCTACAAGGGCAAGTGCGGTGCGTGCGAGTTCCTGAACGTGTGCGGTGGCTGCCGGGCCCGGGCCTACGCCGTGAGCGGCGACTACCTGGAGGCCGAGCCGTTCTGCTCGTATGTGCCGAGGAGGCTGGAAAGCTAGGAGGCTGGGAGGCCGGGAGGCCTCTCCTCGGGTCCCTTGCGTCCCTTTCGTCCCTGAAACGCCCATCACCGGGAGACACCCGATATGAGCCGAGCCGACCGATTCCTGAACGCCTGCCGGGGCCTGCCGGTGGACACCACGCCGATCTGGATCATGCGCCAGGCCGGCCGGTACATGCCGGAGTACCGGGCCGTTCGGGCCAAGCACTCGTTCCTCGAGGTGTGCCATGTGCCCGAGCTGGCCTGCGAGGTCACCCTCCAGCCCGTGGACATTCTGGGGGTGGATGCCGCGATCCTGTTCTCGGACATCATGATCCCCCTGGAGGGCATGGGCTGCGAGATCGAGTTCAACCCGGGCCCCGTGTTCGCCGAGCCGGTGCGCACCGCGGCCGACGTGGAGAAGCTCCGGATCTGCGAGCCCGAGGCTGACGTGCCGTTCGTGCTGGACGCGGTGCGGCTGATCCGCCGGGAGCTGGGGGGGCGGGTGCCGCTGATCGGGTTCTCGGGCGCCTCGTTCACGCTGGCGGCCTACATGGTCGAGGGCAAGGGGTCCCGGAACTTCGAGAACCTGAAAAGGATGATGTACGCGGCGCCCGAGGTGTACCGGGCCCTCATGGACAAGGTCACCGAGACCGTGATCCGGTACCTCAACGCCCAGATCGCGGCCGGGGCCCAGGCCGTGCAGGTGTTCGACACCTGGGGCGGCATCCTCTCCCCGGCCGATTACGCCGAGTACGTGCTGCCCTACTCCAAGCGGGTGATCGCCGGGCTGGACCGCAGCGTCCCCGTGATTCACTTCGTGAAGGGGTGCGGGCTGCTCCTGGACCACATCCGCACGGCCGGCGGCGACGTGCTGGGCATCGACTGGCACATCGACCTCGCCGACGCCGTGGCCCGGGTGGGGCAAGAGTTCGGCGTGCAGGGCAACCTGGACCCGACCGTGCTCCTGGGACCCCGGGATCTGGTGGTCTCCCGGGCCCGGGAGATCGTGGAGAAGGGCCGGGCGGCCAAGGGCCACGTGTTCAACCTGGGCCACGGCATCCTGCCCATGGTGCCGGTGGACAACGTCAAGGCCCTGGTCGAGGCGGTCCACGAAGCGGGGGCGGGCTAGAAGTTAGAGACTAGAGACTAGAAACTGGAAACTAGATCCCGGGAGGGAGGGGGAGGGGCGGCGCGGCGCCGGTGGCCCGGCGGGGCAGGGGCGAGCTAGAAGCTAGAGACTAGAGACTAGAAACTAGAGGCTGGATCTTGGGAGGCTTGGCCCGGTGCCCAAAGGGGTTCGCCTCCCAGCTTTCCAGCCTCCTGGCCGTCCGAAAGGACCCGAACGTGCTCGCGTACTTGGCCTGTCTTGCGGCCGGGATCGCCCTGGGAGTCGTCCTGGGGGCCCGGCCGCTTCTTCGTCGGTTGCAGCAGCGGTTCCTCCCGGCCGCGATCCTGGGCCTTCTGTTCTTCATGGGGGTGGGGATCGGCCGGGACCCGGACCTGCCGGCCAAGATCGGCCGGTTCGGGTGGAACGCGCTCGTGGTGGCCGTTCTCGCCGTGGCGGGCAGCGTGGCCGCGGTGTGGGGGCTCGACCGGCTGGCCCGGAGGCGGCCGTGACCGCGGCCCTGGTGCTCAGTGTGGTGGCCGGGGCCGTGCTGACCTACCTGGGTCTCCTGCCGGGGGCCCTCGTCGCGGCGAGCGGCGAGATCACTCGGTGGGCCCTGTCCCTGCTGCTCGTGTGGATCGGGTACGACATCGGCCGCGACCGGGCGGCCTTGCGGCGGCTCTTCACCGCCGACCGGTACGCGCTGCTCGTGCCCGTGGGCACGGTGCTGGGCACCCTGGCCGGGGGGTGGTGCGCGGCCTGGGTCACGGGGCTCGGCACCCGGCAGGCCCTGGCCGTGTCGGCCGGGTTCGGGTGGTACAGCCTGTCGGCCGTGCTGATCGCGGACGCGGGCCTGCCCGACCTGGGCTCGGTGGCGTTCCTGGCCAACGTGCTCCGGGAGCTCCTGGCCATCGGCCTGATCCCGGTGGTGGCCCGGCGGCTCGGGCCCTACGTGGCCGTGGCACCGGGCGGCGCCACCACCATGGACACCACCTTGCCCCTGATCGAGCGCTATGCGGGCGACGCCGCCGCGCTCGTGGGCTTCGTGAACGGCTTCGCCCTGAGCGCGCTGGTGCCGCTCTTGGTGCCGCTGCTTCTCGGCGCGGGTTCCTGATATACCAACGGAACGGTTGTCAGATCCCCCGCCCTCCCAAGGGAATCAGCGGGTGGGGGGCTGGTGGAGAGCCGGGCGCGGCCCCTCACGTCGCCGCGCCCTCACCAAGCCGGAATCACCTTGGACGTTCCGGAACTTCCGCCACCGGCGCCCCGGCCCACCGGGCTGACAACGGCATGCGAAGGCGCGGCGAAACGGGTGCCGCACTCGCGCCCGGCCGGAAGCAGGCCCCCACCCGCGTCCGGCAATCCCTTCGTAGGCCCTTAGGGCCCTGCGCTCCCCTACGCCGCCTGCTCCTCCTCGTAGGTCAGCCCGAACACCGTGTCGGTGAGCCAGCGCTTGAACCCCTCGTCGTCCATGAACCGGCGGAACAGCTCGGTGTCGTCCTGGAGGATGGCGGTCATCACCCGGGCCAGGGCCTTGTCGTGCTCGATCCGGGCGTTTTGCCGGTCGGAGTGCCGGCGGGCGTTCCGGTAGGCGGGGTCGGCCGCCACCCGGGCCGGGATCTCCTCGGTGATGAGCCGGCGGACCCGGTCGGCATCGCTCCAGGGGATGTTCCCGAACCGCTCGTTGAACTCCCGCACGATGTTCGAAAGCCGGTCGAGCTCGGGCTCGGGCTTGTGCCCCCCGCCCCCGGCCGGCACCGGGTCGATCTCGGCGTCCCGGTCGTCCAGGGCGATCCGCATCGCGGCCTGCTTCTCGACCCGGTAGCTCTCCATGTCGATCGCCTCGAGGATGCCCCGGGCCAGGTCCTCCTCGGCCGGGGCCGGGAGCTTCGGCACCAGGAACTCCAGAAAGATCGAGAGCTTCTCCCAGGGGGCATGGGTGTAGGGCAGAACGGCCGACAGGAAGTTGTAGGTACGCAGGAACGCCTTGGCCTTGCCCTTGAACTCCACCTGGCCGTCCTCGTCGAGCTCCGTCAGGTACGCGGCCACCGCCTGGTCGAGGAACGGGTCGAGCCGGTCCCGGGGCGCGCCCGCGAGGTAGAGCCGCACGAACTCCTCCACCCGCTCGGGCGCGTACACCTGGTAGCCGTCGAGCGCGGCCTTGAGGTCGTGGAGCTTGTTCGGGTCGGTCTCGTCGGCCAGGATGGTGCGGCGGTAGTAGGGCTCGAACGCCTTCCGGATCACCTCGGGGTCGTTCACGAAATCGAGCACGAAGGTGTCGTGCTTCTTGGGATGGGCCCGGTTGAGCCGCGAGAGGGTCTGCACCGCCTTCACGCCCGAGAGCACCTTGTCCACGTACATCGTGTGCAGGAGCGGCTCGTCGTAGCCGGTCTGGAACTTGTCGGCCACCACGAGGAACCGGTAGGGGTCCTGCCGGATCTTCTCGGGGATCAGGTTGGACGGAAACCCGTTCAGCGTGGCCTCGGTCACCATCCGCCCGCCGTGGTCGTACTGCCCCGAAAACGCCACGACGGCCCGGTAGGGGCTCTTGCGCTCCCGCAGGTACGCCTCGATGGCGTGGTAGTACCGGATGGCCCGCTCGATGCCGCTCGTGATCACCATGGCCCGGGCCTCGCCCCCGATCTTCCCCCGAGCGAGCACCTGGTCGTGGAAATGGTCCACCATGATCTCGGCCTTGAGCCGGATCGGGTGGTCGTGGCCCTCCACGAACCGCTTGAGCTTCTTGCGGGCCCGCTTCACGTCGAACTCGGGGTCGTCCTCCACGGTCTTCACGAGCCGGTAGTAGCTCTTGACCGGGGTGTAGTGGGCGAGAACGTCCAGGATGAACCCCTCCTGGATCGCCTGCTTCATGGTGTAGACGTGGAACGGCCGGTGCTTCACCGTGCCGTCTGGCTGGGGATCGGGTTCGCCGAAGATCTCGAGGGTCTTGTTCTTGGGCGTGGCCGTGAACGCGAAGTAGCTCGCGTTCGGCAAGAGCCGCCGGGCCCCCATGATCCGGTTCAGCCGGTCCTCGAAGTCCTCCCCCTCGTCCCCCGCCGCCCCGGCCAGGGCCTGGTGCATCCTCGCCGTGGTCCGGCCGCCCTGGCTCGAGTGGGCCTCGTCGATCACGATGGCGAACCGCCGGCCCGCGTGCTCGGCGCCGATCTCGTCCAAAATGAACGGGAACTTCTGGAGCGTGGTGATCACGATCTTCTTGCCGCCCTCGAGGAACCGCCGCAGATCCCCCGAGCGCTCCGCATGGCCCACCGTGGCGCTCACCTGGGCGAACTGCCGGATCGTGTCGCGGATCTGCCGGTCGAGGATCCGCCGGTCCGTCACCACCACGATCGAGTCGAACACCGGGGCCCCGTCCCTCTGTAGCCCCACGAGCTGGTGCACGAGCCAGGCGATGGAGTTCGACTTGCCGCTCCCGGCCGAGTGCTGCACCAGGTACCGCCGGCCCGCCCCGTGCCGTGCCGCGTCGGCCAGGAGCTTTCGTACCGCGTCGAGCTGGTGGTAGCGCGGGAAGATCTGCCGCCGGAGCCGGCGGCCCGTGTCGGGGTCCTTGGTTTCCACGAGGTGGGCGTAGTTTTCGAGGATGTCGGTCAGGCTCTGGGGGGTGAGCACCTCCTTCCAGAGGTACTCGGTCTTGAGCCCCTTCGGGTTCGGCGGATTTCCGGCCCCGTCGTTCCAGCCCTGGTTGAACGGCAGGAACCAGGAGGTCTTGCCCTTGAGTTCGGTGCAGAACCACACCTCGCTGTCGTCCACCGCGAAATGGGCCACGCACCGGCCGTGCTGGAAGAGCGGCTCCCGGGGGTTGCGGTCGCGCTTGTACTGCTCGATCGCGTCGTGGACCGTCTGCTTCGTGAGCCGGTTTTTGAGCTCGAACGTGAACACCGGGAGCCCGTTCACGAAGAGCACGAGATCCAGCGCCCGCTGGGTCTCGTCACGGCTGTACCGCAGTTGCCGGGTCACGTTGAACCGGTTCTCGCGGTAGAGTTCCCGGGCCCTCTCGTTCCCGGGCGAGGGCGTGCCGTAGAAGAGCTCCACGTGGTGCGGCCCGTGCCGGACGCCGTTTCGGAGCACGTTCACCACGCCGCGCTTCGCCACCTCGCCCTGGAGCCGGGCCAGGAACTTCCGGCGGGTGGGGCTGTTGGCCGTGAGGTCGAGGGCCTCTGCCACCTCGGGCTGCGTGGCGTAAAGAAACGTTCTGAGTTGCGCCAGGTCCACGCAGTAGTCCCGGTCGTAGTCCTCGGGCCGGCCGCCGATCCAGCCGGAGCCCCCGAAGCCCTCGGGCCGCTCGCCGACCGCCCCGGGCTCCGGCACCGTGCCCGGGTCGCAGGCCGACCCCGTGAGCGCGGTGCAGATCAGCCGTTCGAACTCTCGCTCGCTCATGTCGGTGGGCATTCGTCCCTCCCCTTCATCCTGCGGCGTCGGGCGGCGGGTACACCGCCCCTCCCTCACCGAGGTGGTCCGCCAGGAACCGCAGGGCGCGCTCCAGGCTCCCGAAGCAGGGAACTCCCGCTCGGCGGACCGTGTCGAAGTCCAAGAGCTGTGTGAGCCGCAGTTGGTCCACCGTGGGCTTGTAGCTCCTGCCCCGCGAAAGCTGGGCCGAGAGCCACTCCTTGATGCCCCTCCACGAGCAGGTACCCGCGCATCGCCTACCCCGAGGCGGCTTCCTCGAACAGGTCCAACTGGAGCGCCCCGGTCACGAACAGATCTCCCAGCCGAAACAGGCTGCTCCGGACGGGTTCCAGGTGCTCCTCGGAGAGGCGGCGTACCTCGGTTTTCCCGTCCATCGCTTGGACCAGATAGATCACGTCCCGTTCGGGGTCGAGGAGGTCGAGCAGGTGGGGGCTGTGGGTCGTGACGAGCACCTGCGATATCTCGGAAGCCTGGCGCAGGTAGTCGTACACCAGGGGCAGCGCCCCGGGGTGCACCGTGAGTTCCGGCTCCTCCACCCCGATCACGGGGAGCCGCGGCTCCTGAAGGAGCGCCGTGAGGATGCCGGCCACCCGGAGCGTGCCGTCGGACTGCTGCGCCGCCTCGAACCAGCGCTTGCTCTTTTTCCCCTTGACCTTGTGCTGCCTGAACTCGGCGATGAGGTGCCCGGCGGCGCTGCGGACCTGCACGTCCTCGATGTCGCCGGTGAGCTTGTGAAGGCCTTTGATCAGCTCTTCCTTGGCCTGCGGGTCGCGGATGAGCTCCCGCAGCACCGACACCCAGTTTTCGCCGTGCCGCTGCATGGGGAACGTGGGGTCGAACCGCTGGGGAACCCGAAGCTGGTCGGGGAAGATCGAGTACACGCTCATCGAGGCCAGAACGTCGGCGAGCGGTTTGAACTGCTCCGTTCCGCCGAGGGCCGTGAGCGCGAGCGACTGCTCGTCGAACCGAGGCAAAACGCCGGGCGGCCACCTGCCGGCGGCCCGGTCGAATGTCCAGTACTGCCCATCCGCCTCGATCGCCGCTGCCTCGGACTTGACCCGATACTCCTCCACCCGGTCGCCGCCAAGGGTGAACCCGTACGAGGCCCGACCGCCAGGGAGCAGGATCTCGAGGCGGACCTGCACGTCGAAAGGGTGCCCCGAGCTCCGGCGTCGCACGTTGTCGATGCCCCCCCGGTGGGTGATGGCGGCCGGCAACCCCTGCGTGACCGCGTCCCGCACGAACGAGAGCACGTCGAGCAGGTTGGATTTGCCCGCACCGTTGGGTCCGATGAACACGGAGAGCCGGCCGGGCTCCACCCGCACGCCGGAACCCATGCTCCGGTAGTTCGACACCTCCAGTCGCTGGATCATGATCGGTACCTCGCTTGCCCCTGGTGCGTCCTGGCACGGCGCCGAGCCGCCCGTCATAGTCCTCCGAGCCCGTCGCCTTGCCCCGGAGTGCGAAGCTCGCACGCCGCCCAGGTCAAGTACACCAGCAGCCGACGACCCCGCAACTCCTCCTGCACAGCAGGAGAGGCCGCCGTGAGCTTCTCCGGCCGGACGGGTTACGCCTCCGCCCCGACGGACAGATCGTCTTGGGCCCCGCCCACGTCGTCGCCTTCCCCTTCGGCATCCTCCGGCTCGTCGGGCTCTTCCGACAGCCGGGCCGCCACCTCGCGTACGTCCAGCTTGCCCGTGACCACGTCGGCCACGAGCCTGGTGCGAAACTCCTGAAGCAGCTCGATCTCGCGGCGTGTGGCGGCGATGGACGCGTCCGCCCTGGTTTGTTTCGAGTCCAGGTAATCCACGATAGCAGCCTGTTCGGTTGCAGGGGGAAACGCGAACCGGTGCGTTCTCAGCTTTTCTCCGGTGAGGTGTTCGATCGTGCTCACATGACCGTCGGAAAACGCGCCCACAAGCGTCGCGGCACGAAGCGAGTACATCATATACCTCGGAACTTGTCCCGAGCCTGATCTCGGGCGCAGGCGGTGGAGGGCCTTCTGAAAGCCGCAACGTGGCAACTCGCCGTTCCATATTGCAGCTCGCCCCACCTCGCCGCCTTCGCATATGAGTAGGTCGCCCGGCTTGAGTGTGTATCTATCGAATTCCCCAGGGAAAATGTCCATCTCCGGAAGATCCGAGATATCGATTCTATCCCATTGTACGTCTGCGTTGCGCAGATATGGAACCAGCGATGTCCCAGTAATTCGTTTTGAATCGAGCATCTTCCCCAAGCACTGCTCGTACGCTGAGCGTAGTGCCGCAACGCGCCAATGCTCCGGCACCTTGCCCAGCCATTCGACGCTCGAGTCTTTGTAGGCGGGGTAGGGCTTGCCGGTGCGAACGTCGATCTGGCCCGTGACGGCCTGGTGGATGAGGGCCTGCTTGTACTCCTCGAGCAGCTCGATCCGCTTCCTCCGCGCCCGAATCACCCGCCGCACCCGCCGGTCCACATAGTCCAGAAACCGCACGATGGCGGTTTGTTCGGGAAGGGGTGGGAGGGGAAAGAGCATGTTCCCGAGGAAGGCCCACTCCGCCCTTGGCATCTTGGCGCCGTAGGTCGAGCTACTCACGAAATCGATAACTGGTGCCGAGCGCAAGGTTTGTTCAAGATACTCGGGCGCCAATGCCGGCTTTGCGCGTAACACAAGGAACTCTCCTACACAGACACCGTTGCGTTGCGGTCTTGTGACCTTGGCCAAATACGGTCGGAGCTTTCCAAAAAGCACGTCGCCGGCCCAAAAGCGCTTCGCTTGGCTGTCAAATGTAGTCCCCGTGGATAGCTCCAGTAGTCGCCCAGTCCATCTTTCAACGTGTTCCAACGCAATGTAGATGTCTGTATCCGCCTTTGTTGTGGTCTGTTCGTTGATTTGTCTCACCAATGACTTAAGCCGGTGAGTCTCCCAATGCTCCGGCACCTCTCCCAACCACTCGACGCCGGAGTCTTTGTAGGTAGCGTAGGGCTTGAGGCTCTCGATCGAGACCGTCGTGGACATCGGTTGCGGTATCTCCTTGACCCTGCGTGCCACGGTTCAGGCTTTGGGCCGGCCCGGCTTGCGGCCGCGACGCCGTTGTTCCTCCCGCGCCTCGAGCCGGGCGCGGGTCATGCGCTCGCGCAGGCCGCCCTCTTCGAGAAAAGCCTTTTCCAGTTGCCCGATCTGCCGGTCGAGCAGGTACGTCGTGATCTTGATGAGCCCGATGATGGCGTTGGCCGCGATGGCCGGGTCGGGGTGCTCCACGGCCCGGCGGAAGGTCTCGTAGTCGGCGCCCGGGGTCCGGGCGAGCTCGGAGAGGCGTTTGGCGTAGGGATGGTTCTTCGGCCACTCCTCGATCCCCCGGAGCCGCAGGAAGTCCCGGTAGTCCTCCAGCAGCTCCTCCATGCTCGCCCGGGCCACGTTGGTGAGCTTGATCTCCATCTCTTTTGATGTGCCCGAGGCCATGCTCGCCTCGACGATGTTCTGCTTGCCCGACCGGGCCGCCTGCACCATCTGGTCCACGGTGCGGTCGCGCCGGTCGAACCAGCGCTCGCAAAACCGCACGGTGGCCTCGTACACCACGAGGGCCCGCTGGTAGCTCAGGAGCTTCTTGTACCCGCCGTGGGGCGGAAGAAACCGGTCGGGCATGGTGTGCCTCGGTTTCGCCAGAACCACCAGGACTCAAGGGACCGAAGGGACGCAAGGTGGCTGCGCCTCCCTTTTGTCCCTCGAGTCCCTTGGGTCCCTGGCCCTTACCCTCACCTTTTCCCCAGAATCTCCGCCAACAGCCCCTCGGCCTCCCTCTCCACCGCCAGGAGGTCGGCGCGGATCTCCTCGAGGGAGCGCAGGGCCTTGGGTTTGTAGAAGGAGCGGTTGAAGCTGATCTCGTAGCCGATTTTGACCTTGCCCGGGTCGTACCAGGCGTCGGGGGCGTAGGGGAGCACCTCGCGCCGCAGGAACGCCGCGATGGCCTCGGCGGTGTCGGCCTCGGAGGGCAGGTACCCGGGCTCTTGGCAGCGCGGGCACTCGAGGAACGGGACCTGCTCGGTGTCGCGCAGCTCGGTGTCGGGCTCGTACTGCACCACCCGGCGCCTGCCCCGGATCGTCACCTCGAACAGGCCCCTGAGAGGGTTGGGCGCGGTGCCGGCCTTGTGGATCTTGCGGATCACCGGCGGGGCGTCGCCGGCCCGCTCGCGGGTTTCGCGGAGTTTCCGGATCTCGGCCGCCGTGTAGGCCCGCTCGGGGTCGATGCCTTTGAGCCGCAGGGGCCGCTCCACCGTGACCTTCCAGTACCCGAAGGCCGCGTTGGGGAAGATCTTCGACTGCTCGGTTTCCTCGAACCCGAGGAACACCTCGCAGATCCGTTCGATGTCGGCCTCGGACAGCTCGCAGTTCTTCTTGCCCAGGTTCTTCCGAAGCGGGGTGTACCACCCGGTGGCGTCGATGAGCTGCACCCGGCCCCTGCGGTGGGCGGGTTTCCGGTTGGTGAGCACCCAGATGTAGGTGGCGATGGGTGTGTTGTAGAACATGTTGAGCGGCAGGGCCACGATGGCCTCGAGCCAGTCGTTCTCGATGATCCAGCGCCGGATGTTCGATTCGCCCTGTCCGGCGTCGCCCGTGAAGAGCGAGCTTCCGTTGTGCACCTCGGCGATCCGGCTTCCGAGCGCCGTGCCGTGCTTCATCTTGGAGACCATGTTGGCGAGGAAGAGCATCTGGCCGTCGCTCGACCGGGTGACGAACGAAAGCTCCTCCCCCCGGTGCTGCACGATGAAGCGCGGGTCGCGGATGCCCGATTTCCCGCCCAGGCGCTCGAGGTCACCCTTCCAGCTCTTGCCGTAGGGCGGGTTCGACAGCATGAAGTCGAACTCCATGGAGGGGAAGGCGTCGTTCGAGAGGGTGGAGTGCTCGGGGCCGCCCACGATGTGGTCGGCCTCCTCGCCCTCGCCCTTCAGCAGCATGTCGGCCTTGCAGATGGCGTAGGTCTCGGCGTTGATCTCCTGGCCGTAGAGGTGGGTGACCACCTGCTTGCCCCGCTCGGTCGCGAGCCGGCGCAGGGTCTCCTCGGCCACGGTGAGCATGCCGCCGGTACCGCAGGCCCCGTCGTAGAGGAGATAGGTGCCCGACTCGATCTTGTCGGCGACGGGCAGGAAGATGAGCCGGGCCATGAGCCTTACGGCGTCGCGCGGGGTCCAGTGCTCGCCGGCCTCCTCGTTGTTCTCCTCGTTGAACCGCCGTACGAGCTCCTCGAAGATGGTGCCCATGGCGTGGTTGTCGAGGCCCGGGAGCCGCACCGAACCGTCGGCGTTTCGCACGGGTTCGGGGCTCAGGTTGATGCTGGGGTCGAGGAACTTCTCGATGAGGCTCCCCAGGGCGTCGGCCTTGGAGAGCCGGGGGATCTGGTTGCGGAACTCGAAGTTGTCGAGGATCTCCTGCACGTTGGGTGAGAACCCGTCGAGGTAGGCCCGGAAGTCGGCCTCGAGCTGCTGGCGGCTCCCCCGGGCCCGGAGGTCGCGCAGGGTGAAGGGCGAGGTGTTGTAGAAGGCCTGGCCCGCGGCCTGGCAGAGCGCCGTCTCCTGGTGGACGAGGCCGACCTCGTCGAGCCTCCGCTTCATCTCGAGGACGGCCTGCTTCGTGGGCTCGAGCACGGCGTCGAGCCGCCGGATCACGGTCATGGGCAGGATGACGTCGCGGTACTTGCCCCGCACGTAGAGGTCGCGGAGCACATCGTCGGCGATGCCCCAGATGAAGTTGGTGATCCAGGTGAGCTGCGCCGGTCCGGCTTCGGCCGGGGCGTGGGGCCGGGCCGGGCCGGGTTTCGGCTGGGGCTTGGGCTGTTCGCCGGCCGATCGGGTGGCTTCCGGTTTCGCTTCGGGGGCCCCGGCGGCCGCGGCCGGTTCCACGAGCCGGACCGACCCGCCCCGGCCCCTGCCGCGAACGATGCGGCCCTCGCGCACGAGCAGGTCCACCAGCGCGGTGTAGGTGCCGTCGGCCACGCCCAGGTCGTTACGCAGGGCCTGGTTTCCGGCCGAGCCACCCCGGGCGGCCAGCGCCTCGAGGAGCTTGCGCTTCAGGGCTTCCATGTCCATGCTCGCGACACCTCCGTACAATGGACAAACGAAAACCGGCCGCCCCGCGCCCTCGTGGGGGCGGGGATCGGCCGGTTGGTGGTTGTGGATCAGGGTATGGTGCCCACGGCGCCCCCTTTCTGCTGGCGGCGGCGATTGTAGCCGTGGGCGAGCGCCCGGAGCAAACGCCGGGTCGGCGCCCAAAGGGCCGAAGGGACGTGAGGGACACAGGGGCCGCCGCCCCTTGCGTCCCTGCTGTCCCTTGGGTCCCTTCAGACTCTCCAGGTCTCCATCACCTCCAATGCCTCGCGCAGGAGCTCCAGGGCCCGCTCCTCCGAGTCGGCCTCGGTGTAGCACCGGAACTCGGGCGCGTTGCCCGAGGGCCGCAGGTGCACGACCTCGCCGGACCGAAACGTGACCCGCAGCCCGTCGGTGGTGTCCAGGGAGGCCACCGGCCCGAACCGGCGGTCGAAGGCGGCTTCGACCGCCTCGGGCCCCCCGGCGATCAGCTCCTCGACCCGGGCCCGGCTGACCTCGGTGGGGAACTCCTTGAGGCGGTCGCTCGCGGTGTACCGTGGGGGCAGGGCGGCCCGGAGTTCCGAGACGGTCTTCCCCTCGCGCACGGCCAGCAGCAGCACCCCCAGGATCGCCACGGCCGCGTCCCGGGTGGGCAGGGGCGCGAGCTCCCCCCGGTCGAGCCGGATCGGCGAGGCCGTGAGGAACCCGCCGTTGGCCTCGTACCCCACCACGGTGCGAAACCCCTCGGCCGCGGCCCTGGCCATCCCCTCGATCACGTAGGGCGACCCGATCCGGGTCCGCACCACCTTCCGGAACCAGCCGCACTTCTCCACGGCCGTGTTGCAGCTCACCGGGCACGCCACCGCGTCGGCCCCCAGGAGCCGGGCCACCAGGATGCCCAGCACGTCGCCCCGGAGCCACCGACCGGTCTCGTCGGCCACCAGGGGCCGGTCGCTGTCGCCGTCGGCCGACACGAGGGCGTCGAGCCGGTGCTCGGCCGCCCACTGCCGGGCCAGGTCCACGTCCTCGGGCCGGATCGCCTCGGTGTCCACCGGCACGAACCGGTCGCTCCGGCCCAGCCGCACCACCTCGGCCCCGAACCCCTCGAGCAGCTCGGCAAGCAGGTCCCGGCCCACGGCCGAGTGCTCGTACAGGCCCACGCGCTTCCCGGCCAGGAAGCCCTCGGGAAAGGCCTCGAAGTACCGATCCACGTATCGGCGGCGCGCCGTGGGGTCGTCGGGCCCCAGCGCCGGGGCTTGCCGCAGCGCGCCCCGGTCGTCGAACGCCTCGTCAGGGACCTCCACCACCTGCTCCCGGATCGCGGCCTCGTCGCGTTTCAAGATCTCGCCGCCGGGCCGGGTGTACTTGATGCCGTTGCGGTCCTCGGGGATGTGGCTGCCGGTCACCATGACCGAGGGGATTTGTTCGGTGAACCCGTGGAGGGCGAGCGCGGGGGAGGGCAGGAGCCCGCAGTAGACCACCCGTCCGCCCCGGTCGGCCACGGCCCGGGCCACGGCCCGGAGAATCCGGGGCGTCGAGGGCCGGCGGTCGCCCCCGACGGCCACGGGCGTGCCGGGGCCGAACTCGCCCAGGCCCTCCAGGTGCTGGAGGAACCCCAGGGTGTAGGCGTAAGCCACCCGGTCCGTGATGGCCTCGGCCAGGCCCCGGGCCCCGCTGGTGCCGAACTTGACCCCGCTTGCCTCCATCAGGTCCTGGATCCGAACCGAGCTCATGACGTTCCTCCCTTTCGATCGAGATGCCTCGGGGAATGGACGCGGGCCGACACCATGGGGCCGTTCGGCCCCTGCGTCAAGCCCGGGTCCCGTGGCAAGGGACGTCTTCCCGGTCCAACACCTTTCGAAGTGCGTCCGAGAGGGACGCCATGCTGATGGGTTTCGGCAAGATCACCGACGGCGGGGGGATATGCTTGTGGCCGAGCTTTCCGGTGGCGAGTGCCTGACCGGTGCATAGGATCACAGGGATCTCGGGTCGCAAGGAACGGGCCTCCTGGATGATCTCCAGGCCGGTCACCTCAGGCATCATGAGGTCCACGAGGAGCACGTCGAAGCCGCGGGGGTTGCCCCGCAGGATCTCGATGGCCTGAGATCCCTTTTCCACGCCCATCACCTGGTATCCCAGCTCGTCGAGAATGTAAGCCAGCATGTCGACGATCGCCCGCTCGTCGTCGACCAGTAGGATCCGTTCGGTTCCCCTCCGGAGCCCGGGGCCGTTCGCGGCACGGGAGGGGTGAGTGCCTTCCTCGATCAGGGGGAGGTATACATCGAAGCGGGCTCCGACCCCTACCCCGGTGCTCACCCGGATCCCCCCCCCGAGCTCGTCTACGATTCTCTTGACGTTTGCCAGTCCCATACCCGTGCCGCCCTGGTCCTTTTTTGTGGTGAAGAACGGGTCGAATATCTTGGCAAGGATCTCGTCCGGAATCCCTGGACCCGTGTCTGAAACCCAAAGCCTGGCATACCGGGAGGCCTCATCTGGCGGTCTCGTGAGCGAGGGGAGGTCGGCCCCCGCGACAACGTCAGCGCCCACCTCAACGCTCCCTTTGCCCTCCATGGCCTGCACCGCATTCACGCACAGGTTCATCACGATCTGGTGGATCTTGGTAGGCTCTGTCCGCACCGTTTCGTCCGTCACCCTGATTTGTTCCCGCAACGCCACAGTGGCA
Source organism: bacterium (assembly GCA_027021615.1). Classification (GTDB taxonomy): domain Bacteria; phylum Desulfobacterota; class Deferrisomatia; order Deferrisomatales; family Deferrisomataceae; genus Deferrisoma. The sequence goes on along the minus strand of JALUTY010000017.1, from coordinate 139,568 downwards.
GGCAGCCCCGATCGCAGAAACTTCACGGTTTCCTTGACGAGCGGGGCCAACTTCAAAGGGCGAAGTTCACCGCCGGTATCCCGGCTGAACGCAAGGATCTGCTTTGCTAGGTCTGCGGCCCGCTCGGCTGCACAGGCGATCTCCCGGGCGTTGTTGCGCAGAGGATCGTCGGGGGGAAGCTGGTACGCCAAGATCTCGGCATGGGCCAGAATGGGGGTGAGTAGGTTGTTAAAATCGTGGGCCACGCCGCCGGCCAGCACTCCCAGGCTCTCCATTCTCTCGGCTTGCTGCAAACGGATTTCGAAACGTCTGCGTTCCACGGCCTCCCGTTTTTCCTCGGTGATATCGATCAAGAACCCCAGAAGACGGTCCGGCCCCTCCGAGTTGCGGAACACGGTCATGAGGCTGAGAACCCACCGAATGGAACCGTCGGCCCGCACGATGCGGTACTCCACCCGGGCGCTCCCAGACTCTCGGATGCCCTGTCTGGTGGCCTCCTCGGCTTGAGCGCGGTCGTCGGGGTGGACGAGACGTCTCCAAAACTCCGGGCCGGACCACTCCGTTGGGGAAAAACCTGTGAGCTCGGCGGCCTGAGGGCCCACGTACGTGAACCGTTTGGTGGCCAGGTCGAGCTCCCACGGCACGGCATGGGCGTGCTCCACCAAAGCGCGGAATATCAGATCCTTCCTTCGACGCGCCTCCTCGTCGAGCTTTTGCCGAGTTACGTCTCTTACGATCCCGACCACCCCCTTGACCCTGCCATGGGCGTCTCGGCGCGGGGTGAAGGTGCCTGTCATCCACGAGTCGGTGTCGATCCCGTGCTTCGCGTACCGGAAGCTCGCGGAGACCTCTTGCCCCTTCAAGGCCTCCCGAAGCAGGCCTGCCAGGGAGTCCCCCCCGGGAGCGAGTGCCTCACCTATGGGTAAGCCCAGCGCCCTCTCGGCCGATACGCCGGTGCACCGCTCCATCGCCGGGTTCCAGATCTGACACCGGAGGTTCTCGTCCGTGACCAGGATCCCTTCTCCTGCGCTATCCAGAATCTGTTCCTGTAGCCAGAGCAGATCCCGGAGCTGCCGCTGCCGCCGTGCCTGCTCCGTGATGTCCCGCAGCACCACCAGGCTGGCGGCTTTCGAGCCGCGTCTGCCGCCCGGCTCCGGCAGGGGGACCCGAAGAAGATGGTAGGTGCGGTCTTCGGAGCCGAGGGACACCACCGCCTCCCCTACCTCGGCGTCGGCAGGGGGGCCGAAGGTGGCAGGGCACCAGGGGCATGCATCCCCCATGTTGAATAGGGCTTTGTGACAGTGCTCTCCCACGGCGTCCCGGCCCAGGTGCCGCATCAGCGCCGGGTTCATGTACTCGACGCGGCGGTCCGGGGAGCAGATCAGCACGAAGTCCTCCATGGCGGCGAGGATCGTGCGGTAGCGTGCCTCGCTCGCCTGGACCTCGGCCAGCATCTGCTGCCAGCGGGTCATGTCCCGGAACGACAGCACCCACCCGCCCTCCGGGATCGGAGCCGCGTATCCCTCGACCACGGTTCCGTCGGTTCGGGGGGTGTCCAGGGCGATGAGGGGGGCTCCGGACGCAAGATGCTTCAGTCGGCGGGCCACCAGTTCTTCCTCACTTTCCCTCGGATACACCCCTTTCCGGCAGGCCCACCGGATGCAGTCTTCTATACGGGGCTTCTGCTCCAGGAACTCCGGAGGAAACCCCCACATCTGCCGGTATCTGCGGTTGTAATAAACGACCCGCCGGTCCGCATCGAGCACCACAATGGCCCTGTCCGCGTGGTCCAGGGCTTGAAGCAGGGACGAGAAAAAGGGCTGACCGACTCCTGCTGCAAGCTGCATTTGGCGCCTCCTTGGCGGTTCCGCGGCCTCGGTCCCGTACGCCCTCCCACCCGGCGCGAAGCAATCGAGGGGATACTCCCAGGATCGGTTTGGCCCTCCAGCACCTCCAGCCAAAGGGCAATAAGGAGGGGATTTTTGTTCGGGCAACCGAACAAAAAGTGTTTCTTCGGGGCGAACCATCCTGTTGATTCGCCGGAGCGGTACCGACTCGATAAAGCAGCCACCGCGTGTCGGTGGCAACTCGCCGCTGTCGAACTGTAGGAGCCATCCCATGGAGCAGCTACTGCGTCTGTTGGTCGTCGACGATGAGCCGGCCATTCTTCGCACCCTTCGGGTCTGCCTTGCCCGCGAGGGGTTCGTCTGCGAAACCGAGCCCGACCCGCACAGGGCCTTGCATCGGATCCGCACCGGGCCGCCCGTTCACATTCTCCTGACCGATATTGTCATGCCGGGAATGGACGGAGTGGCGTTGTTCCACGCCTTGCGGCTGGCTGGCGGCCTGACCCAGACGATCGTTATGACCGCGTACAGCTCCATCGACCGGGTCCTCGAGTCGTACCGATTGGGAGCGCTCGACTACCTGGTCAAGCCGTTCCAGAGCTTGGATGAGGTGGTTGAGGTCGTTCGAGCGGCGGAACGCCGGTACCGTCGGTGGCAGCGTGCGGTGGAGCGGACCCTCAAAGGGGAGGTCGTATGAACCTGGAAAGGGTCTTGGGTGGCTCCGGTCGGGTTCGGGTTCTCCGCGCCCTGTTTTCCCGAGACGGCGTGTCCGGACGGAATGTCTCAGCCCGGGCGCGGGTGTCTCCTTCCTCCGGGAAGGCCGCCCTGGATGAGCTGGCAGCGTTGGGCATTGTCCTGAAGGTGCCGTCCGGAAAGCGTCACGTGTACGAGCTGAACCGCAGCCATGTCTTCACCTCGTTGCTGGGGGAGCTGTTCGCGGCAGAGCGCGGATACCTTGCCAGAGTGGCGAGGCGGTTGGAGAGGATGATGCGGCCCGCTCCTGGCGGGGGACTTCGGGCGATCGGGGTGAGCGAGGAAGGGCAGGTGACGCTGCTCCTGGCGCCGCCCTTGCCCGCCGAGCGGAAGGTCCACCGAAAGATCGATCGGTTGCTGTGGTTTTCGTTCGGACTGCGGCTGTCTGCCGTGACCACCGACCCGGACGAGATGCGGGGGATGGCCCACGTGTGGACCGCCGCGCCGGGGGGCGTGCGTCCAGCGGATCAGGACATCAAAGAGTTGATCCGCTTTTTCGACTTCACGGAGTGACGACCATGGGCAGGCCTTCTGACGAGAGAAACGACGAGATTCTCGCCGAGCCGGCGTGCGGCACGGTGTTCCGGGTTCTCGTGGCAGATGACGAGAAGTCGCTTCGCAATGCCATGGCTCGGTGCCTGGAGAGGTTGGGGCACGAGGTGGTTACCGCGACGGACGGGTTGGAGGCATGGATGCGGTTCCATGAGGACCCGTTTCCGATCGTAGTGACGGACATTCGCATGCCGGGGCTCAACGGGATCGATCTGCTGGAGCGGGTGCGCGGGGAAAGGCCGGACACCGAGGTGGTGCTGGTCTCCGGCTTCAGCGACGCGGGCGTGGTGATCGAGGCGCTGCGCCACGGGGCGGTCAACTTCGTCGAGAAGCCGTTCACGGAGTCCGAGTTTCTTCGCCAGATGGAGCCGGCCTTTCAGCGGTGCACGTTGGCTTTGGAAAAGGTCAGGCTGCAACAGGAGCTCTCGAGATTGCGGGAGAGGGAGGAACGGGAAAGCCGGTTGGCTGCCCTGGGCCGGCTCCTCTCCGGTCTGGCCCATGAGATCCACAACCCCCTGACGTTTATCAAGGGAAATGCCGAGCTGATTGCCCGGTTCTGCCGGGAGACCCGCACGCGGCTGTCGGAGGGCGCGCTTCCTGACGAAGCAGCCCTGGCAGAGGCGTTGGAACTCCTGGAAGATTTGTGCCATGGCATCGACCGGATCGAAGACATGGTCGAGTCGGTACGGGCCTTCGGGGGACGGCCTTTGGCCTCCCGCCGAGAAACGGCGCTGGCCGAAGTCATGCGACTGGCGTTTCGGGAGGCCCTCGCCAGGAAGCCCGCTGGTGTTGGTGCGGACTTCGTGCCACCGCCAGACGTCTTCGTGGTGGAGGTCAACGAGCCCGAGATGGTGGGCTGCTTTGTGAACCTCCTGGTGAACGCGTTCGATGCGGCCGCGTGCGGCGGGGCGTCGGTTCGGTTCTTTACCCGGGAGATCCCTTACGACACCGCGGGGTTCTTCGGGTTCGTGGAGATCGTGGTAGGGGACGACGGCCCGGGCATCCCCCAGGCCATCATCGGCGAGGTGTTTACACCGTTTTTCACCACGAAGAGGGAAGGGACCGGCCTTGGGCTCAACATCGCATACGAGGCCGCAAAACGAAACGGGGCCCAGATGGAGATCGAGAGCGAGGAGGGAAAGGGAACCACTGTGATCGTGCGGATGCCGTTCCGGCTCGCAAAGGAAGGGGGCAATGTTCGCCAAAACGAACAAAAAGGCTGTTTCTCGACAACGGCACCCTTAAGAGGGGCTCACCGGCACTCGATCCGACGGACAAAGCGCATGGGCACGAAGGTTCCCTCGCCCGGGCATTCGCCAAAGGAGTGATGCGATGGGTCTGAAAAAGCACAGCACATCGAGTCCCGACACGGCGGTCAAACCGGCAGCAACCTCCGTTGGAAAGCGGGAGGCGGAGGAGCGGCGGCGGCGGGCACGCACGTTGGCCAAGCAGCAGCAGGCGGCAGAGCGGGTCTCGTCGGCGTCCACCCAGCTGGCCAGCGCGGTCGCGGAGGCCGTGGCAGCCCAAGAGGAGCTGAACCGCTCGATGGAGCAGATCGCGGGCGGCGCGGAGGAGGCCGCAGGAGCCTGCCAGGAGAGCCTGGCGGCCATGAACCAGGTGGCCGGCCGTCTGAAACAGCAGGGCGAGGTGGCGGAGCTGTCCCGAAAGAAGAGCACGGAGCTCCAAAAGCTTTTGGATCGGGTGGGGGCCGAGATCAGCACCCTGGTGGAGAACGTGAAAGCCGGTGCCAAGCGCCAGATGGGCTCGGTGGAGCGGATGGGCGATCTCGAGAAGCAGGCCGGCCGCATCACCGAGGCGGTCAAGGCGGTCATGCGCATCGCGGACCAGACCAACCTGCTCGCCCTGAACGCGGCGATCGAGGCGGCTCGGGCCGGCAAGCACGGTAAGGGGTTTGCCGTCGTGGCCGACACGGTCCGGGGGCTAGCGGAGACCTCCGCCAAGAACGCGGCCAACATCGCGGAGCTCATCGAGAAGGTGCAGGCGAACACCCGAACCGTGTCCGAGGGGGTCAGAGCCGCGGCCGAGACCGCCCGAGCCGAGGTGGAGAAGGGGGGGGCCGTGACCGAGCAGCTCTCCAAGATCAAGGCGGACATGGAACGGATCCGCGCCGGTGCCGACGAGATCGCGCAGGCCGCTGCCGAGGCGGCCACGGCAGGGGTGCAGGCCCAAAAGGGGACCGAGCAGATCGCGGCCGCTGCCGAGGAGCAGTCCTCGGCATGCCAGGAGTGCCTCAAGAGTTTGGATCAGCAGGCCCAGGCACTGAGTGAGAGCGAGAAGGCCGCCCAGGAGCTCGAGGAGCTGGCGGAGGAGCTCAAGAACAGCACCGACATCGCCAAGAGCGCCGAGGAGGTAGCGGCTGCGGCCGAGGAGCTGTCGGCCGCGGTGGAGGAGATCAACCGGGCCTCGGACGAGATCCTGACCGCGATCGAGCAGATCAACCGGGGCGCGGAGCAGCAGGCCTCCGCGGCGGAGGAGGCCGTGGCCGGAGTTACCCAGATCGAGAAGAGCACCGACCTCGCAGAGACCCAGGCCCGGGAGGCGGTGAAAGCGTGCGAAACGATTGCTGAGCTCGTGGCGGAGAACAAGACGAGTGTGGAAGAGATGATTCAAGGGATTCGGGAGTCCGCGGACACGGGCCGGAGGAACCTGGACGCGGTCCGGGAGCTGGAGGTGCTGAGCCGCCGGATCGACAAGATCGTGGACGGGATCGCCACGGTGGCGATTCAGACCAGCATGCTGGCCGTCACCGGCGCGGTAGAGGCCGCCCGCGCCGGTGAGTTCGGAAAGGGGTTTGCTGTCGTGTCCACCGACATCCAGAACCTGGCCAACGACGCGGCCGAGAACGCCGAGCAGATCAAAGACCAGGTGAAAGCGATCCAAGATCTCGTGATTGTGGTCCGGGCCGACCTGCACCAGATCGCCGATGTGGCACTGGCAGAGGCCGACAAGGCCCAGGGCGTGAGTGAGAACCTGCTCGTCGTCGAGGCTGAGACCAACGAGGTGCTCCGGGGGAACCAAAAGGTGCTCGATGGAGCGGCCGAGATCGCTACAGCGGTCTCCCAGGCAAAGAAGGGGATGGAGCAGATCAGTGCAGCGGCCCAGGAGGCCAGCCAGGCCACGGAGCAGGCGGCAGCCGCCGGCCGGCAGCTGGCTCAGGGAGCCGAGGAGCTGTCGGCGGCGATCGAGGAGATCGCCTCCACCGCGGATGAGCTCCAGACCGGGTGATCGGACGGGTCCGCGCGACACCGCGCAGCGCAGCGGAGGCAACCGATGGGACAGACGACGACCATCCCCCCTGGAGGGGTTCCCCAGAACTCGTGGGACGGCGAGGCCGACCCCACGGGGGAGGAGCGCGGTGCCAGGCAGTACGTGACGTGCTTCGTGGGGGCCGAGTGCTTTGCCTTCCCGATGGAGTCGGTGCTGGAGATCATCCGTCTCCCGAAGACAGTGCGGGTCCCCCTGGCCCCCAACAGCCTAGACGGGCTGGCGAACCTCCGGGGAACCGTGCTGCCCGTGGTGGAGCTCTCGATCCTCTTGGGGTTCCCCGAGAAGGAGCCCACCGACGCCACTCGGGTCGTGGTGGCCGACTGCTCACGGCCGGTCGGGCTGGTCGTGGACCGGGTCGAACGGGTGATCACCGTGGAGGCGGAGCGGATCGAGCCCGCCGAGGAGGTGGCCACCGCAGTGGACTCGGATCTGCTGGCAGGGGTGATCAAGCCCGAGGCGGGAGGAGCACTGATCCAGCTCCTGGACGCTCACACCCTCGTTGCCCGGGACTTTGCCTCTCTTGGTGGACCGTGCGACAGCAGGCTCTCTTTGGGGACGAGCATGGCCGGCCGTGCCGCCGGGCCAGCAGGGGAGGCCGAGGCCGACGGTCGGCAGTTGGTGAGCTTCGAGCTGGACGGTGAGGAGTACGCGTTCGACATCGCGGAGGTTCAGGAGATCGTTCGGGTCCCGGACGAGATCAGTCGGGTGCCGGGAGCCCGGGAGCACGTGCTCGGAATCATCGACCTGCGGGGAGGGGTGCTGCCCCTGGTAAGCCTGCGGCGCCTGTTCGGTCTGGTCGAGGCGCCGTTGGGGGAGCATAACCGGATCCTGGTGGTCGGTCGGGCGGGGGGAGAACGGAAGATCACGGTGGGGATGGTGGTGGACAGGGTCCACGAGGTGTTTCAGGCCCCTTCAGGTGCGTTGGACGAGGTTCCGAAGCTGTTGGAGAAGCAAGGAGTGGACGGTGTTCAGGCCCTGTGCCGGTTGGAGGGAGGCAAACGGCTCGTTTCATTGTTGAGCGCAGAAGCGTTGTTTCAGCACGCGGCCGTGAGAGAGGCGGTGGAGGCCCATGGGGAGGACTCGGTGCGGGCGTCGGGGCGGTCGAGCGCTTCGAGGACCGGCGAGGACGAGGAGACTCAGTTCGTGGTGTTCCGGCTCGCAGCCCAGGAGTATGGGGTGGGCATCGAGTGGGTCCAGGAGATCATCTGGGTGCCGGACAAGATGAGCCGGGTGCCCAAGACCCCGGAGTTCATCGAGGGTGTGGTGAACCTTCGGGGGTCGGTTCTGCCGGTTGTGGACATGCGCGCCCGTTTCGGGCTCGAGCGGATGGAGCGAAACGACCGCCAGCGCATCCTGGTGCTGAACCTCGACGGTACGCGCACCGGCTTCGTGGTGGATGCCATGAGCGAGGTGCTGCGGGTGCCTGCCAGGGCCGTGGAGGACGCTCCCCGGCTGTCGGAAGACCAGGCGCGCATCATGGCCCGGGTGGTGAACCTGAAGGAGCAGGGCCGGATGATCCAGGTGATCGAAGCGCGCGAGCTGTTGGAGGCCGACGAGCGAGAGGCAGTGGCCTTGGCGGTCTCCGACGAGGCCGCCGCGTAGCCGAGTTCAAGGCGATCCGTGGGAGTTGGGAGCGTGAAGCACAAGATCTTGGTGGTCGACGACTCTGCGTTGATGCGCAAGTACCTGCGTCAGATGCTGGAGACCCAGGACGACTTCGAGGTTTACATGGCAAGGGACGGGGAGGACGCGCTGCGCCAGATCCGGGAACTCGACCCGGACGTGGTGACGCTGGACATCAATATGCCGGTGATGGACGGGTTGACCTGCCTCAGCCACATCATGACCGAGTCCCCCCGGCCGGTGGTGATGGTGTCGTCCCTTACCGAGAAGGGGGCTCTGGCCACCTTCGAGGCCCTGGAGCTGGGGGCCGTGGACTACCTGCCCAAGCCCGACGGAACGGTTTCGCTCCGGATCAAGGACCTGACCGACGAGCTGGTCGCCAGGGTTCGAGCCGCTCTCCGGGCCAAACGCCGCCCCCACCGGAAGGCCGGGACGCGCAAGGAAGGGCCCCCGCCGCCGTCCGCCAAGGGCCGGAGGCTTCGGAGAAGGTTCCGTCGGCTCGACGCCGGACCCGCGTCGGGGGAAACCCGGGAGGGGTTGGTGCTGATCGGGGTGTCTACAGGGGGGCCCCGCACCCTGGAGGAGATCCTCCCGGAGCTCCCCCCCGACTTCTCCCTGCCGGTGTTGGTGGCGCAGCACATGCCCGGGAAGTTCACCCGGGTGTTCGCCGAGCGCCTGGACCGGCAGTGCGCGTTGCGGGTGGCAGAGGTCGGGGGGCCGACCCCCCTGGAGCCGGGAACGGTGTGGATCGCCCGGGGGGATGCCGACGTGGTGGTGAGCCGCCGCCGGGAGCGGCTGGTGGCCCTGAGCGTTCCGGCGGACGACCGCTTTCTGTGGCACCCCAGCGTGGAGCGGATGGTGCGGTCGGCCTTGGAGCACGTGCCGGCCGAGCGCCTGATCGCGGTGGAGCTGACCGGCATGGGCAACGATGGCGCCGAGGCCATGGCCGAGGTGCAGCGCCGGGGAGGACGGACCGTGGCCGAGTCGGAGGAGACGGCCGTGGTTTTCGGGATGCCCCGGGAGCTGATCGAGCTGGGCGGTGCCGGCGCGGTGCTGCCGGCCGACCGGATTGCCGAGCAGCTCGTGGAGTGGACACACGGAGCCCCCCGGGCCAAAGGCCGCCGCGCCGCCCGCGCCTGATCGGAGAGGGGACGTCATGGGACTCGTCAAGCGTGCAGAACATCGGGCGGCTCCGTCGAGACCCCACATCCGTAAGTACGGCAGGGACCTGCAGGGGCTCTTGGCCCAGCTTCATGACGATCAGGCCAAGGCGCGCAGGTGGGCCGCGCGGGATCTGGCTGCCCACACGGAGGCGGTGAGTGCTCTTTGCGAGCGACTCCAGGTGGAGCCGGATCCGACGGTGCGCGAGGCGATCTTCGGAAGCCTGCTGACGATCGGCACCGAGGCGGTGGCCGAGGGCCTGATCCCGTTGCTTCGGGGTGAGGACGCGGGGCTTCGCAACGGCGCCGTGGAGATCCTGCAGCAGCTCCCCGACGCGGTGGGCCATCGCATAGCCGCCCTGTTGGCGGATTCGGATCCGGATGTGCGGATCTTCGCCGTGGATATCCTCCAAGACTTGGCCCACCCAGATGCCCCGGCGTGGATGCTCGCGGTGGTGGAGGCCGACGAGCACGTAAACGTGGTCACCACGGCGATCGACCGCTTGGCCGAGGTGGGAACCCCCGAGATGGTCCCCGCGATCCAGGCGGTAAAGGACCGGTTCCCCAATGAACCCTTTGTCGGGTTCGCGGTGGACACCGCCCTGAAACGCATCCTTGGAAACGGGTGAGCCGTGGGGCACAGCGGGGTGGCACGCGAGTCAGTCCCCGAGATCCGCGTTACGGACGCCGAGTTCGAGCGGTTCCGGGACTACTTCTACCGTAAGACCGGCATCCGCTTCGAGGACTCGAAGCGCTACTTCGTGGACAAGCGCCTGATCCAGCGGATGCGGCAGGTAGGCCACGAGGGCTTCCGGGAGTACTTCGCGTTCGTGCGCTTCCAGGCATCGGGCAAGGAGTTCCAGGAGCTGGTGAACCTCATGACCGTCAATGAGACGTACTTCTTTCGGGAGGAGTACCAGCTCAAGTGCATGGTGAACGCGCTCATGGGTGAGGTGCTCCACCACAAACGCTCGGGGGAGACCGTGAGAATCTGGTCCGTGCCGTGCTCCACGGGGGAGGAGCCCTACTCGATCGCTTTGTATTTACTGGAGTTTTGGGACCGGATCGACGAGGTGGACGTGGAGATCGTGGCGTCCGACATCGACACGCAGGCCTTGGAGAAAGCCCGGGCTGGCGTGTTCTCCCGGCGGTCGGTGAGCCACCTGCCCCCCTGGATCCTCAAAAAGTACTTCGAGCCGCTGGCGGGCGGCTACCACCGGTTGTGCGACGACCTACGGGCCAGCGTGGACTTCCGGCGGGTGAACCTGTGCGACCCCAGGGACACCCGGGGAATGCGGGACTTTGACGTCATCTTCTGCCGGAATCTGCTGATCTACTTCGACGAGGCGTCCCAGCGGCGGGCCGCAGAGACCCTGTACGACGCGTTGAACCCGGGAGGGTTCGTGCTCCTGGGGCACTCGGAGTCCATGAGCCGGATCACCTCGCTGTTCAAGGTGCGCCGGTTCGAGGACGCGATCGTGTACCAGAAGCCCCTTTAGGGTTACAGCCGGAGGAGAAGGATCGGCCATGGGACGAGCACTGATCGTGGATGATGCCGTCACGGTTCGAATGTACCACCGCCAGATCCTGGAGGGGGCTGGGTTCGAGGTGGATGAGGCCGAGAACGGAGTGGAGGCTTTGGAGAGGGCGTTGGTGGTTCCCTACGACCTGCTGCTGGTGGACGTGAACATGCCCAAGATGGACGGGTACACGTTTTTGAAGGAGGTTCGCAGCACCCCCGAGCTCCGGGCGATCCCGGCGATCATGATCAGCACGGAGGCCGAGCGGCGGGACAGGGAACAGGCGTACCGGGCTGGGGCCAACCTGTATCTGGTCAAGCCGGTGCGGCCGGAAGCCCTTGCGTTGCGGGCCACCCTGATGACGGCTCGGGGGGAGAGCCGATGAACCCGCTATTGGCCGAGTTCATCACGGAGAGCCGGGATCTCCTGGAACAGGCGAGCCAGGGCTTTCTCGCTTTGGAAAAGACCCCCGGTGACGCCGAGATCCTGAACGGCCTGTTCCGCGCCATGCACACCATCAAGGGGGCGTCGGGGTTCTTCGAGATCGGGGCGTTGACGCGACTGGTGCACGCCGCCGAGGACGTGCTGGACGCCGTTCGACAGGGGGAGCTCGAGCTCACGCCGGACCGGGTGGACCTGTTCTTTGAGGCCCTGGATCGGGTCGGTGAGTGGGTGGACAGCCTGGAGGCGGAGGAGCGGCTGCCCCCGGAGGCTGAGGAGACGAGCGCCGGCCTCGCAGGGCGCCTGCGGGGGCTGTTGTCCGAAACGAACGGCAGGAGACCCACGGGGAGCGGTGAGGCCGTGGCGGAAAAGAGGGGCGACGAGGACGCGGGGTCTGCCCCCCGGATGTCGGAGCCGGCCCCTTCGTGGATCGTGGAGGTCCCCGAGGACGTACGGCGAGAGCTGTATGGGGTCGGTGGGGAGGGCGGTTCGAGGGCGGTGGCCGTGACCTACACCCCGGACGAGCAGTGCTTCTTCACCGGCGACGACCCGTTCCACACGGCCCGCCAGACCCCGGGTATCCGCTGGGGGCGGGTGGAGACCCGTGAGCCGTGGCCTCCCGCCGAGGAGCTCGACCCGTACCGCTGCGTGCTCCGGTTCCGCCTGGTGGCGGCCGCCTCGGTAGAGGAGGTGCGGGAGTGGTTCCGATACGTGGCCGAGCAGGTCGAGGTGCACGAGATCGTCCCCGAAAAGTGGGGGGCCCCCGTCGGCACGCCGGAGGACAGAGCCCTTGGGGCTGCGGTGGAGATTCTGCGAGCCCAGATCGAGCTACTGGCCGCCCCGTGGGACCCGGACATCCGGCTGGGGGTGCTCGAGTCGGCCGCCGCCGTGATGGAGTCGGTCTTGGCGGATTTGGGGAACGGATCAGAGGTGGGTCGTCTGGCGGAAGCCCGAGTGGCGGCGCAAGGTCAGGGGAGCGGGGAGCCTCTGAGGGGTTTGGCTCTGGAGATCCTGTCGCGCCTCCTCGGGTCGGACGGGGCGCGGCAGGGAGAGCCGGGGGAGTGGCCGTCTTCCCAACCGAGGGAGACCGCCAGGGAGCGTTCACAGCAGGAGAACGGAGCGTCCCCCGGCCAGAAGATCCGGGTGCTCAAGGTGGACCAGACCCGGGTCGACGCCTTGATGGACCTAGTGGGGGAGCTGGTGGTGGCCAAAAACGCCCTGCCGTTCCTGGCCCGAAAGGCGGAAGAGGTGTTCAAGGTTCGGGACCTCGCCCGGGAGATCAAGAACCAACACGCCGTGATCAACCGGATTGCGGAAGAGCTGCAAGGTGCTGTGATGCAGGTCCGCATGGTGCCGGTGTCCCACGCGTTCCAGAGGTTTCCCCGGCTGGTCCGTGACCTGTCGCGCAGGCTGGGCAAGAGGGTACAGCTGGTCATGGAGGGGGAGGAGACCGAGGCGGACAAGAACGTGGTGGAGGATCTGGTCGAGCCCCTGGTCCACCTGGTCCGGAACAGCCTCGACCACGGGATCGAGTCGCCGGAGGAGCGGGAGGCCGCCGGCAAGCCGTCCGAAGGAGAAATTCGGTTGAGGGCGGTTCAGCTCGACGACCGGGTGTGGATCGAGGTGATCGACGACGGCCGGGGCATGGATCCGAAGGCGCTCAAGCGCAAGGCCTACGAGAAAGGCATCCTGAGCGAGGAGCGGCTGGAGACGATCGCGGACGAGGAGGCGCTCCACCTGATCTTCGCCCCAGGGTTCAGCACCGCAGAGCAGGTGTCGGACGTGTCGGGAAGGGGGGTCGGCCTGGACGCCGTGCGGGCCATGGTGGACCGGGTGGGGGGATCGGTGAACGTGGAGAGTACCATGGGGCGGGGCACGTGCATCCGGATGGCGTTGCCCCTCTCCATGGCTGTGACCCGCGTGATGATCGTGGAGGTGGGGGGCGAGACGTTGGGCGTGCCAATCGAGAACATCGTCGAAACGGTGCGGGTTCCCACGGACGAGATCCACCGGATCAAGTGCCATGAGGCGGTGGTTCTGCGAGATCGGCTGGTTCCCCTGTGTCGGCTGGTCCGGATCCTTGACCTCGACGGCGACGCGACCGGGTCAGGCGAGGAGGAGGCCGTTCTCGTGGTATCGATTGATGGACGGGAGCTCGGGCTGGTGGTGGACCGGTTCCACGAGGGGGTGGACATCATCCTGAAGCCCCTCGAGGGGATCATGGCCGGGTTTCGGCTGTACGCCGGAACCGCGCTGTTGGGCGACGGCCGGGTGCTGCTCGTGCTGAACCTGAGGGAGCTGGTGCCATGCCTGTGACGTATAAGAAGACCGTGGCAGTCCTCGAAGGCGTGTGCACGGTGGAGGAGGCCGAGGACCTGCTGATCTGGCTCCAAAACCGTCCCAGGGCCAAGGTGAACCTGAAAAGGTGCACGCATCTGCACGCAGCGCTTCTCCAGGTGTTGATGGCCACGGGCGTGCCCGTGTCTGCGTGGCCGGAAGACCCCGGGCTGCGGGTTTGGCTGGAGGTCGCGCTGTCCTCTCACCGGTGTGCGGGTCAGGGGTGGGAGGGGGGAGGACAGAGAGGAGGGCCGAAGAAAAGGGCTGCGATGGGCCCCGCGAGCGGGGAAGGAAGCGCGTCCGTCTAACCGCCAGTCCAAACAACGCCTGCGAGGGAGCGAATGAGGTCGGGACGTTTGGCGGAGATGTGCACCTCGGTAGCCGCGCCGGGGAAGGGGTGAAGCCGTGAAGACGATTCTGGTGGTGGACGACTCGAGCACGCTACGGATGAGCATGACCTCGATTCTCTCCAAGGCGGGGTACCGGGCCGAGGAGGCCTGCAGCGCGGAGAATGCCTTGGAGAAGCTGAGGTCCGGCCTGAGGCCGAACCTCATCATCACCGACCTGAACATGCCCGGGATGGATGGGATCGGCCTGATCCGTCAGGTTCGCAAACTGCCGGGGGTTCGGTTCACTCCCATCCTGATGCTCACCACCGAGTCGCAGCAGTCGAAGCGTCAAGAGGCTCGGTCAGCCGGGGCGACCGGATGGCTGGTCAAGCCCGTGGCGGCCGAGCAGCTCCTCCAGGTGATCAGGCAGGTGGTTCCCGGCGCATGAGTCGGGTGAGGTCGGCTGTTTCCCCGGTGTTCGATTTCCGAGACGAGGTCCCCATGGTGGAGCGTGAGGATCCCCGTGAGCACGTGCTGCTGAACCGCCGGACCGTGCTGTTGATGGGCTTGGCCTTGGTCGTGGCGTCCACGGGCGAGGTGGGGGTCTATGCGTGGGGCGAGCTGGGGGGAGGACCCCTCCCCGGTCCCCTCAAGGAGTGGACGGGGTTTTTGAGCGTCGTCTTGGCAATGGGGGTCGGGGCTTTGCTCCTGATGGTGACGGTGCAGGATGCACCGGCGCTGGCAGAGTGGGCCCGGGCGAGGAAGGATCTGATGTTGTTGCGCAGGGGGCTGAGGGGAGTTCTCGGGGTGCTCGAGGGGTACTCCAAGGCCCGGGAGGTGCTCCGGGGGCAGTTGGCCGGGGTCACCGAGGTCACGGAGGAGGCCGCCCAGGACATCGTGAGCCGTTTCCAAAAGCTCGACAACCTGGTCGGTGGGATGACGGCCCGCATTCAAGCCGGGATGGAGCAGATCGAGGCCCTGGCAGCCCAGGTGAGGGAGAACCGCGCCCGCGATCGGCAGGTGCTCCGGAGCATGCAGGAGTACCTGACCGGGCGGCAGAAGGAGATGGAGCGAGAGTGGCAGCGTGTAGAGGAGATGTTGGCCGAGGCGGAGCAGTTGGGCGAGTTCACCGCCATGGTGAAGGACATCGCCGACCAGACCAACCTGCTCGCCTTGAACGCCGCCATCGAGGCGGCGCGGGTCGGGCAGGCGGGCAAGGGGTTCGCGGTGGTGGCGGCGGAGATCCGGTCGCTGTCCCAGAGGTCGGCGGAGGCGGCCCAACGGATCGAGAAAGGGTTCGCAGAGATGACAGAGTCGATCCGGGCGAAGTTCGCGCAGCAGCTCGACTCGGCTGCCAGAAAGGGCCAGATCGCAACCCTGGAGGAGGTGGGGGCAGCCCTGGGGGCGGTGGGTGCCGCGTCGAGCGAGGTGCCGGTCGTGGTGCGGGCCGTTCTGGAGGAGACCCGCCGGGCAAACGAGGAGGTGAGCCGAGAGGTCATGGAGGGGCTTGCCAGTATCCAGTTCCAAGACATCACCCGCCAGCGCCTGGAGCACGTGGCAGAGGTCCTGACGGAGATGGACCGCCACTCCCGCCTGCTCCGCGAGCGTGGGCAGGGCGGCGACCTGGGATCGGTGCCCCCGTTCGACGTGGACGGGATGAGCTCGGGCTACACCATGCGGGGGCAGCGCGCGATCCACGAGCAGACAAAGGGCGTAGCGCAGGTCCCCTTGGAGGAAGAGGGGCCCCGGATCGAGCTGTTCTAACCGTGGCCCAAGGAGCGGGGGGGGCGAGGACCTGGGCCTGCTATTGACCCGGCGGCTCTGAACGACGCGCAAGCGGCCGCAGGGGCGCAGGACCTGCTTCCGGTCGTGCGTGAGGGCGGTATCCGGCTTGCGCTGCATCCGGCGCTCATCCGTACGGACTGAAACCCCTCGGGAATACGGGGCGTTTTCGGTGTACCCGAGGCCGGGAAACGCCGCGCGTAGGCGGAGTGCCGGGTGCAGCGACGGCAGGAGCCACGCCCGGCGCTCCCGCAGGCCCCACGCCCCCAAGCGCATTGATTTTGTCACCGGAGGAACAGAAGGCATGGCGCCGTCCGTGGGGTGTGGTCCTGCGTTCCTCGAGCGAGTGGCTTCCCAACCACTCCGGAGCATGTGATGAACGTTTGGCCTCCGGAGGCCCGCGGTCCCGGGTCCCCCATTCCCCCCCTGCCAGAGATTGCCCACCGCACGGTGAGGTCGATCCGGGTACAGGTGTGGCTCGTGGCAGGCCTTTTGGTTTTTGTCCTCGGCACTTCGTTGGCGTGGAACCTGTGGACCGCTGAGAAGCATTCCGAAGAGCTGGTTTGGAGAGCGGCCCGCAGCATCGCCGACACCATCGTGGCCATGCGGGCGTGGACAGCAGAACAAGGAGGAGTATACGTGCCGGCATCCTCCCGCGTGCTTCCCAACCCGTACTTGCGTGTGCCCGACCGGGATGTGATCGACGATCGGGGCCGCCGGCTGACGAAGGTGAACCCGGCCTACCTCACGCGACTCGTGGCCGAGGAGTTGCCCGGCCGGACGGGGATCCAGATCCGCCTGGTAAGCGATCGGCCCCTTCGACCGGACAATCGTCCCCGGGGATGGGAAACGGAAGCCCTTGAGTTTTTGACGGGAAGACGAGAGGCATTGGAGTGGGGCCAAGAAGGAAGACGGAAGGACGGACGTCTGGAGTTTCGGTACGTCCGGGCCTTAGCGGCCCAAGGGGCCTGTCTTTCGTGCCACGGTGTGCAGGGGTACCGAGAAGGGGACCTTCGAGGCGCTTTGAGCCTCTCCTTGGACTACACCCCATTTTTCGAGTCCGCCAGGGCACGGGAGGTGGGGCTGTTGCTCTGGCACGGGCTCATCGCGGGCGTGTGCCTGCTGGGGGTCGGCTGGTTCGGTCGGAAGCTGGTCCGGAAGGCACAGGCCGTAGAAGACGCCGTCGCTCGCCTCCGGGTGCTGGAGGGGCTGCTCCCGATCTGCTCGGTTTGCAAGAAGATACGGCTGGAGGGACGGGAGGAGTCCGACCAGGCAGCCTGGGTGCCGGTGGAGGCCTACGTGACGGAACGCAGCCACGCCGAGTTCTCCCACGGCCTTTGCCCCCAATGTCTGGGGCGGTTGTACCCAGAGTTCTCCCGGCCAACCGACAGGAGGGCCGGAGCGGTCTGAAGCCCCCGGGAGGGGAGGAAGAGAAACGGGGGGGCGTCCTCGGCAGCAGACCGATCGGGGCCTCGAGCTACGGGTGCGCTTGCGAATGCCGTCGCTCCCGGTATCCTCCTCGGCTGTGTGTGATGCCCTTTCGCCGAGGAGGACGATCATGGATCGACGCAAAGGAGTCGTGAGTCTGGGGGGCAACCCGATGACGTTGGTGGGCCCCGAGCTCAAGCCCGGCGACCCGGCGCCCGCGTTCAGCGTGGTGGACGCCGACCTGCGGCCGGTCGGGCTCGGAGACCTGGGGAGCGGGGTGCGGCTGCTGAGCGTGGTGCCTAGCCTGGACACCCCGGTGTGTGAGCTCCAGACGAAGCGGTTTCACGAGGCGGCGGCGGCGTTGCCCGAGGGGGTTGCGATCGCCACGATCTCTATGGACCTGCCGTTTGCCCAGAAGCGGTTCTGTGCCACCCATGGCATCGACCGGATCCGGGTGCTCTCGGACTACAAAGAGGCCTCGTTCGGTCTGGCCTACGGGGTGCTGATCGAGGAGGTGCGGCTCCTGGCGCGGGCGCTGTTCGTGATCGACCCGGCCGACGTGATCCGGTATGTGGAGATCGTGCCCGAGGTGGGGACCCACCCGGACTATGACCGGGCCCTGGCCGCCGTCCGCTCGCTGGCGGGGTGAGCAGGCGGGATCCGTTCTACGGCCGACGGTCTCCGATCAGGCACCCAACGGTACCGCACGCGCGGGCCCCGGTGGCGAGCCAGGCTTCCCCAGAAGAGGGGGGCTTTGATCTCCCCCCTTGCTTCCGGGCCCGGAGTCGCGGCATTTTTTCCTGCAGTCTTGGCGGGAGCTAGGAAGTCTTTCGCCTTCTAGCCTTCCAGCTTCCCAGCTTTCTAGCGGACGACGGGAGGCGAGCGGGTGACGGACTACGTGCTCTTGTTCGGGGTGGGGTTGGTGGCCGGGGCCTTGAACGTGATCGCGGGCGGGGGGTCGTTCCTGACCCTGCCGATCCTGATCTTCCTGGGGCTTCCGCCCACCGTGGCCAACGGCACGAACCGGGTGGGGGTCTTCCTCCAGAACGTAGCCGCCGTGTGGGGGTTCAACCGCCACAAGATGATGGACTGGCGCTACGTGCTGTGGGCGGCCGTGCCGGCCACCCTAGGGGCCGGGCTCGGCACCTGGGCCGCGGTGAGCATCGGGGATGCGGCGTTCCGGAACGTGCTGGCGATCCTCATGATCGCCGTGACCCTGTGGACCCTGTGGGACCCCCTGCGCAAGCGTCGGGCGTTCCTGCGGCCCGGCGACCGGCCCCAGGTGGGGTGGCTGGCGGCCGGATTCTTCGTGGTGGGAATTTACGGCGGGTTCGTGCAGGCCGGGGTCGGGTTTCTGATCCTGGCCACCACCACCTTGGCCGGCCTGGATCTGGTGCGGGGCAACGCGGTCAAGGTGCTCAGCGTTCTGGTCTACACGGCCCTGTCCCTGGGGCTGTTCGCGTGGCAGGGCAAGGTGGTGTGGGACCTGGGCCTGGCCCTGGCCGTGGGCACCGTGGCCGGCAGCCAGGTGGGAGTGCGGCTCACGGTGCTCAAGGGCCACGGATGGGTCAAGGGGGTGGTCACGGCCGCGGTGGTGGTGTTCGCGGTGAAGCTGCTGCTGATGGGGTAGAGACCGGGGCCTGCGGTCGGCGGGAAGGGACCCGATAGCGCCGCGGATACGGTGGGATCGGGCGCCGAACTGGCGACCGAAGACCGCGGTTACGAAAAAACGGGCCGGGAGCTCTTGCTCTCCGGCCCGTTCGGGCGTCGCGGGTTCGGGGTGCTACGACACCGCTTTCTCCACCCGGTTCGAGCGCAGGCAGCGGGTGCACACCTTGACCCGCCGGGTGCCCCCCCCCACCTTGGCCCGCACCACCTGGAGGTTGGGCAGCACGATCTTCTTCGTGCGGTTGTTGGCGTGGCTCACGTTGTTGCCCCGGGTGGGGCCCTTGCCGCAAATTTCACACCGTCTGGCCATGGGACGTTCCTCCTCCGGATCCGGGCCAGCCTTCCCGGCTGGGTTCATGACGGCAACAAAGGCCCGCCCTTGTACCACGAATCCGGCGCCGGCTCAAGCCGGAGGCCGCCCCGATCTCAGGAGAAGGGTTTCCACCAGGAGCGCTTCTCGCCCGTGAGCCGGTAGGTGCGGCCCCGGCTCTTCATCTCGTGGAGCTCGTCCTCCAGCTCGATGATGCGCTTGTCCCGCTCCTGGATCTGCTCCCGCAGGGCCTGCACCTGCTCTTTGAGCTTGCGGATCACCGTGTCCCGGGGATCGGGCCCCCGGGCCGCAGGCGGGGGGGGCGCATCCGGCTCCGGGGGGGCCTCTGCCTCGGCCCTCGGGCCTCCCAGGGGGGCCGGCCAGGACAGAGAGTAGTGCTTGAGCCTCAGAACCACGCTGGGGGGCAGCCGAAAGGTCTGGGCCTCGCCCACCCTCCAGCCCTCCGGCCCCGGCTGGCAGGGGTGGACCCGAAACTGCTTGGTTTCCAGGAACGCCCACAGGAACCGGAGGTCCTCGGGCTGGTCGGGGTACAACCGCAGGTCGTAGCTCACCGGCTCGGTGGGGATGTCATAGAGGAGGATCGACAGCGCGACGCACCCGTCCTCCTCCCGGTTGATCTCGATGCCCAGATCCGCCTCGAACGCTTTGGCCAGGTCCGGTACACGCACCAGGAAGTGGGGCAGCCCCGACCGGTTGAGATCGCGCACGATCGAGGCCTGCTCCAGGGCTTCGGCTGCTTCAGGATCGAGTTGGAACTTCACCGTGGGTAGCCTCCCGGGGGGCGTGGCTGCGGCACCGGGCCCCGGAGTCCGACGAACCTCCCGCCCCTCCGGCTTCGAGCGCCGGAGCGAAAGCATACTTCAGGCGGGGGGGGCGATCAACGGGGGGGCGGCCGCCCCCCGGACGGGTCAGTCGAACCGGCGGGTGTCACCGAACCCGATCACCACCACCTCGGCCCCCTGCCCGCCGGCCAGGGACGCGAACTCGTCGGGGCTCTGCACCAGCACGTCGAAGGTCGCATAGTGCATGGGCACCACGTACCGGGGACGCACCAGCTCCACGGCCTTGGCCGCGTCCTCGGGCCCCATGGTGAAGTTGTCACCGATGGGCAGGAACGCCACGTCGATCCGGTTCATCTCGCCGATGAGCTTCATGTCGTAGAACAGCCCGGTGTCGCCGGCGTGGTACAGGGTGAGCCCCCCCATCTCGAGCACGAAGCCGCAGGGGTTGCCGGTGTACTCGGTGCCCTTGTCCACGAACGCCGATCCGTGGTGAGCGATGGTGAGCTTCACCCGACCGAACTCGAACCGGTGGCTGCCCCCGATGTGCATGGGGTGCACCACGGCCCCCCGGCGCTGGCAGAACATGGCCAGCTCGAACGGCGCCACCACCGGCGCACCCGTGCGCTTCGAGATCTCCACGGCGTCCCCCAGGTGATCGGCGTGGCCGTGGGTGACCAGGATCGCGTCGAGCCGCTCGAAGGCCTCGGGCCCGACCCGGGCGTTGGGGTTGCCCGAGAGGAACGGATCGATGAGGACCCGGTGGGCGCCGTCGTCCAAGTGAAAACAGGCGTGTCCGTGGTAGGTGACGTCGACCATGGGAACTCCTCCTTTCGCGGGTGTCGCCGCAGCGGCATGTGGATAATCGCCCTCGGATCGGCCGGCAGGGCCGAAAAGCCGGGGCGGATCAAGGGGTTTTTCTTAATATATTGAAATCGTTGAGTGTTTATCGTTGCACAAAAAATGTGCGATTTGGCCAGGGGCCCCTTGGCCCCGGAGGTTTTCCCGGGTATCCACACCGTCGTCCACACGTTATCCACAAGCCCGTGTGGAAACGGAAGACGCCCGGGGCGGGTTCTGCTCTAGTACCCCAAAGGCCGGCGTCGTCGCAACCCGGCCTTGACCCGCAGCCGGGTTTGCCCGTTGAATGGGGGGCCGAGCCGATGCGATCGCCACAACGGTGCCCGGCGGTGGTGGGACATGGGGTCCGCAGCCGGGCGTGCGCGGCTCTCCAGCGGACCCCATGCCCGGACCATGAGAGTGCGACGCAAAACTACATGAACCGCTAGCCCGCATGATTCATGAAGCTTCTGCTGCAACCGCCGATTGCACGCCATCTCGGGGCGTGCTCGCGCCTCGGGGCTCGGCGTACCGTCCCGTGCGCCTGCACCCCTCGTTGCTGCGCTTGCCCTGATCTGACGCACACTCGACGGTTTCGCGACGAACGCTCATGAATCATGCGGGCTGGGGGAGGTCTTAGGCCTTCTAGCCTCCCAGCCTCCTAGCCTTCCAGCCTTTCAGACGGGCCGAGGGCCCGAAGAGGAGTCCCGTGCTTCCCGAAGAGATCCGAGAGCTCACGGGCATCGACGTGGTGCCCCACCACCAGCCCCGCATGGTGTACGCCTGCATCCGGTGCGGGGCCACCGAAGACCTGGGCCGGCTGCTGTACACCTGCCCCTCGTGCGGGGGGCTGCTGCGGGTGCGCGACGAGAACTTCGAGGCGCTCCGGGACCGCGGCGGGGACGAGTGGCGCCGGGTGTTCGACCTGCGGCGGGCCGTGGGGGTGGAGGCCCTGCAGGGGATCTTCTGCTTCCACGAGCTCATCCTGCCCCACGTGCCTCTGGAGGACGTGGTGTACCTGGGCGAGGGCCACACCCCGCTCGTGCGGGCGAACCCCGAGCTGGCGGACTGGGTGGGCGCCGAGCTTTTCATCAAGAACGACGGCCAGAACCCCTCGGCCTCGTTCAAGGACCGGGGCATGGCGAGCGCCATCAGCTTTCTGAACCACTACCTGCGCACCCGCCGGCCGGGCACGGTGCTGGGCATCTGCGCCTCCACCGGCGACACCTCGGCCGCGGCGGCCCTGTACCTGTCGTACTTGCCCAAGGCCGCGGTGCGCCCCGCCGTGCTCCTGCCCCAGGGCAGGGTGACCCCCCAGCAGCTCTCCCAGCCCCTGGGCAGCGGGGCCCGGGTGATCGAGGTGCCCGGGGTGTTCGACGACTGCATGCGGCTGGTGGAGGATCTGGCCGACCGCTACGAGGTGTTCCTGCTCAACTCCAAGAACCCGGTGCGGATCAACGGCCAGAAGTCCTTCGCCTTCGAGGTGGCCCAGCAGCTGGGGTGGGCCGTGGAAGACGTTACCGTGGCCGTGCCCATCGGTAACGCGGGCAACGTCACTGCCATCCTGGAAGGGTTCCGAGACCTGCAGCGTCTGGGTGTGACCGACGGGCTGCCCCGGATCCTGGGGGTGCAGAGCGAGCACGCCGATCCCGTGGCCCGGTGGCGGAGCACCGGCCGGTACGAGCCCGTGCGGGTGCGGCCCAGCGTGGCCCAGGCCGCGATGATCGGTAGCCCGGTGTCGTTTCCCAAGGTGCGCCAGCTGGTGGAGGAGGAGTACCGGGACCGGTTTGCCTGCGTGAGCGTGACCGAACAGGAGATCCTGGATACCATGCTCCATGTCAACCGCCACGGCCATGTGGTGTGCACCCAGGGGGGGGAGGCCGTGGCCGGCCTGCGCAAGGCCCTGGCCAAGGGGCTGATCCCGGCCACGGGCCGGTTCGTGTGCGACTCCACCAGCCACCAGCTCAAGTTTGCGGGGTTCCAAGAGGCGTATTTCGCGGGTACCCTGGATCCGGAGTACGAGGTGGAGCCCCGGCCGGAGCTGGTGAACCGCCCCGTGGCGCTGGAGGCCTCGGCCGAGGCCGTGGCCGAGCACCTGGGCCTGCGGCCCAGGAAGGCTGGGAGGCGTCCCAACGTCCCGACGTCCTAACGTCCCGACCCGACGGACCGACAACCCATGACCAACAGCCTATTCCTCGTGATGTGCGTTTCTGCGTTGGGCATTGCGGTGTTCCGAGGAGGTGACGCCATGGCCTTCGAGATCCGGTCCCCCGCCTTTGCCGACGGCGCGGAGATCCCGGTCCGGTACACCTGCGACGGGGACGACGTGTCCCCGCCCCTGGAGTGGACCGGGGTGCCGGCCGGCACCCAGAGCCTGGTCCTGATCGTGGACGACCCCGACGCGCCCGATCCCCGGGCACCCCGCATGACCTGGGTCCACTGGGTCCTCTACAACCTCCCTCCCGAGACCCGCGGGTTGCCCGAGGGGGTGACGGCCTCGGACCTGCCCCCTGGCACCGGCCAGGGGCTCAACGACTGGAAGCGCACCGGGTACGGCGGGCCATGCCCGCCGGTGGGACGGCACCGGTACTTCCACAAGCTCTACGCCCTGTCCGAGCGGCTCCCTGACCTGGGCACCCCCACCAAGGCGGCGCTGCTCCGTGCCATGGAGGGAAAGGTGCTGGGTAAGGCCGAGCTGGTGGGGACCTACGAGCGGGCCCGCTGACCGGGGGGCGCCGTGCCGCTGTACGACTTCGTTTGCCGAAGGTGCGGGCACGGGTTCGAGGCCCTGGTCCGGCCAGGGCAGGTCCCGGCGTGCCCCCGGTGCGGAGCGTCGGACCCGGAGCGGAAGCTCTCGGCGTTCTCCGTGGGGGGCAGGGGGGGGGCCTCCGGCGGTGGGTGCTCCGGGTGTACCGCGAGGTCGTGCGCGGGGTGCCGGTGAGAGGACAGTCAGGGGACGAGGCTGCGCTCCAGGGCCTCTTCCAGGAGCCTCCGAGGGTTGGAAAGGGCTCTCCCGCTTCCCACCAGCCCCAGGATCATGTTCGGCCTCCTCTACGGTCACCCGGACTCCACGAGCCCCAGCTGGACCGCTTTCACCGCAGCCTGTGTCCGGTTCTTCACGCCGAGCTTTTCGAACAGGCTGACCAGCTCCTTCTTCACGGTCTGCTCTGACACGCAAAGCTTCTCGGCGATCTCCGCGTTGTTGTCGCCCCGCGCCAGGAACCGCAATACCTTGAGCTCCCGGGCCGTGAGCCCGTACCGGGCCGGGTCTTGGGCTTGGGAGAGCTTCTGATCGGCCAGGAACGGCGAGTGGATCTCCTCGCCGTGGTACACGGCCTTGAGGATGCGCACGAGCTCGTCCAGATCCACGTCCTTGAGCACGTAACCGCACGCACCGGCCTTGATGGCCTGGTCCACCTTGGTGGGGGCCTCGTGCAGCGAAAGGATCAGCACCTTGGTGTGGGGGACCCGCTCTCGGATCAGGCGGGTGGCCCGGATTCCGTCCAACCGGGGCATCGCCAGGTCCATCAGGACGATGTCCGGCCGGTGCTTCTCCGTGAGCATCACGGCCTCGGTGCCGTCGGAGGCAGTGGCCACCACGACGAGGCCTTGGTCGAGGGCCAGCACCTCCTCGAAGCACTGGCGCAACAGGCGCTGATCCTCGGCGATGAGAACGCGAATCGGCATGGGAGAAAGGTCCCCTTGATGCGGAAGGCTGCCAGAGACCACGGATGCGGCCCACGCGTAGGTACGGTAGCATAGGGGAAAACAGCCGTTCAACGCACTTGGCCCCGGAGGACTCACGAGGCCTTCTGCCGGAGCCGGCAGTTTCGTATTGGCGGCCCATGAACCCGCCCGCCGGCACCGTTTTTTCGTCGAGGCCCAGGATGCGCGCAGACCTCTCTCTGGCCCCGTACCGCGATTTCGACTATCCGAGGGCCGTGGCCAAGCCTGCGGGTGGGGTGTGGACGCCGGGGCCGGATACGTTCCGGGTGGAGGAGGTGCCCCGGTACCCATTCGGCGGAGAGGGTGAGCACGCGGCCCTGTGGGTGGAGAGGGCGGGGCGGAGCACTCGGGATCTGGCGGTGGCCGTGGCCCGGCGGCTGGGTCTCGGCCCGGCGGCCGTGGGCTACGCGGGCATGAAGGACAAGCGGTGCACCGCGGTCCAGGGGTTCACGGTGACCGGGGTGCCGACCGAGGTGGCCCGGGCCGCGTTCGAGGCGGAGGGGGCTCGGGTCCTCACCGCAACCCGCCACCGCAACAAGCTGCGTTTGGGTCATCTGGCGGCTAATCGGTTCCGAGTCGTGGTTGAGGGGGTAGGTTCGGCGGCCGTGGAGCGGGTACTGACCACCCTGCGATCTTGGGGGGTGCCCAACTACTTCGGACCCCAGCGGTTCGGGGTCAAAGGCGACAACGCCCTGCAGGGGGTCCGCCTTCTGCGGCGCGAGCTGCGCACCGGCCGGTGGAAGCGGGACCTCCTCGTGTCGGCCCTTCAGTCCGCGGTGTTCAACGAGGTGCTGGCGAGGCGGATCGAGGCTAGAACCCTGGACCGCCCCCTACAGGGGGACGTGCTCCGGAAGGTGGACTCGGGTGGGCTGTTCGTGTGCACCGATCCCCGGGCCGAGGCAGGGCGGGTGAAGCGCTTCGATGTGGCCCCCACCGGGCCCCTGTGGGGCCGCAAGATGGTCCGGCCCCTGGGAGGCGTGGCACGGGAGGAGACGCGGGTGCTGGAGGCGTTCGGCCTGGAGGAGGAGCTGTTCGCCCGGGAGACCGGGGCCCGTCGGCCCCTGCGGATCCCCCTGGCCGGAGTGGAGGTGCGACCCAGGGGCACGGCCACGGAGGTGGAGTTCCTGTGTCCTCCGGGCACCTTCGCCACCTCGGTGGTGCGGGAGATCACGGGAGCTCCGGCTGGATTCACTCTATATGGTGTATGAATGTGGATCCATAAACTTTATCTTGACACTACAGAATAGGGGCGTCATAATCTCGGACATCCTGTCTTTTCGGCCGATGGGGAGAATGCCATGTCCGTGCAACCGTCCGAGTTCTATACGCCCAAGGTCCTGGGGGCTCAGCTCACCGGGATGATCAAGACCAAAGGGGAAAACGAGTACTCCGCCCGGCTCCGGATCCCGGTGGGGCTCCTTACGGCCGACGCCCTCGAGAGCCTTGCCCGTCTTTGCCGGAAGCACGGCCGGGGGGAGATCCTCCTCACGGCCCGGTACGGGGTGGAGCTGCCCGGGGTGACCGGGGAGGGGTTCGAGGCCCTGCGCCAGGAGCTCGCCGACGCCGGCATCGGGCTGGCTGGGTGCGGCCCCCGGATGCGCACCACCACGGCCTGCCGCGGGACTGTGTGCCCCCACGGCAACGTGGATACGTTCCATCTCGCATGGGAGATCGACCGGCGGTACAACGATGCCGAGGTGTTGCCCCACAAGTTCAAGGTGGGGGTCTCGGGGTGTGCCTCCAGCTGCTCCAAGCCCCAGCTGAACGACGTGGGTTTGATGGGCGCGGCCCGGCCCGAGTGCGATCCCAACGCCTGCACGGGGTGCGGCGTGTGCGTGGAGGCCTGTCACCTGGCCGCGATGACGATCGAGCAGGGGCTGCCGCGCATGGACCGGAGGGCATGCGTGAGCTGTGGAGACTGCATCAAGGCGTGCCCGCTGGGTGCCATGAAGGCGGGCCGCACCGGGTTGCACCTGTTCGCCGGTGGCCGCTGGGGGCGGATGAAGCAGGTGGGGATCCAGATCGCAGAGTTCCTTGCGGAGCCCGAGGCGATCGAGGCGGTGGGCCGGATCAAGGCCTGGTATCGGGACAGCGGGGAGCCCAAGGAGCGTCTGGGCCAGAGCATCCTGCGGATCGGGGTCGAGCGGTTTCAGGCCGAGGTGCTCGACGGGGTGGACCGGGAGAAGTGGACGCCGATCACCCCCGAGGCCCTCGAACGGTTCCAGCCGCTCCGGTAGAGGGCCTTCGCCCCCCGCGGCCGGGGCCGGGCAACAACGGAAGGCAACTGGCGCGGTCCGGGGCCATTGTCGGCGGCAAGGCGTGGGTTTCAGGAACCGGAGTTCAGCGGACAGGAGACAGGAAGTCCCGAAAGGCAGTTTGGGTTCCCGGGGGGACTCTCTCGGGGTACCGAAGAGCCTTCTCCTTGTCCACCGACTTCTGAATTCTGGCCCCTGAAACCACGCCCCCGGACCGTGATGCTGGAACGCAGAGCTACTTGAAACGCTAGGAGCTAAGATAGGGTTTTGGCCTCCTAGCCTTCCAGCCTTCCAGCCTTCCAGCGGGCCGAAGGCCCAAACTTACTGGGAAGGAGCCGAACATGCAGACGTTGGACATCACGGGCGACGTGTGCCCCATGACCATGGTACGGGTCCGTATGGGCCTGGAGCAGGTGGAGCCCGGGGGAGAGCTGGAGATCCTGATGGCAGCCGGGGAGCCGGTCACGAGCATCCCCAGCATGCTCCGGGACGAGGGGCACCAAGTCCTGGCTGTGGAGCGGGTTGGCGAGGCGTTTCGGTTACGGGTGCGCAAGAAGGCATGACTCTGACCGGGGAGGAGGTCCTTCGGTACTCCCGTCAGATCCTCCTGCCCGAGGTTGGGGGAAGAGGGCAGGAGCGTCTGCGCCAGGCCCGGGTTCTGGTGGTGGGGGCCGGAGGGCTGGGCAGCCCGGCGGCCCTGTACCTGGCCGCGGCCGGGGTGGGCAGCGTGGGGCTGTGCGATGCCGACCGGGTGGACCTTACCAATCTCCAGAGGCAGATCCTCCATGGCACCCCCGACGTGGGTCGGCCCAAGGTGGACTCGGGCGCTGAGGCTTTGGTCCGCCTGAACCCCGGGGTTCAGGTGCTGCGTCATCCTTTCCGGCTCACCGCGGCCAACGCCCTGGGGGTCATCCAAGGCTACGATGTGGTGGTGGACGGCACCGATACGTTCCCCTCGAAGTTCCTAGTGAACGACGCCTGCGCTGCGGCTGGGGTGCCGTACGTGTACGCGGGTATCCTTCGGTTCGAGGGCCAGATGCTCACCGTGGTGCCGGGGAGAGGAGCCTGCTACCGGTGCTTCTTCCGGGAGCCCCCGCCGCCGGGGGCGGTGCCCACCTGCGCCCAGGCCGGGATCCTGGGGG
This sequence comes from bacterium, assembly GCA_027021615.1. Taxonomy (GTDB): domain Bacteria; phylum Desulfobacterota; class Deferrisomatia; order Deferrisomatales; family Deferrisomataceae; genus Deferrisoma. The sequence continues at coordinate 111,767 of JALUTY010000017.1, read as the reverse complement.
CCGTGGCAGGGGTGATGGGCAGCCTCCAGGCCCTGGAGGTGCTCAAGCTCCTCCTCGGAGTGGGTGAGCCCATGGTGAATCGTCTGCTGCTGTTCGAGGGGGAGACCCTGACGTTCCGGGAGCTGCGGGTGCACCGGGATCCCCGGTGTCCGGCCTGCGGCGACCCCCCGCACCGGCGGCCCCTCTCGGACGAGCCGGGGGCCGTGTGCGCGGCCAATCCATCGGACCGTTGCTGACCGAGCCCCGCGCACGGGTCACGGGCGCGCGCAGGTCGGGTCGCTGCCGTTGCCCGGGGCCCTGCCGTTGTCAGGGCACCTGGCCTTGGCCCTCTGGTGCAGCGCGTTCAGGAAACGGCCCTGCACCCAGGTCTCGTGGTCCACGCACTCGTCGGGCACGTTGTCCAGGGGGATCACCGCTTTGGCCATGGCCTTGTGGCCTCCGGCGCTTCCGAACGGCTCGAACGCGGCCTTGACCACCTCGCCCGCGCTGCGGCCGGTGCCGTAACTGCGGACCGAGACCACCAGCTTTCCGCCGTAGACCCCCGACACCACCGACCACTCCACCGCCTCCACCTCCAGGCCGAAGTCCGCGATGAACGGCACCACGTCCTCCCGGGTCAGGGGGCCCAGGTGGGCGAACAGGATGTCGTCCACGATGCGGGCGTGATTGAGGGCATGGCTGAGGGAGGGCAGGTCCCGCCGGGGGAACTGGGGTCGGTCGATCCGCCGCAGCAGCGCGTGGTTGGCCAGGGGGTACAGGGCGGCGAACGCCGACACGTCCATGGGGGTGGTGTCCCGGCCCAGCAGCTGGGTGTCGGTCTTGATGCCGTAGATCAGGGCTGTGGCCAGGCGCTGGGAGATGGGGGTGTCGGAGGCCAGCAGGTACTCGGTCATGATGGTGGAGGTGGCGCCGTACTTGGGCCGGATGTCCGCGACGCGGGCCCGGCACTGGGCACGCTTGGGGTGGTGATCGATCACCAGGTCCACCCGCAGCGGGATATCGGGGGAGTGCAGCGGCTGCACGTCCAGCAGGGCGATCCGGTCAAAGCGCCCGAGGCTCTTCGGGGTGATCGTCTCCACCTGGATATCCAGCAGCCTCACCATGGCCACGTTCTCCGGCCGAGTCACCGCCCCGAACGCCCCGATCACGGCGGTCAACCGGTTCCGCCCCAGCAGGGCCCGCAGGGCCAACGCCGAGGCCAGGCCGTCGGGGTCGGGATCGTCCTGGACGAGCAGGAGCACCTTCTCGGCCCCTTCGAACAGGGACCGGATCCCCGCCAGCATCCTTCGGGTGGCGGCCTTTTCCAGCTCGCTGCGCAGGCACACGGTGCCGATCTGGCCCGTGGGGATGAACAGCACCCGTTCCTTCCACCGGCGCGGCGCGGCCCGGCCCGGTTCCAGGAGGGCGGCCACGGCCGCGTCGGGCACCACCTTGAGCAAGGCGGCGAGGCACCGGTTCAGATCGGTGAGGCGGGGCAGGTGGAACAGCACCCGGTCCTCCGGGCCGATGCGGGCCCGCCGGAACACGCGGGGGTCGGTGAGCTCTCCGGTGGCCGTCCGAAACCCCCTTCGGCGGGCCATCCGGGCCAGCGCCGGGTCGTCCGTCACGAAGACCATGGGTTCCGGGTTGGCTCGGGGGTCCAGCAGGAGGGCGGGAAGGTCGGTTCGACTGATGACGGCGACGGCCATGGGTCGTCCGATCGGCCTCGGGAGTGAGGGGGCGGGCTGGGCCCGGGAAGCCCTACAGTTTAGTGGGGGGGGACGCCCCGGTCAACCGCGGGCCACCCGTGTGACGGCGGCCGGGAGGTCTGCGGCCTGGAGCACCCGGCTGGCGCCTCCCGCCTCGATCACGGCCTTGGGCATGCCGAGGAACCTGGCAGAGGGATCGTCGATCACTAGCACCTCGGCGCGCACCTTGCGCAGGGCCAAGGTCCCCTCCACCGCGTCCTTCTTCGCCGACAGCCCGGTCAGGACCACGCCCACCGCCCGGTTTCTCAGGGCCCGGGCGGCCGTGAAGAACAGCACGTCGATGCTGGGTTTGAAGTGGAGCTCGGTGGGTTTGGGGCTCACCACGATCCGGCCGGCGGGCGACAGGCCCAGGTGGAGCCCGCCCGGGCCCACGTACACACACCCCGGCTCGGGCCGGGCGCCGTTCTCTGCCACCGTCACCCGCAGGGCCACGCGACGTTCGAGGGTCTGGACGAAGCCCTCGGTCATGTACGCGGGCATGTGGAGGGCCACCAGCACCGGGGCCGGCAGGTCGGCCGGCAGCTTTGCCAGGAGATCGGTGAGCCCAGCCGGCGCCCCCGTGCTGCCCCCGATGCAGATGATCTTCTCCATGGCACCCCCGCTTATCCCGGATTATTCAAGGGTGTTCGTCGCGAAACCGCCGGGTGTGTGGCAGCAGGTGGGAGTACGCGTAGCGCTGAGAGACGCAGGCGTACTGGACGGTACGTCGGGCTCCGAGATGCGATCACCCCCCGAGATGGTGTGCAATCGGCGGTCGCAGCAGAAGGTCTCATGAGCAGCCCGGGCTAAAACAGCCGGAACCCGCGCACGTCCATGACCCGGGCCATCACCTGATCCAGGACGGGCTGGAGCTTTTCGCCGCCGAGCCCCACCAGGGCGAGGTCCCGGTCGTCCAGCTCTGCGTCGGTCGCGTCGAACCCAGCCCCCACCCCCAGGATGCCGCACACCCCGTCGGCCAACCGGACCAGGGCGGCCAACCGGGGTTCGGACACCTCCACGTCCCGGTGGTGGTGGGAGCGGATCACCTCCCGGAGCACCGGGGCCAGGTTCCACCGCTCGGCCACCAAGGCCCCCACCTCGGCGTGGTCGGTGCCGAGCGCCTCGTGCTCGGCCTGGGGGAACGGGATCCTCCGGGTCTTCACCCGTTCGATCACCTCCTGGAACCGCTCGGCCAGCAGGGACGCCAGGACCACCTTGCCGATGTCGTGGAGCAGCCCCGCGGTGTAGGCCACCTCCACCAGGTCCGGGGTGGTGTTCTCGGCCAGGGCCAGGCAGGCGGTGGCCGAGCCGAAGCTGTGCTCCCACAGCCCGTCCGAGGTCTGGGCATAGGCCTCGAAATCGCCCTGGATCACCGAATGGACGAAGCTGGAGAGGACCAGGTTCTTGGTCATCTCGAACCCCAACAGGACCACGGCCCTCTGGATGCTGGTGACCTCCTTGCCTAGCCCGTAGAAGCCCGAGTTACACAGCTTGAGCACGCGGGCGGCCAGGGTGGGGTCCTTGCACACCACCTGCGCCAGGTCGCCCACGGCGAAGTCCTCCGTCCGGCTCATCTGCATGACCTCGGACACGGTTTGAGGCATGGGAGGCAGACGCTCGAGCCGTTCGGTGATCTCCACGAGGACCGGTGCGGGTCGATCCATGGGGCACTTCCCCTTGTGAGGTGTTACTAATCCCAACGAAAGTAGTGCCAGACCCGTGCCCCCTTCCCCTTGGGGCGTGCGGGGTGGGGGTCTGGTGGAGCGCCGGGTGCGGGCCCTTGGCTCGCCGCGCCCTCCGAACGTCCGGATCGCCGCCGGATCCCAAGGTTTCCGCTATCGTGGCATGGATCGACGGGCAAGCGACGGCATGAGAAGGCGCGGTGATCGGATGCTGCACTCGCGCCCGGCCGGAACCAGGCCCCCACCCCGCACCCTGGCAATACGTTTGCAGGTATTACTACTCCGGCGGCTAAATAGACGCGCTCTGGGGCGTGGGGCCTGCCGGAGAGCCGGGCGCCCAGGCACCCCCGCTCCTTAACCTTGTCGGTTGAGCCGTAGGGAACCTTGAGCAGGGCTCACACCAGGGGCCGCTCCCCGCCGAGGCGCAGGTGCTCGGTCACGGTGCGGGGCAGCTGCCCCACCAGCCGGCCCTCGCGCAGGAGGCCCACCCCCACCACGGCGCCCTCCCACCGGAGCAGCACGAACCCCCTGCTGGGCAGGGAGGTGGAGAGGGTCTGGCCCTGGAGCAGGCCCCGCAGCTCGGCCTCGGTCAGATCGATCCCCCTCCCGGCCCGGGCCGCCAGGACCTGCATCCCCCGGGTCGCGGGTTTGTACCGGTCGGGTCCCATTTCCTTGACCACGCGCAGCCCTCCCCCCGCCGCCCGGAGCGCTTCGGCCGCGGCCGCGGCCTCGTCCCGCAGGGCGCAGACGTACCCGCCTCGCCGGAACAGGCGCAGGCCGGCCAGGGCTCCGGCAGGGATGCCGCAGCGCTCCTGCAGGTAGGCCGTGACCCGCCGGGTATCCTCAGGGCTTAGCCAGTCGAGCGACAAAGAATCCCTCCGAGTCGAACCGGTGCGGGAACAGGCGGGCGGTCCGGGCGAGCGAGGGGGGAAAGGTCCGCTCCTGCCACGCGGTCAGGCCGGGCCGGGCCGGAACGTCCACCGGCACCGGCAGCACCTCGGCGCCGGTTCGTTCCACCAGGTCGGCCACCACGGCCTCGTTCTCCTCCGGGGCGTAGGTGCAGGTGGAGTACACCAGGACCCCTCCGGGCTCCAAGAGGTCCCACGCCCGCTCCAACAGGCCGGTCTGCTGCCGGACCAGGCCGGAACGAAACTCCGGGGTGATCCTGCGGGGCTTCGCCCGGGGGCCCCGCCAGGTGCCCTCGCCCGAGCACGGGGCATCGACCAGGATGCGATCGAACCGGACCCTCTCGGGAAAGTTCTGGCCGGCGTAGGCCGTGACCAGGGCGGATGCGGCCCCCATCCTCTCCAGGTTCGTGACCAGCGACTTGATCCGGCGGCGGTTGGGCTCGTTGGCCACCACCAGGCCCCGGTCGTCCATCTCCTGCACCAGCAGGGTGGTCTTGGACCCAGGCGCGGCGCACAGGTCCAGCACCCGGTGGCCGGGACGGGCCCCCAGGGCCAGGGCCGGTACCGCGGAGGAGGCGCTCTGGATGTACACGAACCCCAGGGCGTGAACCAGGGTGGCGCCGAAGGCGAACCCCTCGGGCGCGGCCCTCACCCGGAGCAGGTAGGGGTACCAGGGCTCGGGCCGTACCTGCACCCCGGCCCGGGTCAGCCGGTCGACCACCCAGGCCGGGGCGGCCTTGCGGGGGTTCACCCGCAGGTGGACCGGAGCGGGGCGCTCGTGGGCCTCGCAGAACGCCTCGAAGTCGGGGACGATCTCCCGGTATCGATCGAACCGTCGGGCGAACCGGGACAACGCCGGCTATCCGCCGAACGCCAGCTCGGTCTCCAGGGGGATCCCCTGGGCCACCGAGGCGGACACGATGCAGTACTTCTTGAAGATCTGATAGCACCCCTCCACCTTGCGACGGTCCTCCTCCCGGGCGTCCACCCGGATGCGCACCCGGATCCTCTTCACCCGGAGGAGCCCTTCGTCGTTGCGGGCGACCTCGCCCTCCAGGTCCATGGACACCGGGGCCTCCACCCGCTTCTTCTGGAGGCACATGGCCAGGCTCGACAGGAGGCACCCGCCCACCGCGGTGAGCAGGTAGTCCATGGGGCAAGGCGCCGAGTCCTCGCCTCCCAGGTCCCTTGGCTCGTCCAGGCCGTAGGGGGGCAGATCTCGGACCCGCGCCTCGGCTCGGAACCCGCCGGTGTGGGTGAGGGTCTGGGTGAAGGTCAGGGTCTGGATCTGGGCCATGGGGCACTCCTTGAGATGGGGGAAAGGGCCTTGCGGCGTTGGCGTTGGGCCTCGTACAGGATCATGGCCGCGGCCGCGGCCACGTTGAGCGACTCCACCCGGCCCTCCATGGGCAGGGTGACCCGGAGGGCTGCCGACCCGGCCAGGTCGGGGGCCAGGCCGCCGCCCTCCTGGCCGAGCAGGAGCGCGAACCGGCCGGCCAGGTCCAGCTCGTCCGGCGCGGCCCCGCCCTGGGGCACCGTGGCCAGGGCCTGGATCCCGGCCGCCTTGAGGAACCCGGCCGCATCGGGCACGGTGAGCGCGGGCAACCGAAGCAGCGATCCGGCCGATGCGCGTAGGGCCTTGGGATTGCCTGGATCGGCCGACCCGGGTACCAGCACGAGGCCGGCCGCGCCCGTGGCCTCGGCGGTGCGGGCCAGGGTGCCCAGGTTCCCGGGGTCCTGGAGCCGGTCGAGCACCACCAGGGGGCCGGATCGGGCCAGCAGGTCCTCCGGCGCCCACCGGGGCGCCTGGAACACCACCGCCACGCCCTGGGGGGTCTGGGTGTCGGCTGCCTCCCGCAGCAGCCCCCGGGCCACCCGAACCACCGGATCCCCCCGCTCCGTCACCGCCTCGAGAAGCCGGCGGTTCCGGCCGGGCTCGGCCCCCCAGCCCTCCTCCAACAGCCACAGCCGCACCGGCAGGCCGGAGCCGGCCACCTCCTCGGCCAGGCGGACGCCCTCGGCCGCCCACACCCCTTCGCGCCGGCGGAACCGCCGGTCGCGCACCACCCGGGCCGCCCACCGGAGCCGCTCGTTCTTCCGGGACCGGATCGGTTCGGTCATGGTTCCTCCGCGCATCCCGGGCAAGGTACCGCGGTGGGCGGCCGGCCGTAAAGGGTGGGGTGGACGGTTGCGCCGGAGGTGATACGGTGGGCGAGGCAAAGGCCCCGACCAGCGACCAACGACTGATACAAGGGTAACTTCCGTTGGTCCGGGGCCTTCACGCCGGAGGCATGGGGCCTGCTTCCGGCCGCGCGCGAAGCCGGGCATTGAGATTCGCCGCGCAGGCACGGGGCACCGGCGGTAGCTTCATGACAGTTCGGCGGGGCACGGACGAACTCACGGTGCGAGCGTTGAAGGCGCTGCGCGGCGAGCTGAGGAGCCGCGCGCGGCTCTCCAGCAGACCCCATGCCCCCCGGAGGTCCTGGCGGCGGGGCTCAGGAGCCGCCTAGCCGCCCAGCGGGCCGAAGGCCTCCGACCGACGACCAACGACTAACGACCAATGACCGAAGTTACTGGGAAGGAGGTCCACCGTGAAGCCCACCGAGGTCGTTCTGTACGCCGTGCCGTGGTGTGAGCGGTGCCATCGGGTGCGGGAGCTGTTGGAGGCGGCAGGGGTGTCGTACCGGGTGGTGAACCCGGAGGACGACGCCGACGCTGCTCGGCGGCTCCAGCAGGCCACCGGCGGAGCCCTGGAGGTGCCGGCCGTTCGGGTTGGAGAGCGGATGGTGGTGGACCCGGACACCGAAGCCCTGGGCGAGGCCCTGGGGGTGGATCTCACGGGTCTCCCGCGGGTCTACGATGTGGCCGTGCTGGGAGCGGGCCCGGCCGGGCTGACCGCGGCGATCTACACCGCCCGGGAGGGGCTGCGCACCTTGGTGCTGGACAAGGGCATGCCGGGCGGCCAGGCAGCCCTGACCGACCGGATCGAGAACTACCCGGGATTCCCGGACCCGGTGAACGGGGCCGAGCTCATGGAGCGGGTATACCGCCAGGCCCTGAAGTTCGGGGCCGAGGTCCGAACCTTCGAAGGGGCCGAGGGCCTGGAGCCCGAGGGGCGGATGTTCCGGGTCCGGACGGCCCAGGGGGAGATCCGGGCCTGCTCCGTGGTGGTGGCCACGGGGTCGGTGTACCGGAGGATGGGGGTTCCGGGCGAGGAGGAGCTGGTGGGCCGTGGAGTGAGCTTCTGCGCCACCTGCGACGCGCCGTTCTTCCGGGGGAAGCACGTGGTGGTGGTGGGCGGCGGGAACTCGGCCCTCCAGGAGACCGTGCACCTGGCCGGGTTCGCGGATCGGATCACCCTGGTGCAGAACCTCGATCGCCTCACGGCGAGCCAGGTGCTGCAGGACCGGGTGCGGGCCCTGCCCGGGGTGGAGATCCGGCTGGGCCACCGGGTGCGGCGGGTGCTGGGAACCGACGCGGTGGAGGGGGTCGAGGTGGAGAACGCGGCCGCCGGCCGGCACGAGGTGATCGCTTGCGACGGGGTGTTCGTGTTCATCGGGCTCGAGCCCAACGCCGGCTTCCTGCGGGGCATCCTGGAGCTGGACGAGGCCGGGTTCGTGAGGGCCGACCCCGCCACCCTGACCACCTCGCTGCCCGGGGTGTTCGTGGCCGGCGACGTGCGCGTGGGCAGCCGAAAGCAGATCACGGCCGCCGTGGGTGAGGGCACGGTGGCCGCCTTCATGGTTGCGGAGTGGCTGGAGCGCAGGGGGCGGGGGGACTGACCCGTCATGCCAATTTGCGATCAAGATGAGCTCCTAGCCCGCATGATTCATGAAGCCTTCTGCTGCAACCGCCGATTGCACGCCGTCTCGAGGCGTGCTCGCGCCTCGGGGCTCGACGTACCGTCCCGTACGCCTGCGCCCCTCGTTGCTGCGCTTGCCCCGATCTGACGCACACTCGACGGCTTCGCGACGAACGCTCATGAATAATGCGGGCTAGAGATCGGTTTGGGGGCCGTCGGTCCTCCGCCGGGAAAGACGGCCTCGCCGAAGCCGCTACGGCTCGGCCGTAACACTCCGGGCCAACGGCCCCCCAATCGCTGGCTTCGAATGCGACGTGGTATCGTACCTCGTGGGTCTCGAACCGGTCGGCTCTGGTGACAGGTCTGCAGGCTTGCCAGGCTTGCACAGGCTGGGAAGCCGGGAGGCTGGAAAGAGGGTGTTCGGGCCGGCGGCCAAGTCAAGCGACCCGGGCCTTTGGTCAACGGACCTCCCCCTTCCACACCCGGTCGCGTAGGCCCGAGGTGCGCTGGGCCCTGGCCCGCACGGCTGCGGTGAACACCCCGGCCGAGCCCCACACCTCGGCCCGGGTCCGGGCCCGGGTGAGGCCGGTGTACACCAGCTCGCGGGTCAGCACCGGGTTGGGCCGGTCGCCGAGCACCAGGAGCACCCGATCGAACTCGGAGCCCTGGGACTTGTGCACGGTCATGGCGTACACGGTCTCGTGGGGCGGGAGCCTCACCGGCGGGAGCCGGCGCCACCTCCCGTCCGGGGTGGGGAACAGCACCTGCACCGCGCCGGCGTGGGCGTCCGGCACCACGAGGCCCACGTCGCCGTTGTACAGGCGCAGGGCCGGATCGTTCCGGGTCACCAGCACCGGCCGTCCCGGGTACCAGCCCGACGAGGTGGGCACCCAGCCCTCCCGGGCCAGCACCGCCTCAACGGCCCGGTTCACGGCCTCCACGCCGAACGGTCCGACCCGGAGAGCGCACAGCACCCGGAACCGACCCAGCAGATCGTACGCCTCCTCCGCCTCGCCCCGGGTCACGGCCCGGAACACGGGCGCATACCCTTCGAGCACCGCCGGCGCCAGCGCCTCGGGCAGGCGGGAGCGGGCCGGCAGGTCCTTCCACGAGACCTCGCCGCCGGACCCCTGCCGCAGGAGTTCCAGGGCCTCGTCGGCTCGGCCGGCGTTCACGGCCCGGGTCACCCGGCCGATGCCGCTGTCGGCCCGGAACCGGAAGTTGTCGCGGAGCACCACCAGGCCCCGGGCGGGGGGGGGCTCGTCCCCGACCAGGCCGTCCAGGGGAAACCCGGCCAGGGGGCCGAGGGCCGGGGCCATCTCCTGGCAGAGCCGGTGGTCCCGGCCGGTGTCGCACAGGTCGCCCAGCACGGATCCGGCCTCCACCGAGGCCAGCTGGTCCCGGTCACCCACCAGTACGAGCCGGGCCCCGGGCCGGACCGCGGCGGTGAGCTTGGCCATCAGGGCTAGGTCCACCATGGACACCTCGTCCACCACCACCAGGTCGTGGGGGAGCGGCCGGTCGGGGCCGTGCCGGGGCCGGGCGCGGCCGGGTACGGCCCCCAAAAGGCGGTGCAGGGTCATGGCCTCGGCCGGCAGACGGTCCCGAACCTCATCGGGTAGGGGCAATGCGGACGGGTCGTCCCGGGCCTGGCGCACGGCCTCCTGGACCCGGGCTGCGGCCTTGCCGGTGGGCGCGGCCAGGGCCACCCGCAGGCCCCCGTTGCAGGACTGGGAGAGGAGAAGGGCCAGGATCCGTACAACGGTGTAGGTCTTGCCCGTTCCCGGCCCGCCCGAGAGGATCGTGAGGGGCCGAAGCAGGGCCGTGGCCGCGGCCAGCCGTTGGAAGTCGGGGCTTGCGGCCCGCCGGGGAAACAGCCGGTCCAGCACGGCCCGGGCGCCCCGAGGGTCGTGGGGCAGGTCGGGCGCCTCGGCCCGGGTCCGGATCCAGGTGGCCACGTCGTGCTCGTAGGCCCAGTATCGGTGGAGGTAGAGCCGATGCCCCCGGTCGAGGACCAGGGGTCGGTGCTGGCCCGGCGAGCCCACCGCAGGGCTTTGGGCCAGGGCCTCGGCCCAGTGGTCGGGGGAGGGGAGGGCCGGCAGGTCCTCCCGACCCACGGCCCGGGTCGGCGCGGCCAGGGGCAGGCACACGTGACCCAGGGCCACGGCCCGGCTGGTCAGGGCTGCGGCCAGCAGGAGCTCGGGCCGGGCGTCACCCGAGAGCCGGGCCAGGAGCCGGGCGAACTCCACGTCCAAAGGCCCGATGAGGCCCTCGGTTTCCAGGGGCTCCAGGATTGCCGACGTGTCCCCCATGTAACGTCCGCTAGAAGGCTGGAAGGCTAGTGTTCCGTTCCACAAAAGCGTATATCCATTCCGGGGGTGGGGCTGGGGGCCCCGACGAAGCGCGACGGCCGAGCAGCTCGGGTCGCCCGGCGCCAGGGGAGCGGCCGCGGCGCGTGCTCTCACGCGCTGCAGCGGACCGCGCCGAGGCGGCCCCTGCGAGGCCGTTCAGCGAAGGAGGGGCCCCCAGCCCCACCCCCTCGGGAATGCACGAACTTGCGAACCATGACACTAGGATGCTGGAAGGCTTGAAAAATCTTCCGGATCCCCGCACGTTCTAGGGGTCACTGCACCTCTCTGCCTTTGCCTCACCATCTCGGGGAGCATGGAGGCCGGTGGTGCGCCGCATACGGCTCCTCACCCCCCGAGAGCCCGCTCCAGGTCGGCCCACAGGTCCTCCACGTCCTCCAGCCCGGCCGACAGCCGCAGCAGGCCGGGACCGATGCCCAGGGCCCGGCGGTGGGCCGGTGGCATGGCCGCGTGGGACATGGTCCAGGGATAGGACAGGATCGACTCCACCCCCCCTAGGCTCACGGCAACCGCCGGCACTTCCACGGCCTGGAGCACCCGCAGGGCGGCCTCCTCGGAGCCCACGTCGAAGCTCAGCACCGCGCCCGGGCCCGAGGCCTGGGCCGCGTGGATCCCGGCGCCCGGGTGGTCGGGTAGACCCGGGTAGTACACCCGCTCCACGGCCGGGTGTTCGTCCAGGCGACGGGCCAGCTCCTGGGCCGTCGCCTCCTCGGTGTCGTAGCGGGCCTTGAGGGTTTTGATGCCCCGGGCCAGGAGCCACGAGTCGTGGGGGGAGAGAACCCCGCCCAGGGCGTTCTGCAGGTAGCCCACCTGTTGGGCCAGGTCCGGGTCCGACACCACCACGGCTCCGGCCACCAGGTCGCTGTGGCCGCCCAGAAACTTTGTGGCGCTGTGGACCACGATGTCCACCCCGAGCCCCAGAGGGTGCTGCCGTAGCGGGGTCATGAACGTGTTGTCCACCACGGTCAGCGCGCCCCTCTCCCGGGCGAACGATGCACACGCGCGAAGGTCCGTGACGTGCAACAGGGGGTTCGAAGGGGTCTCCAGCCACACCATCCGGGTGTTCGACCGGAACGCCCGGGCCAGTGCGTCCGGGTCGGTGGCGTCGGCAAAGGTGGCCTCGATCCCGAACCGGGAGAACACGGCCGTCAGGGCCCGGAACGTGCCGCCGTACAGGTCCTGGGCCGCCACCACGTGATCCCCCTGGTTCAGGAGCGACAGCACCGCCGTGGTGGCGGCCATGCCCGAGGCAAAGGCAAACCCGGCCGTGCCCCCCTCCAGCTCGGCCAGGAGGGTCTCGACGGCGTGGCGGGTGGGGTTGCCCGAGCGGGTGTACTCCCAGGGGCCGGGCCGGCCGGGGTCCTCCTGGTGGAACGTGCTCGCCATCACGATGGGGGTTCCCAGGGCTCCCGTGGTCGGGTCCACCTCGGTGCGGCCCCCCACGCAGCGGGTGGCCGGGGACGGACGTCTGCGGTTCATCCGCTCTCTCCTTGCAGGGCGCGGTCCAGGTCCTCGATCAGGTCTTCAGAGCCCTCCAGGCCCACCGACAGACGCACCAGATCGTCGGTCACGCCCAGGCGCTCGCGCACCTCGGACGGCATGTCGCAGTGGGTCTGGCGGCTCGGCACCGTCACCAGGGTCTCGGCGCCGCCCAAACTCTCGGCAAAGGTCACGAGCCGCAGCCTTTCCAGGAAGCCCGGCACCTCGTGGGCGCCCCGGAGGCGGAAGCTCACCATGGCGCCGAACCCCCGGGCCTGGCGTTCGAGGATCTGTCGGCCCGGGTGGTCGGGCAGGCCGGGGTAGTATACCCGCGTGACCCCGGGGTGGCCCAGGAGGAATCGGGCCACCTTTTCCGCCGTGCGGCACTGGTGCTCCACCCGCACGGCCAGAGTCTTGAGGCTGCGCACGAGCAGCCACGAGGAGAACGGGTCGAGCACGGCGCCGGTGGTGTTGTGGAGGAACTCGATCCGCTCGGCCCACTCGGGCTCCCGGGCCACCAGAATCCCGGCCAGCAGGTCGTTGTGGCCGCCGAGGAACTTGGTGGCGCTGTGCACCACGATGTCCGCCCCGAGCTCCAGGGGGCGTTGGAGATAAGGGGTGAGGAAGGTGCTGTCCACCACGAACACCAGGCCCCGGTCCCGGGCCAGCCGGCCCAGGGCCTCCAGGTCCGCCACCTTGAGCAGGGGGTTCGTGGGGTTCTCCACCAGGAGGGCCCGGGTGTTGGGCCGCAGGGCGGGCTCCACCCACTCCGGGGCAGTGGTGTCGGTGTAGGTGACCTCGAGGCCGTACTCCCGGAACACCCGTTCCAACAGCCGGTAGGTGCCGCCGTACAGATCGTCGGAGGCCACCAGGTGGTCTCCGGGACGGAACAGGAGACACAGGGTGGTGAGAGCCGCCATGCCCGACGGGAACGCGAACGCCCGGACGCCCCCTTCCACCTCGGCCAGGGCCTGCTCCAGGACCCGGCGGGTGGGGTTGGCGGTACGGGAGTAGTCGAACCCGGTGCTCCGGCCGAGCCCTGGGTGAGCAAAGGTGGCCGAGGGGTGGATCGGTGTGCTCACCGCTCCGGTTTGGGGGTCCGTGCCGAGGCCGGCCCGGACCAGGCGGGTGTCGATGCGCATGGAGCCTCCGCTTTTCAGGAGCCAGGGTTCGGAATGACCAGGGTCCCCTCGTACCAAGTCGCATTCGAAGCCAGCGATTTGGGGGCCGTTGGCCCAGAGCGCTACGGCCGAGCCGTAGCGGCTTCGGCGAGGCCGTCTTTCCCGGCGGAGGACCGACGGCACCCAATCGCCCCTCTATGCGCTCATCTTGACGCAAATTGGTATCACCGCTTCCGCGCGGCCCAGATCCACGCCCCGGCCGCGATCATCGCGAGGCTCAGCAGCTGGCCCATGGTGAATGGACCGGCCACGAACCCCAGCTGGGGGTCGGGCTGCCGGGTGAACTCCACCGCGAACCGCAGGATGCCGTATCCGACGAGAAACGCCGACGTGGCGGCCCCTCGTTGGGGGAAGCGTTTCCAGAACCACCACAGCGCGAGCCCCAGGAGGAGGCCCTCCAGCATCGCCTCGTAGAGCTGGCTCGGGTGACGGGGCAGGGGCCCGCCGGCGGGAAACACCATGGCCCATGGCGCCTCCGTCACCCGGCCGTAGAGCTCGCCGTTCACGAAGTTGGCCAGCCGCCCGAAGAACACCCCTGGCGGGGTGGCCACGGCCAGAGCGTCGGCCAGACCGAGCAGGGACAGGTTCCTCCGGCGGGCGTAGGCCCAGGCGGCCAGCCCCACCCCGGCCAGGCCGCCGTGGAAGCTCATGCCCCCCTCCCACACCGCGACGATCTTCCACGGCTGGGCCGCGAAATAGGGGAGGTTGTAGAACAGCACGTATCCCAACCGGCCCCCCAGGATCACGCCGAGCGCCAGCCACCCTACCAGGTCGCCCACCTCGGCCTCGGCCAGGACGGCCCGCCCGCTACGGGCGAGCCGCCGAAGAATGTGGGCGGCCGACAGGAACCCCAGCAGGTAGGCGATGCCGTACCACCGGACCGCCAGGGGCCCGATCCGGAACGCCACCGGATCGATGGAGGGGTAGGGGATCATCCGGGCTACAGTCCGAGTCCCTCCAGGGGAACCGAGGCGCTCGGCCCGGGGCGCCGCCACAACACCAGGGCCACCCCGTCGTCGGTGCGCCGGAACGTGAACTCCATGTCGTGCTCGTAGGCCAGCAGGGCCACCGGCGTGACCTGCTCGGGGCCCCGGAGCCGGAAGAGTACCCGGTTTCCGGCCGAAAGGGTATCGAGGAAGTGGGGGGTCACCTCGAACTCCACCTCGCCCCGCTCCCGGATGAGGTCCACCACGTACCCGTCGGGCTCGGTGGCGAACTGGCGGTCCAGGTGGATCACCTGGGCGGCCCGGGCGCCGCCGGCCACCCGGGTCTCCCGCACGATGCCGCCGCCGGCGATGAACCGGCCGTCCTGGAGCACGAACCGGCCCAGGCGCGGGTTGTCCTGGAACACGTCCACGGCGGCGGGGCGCTTGAGCCGCAGCAGCACGTTGCCCACCTCGGGGCTCTCGAGCACGTTCGCGTGGCGCTCGCGCACCTCCAGGGTGGAGGCGTCGATCCGGTCCTCAATGTCCACGCACTCGGCCTCAATCTCGGTGGTGGCCGTCTTGAGCAGGTACGTCTTGCCCTTCTCCAGGGCGATGCGGCCGAGCCAGAACAGGCTGGCCCGGACCTCTCGGGCCACGGCCGGGGCATGGTCCGGGTGGGCCATCACCTCGCCGCGCTCCACGAACAGCTCCTCGTCGAACGTGAACCCCACGCAGTCCCCGGCCCGGGCCTCCTCGAGCGGGGGCTCCCCCCACCGCTCGATGGTCCGGACCCGCACCGTGCGGCCCGACGGGAAGAACCGGACCTCGTCCCCCACCCGCACCCGTCCCGTCTCGACCCGCCCGGCGTACAGGCGGCGGTTGTCCCACTTGTACACGTCCTGAACCGGAAACCGCAGAGGCAGGGTCTCCTCGGATCCGGCTCCGCCCAGGGTGTGGAGGGCCTCGAGAACCGTGGGCCCGTCGTACCAGGGGGTGTGACCGAGCCTCTGGACGATGTTCTCGCCCTCCCGGGCCGAGATGGGGATCACGTGCTCCGGTGCGATGCCCAGGGAGTGGAGCAGCGACCGCACCGCGTTGTCCGCGGCCAAAAACGCCCGGCGGTCATAGCCGGCCTTGTCGAGCTTGTTCACCGCCACCAGCACGTGGCGGATCCCCAGAAGCGACAGGATGTAGGCATGGCGGCGGGTTTGCTCGCGCACCCCCTCCACCCCGTCCACCAGCAGCACCGCCGCGTCCGCGCTGGCCGCGCCGGTGATCGTGTTCTTCAGGAACTCTTTGTGGCCCGGGGCATCGATGATGACGTAGGACCGGCCCTCCCACCGGAAGAAGGTTTGGGCGGTGTCGATGGTGACGTTCTGCTCCCGCTCCTCCTCCAGGGCGTCCATGAGGTACGCGAACTCGAAGGGGCGGCCCTGCCGCCGGCAGGTCTCCTCGATCTCCCGGTACCGGACCTCGGGGATCGATCCGGTGTCGTAGAACAGCCGGCCGATCAGGGTGGACTTGCCGTGGTCCACGTGGCCCACGATCACGATGCGAAGGGTGTCTTGTCGGCTCATCGGGAACCCCCTCTGGGGCGGTGGAAAGCTAGAAAGCTGGAAGGCTGGCAGCTCCCCGCTCTCCCTGATTTCTGTCCACTGAACTCTTCCAAGTAATTTCCGCTAGGACGCTGGGAGGCTAGGACGCTAGGACGCATGAAAACCTACTTGATTCCAGAGTGTTTCCAAGCATGGCCCCGCCTCTTTGGCGTCACTTCACGGTCTCGGGGGCATGGGGTCTGCTGGAGCGCCGCGTGCGGCTCCTTGGCTCGCCGCGCAGCGCCTCCAGCGCTTGCACCGTGAAATCGTTCGGTCCCCGGCCGGACTGCCATAAAACCACCGTTGGTGCCCCGTGCCTGCGCGGCGAATCTCATGGCCGGCTTCGCACGCGGCCGGAAGCAGACCCCATGCCCCACTGCCGAAACTGTGCAGGGATCGGTTCGAGTTGTTTCCTCGCAAACGGGCCGCCTCGCGGTCTACTGGAGCTGAACTCTGTCTCACATGTAACCCCGGGCGCGGAGCTTCTGCATGGCGTAGGCGTTCTCCTGGTCCTGGGCCCGGCCGGCCCGCTCGGGGGTCTTGGTGGCCTGGAGCTCCTCGATGATCTCGGCCACGGTGGAGGCATTGGAGGGGAACGCCCCGGTGCACGGCATGCACCCCAAGGACCGGAACCGCTTGCCGTCCCGAGCGAAGTACAAGGGGCAGATCTCCACCCCCTCCCGCTCGATGTAGCGCCAGATGTCGATCTCGGTCCACCCCAGCAGGGGGTGGATCCGCACGTGGGTGCCCGGGTCGAAGTCGGTGTTGAACTGGTCCCACAGCTCGGGGGGCTGGTCCTTGTAGGCCCACTCGAAGTTCTCGTCGCGGGGCGAGAACACCCGCTCCTTCGCCCGGCTGCCCTCCTCATCGCGCCGGATGCCCAGGAACAGCCCTTGGAACCCGTGGGCCGCGAGAGTCTGGGACAGGGCCTGGGTCTTGAGGGCCTCGCAGCAGACCAGCCGGCCCCGGTCGGGGCTCATGCCGGCGGCCAGGGCCTCCTCGTTTCTGCCCACGATCAGCTCGGCACCCCACTGCCTTACCATCCGATCCCGGAACTCGATCATCTCGGGGTACTTGAAGGTGGTGTCGATGTGCACCAGTGGGAACGGGATGCGGCCGAAAAACGCCTTCCGGGCCAGGTGGGCCATCACCGTGGAGTCCTTGCCCACGGAGTAGAGCATGGCCAGGCTCTCGAACTTCCGGTAGGCCTCTCGGAAGATGTAAATGCTCTGGTTCTCCAGTTCGGTCAGGGGATCTCTCATGGTCGCCTCGTTAGGTCGGTTCCGGCCGGGCCGGTTCTGGGGCCACGTGCAGGCCGCACTCCTTGTTCTTCGGGTCCTCCCACCACCAGCGCCCGGCCCGAGGGTGCTCGCCGGGCCGGACCGCCCGGGTACACGGCGCGCATCCGATGGAGGGGTACCCGGCCCGGTGGAGCTTGTGCACGGGCACCCCGTGGTCCTTTGCATAGGCCTCCACCTGCTCCCAGGTCCACTCCGCCAGGGGGTTGATCTTCCAGATGCCGCCGTGGGCCCGGTCTTCCTCAATCGGCGCCACGGCCGTGCGGGTCACGCTCTGCTCCCGGCGGAGACCGGTGATCCAGCCGGCCAGCCCGGCCAGGGCCCGGCCCAACGGCTCTACTTTGCGGATGCGGCAGCACTCGCGCCGGTCCTCCACGCTGTCGCGGAAGCTGAACAGGCCCTTGTCGGTCTCGAGCCGCTCCACGGCCTCTCGATCCGGGAAGTACCAGCGCACAGCCACCCCGTAACGGGCCCGCACGGTCTCGGCGATCTCGTACGTCTCCTCGGGCAGCCGGCCGGTATCCAGGGCAAACACCAGGGGACGGGCCGTGAGCGAGGTGAGCATGTGGAGCACCACCACGTCCTCTAGGCTGAAGGAGCAGGCCAGGGCCACGGGGCCTCCGGCCCGCTCGAGGCCGATCCGCAGGATCGTCTCGGCCGGCGTGCCGGGGGGCAGAACGGGGGGAGGAGGGAACGATCGGCTCATGGGGGCCTCCTTAGGGTTCTCAGATGTAGTACTCGGGCTCCTGGCGCACCCGGCCGAACGAGATCCGGTTCCACAGGCGTTCGTGCAGGAAGTAGGCTCCGAACTTCACCACGGTGTCGGCGATCCCGATGGTTGCGGCGAACTCGGCCTCGCCGGTGGCGGCGTATACGATGGTCGTGGTGACCACCGTGGCAACCAGGCGCCACGAAAGAGCTTTGGCCAGACTTCGTCGGGGGCTGTCCATTGGTGCACCGTATGTGTGAAAACAGGGGAAATGATGTTCAAAATCTATATTATCCAGCTCAAGAATGCAAGCGCCTTCGTCAAGTAAATATCTTGTGTAGAGATGGAAAACTCCTGCGTGAAGGTGGGAAAGGTGGGGCGAGGGGGATTGGTTGGGGGCACGCCCCCCGTGCTCGACGCCGACGGGCCCAAACCGGTCAGTGTGGGGGAAGGAACGGGGTCCCGGGGCCAGGCTGGCGCGGGCCAGGGATGCCGGTAGACTTGCAACGAGATCGGTT
Organism: bacterium; assembly: GCA_027021615.1. GTDB lineage: Bacteria > Desulfobacterota > Deferrisomatia > Deferrisomatales > Deferrisomataceae > Deferrisoma. Next base: position 93,573 of record JALUTY010000017.1, on the reverse strand, counting down.
CCTCCCGCATCTCACCCGTCACCGATAAGCGGCCGTGAATCGTTGCAGGGCGGCAAGGCGGCCGGCTGTTTCCCCGTCACTCGCCACTTGTCACCGATCGCAAGAGGAGTCGTCCCATGGGCGGTTGGAAGGACCGGATGGTGGCCAAGGTGTTCACCCGGTTCCCGGGGCTCGCCGCCAGGTGGGCACGGGGTCTCGCCGCCGACACCGAGCCGATCCCCTGGACCCCTGTGACCAAGCCGTTGGCCGAGGCGACCCTCGCCGTTGTGACCACCGGCGGGGTTCATCTGCGTACCCAGGCCCCCTTCGACATGGTTGACCCGGGCGGGGACCCGTCGTTCCGGGAGGTCCCGATGAACGCGGCCCCCACGGATCTGATCATCACCCACGACTACTACGACCACGCCGACGCCGAGAGGGACCTGAACCTGGTGTTCCCGGCTGGGCGCCTGCGCGAGGCCGTGGCCGCGGGGGTGGTGGGCCGGCTCCACGGGGTGGGCTACTCGTTCATGGGGCACATCGACGGGGCCCACGTCGAGACCCTGCGGCGGCGCTCGGCCCCGGAGGTGGCCCGGCGGCTCGCCGGTGCCCACGTGGACTACGCCTTGCTCGTGCCGGCTTGAGGTATCTGCAACCGGTCCGTGGGGCTGGCGGCGAGAGCGGTGGAGGCGGCGGGGGTGGCCACGGTGGCCCTTTCGGTGGTGCGGGAGATCACGGAGAAGACCCCGCCGCCCCGGGCGTTGTTTGTGCGCTTCCCGTTCGGGCACGCCCTGGGTGAGCCCGGGAACCGAGCCCAGCACCTCGAGGTGCTGCGGCGGGCGTTTACGGTGCTGTTCTCGGCCCGGGAGCCCGGCACCATAGAGGACGCGGGCCTACGGTGGCGGCGTGAGCGCTACGCCGATCCGGACTGGGAGGCCTGGCGGTTCGGGAGGGGAGGGGTCAAACCGGCTCCCACACGGTGATCCGCTCGGGCGCCTCCAGCATGGGGGCGATCTTGGCCATGATCCGGTGCCGGGTCTCGGACGCGGTCCAGCGCTCCCAGGCGGTCCGGTCGGTCCAGGTGGAGATCACCAGGAAGTGCTCGGGGTCCGTAATGTCTCGAAGCGTCTCCCCCGAGATGTACCCATCGTGTTGCACCGCGTGGGCCCGCATGGTCCGCAGGGCCAGTTGGTAGGACTCGAGCATCCCGTCGGCCACCCTGCGTTCGATCAGAACCCGGATCATCGCCGCCTCCTTTCGTCGGGGGAAAACTGTGCCGTCCCTTCCCTCGACGCTACCGCGGCTGCGGGGCGTGTCAACCTTCTCCGCTGGGAGGCTAGGAGGCTAAGACCTCTGCTGTCCTGGCGCCGCGTCACCACCTCGCGCTTGCGCGCTAGGGTCTTAAGGCGGCCCGGATCTCGTCGCCGAGGACCTCTTCCTGCCACGCTTTTAGGTGATTCTTCATCCAGACGTCCCACTGCCGTGGCTCGACCCGGACAAGGCGCTCGAGGGTGGCCGAGTTGATCAACAGACCCGAATCCAGCCGGAGCTCCCTGGCCACGCGGGACCGCATGCGGCGCAGCCGCTTCAACCGGCCTTCCTGCTCCTCGGTCAGTGGGACGAACGGGCGGGACTCCTTCTGGGGCCAGGTGTCCGGGGGGGCGGAGAGGGCCTCGTCCACGGCGGCCACCACCTCGTCGGCGATCCGGGCCAGCAGGGACCTTCCGACCCCAGCGGTGCGCAGCACGGCCGCCCGGGACCGGGGGGGCTCCTGGGCCCAACCGAGCAGGGTCTGGGTGGACAGTACCTTGAACGCTGGCCGGTTCCACTCCCGGGCGTGCCGATCCCTCAGGATCAGGAGCCGTTCCAGCACCGCGAGCTCCCGGGGTGCAAGCCGGCTTGCGCCTTTAACCTTCCACACGGACGGCCCGTTGTCCTGGGCCGGTTCCGCGCGTTCCAGCAGGCGACACTCCTCGGCCACCCATCTGGATCGGCCCAGTGTCCCCAGCTCCTCCGCCAGGCGCTCCCTGAGGGGCAACAGGTATGCCGTGTCCAGGGCCGCATAGGCAAGGAGATCCGGGGACAGGGGGCGGTGGGACCAGTCGGCCCTTTGGTGGCGCTTTTCGAGGCGCACGCCGAAGAACTCCTCCAGCAGGGCCGCCAGCCCGAACCGGGTCCGGCCGGTGAACTGGGCCGCAATCATGGTGTCGAACACGTTGTGTACGGCCACCCCACGGTCCTTCTTGAGGAGGCGGATGTCGTAGTCCGCGCCGTGGGCCACCTTCTCCACGGCTGGGTTCTCAAGGACGCCCGCGAAGGCCTCGAACCAGGCGTCGTCGGTCAAAGGGTCCAGGATCCAGTTGCCGCCGGCGGTGGAGGCCTGCACCAGGCACACTTTCTCCCGGTAGCTGTGGAGGCTGTCGGCCTCCAGGTCGAAGGCGATCCGGTCGGCCGCGGCCAGGGCCTCCAGGGCCGGCCCGGCGTGCCGGGAGTCGTTCACGTACTGGTACGGTACGGCAGGGGACAAAACGCACACCTTTCTCGGACAGGGAAACAAAGGGGCCCCATTCTCTCATCCGTAGGGGGGCTTGCCAACCGCGGGCATCGGACTTAGGTTGCCGCCGCACGCGGGAAGCGAGGAGCTCTTCGCACCAGCGGGCCGAAGGCCCCAGACCGACGACCAACGACCGAAGTTGCTGGGAAGCCCCCATCGGCCCTGGGGGGCCTACAACGGGGAAGGGTAACTTGCGTTGGTCCGGGGCCATTGCCGCGAGGGGACAAGGGGCCGGGTTCCGGCCGCGCGTGAGTGCAGTATCCGGCTCACGCTGCATCCGGCGCTCAGCCCGGGTTGCAAAGGTTCAGTGGCGGATCGATCAGCGCGAACGTTTTCAGGGTTCTGGGGGGAGGCGAGCATCGGTTGAGCACCGGATGCAGCGACTGTAGGAGCCACGCCCGGCACTTCACCAGGCCCCTTGCCTCCCGGCTCCGATGTCGAGGCGAGCTTTCGACCGACGACCAACGACCGAAGTTACTGCCAAAGGAGGTGCGAGATGGTGGTGTGGGATCCTTTCCGTGAGTTGGAGAGGCTGCGTCAGGAGATGGACCGGATCTTCGAGGGGGTGCTCCCGTCGCGGGGCTGGGCCCTGGAGTTCATGCCCGGGGTGTCGGCCCGGCGGTACCCCCGGGTGAACGTGGCCGAGCAGAACGATCAGTTCATTGTCGAGGCCCTGGCTCCTGGCGTCGATCCGGAGACCCTGGACGTGACCGTGAAGGATAACCTGGTGACCCTGTCGGGCGAGAAGAAGGCGCCCGGGGGAGTGAAGCCCGAGGCGTTCCACCGGAACGAGCGCGCCGCGGGTCGGTTTGTGCGTACCGTGGAGCTGCCGGCCGATGTGGATGCGGGCAATGTGAAGGCGGTGTACTCGGACGGCATCCTCCAGGTGGTGCTGCCGAAGGCGGAGGAGGCCAAGCCGCGCAAGATCTCGATCGAGGTGGGCTGAGGAGGAGGAGGTGAGCCATGAGCGCAGTGGAGAAGACGGTTCCCGAGACGGCCCCGACCAAGGCGACCACCGAGGAGGTGACTCGCCAGGCCGAGCGGTATGCGGTGCCGCTGGTGGACATTTATGAGGAAGAGGACAAGCTGGTGGTGCTTGCGGACCTGCCGGGGGTTAAGAAGGACGGCCTGTCGATTCAGGTGGAGCAGGGCATTCTTACGCTCGACGGGAGGGTCCAGCGGGACACGCCCGGCCGGGTGCTGGTTCGGGAGTTCACCCTGACCCCGTTCTTCCGGCAGTTCCGGATCACCGAGGCCATCGATGCCGACAAGATCCGGGCCAGCCTCAAAAACGGGGTGCTGCGGCTCGAGCTGCCCAAGGCGGAGGAGGCCAAGCCGCGGAAGATCCCGGTGGAGACCTGATCGGACGGGCGCTTTGTCCCACGTCGGCGATGAGAAAAGGGAGGCCTTCGGGTCTCCCTTTCGCGTCGGCGCACCGGGCTGGCGGATTCCCAGCGGCGTGGTAGTCTTTTGTCCCCACCTTCCGCGAACGGTGGGATCCCAGGCCCGGCGGGGCCGCTCCGAGGTGGACCATGGACAGCCGGTTTCGGGAAGCGATCCGACGGTTCGAGCAGGGACGATACCTGGATGCACAGGAGATCTTCGAGGCGTTGCGCCACGAGGCCGGGGGGGCCGAGCGGGAGCTTTTCCAGGGCTGGGCCCTGCTGGCCGCGGCGCTGTTCCATCGAGACCGGGGCAACCGGACCGGGGCCGGCCGGTGTTTCCAGCGGGCCCGGGCCCACTGGCAGGCGTTGGGCCCGGAGCACGCCGGCCTGGACCTGAACGCCGTGCTGCGGGCCGTGGAGAAGGCCCTGGACCACGAGTGGGACCGTCCTCGGTTTGACCCGGACCGCACCGGCCTGGCGGAGCTGGACCGTCGCCTCAGCGGCCCGCCCCGTTCGGCCGACTAATCTCAGGCCTTTGGCGGCTGGGCGTTGGGGGGCGGGGGCCCGGTAAGGGACACAAGGGACCAAAGACGCCGATCCTCCTAGCCTTCTAGCTTCCCAGCCTTCGAGCCTGCTAGCCTATCGGTCCGTTCTCCGCCCGACCCCCCCGGTGCCATGAGACGACGTGTCCCCCTGGTCTGGAAGCTGCTCGCCTGGTTCCTGGCCCTGAGCCTGCCCCCGCTGGTGTGGTTCGGCCTGGATGCATCGCGCCGGGTGGCCCAGGTGGGTCGCCAGGCCGTGGAGCGCTCCACCGAGGCCTTGGATGAGCGGTCCCGCCAGACCCTGGAGCTCCAGGCCAAGGCCCTGGCCGACCGGATCGCGGCGTTCCTGGAGGAGCGGATCCAGGACGCCCGCATGCTCGCCACAGCCCCGAAGGATCCGCGAACGTTCGGGGCGCTGGCGCGGGGCCGCACGGGGATCTTGTGGCGTCGCCGCCGGGGGCCGGACGGCCGGGTGAAGGAGGTGCGCGATCGGGTTCCCCTGTACGCCGAGGTGGCCTGGGTGGGGCCGGACGGCCGGGAACGGTTCCGTTGGGACCACGGTCGGCCCGTGCCCACCGACGGGCTCCGGGACGTGTCCCGGCCCGAGGGCACGACCTTCGGGGTCGAGTCCTACTTCACCGCGTGCCAGGAGCTCGCGCCCGGCGAGCCCTGGGTGGGACACGTGGTGGGCCGGCACGTGGGCCGGGCCGAGCAGCTCGCGGGAGCCCGAACCGTGGAGGAGGCGGTGGACGGTGCCGAGTACCGGGGAGTCCTCCGGTTCGCCCTGGCCGTGTGGCGGCCCGACGGCACCCTGGAGGGGGTTGTGGCCCTGGCCCTGGACCACCGTCACCTCATGGAGTTCACCCAGCACGTGCTCCCCCTGAGCCGGGCTGAGGTGGTGTTTCCCTCGTACCTGTCCGGTAACTATGCCTTCCTGTTCGACGACGAGGGCTGGATCATCGCCCATCCCAAGTTCTGGGACATCCGTGGCCTGGGCCCGGACGGACGGTGGGTGCCGCCGTACACCGAGGAGTCCACGCCGGACGAGATCAAGGCGGGTCGGATCCCCTTCAACCTGGACTTCGCCGGGTTCGTCCACCCCAACTACCCCCTGGTGGCACGGGAGGTGCGCGCGGGGCGTGCCGGGGTCACCCGCACTTACAATGTGGCCGGTGTGGACAAGGTCATGGCCTACGCGCCGGTGCGGTTCGCCTACGGGCCTTACCGGCGGTACGGCGTGTTCGGGGGGGTGACGATCGGCGCGCGCACCGAGGCGTTCCATCGGGCAGCCGCCGAGACCGCCACTGCCATCGCATCGGCCTCGCGCCACACCCTGCGCACGGGGTTTGTGCTGGCCTGGTGCCTGGGCATCCTGGTGGTGGCGGCATCGGCCGTGCTCTCCCGGGCCATCTCCCACCCCGTGCGCATCATGGCCCACATGGCTCGTCGGATCGCGGGAGGCGACCTGACGGCCCGGGTTCGGGTGACCACCCATGACGAGTTGGCCGACCTGGCCGACGACCTGAACCGCATGGCCCGGCTGCTGGGCGAGAAGGACCAGACCCTGCGCCGGAGCCTCGAGGACCTGCGCCGCTCCCGCGACGAGGCCCGCACCAGCGCGGACCGGCTGGCCGAGCAGCTGCGCATCCTGAACCACATCCAGTCCATCAGCGAGTTCCTGGGCACCACCTTCGATCGGGAGGCGGCCCTCAAGGTCATCCTCGACACCTGCGTGCAAGGGCTGGGGTTCGACCGTGCCGTGCTCCATCTGGTCCACGGCCCGCGGAAGGACACCTTGCAAGCGGTGGCCCTGGCCGGCTTCGATCCCACGGAGGAGCTGCGCATCCGGCAGCGGCCGCTCGTGATCGGCGTGCACGACTGCGTGGCCACCCGCGTGGTGCGCACGGGCCGGGCCCGGTTCGTGCGGGACCTGGACGACCCCGAGCTGACGGCGCTGGACCGTCGGATCGCCCAGGGGGCCGGCACCACCTCGTTCGTGTACGTGCCCATGAAGATCCGCGACCGGGTGGTGGGGGTGCTGGCCGCCGACAACGCCCGGTCGGGCCGGGCGATCCCCGAACACCTCCTGGGGCCCCTTCAGATCGTGGCCGGCCAGGCGGCCCGGGCGGTGGAGCGGGCCCGTCTGTTCGAGGAGGCCGAGCAGGCCCGGCGGTTCGTGGAGCGGGTGCTCGACAGCCTGGCCAGCGGAGTGGTGACCCTGGACGGAGAGGGACGGGTGCTGTCGGTGAACACCTACGCGGCCCAGGCCTTCGGGTGCGACCCGGAGGCCGTGCGGGGGCGCCCGTTCGAGACGCTGGGCGCCGGCCCCGAGGTGGAGACCTGGGCCCGGGCGCTGGCCCATGGGGCCGCCCTCGAGCCCCGGGAGTTCACCCTGGGTCGGGAGGAGGCCCGCCGGGAGTTCGTGTGGGTGCCGAGCCGGTTCGGGCAGGAGGGAGGGCAGCGGGGCCTGATCCTCCAGTTCCGGGACGTGACCGAGGAGCGCATGGTGCGCCGGACCCTGGAGCGGATGGACCGGCTGGCCTCGTTGGGCCGGCTTGCCGCCGGGGTGGCCCACGAGGTTCGAAACCCCCTGACCGGGGTGGCGCTGCTGCTCGACGACCTGCACGACCGGCTCCCGGACCCGGCCGACCGCCAGGCCCTGCGCCAGGCCCTGGGCGAGATCGAGCGGCTCGAGGGGATCGTGCAGGAGCTGCTGGAGTACGCCCGGGTGGACACGGCCCCCAAGCGGGAGTGCCGGATCGGGGAGATCGTGGAGGGGAGCCTGTTCCTGGTGGAGAAGACCGCCCGCCGCCAGGGAATCCGAGTGCTCCGGGGGGGGGCGGCGGGCGACGCCCGGGTGATCGCCGCCCCCGAGAAGCTCAAGCAGGCCGTGCTGAACCTCCTACTCAACGCGGTGCAGTCCATGCCCGACGGTGGCGAGCTGCGGGTCACGGTGGATGCAGAGGGGGACCGGGTGGCGGTCGAGGTGGCCGACACCGGCGTCGGGATTCCGCCGGGCGACCAGGAGCGGATCTTCGAGCCGTTCTTCAGCCTGCGGCCGGGTGGGTCCGGCCTGGGGCTGTCCATCACCCACACCATCGTCGAGGACCACGGCGGCACCGTGGAGGTGAGCTCCGCTCCGGGCGAGGGCAGCGTGTTCCGGCTGGTGCTGCCCCGGGCCGGCTCTCAACCCCGCGTTGTCGGGATCTGACCGGACGGGTGGCCGAATCCGGCCGGTTCCTTCCCTCCTCTTCTCCAAACCTCGTTGGTTTTCCGGGGCTCCTGACCGAGGAGGGGTGTGGCACGGTGCGTGCAATGGTGCCGGGACGCCCCGTGCGGGTTGGGTCTCTTTCTCGCGAAAAGGAGGTTGGAGATGGGCAAGCTCGTCAAAGTGTTGGGCGTGGCGGTGGTCGGAACGGCGCTGGTCGCGTCGCCGGCGCTGGCGAAGACCCTGAAGATCGGCATCCCCCTGCCGCTCACCGGGTCCAAGGCCAAGTTCGGCGAGATCGAGAGGCGGTCCTACGAGATCGCGGCCGAGGAGATCAACGCGGCCGGCGGCATCAACGGCATGCAGATCGAGCTGGACATCCAGGACAGCCAGGGCAAGCCCGAGATCGCGCGGGCCATCGCAGAGAAGCTGGTGGACGTGGCCAAGCAGCCGTTCTTGATCGGCGCGTACTCCTCGTCCTGCTCCAAGGCGATCGCGGCCCTGGCCGAGGAGCGCAAGGTCCCCTACCTGGTGGTCACCGGCGCGGCCAACGACATCACCCAGAAGGGGTACGAGTACGTGTTCCGGATGAACCCCTCGGTGGAGTACTACACCAGCGGGTTCCGGGGCTTCCTGCGGGAGGTGGTCAAGCCCAAGACCATCGCCATCCTGTACGAGGCCACCGACTTCGGCACCAGCGGCTCCAAGTCCATGGTGAAGGAGGCCAAGAGGCTCGGCATCAAGGTGGTGCTCAACGAGAAGTACGAGTCCGGGGCGGTGGACTTCAAGCCCATTCTCTCGCAGGTGAAGGCCAAGCGGCCCGACGTGATCTACATGGTGTCGTACGTGATGGACGCGGCGCTCCTGATGCGCCAGATCAAGGAGCTGCGCATCGACGCCAAGCTGTTCGCGGGCGGCGCGGCCGGGTTCGCCATCCCCGAGTTCGTGGAGAACGCCAAGGACGCGGCCGAGTACGTGGTAACGGCCACCCTTTGGAGCCCGTTTGCGCCGTACAGGGGGGCCCGGGAGTTCGCCGAGAAGTACAAGAAGCGCGCCGGCAAGTACCCCTCGTACCACGGGGCCGAGGCCTACTCTGCGCTGTATGTGCTCAAGGACGCCCTGGAGCGAGCGGGCAGCATGGACTCGGAGGCGATCAAGAAGGCCCTGGCCGCCACCGACCTGGTGACCGCGTTCGGCCCGGTGAAGTTCGAGGCCAAGGGCAAGTACAAGAACCAGAACTTCATGGACACCCTCGTGCTCCAGGTGATCAACGGCAAGCACGAGGTGATCTGGCCCAAGAAGTTCGCCACGGCCAAATACGTGTTCCCCATCCCCCGGTGGCGCGATCGGCGGCGGTGAGCCGAGGGGATCCCGGCTGGAACGGGGCCCCTGGGCCGGGCCCGGGGGCCCCGTTCCTGTGACCACGCAAAGAGGCGGCTGCCATGGTACAGCTCGAGGTGTTCCTCCAGACCCTGGTGTCGGGGCTGCTGCTCGGGGGGCTCTACGCCCTGATCGGGCTCGGCATGACCCTGATCATGGGGGTGATGAAGATCATCAACCTGGCCCATGGGGAACTGATGATGGTGGCGATGTACATCGCCTTCTGGCTGTTCCACCTGCTGGGCATGGATCCCTACGTGACCCTGCTGGTCACGGTGCCGGCGCTGTTCGTGCTCGGGGTGTTCATCCAGAAGACCCTGATCTCGCCGGTGCTCAAGGTGGACTCGATCCTGCCGGAGAACCAGGTGATCCTGACCGTGGGCATCGGCATGGTGCTCCAGAACCTGGCCACCCTGTTCTTCACCTCGGACTACCGGTCCACCCCCGTGGACTACGCGTCGGACGCCTGGTACCTGAGCGACTGGTGGCGATCGTCGCCGATCGAGCTGTCGTTCTCGGTGCCGTGGGTGGTGTCGTTCGGGTTCGCGGTCGCCATCACGGCGGCGCTGTGGTGGTTCCTGCAGAGGACCGACGCGGGCAAGGCCATCCGGGCCACGGCCCAGGACAAGGACGCTGCGATCCTGATGGGCGTGAACGTGGAGCGCATGACCGTGGTCACGTTTGGCCTGGGCGCCGCCCTGGTGGGCGCGGCCGGCAGCCTGTTCATTCCCATGTACTACCTCTACCCCGCCCTGGGCGGGCGGTTCACCCTGATCGCGTTCGTGATCACGATCCTGGGCGGCTTGGGCTCGACCCAGGGGGCGATCATCGGGGGGCTGATCCTCGGGGTGTTCGAGTCGATGACCGCCACCTACGTGGGCATGGGGTGGGCCCCAGTGGGCCGGTTCCTGGTGTTCGTGGCGTGCCTGATCTTCCTGCCCGGGGGCGTGGCCGGGCTGATGCGGCGCCGGTAGGGAGGAGACGACCATGGCGAGCGCAGCACAGACCCTGGGCCGGTACCGCACCGCCGCCGCGGTGGTGGTGGGGCTGGCGGTGATCCCGCTGGTGCCCGGCCTGAACTCGAGCTACGTGCTCCACATGTTGATCTTGATGCTCATGTGGAGCGTGATCGGCATGGCGTGGAACCTGCTCGGCGGCTACTGCGGCCAGGTGTCCTTCGGCCACGCCGCATTCTTCGGTCTGGGGGCGTACACCGGGGGCATCCTGTACTACCACCTGGGCTGGTCGGCCTGGTGGGGGCTGCCCGTGGGCATGGTGGTGGTGGCCCTGGGCGCCCTGGGCGTGGGGTACATCTGTCTGCGGCTCCGGGGGCCGTACTTTGCCCTGGGCACCCTGGCCATGGGTGAGGTGCTGCGGGTGACGGCCGAGAACCTGGAGTGGCTCACCGAAGGCACCCGGGGCATCATGCTCGAGACTCGAACCTGGGTGGCCAAGGAGCCGTTCTACTACGTGATCCTGGCCATTGCCGTGGCCTCGTTTGTCGTGCTCGAGGTCATGGTGCGGTCGAAATGGGGGTACTACTTCGTGGCGATCCGCGAGGACCAGGACGCGGCCGAGTCCCTGGGCATCGACACCACCCTGTACAAGAACATCGCCCTGGTGGTGAGCGCCGTGCTGACCGGCGTGGCCGGCGCGTTCTACACCTGCTACATGGGCTACATCGACCCGGAGATCGTGTTCGCCCTGCACGATGTGTCCATCGTGGCCATCATGGTGGTGATGGTGGGCGGGGTGGCCACCCGGTGGGGCCCCTTGGTGGGCGCGGTGATCATGATCTTGTTGAGCGAGGTGGTCCGGACCCTGCCCTACATCGGCCGAGCCCACCAGACCCTGTTCGGCATCCTGCTGATCGTGATCATCATCTTCCTGCCCAACGGGGTGGTGGGCGACTTCCGCAAGATGATGCGATTCTTTCTGGGCCGGTCGAAGCCGGCCGGGGCCGGAGGCGTGTGACATGGCGCTTCTCGAACTCGAAGGGGTGACAAAGCAGTTCGGCGGGCTCACGGCGGTGAGCAACGTGAGCTTCGCCGTGGCCGAGGGGCAGATCGTGGGGCTGATCGGGCCCAACGGCGCCGGCAAGACCACCCTGTTCAACATGATCAACGGGTTTCTCAAGCCCACCGCTGGGCAGATCCGGTTTCGGGGGGAGCGGATCGACGGGCTCAAGCCCCACAAGGTGTGCCGCATGGGGCTGGCCCGGACCTTCCAGGTGGTGAAGCCCCTCCAGCGCATGACGGTGCTGGACAACGTGCTCGCGTCCTCGTTCCTTCGGTTTCCAGCGCGCGCGGATGCCGAGCGCAACGCCTGGGAGGTGCTGGAGTTCACGGGGCTGACCCCGGTCGCCAACACGGTGAGCAAGGGCCTGCCCCTGGGGCTTCGCAAACGCCTGGAGATCGCCCGGGCCCTGGCCACCCGGCCCGCCCTGATCCTGCTGGACGAGGCGTGCGCGGGCCTGAACCCCACGGAGCTCGACGAGAGCATCCGGATCATCCGCAAGATCCGGGAGACCGGCACCACGGTGTTGATCATCGAGCATCACATGAAGGTCATCATGTCCATCAGCGACCACATCGTGGTGCTGAACTACGGCGAGAAGATCGCCGAGGGCTCCCCGGAGGAGGTGGCCCGGAACCCGGCGGTGATCCAGGCCTACCTGGGAGGAGAGGCCGCCCATGCTTAAGGTGAACGGCATCGACGTGTTCTACGGCGACGTGCAGGTGCTGTGGGACGTCTCGTTCCACGTGGGCGAGGGCGAGGTGGTGGCCCTGATCGGGACCAACGGCGCCGGCAAGTCCACCACCCTGCGGACCATCTCGGGGCTACTGCGACCCCGCAAGGGCACGGTGGAGTTCCTGGGCGAACGCCTGGACCAGATCCCTCCGTACCGCATCATCGAGCTGGGCCTGGCCCACGTTCCCGAGGCCCGGCGGCTGTTCCCCGAGATGACCGTGGAGGAGAACCTGGAGATGGGGGCCCTGAAGCCCGCGGCCAAGGCCCGCCGGGCCGAGAGCCTCGAGAGGGTGTACTCCCGGTTTCCCCGGCTCAAGGAGCGCCGTCGGCAGCTGGCCGGCACCCTGTCGGGGGGCGAGCAGCAGATGCTCGCGATCGGCCGGGGCCTGATGAGCCTGCCCCGGATGATCCTGTTCGACGAGCCCAGCCTGGGGTTGGCCCCGCTCCTGGTGGAGGAGGTGTTCAACGTGGTCAACGACATCCGGCGCGACGGGGTCACGGTGCTGATCGTGGAGCAGAACGTGCGCCAGACCCTTGCCGTGGCCGACCGGGCCTATGTGCTCGAGACCGGCCGGATCGTGCGCGAGGGCACCGGAAGCGAGCTGCTCGACGACGAGGAGGTGCGAAAGGCCTACCTGGGGGTGTGATTCCAACTTGCGTTCAAAGCTACCGACCCTCGAACCGGCGGGCCAAGGGGCCTGGTTCTGGCCGTGCGCGGCCGTCTCGGTGGACAGAGTTCAGAGTTCAGAATTCAGCCGACAGGAAGCCCGGGTGTGCGGTTTGACCCTGGCTTCTGTGCGCTGATCCCTGATTCCTGAAGCGCAGGTCCCTTGCCCCGCCCCACGAGAACTCTCGGTCTGAACGCAACTCGGTATCAATCTGACGGAAACCTGGCCTGAGGGGGCGGCTCGGCCACTTTTCTGCTATCGTATCGCTTCCGAAGGGCTGGAGTTCCCCAGCCTTCCAGCTTTCCAGCCTTCCAGCCGAAACGAGCCATGGCATCGATCCTCATCGTGGACGACGAAGTGTTCCTCCGGGACCAGCTGGGCCGCATCCTGGGCGAGGAGGGGTACCGGGTCCACGGCGTGGGCACCGGGGCCGAGGCCCTGGACGCGGTGGCGGGGGCGCCCCCGGACCTGGTACTCCTCGATCTGAACCTGCCCGATCGCCACGGCATCGAGGTGCTCCGGGCCCTCAAGGAGCGCGATCCCGACCTCCTGGTGATCGTGATCACCGGGTACGGCTCGGTGGAGAGCGCGGTCGAGAGCCTGAAGCTCGGCGCGTACGACTACGTGAAGAAGCCGTTCAAGGCCGACGCCATCAAGCTGATCGTGCGCCTGGCCCTGGAGACCCAGTGGCTCCGGCGGCGGGTGCGGGTGCTGCGGGAGCGCGAGATCGGGCCGGGCGAGCCGGTGATCGCCGAGAGCCCGGCCATGCAGGCCGTGCTGGATCAGGCGCGGGACGTGGCGGCCCACCCCGAGACCACGGTGCTGGTCACCGGAGAGAGTGGCACCGGCAAGGAGGTGGTGGCCCGGCTCATTCACAATCTGTCGGAGCGGGCGGCCGGGCCGTTCCTCGAGGTAAACTGCGCCTCGATCCCCGGCTCGATCCTCGAAAGCGAGCTGTTCGGCCACGAGCCCGGCGCGTTCACGGACGCCCGTAAGGCCAAGGAGGGTTTGCTTGAGGCGGCCGACGGGGGCACGGTGCTCTTGGACGAGGTGGGCGACATGGAGCCGGGGCTCCAGGCCAAGCTGCTGCGATTCCTTGAGACCCGTCGGTTCCGCCGGGTGGGGGGAGTGCGGGAGACCTCGGTGAACGTGCGGGTGGTGGCAGCCACCAACCGGGACCTGCGCGAGGCGATCCGCTCCGGCGGGTTCCGGGAGGACCTGTACTACCGGCTCAACGTGTTTCCGATCCACGTGCCCCCTTTGCGGGAGCGCCCGGAGGACATCCTGCCCCTGGCCCAGCACTTCCTGGAGCGGTTCGCCCGTAAGTATCACCGGCCGCTTGCGGCCATCGCTCCCGACGCCCAGGAGCGGCTCGTGGGCTACCCCTGGCCGGGCAACGTGCGCGAGGTGCGAAACCTCATGGAGCGCATGGCCATCACCTGCCGGCGCCGGGAGCTGCGGGCCGTCGACCTGCCACCCGAGATCCGGGGAGGCGGCGAGCCCGGGCTGGGCCGATGGGTGCTGCCGGCCGAGGGGTGTGACCTGGAAGCCCTGGAGCGGGACCTGGTCCGCTGCCTGATCACCCAGGCCTTGGAGCGCACCGGCGGCAACGTGAGCCAAGCCGCACGGCTCTTGCGCCTGCCTCGGGGAACCCTGCGCCACCGCATGGAGAGCCTGGGGCTTCGCTCGGGGTAGGGGCAGAGCATTCCCCCCTTTCTTGACCGCCCGCTCAGGGCCCGTCCACGGGGCCGGACGCGCAGCCCTTGAGACCACGGAAAAACCGTGTCCACCACCCTTGACGGGGGGCCGTTCGTCCGCTAATACCTCACACGGTCTTGTTCTCCGTTGCGGTTCGGCATCGGGAGGAGTTCCGTTTCCCTTGGACCCTTGGTCCGGAAAGGAGGTTCTCTCATGCCGAAGTGTCCTCACCCCCGCCGTGCTCCTTCCCCACCGGATGTCGAGCGGCGGCTCGACGGCTTGGAGGCCCGGTTCCAAGGTCGGGGTCATGACCTGGAGGAGCTGCTCGCCTCCCGGGGAATCTCCCGCCGCAGCTTCTTGAAGTGGACCTCCATGATGACGGCCGCCTTGTGGCTGCCTCCGTCGTTTGAGCGATCGGTGGCACGGGCGGCGGCCGTGGCCACCCGGGTGCCGGTGGTGTGGCTGCACCTGCAGGAGTGCACGGGCTGCACCGAGAGCGCCCTGCGCACGGCCTACCCCGGCATCTCCGAGCTGATCCTCGAGTACCTTTCGTTCGACTACCACGAGACGATCATGGCCCCGGCCGGGGAGGCGGCCGAGAAGAGCCTGGAGGACACCGTCGAGAGCCATAGGGGCGCGTACCTGTGCGTGATGGAGGGCTCGATCCCCACGGCCATGGACGGGAAGTTCCTTCGCTTGGGCCCCAAGGGCGAGACCGGGCTGTCCCTGGCCCGGCGTGTGGCGGCCGGTGCCAAGGTGGTGATCGCCATCGGGCATTGCGCGTCCTACGGCGGACCCCAGGCCGCGGCGCCCAACCCCACCGGGGCCAAACCGGTGCACGAGGCCCTGGGCATCCAGACCATCCGGATCCCGGGGTGCCCCTACAACGCGGTGAACCTGGTGGGCACCGTTCTGCACCTGCTCCTGACCGGAGAGGTGCCGGCTCTGGTAGACGGCCGGCCCGCCTGGGCCTACTCCAAGCGCATTCACGACACCTGCCCTCGCCGGGCCCACTTCGACGCCGGCGAGTTCGTGGAGCAGTGGGGTGACGAGGGTGCGAGAAAGGGGTTCTGCCTGTACAAGGTGGGCTGCAAGGGGCCCTACACCTGGAACAACTGCAACGAGATGCAGTGGAACCAGGCGGCGAGCTTCCCCATCCGGGCCGGGCACGGATGCATCGGGTGCAGCGAGGACGCGTTCTGGGACGACATGGCTCCCCTCGAGAAACCCCTGGCCGAGGGTGCGGTGGCGATCCCGTTCCTCAAGGGGGTCGAGGGTTCCGTGGACACGGTGGGCTGGACCCTGATCGGGGCCACGGCCGTGGGTATCGCGGGGCACGCGGTGTACAGCGCGGCGAGGAAGGGGTCCAAGCCCGGCCACGACGGAGAGGAGGGGAACCATGGCGCGTAAGATCATCGACCCGATCACCCGGATCGAGGGGCACCTGCGCATCGAGGTGGAGCTCGACGGGAACCGCGTGGTGGACGCCTGGAGCTCGGGCATGATGTTCCGAGGCATCGAGACCATCCTCCGAGACCGCGATCCCCGCGACGCCCCCCTCATGACCCAGCGGATCTGCGGGGTGTGCACCCACGTCCACTACGACGCCTCGATCTGGGCCGTGGAGAACGCGCTCGGCATCACCCCGCCTCCGGCCGCCCGGATCGTGCGGAACCTGATCCTGGGCACCCAGCTGGTCCAGGACCACATCATCCACTTCTACCACCTCCACGGCCTCGACTGGGTGGATATCGTCTCGGCCCTGGGGGCCGACCCCAAGAAGGCCCAGGACCTGGCCCACCGGTTCGCGGACGACCCCTGGAACGCCGATGCCAAACACCTGGAGGCGGTGAAGAACCGGCTGGCCGCGTTCGCCAAGAGCGGGCAGCTGGGCCCCTTTGCCAATGGGTACTGGGGGAACCCCTCGTACAAACTGCCGCCTGAGGCGAACCTGCTGATTGCGTCCCACTACCTTGACGCCCTGGACGTTCAGCGCCTGGGGGGCCAGGTGCTGGCCATTCTGGGCGGGAAAGAGCCCCACACCCAGACCCTGGTGGTGGGTGGGGTGACCTGTGTGGAGGACCTGCTAAACCCCAAGCGGATCGGGGACGTGCTCTTTCGGATCCGTAAGCTCGGCGAGTTTGTTCGGCGGGCGTACATCCCCGACGTGCTCCTGGCCGGAAGCGTGTACGCCGCGGAGGGGCTCCAGGGCATCGGCGCGGGCCACGGCAACTACCTGGCCTACGGGGCCTACCCCCTGTCGGACGACCTGGACCGAGGGAAGCTGTTCATGCCCCAGGGGGTGATCCTGGGCAAGGACCTCGGCCGGGTGTACGACTTCGATCCGACCAAGGTCTCGGAGTACGTGACCCACTCCTGGTACACCTACGGCGACGAGTCCCAGGGGATCCACCCGTCCAAGGGGGTGACCCAGGTGAACTACACCGACCTGGATGCGGACGGGTACGTCCGGGGCGACGGCAAGTACTCGTGGCTCAAGGCGCCTCGGTACGACGGCCAGCCCATGGAGGTGGGCCCCTTGGCGCGGGTGCTGGTGGCCTACGCCCGGGGTGTGCCCGAGGTGCGGGCCCTGGTGGACGGCACCCTCAAACGCCTGGGCGCCCCGGCCACGGTGCTGTTCTCCACCCTGGGCCGGACCGCGGGCCGGGCCCTGGAGACCCAGTGGGTGGCCGACGCCCTGCCCGGGTGGGTGGAGGAGCTGGTGCGGGTCATGAAGGTGGATGGCCGCACCTTCGTCCCCTACACCCTGCCCGACGAGGCCGTGGGGTTCGGGCTGACAGAGGCGCCCCGGGGCGCCCTGGGCCACTGGGTGGAGGTGCGGGGCGGACGGATCGCCAACTACCAGTGCGTGGTGCCCACCACCTGGAACGCCGGGCCTCGGGATGCCAAGGGGGTGCGGGGTCCGTACGAGCAGAGCCTGGTTGGCGTCGAGCTGGCCGACCCGGAGCAGCCCTTGGAGATCCTGCGGACCATCCACTCCTTTGACCCGTGCATCGCGTGCGCGGTGCACCTGCTGCGCCACGACGGGCCGTCTCGCACGGTCCGGGTGCTCTAGGGGAGGTGGACCATGATCCGGAGAGTCCGCCGCATGACCGTAATGATGCGGATCATGCACTGGGTGCTGGCACTGTCGGTGGCAGCCTGCTTCGTGACCGGCCTCTACATCGCCAAGCCGTTCTGGTTTCGGCCCGCTCCCGGACCGGCCGACGTGCTGGTGATGGGGAACGTGCGGTTCGCGCACTTCGTGTCCGCCATGCTGGTGGACGTGGCGTTCCTAAGCTGGTGTTACCTGTTCTTCTTCTCCCTGGATGAGCCGTTCGTGCGGAGCCTGGTGCCGTTTCGCAAGCGATGGGGTGAGGCCTGGGCCATGCTCCGGCACTACTTCACCCTGCGCAACAAACCCCCCACCCGGGACCCGGGCATCGATCCCTTGAACGCTTACGGATTCGTGGTCATCCACTTCCTGGTGTTTGTGCAGATGGTCACGGGGTTCGGCCTGATGCGGCCCACTTTCAGTCACGCCAACTCGCTCGTGCCGATCTGGCCGTGGATCCTGGGGTTGTCGGAACGGGTGTCCGTGGCGGTGTTTGGCAGCCTCGTGGCCGTGCGGCAGGTCCATCACTTGGCCGGGTTCGTCATCGTGGCCCTGGCCACGATCCACGTCTACCTGCAGATCTGGCGCGACATCTTCTGGACCGAGGGGCACATCTCGGTCGTGTTCAGCGGATACAAGTACGTGGAGGAGGAGTAGGAGGAAACGGCGGCCCCCCGATGGGGGGCCGCCGTGTTGTGCCCTGTGCGCCGGGGCCGTCACATCCTGCGCCAGCTCACTGTGTTGGTCTCGGCATTGTACGAGAGCACCACGTGCCGCAGGGTCTCGGTGAGCACCACTGAGGCCACCGCGCAGGTGACCCGGGTGCCGGCGTGAATCTCGCCCGCCACCGAGATCTGGGCGGCGTGCTGCTCCCTTTGGAGAGCCGCGAGTTCGTCACGTCGGGCCGTGAGTTCTTTATGGCGTTGGTACAGCGCCTGCATCTTCTGGAGCAGATCGATCTTGCCCCTGCGTAGCGCCGGCGGGATGCGGGCTAGGGCGGTGCGGGGGTCCTTGAGGAAGTCCCGGCCCAGATTGGACTGGAGGATCTTGATCTGGTCCATCACGCCGGAGAGTTCTGTGTCGAGAGCCTCCATCTCCCGCGCCACGCGCAGGTCCACGCCCACCGCCACGTGGGTTTGGGCGGACCGGCTTCCCACGGTGCGGGCCTCGATACCCAGGGCTGCGTTGATCTCCCCCCCCAACAGGGCGCCCTGGCCGGAGAGCGCGCGGACGCTACCGCGGGTGTACACGTGGGAGTTGGTGATGGAGTTGGCCACCTCCACGTCCCCGTCGCTCTCGATGCGCGAGCTTAGAACGTACTTGGCCCGGACCCCCTTGCCCCCGACCACGGTGGCCTCTGCCGCGATTCCCCCGCGGATGATGACGAATCCGCCGGCGCGGATCGTGGCGGTCTCCACGTCGCCGAGGATCTCCACGTCCTTGCCGGCCTCCACCTGGAACCCCGGCTTCACGCCACCCCGGATCCGCACGGCTCCGGACGCACGGATGTTGCCGGTGCGGTAGTCCACATCGTCGGAGACCAGGTACTCGTCCACCACGTGGAACTTTCCCCCTTTCAGGACGATCATCCCGTCGGCCGCGGCCAGGACCCGGGTGCCCTGCTCGTCGGGTTCGGTGTTGTCGCCGGGCCTGATGCCGTGGAACCGCTCCAGGCGGGCCCGGAGCCGGGTTCCGTCGACGCGGTAGCCGTTCACCGGCTCCACGGCCGGGACCACCTCGGCCAGGGGGTCGCCGCGCCGGACATTTTGCACCGTTTCGGCCTCTCGGAAGTCGATGCGCCCGCCCTCGAGGACCTTACCGACCTTTTTCTCGGGGTCGAACAGGGGACGGTACCCTGCCTCGCGACCGTGGACGGGCTCCCTCCCCCTGGCCACCACCACGTCCGGGACGGGAGCCTCGGAGCTCCGGGCCTGGCGGACGGCGTGGGCCAACGCTTCCCGGTCCACGCCGGCGCGCACGCCGAGCTGAGCCAAGGCCCCCAGGAGCTTCTCGACCTGGGTGTCCTCGTCCTCCCTGGGGTCGGAAACCACCGTGAGCCGGGCCTCCATCCGATCGTCCGGCACGTAGAGCCCAGAGGCCACCCACAGCCGCCCCCGGGTGTACAGCGCGATCCCGTAGGTTCCCGCGTGGAACGTGTTGTCGTCATTGGCCTCGGTGACCCCTTCACCCGGTACCACCGGTACGTCGCGCCCGTCGGGGGCCGGAATGGGCGTTCCCAGCAGGGTGCGGCCAGGGATGCCGGGCGAGGCCGGGGTCTTTTGGATCAAAGGGTCGCCGGGGTACACCACGTTTTGCGGGTACCGGCCGAACGGGTCGTCCCCATCGTCGAGGGGGGTGTTGTGGATCGGGAAGAAGGGCAGGATCTGGGCCGGCAACCCCGGTTGAGGCGGCTCGCCCCGGGCCAGAACCACACCCTCCTCGACCGGGCTCCCCCCCTCGAACACGGAGAGGGCCATGCGCAGCTGGTCCGCCTCTGGAAGGGGCTGTACGCCCAGCTCCTGCAAGCGGGCGAGCGCCGCCTGGGCCGCTGCCTCCAGGTCGAAGGGGCCTTCGTCCAGAAAGGCGACCGCCTCCAGTCCCCCTTTTCTGAGTTCCACACGAAGCGTCACGCATCCCTCCGATGTCCGGGGTGAGGGCCGGGCAGGGGGCCGGCGCGCCAAGGAGACCGTTACTGCCTAGGATCGACCGAAGGGCTGCGGACCTTAAGCGGGCGCCGTCAGGGGGGCGGCCCACCCTTGCCGAGCGCCTTGCGGGTGCGCGTCAGGCGTGCCCAGGACCCCGGCCAGAGGTTCAGATTGAGGCGCCGGCTGCCGATACGGAGGGGACGGGCCGAAACGGCCTGGTTGTCGAGCTCCCCGGAAAAGGAGGTGTTGTGTGAGGTCTGCCGTCGTCCGATGGGGGGCGATCGGCGTGGGGGCCGTGCTGTTGAGTGTGGCCTCGGCCGCCGTGGCTGGGAGCGGGTCCCTGTTGGATCTGGACATTCGAGACCTCTCCGAGGTGGAGGTCACCTCGGTCTCCCGGAAACCCCAGAAGCTTTCGGAAACCCCTGCCGCGGTGTACGTGATCAGCGGCGATGAGATCCGGCGCTCGGGGGCCACCACTTTGGCCGAGGCCCTGCGGCTGTCGCCCGGGGTGGAGGTGGCACGGATCAACTCCAGCACCTGGGCGGTCACGATTCGGGGGGGGAACGACCGCTTCAGCAACAAGCTGCTGGTGATGGTGGATGGCCGCACGGTGTACACGCCCCTGTTCTCCGGGGTGTACTGGGACTCCCAGGACCTGCCGCTGCAGAACGTGGAGCGTATTGAGGTGATTCGGGGTCCGGGCGCGTCCTCCTGGGGGGCCAACGCGGTGAACGGCGTGATTAACGTGATCACCAAGTCGGCTGCCGAGACCCAGGGGTGGACCGTGGAGGGGCTGGCAGGTACGGAGGAAAGGGCGCAGGGGTTTGTGGAGTACGGTGGGCGCCTTGGGCCAGCGGCATGGGCCCGGGGGTACCTGCGGTACGCTGCGCGCGACAGCGGGGGCGAGGCCCTGGGGGTGGAGGCGGACGACGAGTGGGAGGACCTGAGGGGAGGGGTTCGGGCCGACGGGGAGGTGGGCACCGCCCAGAGGTGGTCGGTGCAGGCCGAGGTCTACCGAGCCGGTGCGGAGATCGCTTACGCTGACGCCACGCGAAGGGTGCTGGGGGCGGAGGACGTGCTGGGGCTGCCGGTGGTTCGGGATCGGGTGAGGACCCGAGGCGGCTGGGCGCTCGGAACCTGGACCCACGTCTCCCCCGGCCTGTCTGAGCTGACGGTGCGGTGGTACCTGGACCGCACCGTGCGCGTGGAGCCCCAGCTCACGGAGACCCGGGACACCTGGGACCTGGACCTGAAGTACCGGTTCTCGTTCGGGAGCATCCACGACGTCCAGTGGGGGGTCGGCTTTCGCTGGACCGGGGACCGGATCGACGGGTCAGAGGTGATCTCCTTCGGGTCCAGCCGTGAATCCGACCGCCTGTGGAGCGGGTTCGCCCAGGACGAGCTGTCCCTCGCCGGGGATCGGATCCGGGTTCTGGTGGGGGCCAAGGTGGAGCACAATGAGTACACGGGCGTGGAGATCCAGCCTACGGCCCGGGCCATCGGCCGGATGGGGCCCGGCGTGGCGGTATGGGCAGCGTGGTCCCGGGCCGTCCGGACGCCGAGCCGGGCCGAGGCGGACGGACGGATTCTGTCGGGGTTCGTGCCGCCGGGTGCCGTGACCGGGTTCGGAGGGCCACCGAACCCGACCCCGGTGCAAATGGTGCTGGAGGGGACGGAGGAGTTCGACCGGGAGGTGTTGTGGGCTCACGAGGGAGGGGTCCGGTTCCTGTGGGGCCGGAAGCTGTCGGTGGATCTGGCGGGGTTCTGGCACCGTTACGAGGACCTGCGCACGTTCGAGCCCCGGGTGGCGCCCGACGGCTCTGTCGTGCTGAACACGGACAACCGGGCCCGGGGCCGCTCCGTGGGGCTCGAGGCCTCGGTGGACTGGTTCGCGGCGGACTGGTGGCGCATCTATGCGGCGTACACCTGGATGGTCCTGGACCTCGAGCTGGAAGGCGGGAGCAGGGACGTGTTCACCGAGAACGAGGAGGGCAGGAGCCCTCGCCATCGGGTCTCGGTTCGGTCGTCGATGGATCTGGGACGGGGATGGGAGCTGGACCTCTGGGGTAGACACGTGGGCGGGTTGGAGCAGGACGGCGTGAACGCGTACACGGAGCTGGACGTCCGGTTGGGGCGGCGCCTCGGCCGGGGTTGGCGCGTGGACCTGGTGGGTCAGAATCTCCTCGATCCGTCCCACCTGGAGTTCATCCCCGGAAAGGCGATCCAGACGATCCCCACCGAGGTGGAGCGGGGTGCGTATGTCCGGATCACCTGGCAGACCCCATAGCCCGGCCGGGACCCTCCTTCCCCGTTGCCGGGGATGACAATGGGCCGGCGCCGGTTTCTCGGTTGGGCCGTCGCAGCCCTCCTGGGGATTTGGAGCCGATCCGCCACGCCGGCGGAGGGGCCGCGAACCGGCCGGGAGCAAGAGGTCAAGCTGGCCTACCTGTACAATCTGGCGCGGTTTACGCGGTGGCCCTCCGGCGATCCGCCGGAGGGGGGGGCGTTCCGGTTCGGTGTCTGGGGAGACGACCCGTTCGGGCCGCTGTGGGACGAGCTGATCGGCCGCACCGTGCACGGCCGCCCGGTGGAGGTGGTACGGGTGCGGACAGCCCGGGAAGCCCGGGGCTGCCAGGTCGTGTTCCTAGCGGGTGCCACGGTGCCGTCCGTGGGACGGATGTTGGAGGCACTCGACGGTTGGGAAATCCTCACGGTGAGCGACCAGCCCGGCTTCGTGGATCGCGGGGGCATGGTGGGGTTCATACGGCAGGGGGAGAAGATCCGGTTCGAGGTGAACCTCGACAGGGCTCTGGCAGCCGGCCTTCGGATCAGTGCCGAGGTGCTGCGGTTGGCGGTGCGGGTGCTTGGCCAGGGAGGAGCGGGCCGTGGCTCGCTTCCGTGACCTGCCGTTGGGGCGGAAGGTGGGGCTCGCGGTGGTGGCGGCGAGCACCATCTCGCTCGCTTTGGCCGTGGGGTTGTTCGCCTGGCGCGAGGTGCGGTCGTACCGGGATCACGCCTCGGACCGGCTGCGCACTCTGGCTGAGGTGGTGGCCGCCAACTGCGCGGCCCCCCTTCTGTTCGACGACTCCGATGCCGCGGCTCGGACCCTGGCGTCCCTCTCCTCTCAGCCCCAGGTTCGGGCGGCCTGGCTCCTGGGTCGGAACGGCGAGGTGTTTGCCGGGTACGGCCGGGCGGGGCGCCCTCCCCCCCGGGCCGCCCGGGAAGATGGGGTTTGGTGGGCACAGCGCTCCCTGGTGGTTGGCCGAACGGTCTCGTTCGAAGGGGAGGCTCTAGGTCGCATCGTGATCCAGGTGGACACGGGCGATCTCCACGCTCGGCTGTGGTGGGGGCTGGGGGTGGCGGGAGGGGTCATGGGGGTGGCGGTGCTCGTGGCCTGGCTGGTCTCGATCCCTTTGCGCAGGCGTATCTCGGGCCCCATTCAGGAGTTGGCCGCCGCCATGGCCCGGGTCGCCTCCTCCGGGGACTACTCGGTGCGCATCCCCGAGGGCGGCCAGGACGAGGTGGGGACCCTGATCCGGGGCTTCAACCGCATGCTGGCCCAGATCGCCGAGCGGGATGACAAGCTGGCGCGGTTGGCTGCGGCCGTGGATCAGGCTGTGGAGGGCATCGCGGTGACCGACCCGGAGGGCCGGGTCCTGTACGGCAACCGCGCATTCCGGAAGATGTGTGGGGCAGACGAGCCGCTGGAGGGGGTGAGCCTTTTCGCCCTGTACCCCCCGGACGAGCCCAGGGTACAGGAGCTGCGGGAGGCAGCGGAGCGGGGTCAGGTCTGGAGCGGGAGGATCCGGGCGCAACGGGCGGACGGAGCCACGTACCACGAGGAGTGTGCCCTGTCGCCGGTGACGGGTGAAGGGGGCGAGGTTCGCAACCTGGTGGTGGTGAAGCGCGACGTGACCCGGGAGGTGGAGTTCGAGAGCCGGCTGGCCCAGAACCAGCGCCTCGAGGCCCTTGGGACCCTGGCCGGGGGGGTGGCCCACGACTTCAACAATATCCTGACCCCGATCCTGGGGTACGCGGACATGGCCCTGCAGGGGGTGGAGCCAGGGAGCCGGTTGGAGAGGAACCTGAAGCGGGTGGTGCGGGCGGCCGAGCGGGCCCGGGGGATCGTGCAGCAGATCCTGGCCTTCAGCCGTCAGGGAGAGGAGGGGCGTACCCCGCTTCGGCTGGGGGCCTTGTTGGAGGAGACCGAGGCGCTTCTCCGAGCCAGCATTCCCAAGCACGTGCGGCTCGAGGTGCGTTCCGAGGCGCCGTCCGACTGGGTGGTGGGTGACGCGACTCAGCTCCAGCAGGTGCTGATGAACCTGGCGACCAACGCATGGCACGCCATGGAGCCGGACGGCGGGACCCTGGAGATGGCCCTGGAGGAACACTGGGTGTCTGCTGGGGACCCGGAGCTCCCCACTGGGCGCTACCTGCGGATCCGGGTGAGCGACGACGGGTGCGGCATGCCTCCCGAGGTGAGAGACCGGATCTTCGAGCCGTTCTTCACGACGAAGGAGGTGGGCAAGGGCACCGGCCTCGGGCTGGCTGCGGTGCACGGGATCGTGCAGGCCCACGGCGGCACGGTTCGGGTGGAGTCCGAACCGGGCAAGGGAACCACTTTTCAGGTGTATCTGCCGGCAAGGGAGGGCTCAGAGTCCGGGCCGAGCAAGGAGCCCCGACGGAAGGCGCCCCCGCGGGGACGGGGTGAGCGGGTCTTGGTGGTGGACGACGAACTCGAGGTGGCTGACTTTCTCTCCCAGACCCTCGAGGCCTTGGGGTACGACGTGGAGGCGGTGGTCTCCCCTGCCGAGGCCAGGACGCGGCTGGAAAAGAACGCCGGGGGGTATGATCTGCTTCTCACCGATCAGACCATGCCGGACTGCACTGGCCTGGCCCTGGCCCGCTGGGCGCACGGGGTTCGGCCTGACCTGCCGGTCGTTCTGTGTACGGGGTACTCGGCCGCGGTGACCCCTCGGGCCCTCGCCGAGGCAGGGGTAGCCGTGGTCCTGCCGAAACCGATTTCTCCGAGCCAGCTCGCCGTCGAGGTCCGACGGGTGCTCGGGGACGGCGCGTAGGGGGAAGCCCCCATCGGCCGCTGCGCGGCCCTACAACGGAGAAGGGTAACGTGCGTTGGTCCGGGGCGAGCTAGAGACTAGAAACTAGAGAAATTCCGGCTAGCTCGGCCCGTTAGACGGGCGGGCTCTTCAGCAGGCCCCACGCCCCCCGGACCATGGGGTGGAGGCGAAGAGGCATGGTGATGCTTAGAACGTGTGGGAATCCGGGAGGTTTTCAAGCGTTCCAGCGTCCTAGCGGAAGTTACATGGAAGGGGGGAAGAGAAACGCCCCGGCGGCCGTGGCCGCCGGGGCGCTTTCGTTCCGTGGTGGCGGTGCAGGGACTTGAACCCCGGACTCGGCGGATATGAGCCGCCTGCTCTGACCAGCTGAGCTACACCGCCGGAAGGGCCGCTATTATACGAGCCGGAAGGCCCCTGTCAAGTCCGTGGTGCCCAGTTCCCCCCGAGGTTCCGGCGTATGCCCGAGGGCTTGCGGCTTCTTGACCACCGACCGACGACCGAAATTACTGGGAGGCCCCTCCAGGCCCCTGTGGGGCCCTACGGATGCAGCGACGGTAGGAGCCACGTCCGGCGCTCCAACAGGCCCCATGCCCACCGCGCCGTGAGGTGGTGTCAAAGAGGTGCAGTGATGTTTAGAGCGGTTGGGAGTCGGATCGGTTTTCAAGCCTTCTGGCGTCCCCGCCTCACTGGCCTCCTAGCCCGCATGATTCATGAAGCCTTCTGCTGCAACCGCCGATTGCACGCCATCTCGGGGCGTGCTCGCGCCTCGGGGCTCGACGTACCGTCCGGTACGCCTGCACCCCTCGTTGCTACGCTTGCCCCGATCTGACGCACACCCAACGGTTTCGCGACGAACGCTCATGAATCATGCGGGCTAGCGGAACTCGTACACCAGGATCCGGTGGCGGTCCTTCCGGAACAGGGTCCCCTCACTCCGGACCAGCAGAGCGTACACCCGTCGGCCGGGGGAGGCGGGGTCCCAGTCCAGGTCCACCAGGGCTCCCGGCACCTTGGGGCCCTCGGCCACAGGCACCATGGTGAGCCCGTCCCACTTCCACACCAGGAGCTGGGCGTAGGAGAACGAGGCGATGCGCCGGAACACCCGGGAGATGCCCCCATAGTTCTTGAACAGCACGAACTCCGGTGTGCTCCCTTGGGAGAGGCGCGAGAGGGTGCGACCGTGCACCCGATAGAAGTCCTCGTCCTGGTAGTCCCGGATCCGTTCCTCCCCCTGCAGGGCCACCCGGCTCCCCTTCACCGCGTCGGCGCTCTCGAAGATCTCGCTCCCCTGGTCGTCGTACAGCCGCAGCCGGTCCCCTTGGGTGGTGACCGCCCAGCCGAAGGCGGTCGGATTCAGGTGGACCCGGTCGGCGTTGGCCGGCAGCGCGGCCCCCGGGAGGGGGAGCGGGTCTCCGGCCACATATCCGGCCCCTCCCCACCGGAGCGTGAGGAGGCGGCCGGAGAACAGGTCCTTCCCCGTGCCGCGCGGCGCCAGGAGCACCACCGGGGCGGAGGGGTCGGCCGCCCGTGCAAACCCAGGGATCCGTTCGCCCTTGGAGGCCAGGGCCGATCCGAACCACTCCAGGGCCTGGCTGGTGGGCTGGGTGCCGCTCATGCCGGCAACGAACAGCTCTGGCCGCCCGTTGCCGTCCAGGTCTGCGGCCGAGATACACGCTGGTGTGATGCCCGGCGGCACCGGGACCTCCCAGAGCCGCTCGAACCGGGTCCCTGTGTCTCGGTAAGCGGTCAGCACCTGGTTGCCCAGAACCACGATCTCCGTGATTCCGTCGCCGTCCAGGTCGGCCGCCGTAAGCCCCAGGGCGTTGCCGTCCACCAGCGGGCCCACCCGGGGCGAGGCGACAGCAGCCTGCACCCCCGACGCCGGGGGTGTGGGCCCGGAGGCCGGCGTCGCGGGGGCGGGTTCCTCCCGGAGAGCAGGAGACGGGGCCGGGGTGGCGGGGGGCTGCGCGGGGAGGGTTTGGGTGAGGTAGGCCTTGAGCTCCTGGGCCAGGGCCTCCAGAGCCGGCAGGATCTCCTCGGTAGCCCCCACCGTGCGGTACGATCGGGCCCCCTCGGCAGGGCTTTCGGCCGGCGGGACCAGAGCCCCGTCCACGCTGTAGGTAGACCCGAGACGGGTGATGGTGGTCCGGACGGTCCAGTCCGACGGTTGGGGCTCTGCCCCTTGGACGACCGTGTAACCCGGCCCGTCCAGCCTTCCCGCCAGCATGGCCTCCAGGCCCGGCCTCAGGGGATCCAGGTCCGGCGCGTTGTACACCTCGAACGGGAGCACCACGACCCGGTTGTCTTGGGCCCCGGCTACCCCGGGAACCAGCAGCAGAACGATGGCAAGCCACCGAATGCGGAAGCGAAGCATGGACCCTGGACCGTCCTTTCTCATCGGGAGGATGCGGGAGAACCGCCGCCGGGGCGGTTCGTTCAGACAGGGGGGAACTCCCCTTCGTCGGCGAAGCTGTAAAAGCGCCCCTCCCCAACGATGACGTGGTCGAGCACCCGGATCCCGAGCACCCGCCCCGCCTCCCACAGCCGCCGGGTGAGCTGCCGGTCGTCCCCGCTCGGGCTGGGGTCTCCGCTCGGATGGTTGTGGGCAAAGATCACGGCGGACGCGGCCTCCCGCACCGCCGCCCGAAACGCCTCACGGGGATGAACCAAGCTCTGGGTGAGGGTGCCCTCGCTCACCCGCTCTTCCCGCAGGAGCCGATTGCGCGCGTCGAGAAGGAGGCAGTAAAACCGCTCCTTGTGGAGCCCGCGGAGCCGTGAAGCGAAGTGATCGTACACCTGGCGGCTGGCCCGAAACGGCTCCCGCAGGGTCAAGGGCCGCCCGACCATGCGGCGACCGATCTCGAGGGCCGCGACCACGGCAGCGGCCTTGGCCGGCCCCACGCCCGGCCGGGTCGCCAACTCCGCCGGAGCGGCCTCTGCGAGCCTGTGCCATGCGCTCCCTGCGTCGGCCCACAGGCGGCGGGCCAGGTCCACCGCGCTCTCTCCCCCCGAGCCGGTGCGCAGGAGAATCGCCAGAAGCTCCGGGTCGGTCAAGGCCTCGGCACCCCGGCAGAGCAGCTTCTCCCGGGGCCGGTCCTGGGCCGGCCAACTTCGGATGCCCGATCCCATCGTGCTCTCCCCCATTGGATGGGCCCCGTGGCGCAAAGGTTACCGAATTTTAGGGGGGCTCCGGAAACCCTGTCAAACGTCCGAGTGCCGGGCGGGGCGTGGGGGTGCCACCGCCCTGCGGTACGCCCGGATCCCTCGCCGGGCGTTTCGGGCCAGACCCAGGGCCAGATTCCTACAAGCCCTTCGGAACGCAGCGGGGTCCGAAGGGAACCCGAGCACCGGCACGCAGCCGATCCGGGTGGTCCACAGGCCGCCCGCCCGGTTACCGGGAGGCAGCAGCCCGGGCCGAGCGGGCACCACCACCACGTCGGCCGGGGCCGGCGGGGTCGCCAGGCGTCGTACCAGGGCCTCTGGAGACTCGGCCACCTCCACGATCTGGAGACGGAGTCCCTCGGCGATGCGGCGCAGCAGGCGGAGCTGCTCGGGTGGGACCCCCAGGGTCGGGAGGGCCAGCCGCCGCACCCTGCGGCTGCCCAGAATCTCGCGCAGGCCCGCGCGGTGGTGCACCAGATGCAGCCGCAGGTCGCGGGCGAAGGGCCGCTCCCGGCGCCGGAACTGTCGAGCGTGATGCCACGCGTGCAGCGCCACCGTGGCCTCGAGCCATCGGGCTCGGAGCGCCGCCCGCGTGACCCTGCGAAGGCTGTAGAAACGGACCGTGGCCCGGGTGATCTCCCGCTGGAGCTCCGGGGCGGTGAACTGGGCCGGCTCGAACACTACGTGGTGGCCGTCGTACAGGTCCCAGCGCTGGGTCAGGATCCGCTCCTGGGCAATCATATCGTCGTACAGGCCCGTGCCCGGGGTGGGGGTAAGGGCCAGGAACTGCACGGTCTCGATGCCTGCCTCCCGGGCGAACCGTACCGTCTGGCGCACCGTGTCCCGGTCGTCCGTGTCGGCCCCCAGCACGAACATACCGTGGACCCAGATCCCGGCCTCCCGGAACGTGGCCACCGCCTTGCGGATGTCGTCCACGGTCTGCCGTTTGTCGTAGGCCTCAAGGGTGCGGGGGTTCACCGATTCAAGGCCCACGAACACGCACCAGCATCCGGCCTGGGCCATGAGGCGGACCAGGTCCCGGTCCCGGGCCAGGTCTACCCGGACCTGGGCCGACCACTCCAAAGGGAGTTCGCGCTCGAGGATGCCCTCGCAGATCTCTCGGGTGCGGCGGCGGTTCGCGGCGAAGTTGTCGTCGCAGAAGAACACGTGGTCCGTGGTGCGCGAGTACGCCTCCAGATCCCTCAGCACCCTCCGTGCCGACTGAAACCGGTACCGGGCTCCAAACATTGGGATCACCGAGCAGAACCGGCACCGGAACGGGCACCCCCGACTGGTGGACACCGGGGTCACCCGCCGGCCGCTCCAGTTCTCAACCAGGGAGAAGTCCGGGGTGGGCAGCCGGTCCAGATCCTCGATCAGGGGCCGGTCCGAAGTGTGTACGGTGACGCCGTCCGAGCGGAAGGAGACCCCGGCGACACCCTCGAACCCGCGGCCCTCCTCGAGGGCCGCCAGGAGCTCGGGCACCGTCAGGTCTCCCTCCCCGCGTACCACCACATCCGCGTGGTCCAGGGCCTCGTCCGGCAGGAACGTGGGGTGGGGCCCGCCCATGAACACGAACCTGCCGAGGCTTCGGGCCCGGTCGGCCCAGTGGTAGGCCCGGGCGGCCGTGGTGGTTAGGGACGAAACCCCCACCACATCGGCCCACTCCAGGTCCTCGTCCCGCAGGGGGCGGACCTCCTCCACCACCACCCGGGTCTCGTGTCCCCGATCACGGAGGATCGTCGCAAGGAGCACCGGCCCGAGGCGGGGTAACCGGATCCGGCTGAACACGTGGGGGCGGGGAGGGCACGGTTCCACTAACAGGATGCGCACGGTCGGCCTCCTTCACGGCAGCGGCCTTCGGTCGGCGGTCTACAGTCGTCGGTTGGGGCGGCTCCCTAGCTACGGCCAAGCCTCTTGGGCCGTGGGGTATGACAGAGTTACTGGCTGTTGAGGGGAGAAAAACAATGTTTTGAGCAGAATACCGGCCGGGCGCCCATTGTCAATCCGTCACCCCATGCACCTCCACACGGCGGCGTACACCTCCTTGAGCGGTACGCCGGCCCGCCGGGCCGCGGTGAGGCAGTCCTCGAACTCCGGGGCCCGCTGGACCACCCGGCCGTTCCGGTGCCCCACTTTGACCCGCACCCGGCCCCAGGGGGTGGCCACGTCCTCCCATGACCGGTCGAGGCAGGTACGCTCCCACCGGGCCCGGCGCACGCCCAGGGTGGAGGTTTCGCGCCAAAACACCTCCTCCACGGCCCCGACCCGGGCGGGCGGGCACAGGGCCGACACCACGTGGGCCGGTCGGCCCTTCTTCATCAAGACGGGGGTGATCCACGCATCCAGCGCCCCTGCCTCTAGCAGCCGGGGGATCAATGGGCCCAGCAGCTCGCCGGTCAGATCGTCCAGGTTCGCCTCCAGGAGAATCACCTCGTCGGAGGCCCCGTCCCGCCGAGCCCGCCCGAGCCAGACCCGCAGGCAGTTGGGACGGTCGGGCACCCGAACCGTGCCAAACCCCGTGCCGACCGCCTCGAGGTCCATGGCCGGGGAAGGGCCGAAGGCGTTGACGGTGGCCCGAAGCAGGGCGGCTCCGGTGGGGGTCACCGTCTCCATGGCCAGATCCACCCCCCGAACCGAGGTCCCCCGGAGGATCTCGAGGGTGGCCGGGGCGGGGGAGGGCAGGGTGCCGTGGCTGCACCGGATCGACCCGCCTCCCAGGGGGAGCTCGCCGCAGGTGATGCTGGTCACGCCCAACTGCTCGAGCGCGGCCGCCACCCCCACCAGGTCGATCACCGTGTCCACACCGCCGATCTCGTGGAAGTGCACGTGTTCGGGCTCCATCCCGTGGACCGCAGCCTCGGCCCGGGTGAGCAGGCCCAGGGCAGACAGGGCCCGGGCCCGCACCGGCTCGGGCAACGGCGCCTCCTCGACGGCCTGCCGAAGCTCGAACGCTGACCGATGGGGCGGTTGGACTTCGGGGTGCACCGACACCCGGAGGGCTCGGCCCGCCAGACCGTGGGACGCCACGGTAGGGAAGGAGAGCTCCACCCGGTCCACCCCGGGCACCCGCACCCCCACCACGGCCGACGTGACCGCTTCGGCGCTGGCTCCGGCGTCCACCAGGGCGGCCAGGAGCATGTCCCCGGCCGCCCCATTCCAGGGGTCGATGTGCAGGTGAACGGACATGGGAAGCCTCCCTAGGGGGGATTCGAGATCCGAAAAGTGTAAGAGATCCCCGGAGTGGCGCCAACCCAAAAGGCGTTTCGGTGGCGCTTGACACCGGGGTGGGGGTGTGTTTTCTTACGGCGGATTCAGGCCCCTGAGGGGCGTTTTTCCGTGAGGATTCCGTAAGGGAGGAAAGCCATGGCCGCAAAGATCATCAAGGGAGGACCCATCGCCGAGGAGATCCGGGCCGAGCTCGCCCGGGAGGTGGAGAGCCTGAGGGCCAAGGGGATCGTGCCCAAGCTCTCGGTGGTGCTGGTGGGCGACGATCCGGGCAGCGTGTGGTACGCCCGCAACAAGGTGAAGATGGGTGAGAAGGTGGGTGTGGTGGTCGAGGTGCACGAGCTCGGTGCCGACACCCCCGAGGCCGAGGTGGTGGGCTTGGTGGAGAGGCTCAACGCCGACCCGGACGTGCACGGCATTTTGGTGGAGCTGCCGTTGCCGGGCCACATCGACAAGGCCAGGGTCATGAACGCGATCGTTCCGGCCAAGGACGTGGACGGGGTCACCGCCGTGAACCGAGGGTACGTGCTCGGCGGCCAGGAGGACCTGGCCCTGGTGCCGGCCACCCCGCTTTCGTGCATCGAGCTGATCCAGCGCTCCGGCGTGGAGCTGCGCGGCCGGCGGGTCACCGTGGTGGGGCGGGGCGATACGGTGGGGCGGCCCCTGGCGATGCTCCTGCTCCAGAAGGGACGTGACGCCACGGTTACCGTGTGCCACAGCCGCACCAAGGACCTGGCCGGGGCCTGCCGGTGGGCCGAGATCGTGGTGGCTGCCGCCGGGGCCGGGGCCGACCACCTGATCAAGGCCGACATGATCGCCCCGGGCGCCGTGGTGATCGACGCGGCCATCAACGAAAAGCCCGACGGCTCCATCACCGGTGACGTGGACTTCGAGGCCGCCAAAGAGGTGGCCAGCGCCATCACCCCGGTTCCGGGCGGCGTCGGCAGCCTGACCACCACAATTATCATGGGCAACACGGTCAAGGCCCTGAAGCTCCAGAAGGGACTCGTCTGAGACAAGGGAGGGGATCCATGTCGATCTATGCGAAGAGCTTGAATGAGTATCTGGCCGAAGCCGCTTCCAAAAGCCCCACCCCTGGGGGTGGAAGCGTGAGCGCCGTGGTCGCGGCCAACGCGGCGGCCATGGTGAGCATGGTGGCGAACCTGACCCTCGGAAAGAAGGGGTACGAGGACGTGCAGGACCTGGCCCAGGAGGTGGCCGACGGATGCGCGAAGGCCATCGAGGACCTCAGGGCCCTGACAGCCCGAGACATGGAGGCGTTCGAGATCTTCATGAAGGCCTGGCGTATGCCCACCGACACCGAGGAGCAGCATCGGGCCAAGGACGAGGCCATGGAGAAGGCGGCCCAGAACGCCTCCCAGGTCCCCTTGGAGATCTGCAAGGTGTGCCTGGAGATCCTGAAGATGGCCGCCAGGCTCGCGCCGGCGGGGAACAAGGGGGCGATCTCGGACGTGGGGGTGGGCGCCTACGTGGCCGAGGCCGCCCTGCGGGCCGCCATGCTGAGCGTGGACATCAACCTGCCCTCGATCAAGACCGAGTCGTTTCGGGAGATGCTGGTGCGGGAGCGGGCACGGCTGTTCGTGGAGGCCGAGGAGTACAAGCTTCAGGCCCTGGCCGATGTAAAGCGCCGCCTGTAGTGGGGTCTCCGTCCCCTCCCTCAGGAAGAGACCGGCGGCCCGGGAACGGCGAACTCCCGGGCCGCCGGTCTTTTTGGCGGGGCAGACGTCGCCGCCCTCAGCGCGCGGCGGCCCGCAGGGCCTGGTCCAGGTCCTCAAGGAGGTCGTCGATGTGCTCGATGCCCACGGAGAGCCGGATGAAGTCCGGGCTCACTCCGGCGGTCTGCTGCTCCTCGGGAGTGAGCTGGGAGTGGGTGGTGGACGCGGGGTGGATGGCCAGGCTTTTGGCATCCCCGATGTTCGCCAGGTGGCTGAACAGCTTCACGTTGTCGATGAAACGCTTGCCGGCCTCGAGCCCCCCCTGGATCCCGAACCCGAGAATCGCGCCGTACAGGCCCCGGTGGTGGTACTTGCGGGCGGTCTCGTGGCCGGGGTGGCTCTCGAGCCCGGGGTAGCTCACCCAGTTCACCAAGGAGTGCGACTCCAGGAACCGGGCCACGGCCATGGCGTTCTCCGAGTGGCGCTCCATCCGGAGGGGCAAGGTCTCCAACCCCTGGAGGAACAGGAACGAGTTGAAGGGGCTCAGGCAGGCCCCGGTGTCCCGCAGCCACTGGACGCGGCACTTGATGATGAACGCCACGTTCCCGAGCCCTGGGAAGTCCCCGAAGGTCTCCCAGAAGTTGAGCCCATGGTAGCTGGGGTCGGGCTGAGAGAAGTGAGGGAACTTGCCGTTACCCCAGTCGAACCTCCCGCCGTCCACGATGATGCCGCCGATCGAGGTTCCGTGGCCGCCCACAAACTTCGTGGCCGAGGCCACGACCACGTCGGCGCCGTGGTCCAGGGGGCGCACCAGGTAGGCGGTTGGCATGGTGTTGTCCACCACAAGGGGGACCCCGGCCTCGTGGGCGATCGCGGCCACAGCCTCGATGTCCAGGGTGTCCAGCTTGGGGTTGCCGACGACCTCGGCGTACACGGCCCGGGTGCGGTCGGTGATGGCTCGACGGAAGTTCTCGGGATCCCGGGGGTCCACGAACCGGACCTTGATTCCCAGCTTGGGCAGGGTGTAATGGAGCAGCGTGTACGTACCGCCATAGAGGCTCGTGGAGGCCACGACCTCGTAGCCGGTTTCCACGATGCACGACAGGGCCAGGGTCTCGGCCGCCTGGCCCGATGCCACGGCCAAGGCGCCCGTGCCCCCTTCGAGGGCGGCCATGCGCTGCTCGAACACGTCGGTGGTCGGGTTCATGATCCGGGTGTATATGTTCCCGAACTCCTGGAGGGCGAACAGGCTGGCCGCGTGCTCGGCGTTCTTGAACACGTAGCTGGTTGTCTGGTAGATCGGGACCGCACGGCTCCCGGTCGTGGGATCGGGGGCCTGCCCGGCGTGGACCGCTAGGGTTTCTGGCTTCCACGACATGGGGTTTCTCCTTTCGATTGTTGAGTAGACGAGGCCGTAAATGAGTATCGGACTAGTCCTGAAGCGTCAAGGAAAATATGGGCTCCTTCTGGTGGCCGTGTGGGTGTGGGGGTTGGCGGCGACCTCCTGGGCCGCCGATCCGGAGCGCGCGGCCGAGCACCTGCGGCGGGCCGAGGCCTACCTCTCCGCGGGTAAAACGGTCGAGGCAACCCTGGAGCTTCGCAGCGCGGTGCAGGCCGATCCGGCCAATGTGGAGGCCCACCGGAAGCTGGCCGAGGCGCTTCTTAAGCAGGGGGACGGGGCGGGGGCCTTCCGGGAGTTCCGGGAGGTGGTGAGCCTCGACCCGGATGACGGGGAGGCCCGGCTCAACGTGGCGCGGTTCTCCCTGGCGGCCCGTCGGTTCTCGGAGGCGGCTGAGCATGCCTCGAAGGCGGTGCAGCTGATGCCGAAGCGGTTCGAGCCCTGGCTGGTCCTGGGCCGGGCCCGTGCGGCCGAGAAGTCGTGGGCCAAGGCGTCCGAGGCCCTGGATCAGGCGTTGAAGCGGGCCCCCGACAGGGAGGCCTTGTGGATCGAGGCAGCTCGAGTCCGGCTCGCCGCCGGCGACCGGGAGGGCGCTGAGGCGATGCTCCGCAAGGGGCTGGACCAGATCCCGCCCTCCTCCTCCCTGCGGGTGGCGTTGGCCAACCTATTGGCCGGTGCGAAGCAGTTCGAGGAGGCCGACGCCCTGATGGAGGAGGTGCGGAACCTGGCGGATGGGAACCCGGAGCAGCTGGAGGCGGTGGCGCTGTACCGGCTCCGCAGGGGGGATCGGAAGACCGCCGAGGGCCTCCTTCGAACGGCCCTCCAGGAGGCCGGGGATGACGAGGCCCGCCGCAGCCGGGCCTTGGCCGTGCTTTCGGGGTTCTACTCGGTGATCGGAGACCTGACCCGAGCCCGGGAGACGTTGGAGGAGCTGCGGGAGCTCGCCCCGGACAACCCAGCGGTGCTTTTGAGGTTGGCCAATCTCTACCTGCTGTCGGACGACCCGGATCGGGCCGAGCCTCTGATCCAGGATCTGGCGAAGCGCTCCCCCACCGACCGCAACGTGCGGCTGCTTCGGGCCAGGCTGGACCTGGCCCGGGGGCGGGTGGCCCAGGGTCGGGAGGCCCTGGAGGGGATCGTGGCCGAGGCTCCAGACTCGGTGAACGGCAATCTGTTTTTAGGTAAGGCCTACGCCATGGAGCGGCAGTGGAACAAGGCCCGCGAGGCGTACCGGCGGGTGCTGGCGACGGTGCCGGGGCACTACTTCGCCAACCTGGACCTGGCCAAGGTGGCCCTGGAGCTGGGAGACGGGACCGAGGCCCGTCAGGCCGCCGATCGGATCCTGCGGGTCCGGCCTGAGGACCGCACGGCCCGGAGGCTGAGGGCGGTGGCGCTGCTGGTAGAGGGCAAGGCCAAGGAGGCCGAGAAGGAGCTCCGGGCGCTGCTGACGGACGACCCGGACAACCCGCTCCTGCGCCTGCGGCTCGCCCAGGCCCTGGAGGCCCAGGGCCGGGGGGCCGACGCCGTGGGGGCTTACGAGGCGGCCCGCAAGGGAGCGCCCTCTGCCCTTGAGCCGGTCCTGCGGGAGATGGCCCTTCTCGACCGGTTGGGCCGTCACGACGAGGTGCGCCGGGTCGGGGAAGCGTTTCTCCAGGCGAACGGCGAGGCGCCGCCGGTCCTGAACGCGCTGGCCGTACACGCCATGAGCCGGGGCAAGACCAAGGCTGCAGAGGCCTATCTCCGCCGAAGCCTGAAGGCTGGGTCGGACGCGGTGGAGACCCTGGAGCTGGAGGCCCGGTTCCGGATGAGCCAGGGCAAGGTCCAGGAGGCGATCGCAGCCCTCGGCAAGGCGCTTGAGGCGCAGCCGAAGCGCGTATCGAGCCTTCTGCTCCTGGCCACCATCCGCGAGTCCCGGGGCGAGCGGGACAAGGCCCGGGATCTGTACCGTAGGATTCTGGCCGTGGCGCCCCGCCATCCTGTGGCCGCCAACAACCTGGCCATGATCCTGTCCGAGAAGGACGAGACCTTGCCCGAGGCCCAACGCCTGGCCGAGATCGCGGTGGAGGAGGCGCCCGACAACCCGTTCACGGCCGACACCCTGGGCTGGGTGTTCTACCGTCAGGGGGCGTTCGAGCGGGCCCGCCGGCAGTTCGAGAAGGCCCGGAAGGAGCTGCCGAACAACCCCGAGGTGGCGTATCACTTGGGAGCCGCCCTGGCGAAGTTGGGGCAAAAGGAGCGCGCCCGCGCGCTGCTCCAGGAGGCCCTTAATGCCGAGAAGAAGGGCCCGTGGGCGTTTGAGGCGGGGCAGATGCTGGAGAAGCTAGGCCGGAAGTAAGCCTCTGGGGCCGCGGGGCGGCCTACTTGCGGAGCAGAGCCTTCCGCACGGGTTCTGGAATCAAACGTTGCCGGTCGGACCGTTGCGGTGCCAGCTCCAGGCGGTCTCCAGGATCGTGTCGAGCCCGGGGTACCGGGGCGTCCAGCCCAGCTCCGAACGGATCCGGTCGCTCGACCCCACCAGCACGGCCGGGTCGCCCCACCGCCGACGGGCCTCCAAGACCGGGATCTCCCGGCCGGTGACCTCCCGGGCCTCGTCGATCACCTGCCGCACCGAGTATCCGGTGCCGTTCCCCAGGTTGTACGACCGGCTCTGCCCGCCGGAGAGCAGGTGCTCCAGGGCCAGCACGTGGGCCTCGGCCAGGTCGGTCACGTGGATGTAGTCGCGCACGCACGTGCCGTCGGGGGTGGGGTAGTCGGTGCCGAACACCGCGATGTGGGGCCGGGTGCCCAGGGCCACCTCCAGCACCAGGGGGATCAGGTGGGTCTCGGGATCGTGGGCCTCTCCGACCTCGCCGTCCGGGTCGGCGCCGGCCGCGTTGAAGTACCGCAGGTTCACGTGGCGCAGGCCGTAGGCGGCCTCGAAGTCGGCGAGCATCTGCTCCACCACGAGCTTGGTGCGGCCGTAAGGGTTGATAGGCCGCTGGGGGTGGTCCTCCCGGATCGGGACCTGCTCCGGCTCGCCGTAGGTGGCGCAGGTCGACGAGAAGATGAAGAGCTCGCTCTCCACCTCCTTCATGGTCTCCAGCAGGGCCAGGGTGGTGGCCACGTTGTTGCGGTAGTAGGGGCCCGGCTCCCGGACCGATTCGGCTACGTAGGCGTAGGCCGCGAAGTGCATCACCGCCCGGATCCGATGCTCCAGCAGGACCGCCCGCACCGCCTTACGGTCCGCCAGGTCCGCCTCCACGAAGGTGCCCCACCGGGCCGCCCACCGATGGCCCCGCTCCAGGTTGTCCACCACCACCGGGTGAAAGCCCTTCTGGGCCAAAAGCTTCGCAACGTGGGAGCCGATGTACCCGGCCCCTCCGGCCACCAGCACGGATTCCGCCATGGAAATCGTCCTTGTTGGGCCTTCGGCCCGTCAGAAGGCTAAGAGGCTGTTACTGTGACTCCGGTGACTACCTAGCGCGCTTGGGGGCATGGGGCCTGCTGGAGGGCCGGGCGCGGCCGTATCTCAGGGCTCAGAGTCCAGATGACCGTGGACAGAGAGAAGGACTGCCCCGGGTGATCCGGTGGAGCATCTCTTCGAAACACCCGTCCGCTGAAATCCGTCTCCTAAAACCCCTGCCCCGCCCTCCGGGAAAAGCAAGCCGATCTTGTCGCCGAGTCAATAAGAGACCTTTTTATTTCTCGGCGGTTGTGTGTTCCTTCGGGAAAGTCCGCAGGCCATCCAGAGGGTTCTCCCGCAGCCAGTCGTCGAAGTAGTCGATGGTGCGGCGCAGCCCCTCCCGCAGGGACACCTTGGGCTCCCACCCCAGCCTCTCCCGGGCCAGGGCGATCTGGGGCCGCCGCTGCACCGGGTCGTCGGACGGGAGCGGCAGAAACCGAATCTCCGAGCGGGCTCCGGTCATCTCCCGCACCAGCTCGGCCAGCTCCAGGATCGTGAACTCCTCGGGGTTGCCCAGGTTCACGGGGCCGACGAAACCGTCCCTCTCCATCAGCCGGATCAGCCCGTCCACGAGGTCGTCCACGTAGCAGAAACTCCGGGTTTGGGACCCGTCCCCGTACACCGTGAGGGGCTGCCCCCGCAGGGCCTGTACCACGAAGTTCGAGACCACCCTCCCGTCGTCGGGGAGCATGCGGGGTCCGTAGGTGTTGAAGATCCTGGCGATCCGCACGTCCACCCCGTTCTGGCGGTGGTAGTCCATGAACAGGCACTCGGCAGCCCGCTTTCCCTCGTCGTAGCAGCTCCGGACCCCGATCGGGTTCACGTGGCCCCAGTAGGTCTCCGGCTGGGGGTGCACCACGGGGTTGCCGTACACCTCGCTGGTGGAGGCTTGGAGGACCCGGGCCTTGACCCGCTTGGCGAGTCCCAGGGTGTGGATCGCGCCCAAGATGCTGGTCTTGATCGTCTTCACCGGGTTGTACTGGTAGTGCACCGGTGACGCCGGGCACGCCAGGTTGTAGATCTGATCCACCTCCACGAACAGGGGGTGAGTGATGTCATGACGCAGCAGCTCGAAGCCGGGCTGGTCCGTGAGGTGGGCAATGTTCTGCTTGCGGCCGGTAAAGTAGTTGTCGAGGCACAGAACCTCCTTGCCCCGTGCCAACAGAGCTTCGCACAGGTGGGAGCCCAGAAACCCGGCTCCGCCGGTCACGAGCACCCTGCGGTCGGTGCGAAGGGCAGGGTTGTAGATGAAGCGGTTGGGATCGATCTGCATGGCGGCAGCTCCGGAAACGGGACCCGCGATCATACGGAGGCGCGGCCGTCGGCGTCAATCGCCCCGTCGGCCGCGGGCAGCACGAACCGGAAGACGCTGCCCTGCCCGGGCTCGCTTTCCACCCAGATGGTACCACCCATTCGCTCCACCAGCTCCCGGCAGATCGCGAGCCCCAGGCCGGCGCCGTCGGCGCCCGCCGCGGCCCCCCGCACGAACTTCTGAAAGATCCGCTCCCGGTCGTCCGGAGCGATGCCGGGCCCGGTGTCCTTGACCCCCACCTCCACCCGGCCGGCCCCGGTCGGGCGGATCTCCACCCGCACCCGGCCCTGGGAAGTGAACTTGATGGCGTTGCCCACCAGGTTGAACAGCACCTGGGTCAGCCGGTCCGGATCGGCCCAGGCCTGGGGCGTGTGGGGATGGGCGCGGAGTTCCAGGGCCACCGGCCGATCCCCCACCAGGGTCCGGGCCTGGTGAAGTACGGCCTCGGCCACAACCTCCACCCGTACGGGGCACGGTGCGATCTCCAGTCGGCCGGCCTCGATTCGGGACAGGTCCAGGATGTTCTCGATCAGGCGAAGGAGCCGGCGCCCGCTGTCCGCGATGCGCGCGAGGCTGTGGGCCTGGTCCGGGGTGAGGGGGCCGTCGAGCCCCTGGATCATGGCCTCCGAGTAACCGATGATGCAGTTCAACGGGGTGCGCAGCTCGTGACTCATCTGCATGAGGAACTCGGTGCGGACCCGTTCGGTGGCCTGCAGGGTCTGGTAAGAGGCCTCCAGCTCCTTGGTGCGGGCGTTGACCGTCTCCTCCGCCTCCTGGTAAGCCTGTCGCAGGGCCTCACGGGCCCTGTGGAGCTCTCCGTACACCCGGAACAGGGTCTCGGTCTTCTCGCGGTCGCGCTCCTGGGCCTCCTTGATCTCCGATACGTCTCGGATCACAGCCTCCACCTGCTCCCTGCCGTCCATGAGGGCCAGCCGGGCGCTCCACAGGGCGTCGACCCGGCTGCCATCGGCCCGGCGGAGGGGCAGCTCGTAGTTGCGCAGCCGGTTGCTCTGACGCAGCCGGGCCAGCAGGGCGGGCCATGCCCGGGGCTCCTCCAGAATCTCCGAGGCGGTCAGGCCCTGCATCTGCCTGGGCGGTCGCCGGAGCATCTGGCAAAGGGCCCGGTTGGCGTGAAGGATGTGGCCCGAGGCGTCGAACACCCCGATGCCGTCCGGGGTCATCTCCAGGAACTCCCCGAGGCGGCTCTCGGTTTCCCTCAGCCGGCCGGCATTGCGCCGTGCTTCCTGGGCCAGGTGATCCACGGTGTCGGCGATGGCCGACACGTCGTCGGTCTTCTCGACCCGCTCGGGTACGAACGCCGACAGCCGTTCGCTGAGCCGGACCCAGGGCCGGACGGTCCGGCGGGCCACCAGCACGGCCACCACGGCGATTACCAAGCCGGTCGCCAGGGTCAGCAGGCCCGCGTACCCGGCGTAGCGGCGCGCCAGGTCCTCGAGGGCTCGGTCCGCGGCTGTAGGCGGGACCGGCGCGGTCGCGGCCAGCACGAACCCAGCGGGTTTGGTTTGCGTGCTGTCAGGAAAAGGGTTGAAGGCCACGAGGGCGAACCCCTGTCCATTCCCCTCCACCCACACCACCGCCCCTGCTTGCATGGGCTCGGGGCCGAAGGCGGTCGGAGCGGTCAGTCGAGCCACCACCTCTGCCGGGGGGGGCAGCGAGCCCAGCCAGCAGGGAGTACCGTCAAGCTCGAACAGCACGAGGCCGGTTCTGCCTGGGGTGGTGCCCAGGGCATGCTCCAGGTGCCTCAGATCGAGCTCCGCCCACACCCGGCCGAGGTCGGGGACCTCGGATCTCCATACCTCGGCCACCAGCCGCTCGACCCGGGGGACCTGGCCCTCTCGGGTCCGCTCCGCCACGACTCGTATCCGACCCGAGCGCGGCAGGTCGCCGACAGGGCCCGGTTCCGGGGGCACGGGTGCCGGCGGTGTGAACGGGGTGGAGATGAATCCAGTTTTCGGCGGCCGCGGAGCGTATCCGGCCTGGCGGTACAGGGGGGGCCAGACCACGGGGGCGTCTCGGCCGGAGGCGGTTCGGACCGGAGCCAGGTGGGTCCGGCAGAACTCCTCGTACGTCTCCGGCGAGGGGGGCAAGGCTGCCAGGCTGCGTACATCCGCCAGTGCCCGCTGGAGCAGGGCAGAGGCCCGGTCGCTCGCACGAAACGCCTCGGCCACCGCGGTCTCGCGCGCCTCGGCCCTGCGCAGACCCCGTTGGGCACTGCGCAGCTCGGCTCCCAGCCGAGTAAACCCCACCGCCCCCAGCCCGCCGAGCACGGCGAGCGGCAGGAGGGAGCAGAGCAGGAGGGCAAGGATCAGTCGGCGTTCGGTTCGCAGCCGCACGTGAGAGTTCCGGGCCGGAGTTCGCTCGTGGCGCCTACTGTACCGCCGCCGACGCCGGTTGGGAACCCCGGTTCCCGGTTCCGGGGGCTTCGGGCCTTCGGCCCGTTAGCCCGCACTATTCATGAGCGTTCGTCGCGGAACCGTCGAGCGTGCGGCAAAGCGGGGCAAGCACGAGCGCACGAGGGGTGCAGGCGTACGGGACGGTACGTCGAGCCCCGAGGCGCGAGCACGCCCCGAGATGGCGTGCAATCGGCGGTTGCAGCAGAAGGCTTCATGAATAGTGCGGGTTAGGAGGCTGTATGGCCAAAAACTTCTTTCGTCTCCCACCGTTTCAAGTAGCTCTGCACCGCAGTATCACGTTCGAGGGCATGGGGTCTGTGCTGCCCGTGCGTTGTGCGTCAGGCGGCCGGAGTTTCCCGGTCCCGAGCCTCCTGGCAGCGCTCGACCAGGTACCGGAGCGCCTCGTAAGGTTCGGACACCTGGGGCCCCGCCGCGAACAGCCAGGGAAACCACCTCTCCCGTCGGGTGCCGAACCGGGAGCGCAAAGCCCGGAACAGCGCACGGCGCTCCCCCAGGTCGTCGGGGTGGGAGAGGTGGGCGACGAACGCAAACCCGGCCCCCTCGTTTCGAATTCGTAACAAAGCTCGGCCTGGCTCCAGGCGGAACCCAAGCTGCTCGAGCTTTTGGTAGCACCTCCGTGCCCGTTCCAGCACCTCTGGGGAAAACGCGTGGTCCGGGGGGAGACCGCCCGGAAGGAACGCGCCCAAGACCTTGTGAACACCGCCGATGCTCATGGCAGCACCTCCTCGCCAGAAGAAGGGAAGGGTTCTTCGGTTGTGCACGAATGCACATCGCGTGCCGTTGAGGGGGCAAGGCCCCCATGGTACAGTGAGGTCATGAACGCCGAGGGGTTCGTTGCAACGCCGCAGGGGGCGTGGTATCCTCCCGCTTCTTGCCTGGAGGAGGCCATGGGTCTCGCCCTGGAAGAGGCCAGGGTCGCCGCAGGCAAGGGAGAGGTCCCTGTGGGAGCGGTGCTCCTTTGGGAGGGCCGGGTGTTGGCGCGGGGACACAACCAGCGGGAGACCCTTGCCGATCCCATGGCGCATGCCGAGTGCGTGGTGCTCCGGACGGCGGCCCGGAGTGTGGGCCGGTGGCGGCTCGACCGGGCGGTGATGGTGGTGACGCTGGAGCCGTGCCCCATGTGCATGGGTGCAATGATCCAAGCGCGGGTCCCGGCTTTGGTGTACGGAGCCCCCGATCCCCGCGCCGGTGCGGCCGGCACTCTGTACGACCTGAGCGACGACCCCCGTCTGAACCACCGGATCCGGGTGGTTCGGGGGGTTCGGCACATCGAGGCTGCACAGGTGCTCCAGGAGTTCTTCCGTGGCCGGAGGGGAGACCCGGACGGCTGACGGACCGCGGAGGACCGAGCCCTTTACGGAGCCGAGCCCGATCAGCTGCCGACGAGCGGAGAGGTGGCCGAGTGGTCGAAGGCGGTTGACTCGAAATCAACTGTACCCTTTTGGGTACCGGGGGTTCGAATCCCTCCCTCTCCGCCATTTTTCGATCTCGAACCGCCCGACAAACGAGGGCGGAGCCGGCGCGGGCAGCAAGGATGACTGGGCCCTGCGCAACAAGGCCCTGGTGAACTCCGTCAGGTCCGGAAGGAAGCAGCGGTAGCCGGGAGCCTTGTGTGCCGCAGGTCGCCGAGTCATCCTTGGTGTCCGCGCCGGTCGCGTTTTCGGGGTCGTGAGCCCAGGTTCTCCCCCACCCCCACGGAACGTCTCGGATGGCCTACCAGGTTCTGGCGAGAAAGTGGCGGCCCCAACGCTTTGCCGAGCTTAGGGGCCAGGCCCACGTCGTACGGGCCCTGACGAACGCCTTGCGCTCGGGGCGGATCGCCCACGCCTACCTGTTCACCGGGATCCGGGGGGTGGGCAAGACCTCGGCCGCCCGGATCCTCGCGAAGGCCCTCAACTGCCGGGAGGGTCCCACCCACGACCCCTGCAACACCTGCTCCTCGTGCCGGGAGATCACCCAGGGCCGCAGCCCCGACGTGCTGGAGATCGACGGTGCGTCCAACACCGGGGTCGACGACGTGCGCCGGCTGCGGGAGGCGGTGCGCTATCCCCCCCAGGTGGGGCCCTATCGGGTGTACATCATCGACGAGGTCCACATGCTCTCCACCGCGGCCTTCAACGCCCTGTTGAAGACGCTAGAGGAGCCCCCGCCCCACGTGGTGTTCGTGTTCGCCACGACCGACCCCCACAAGGTGCCGGCCACCATCCTGAGCCGGTGCCAGCAGTTCGACTTCCGCCGTCTGGACCGCCGGGAGCTGGTGGCCTTGCTGGGGGACGTGGCCCGTGCCGAGGGGGTCGAGGCGGACGAGGCCGCCCTGGCGGCCATCGCCCGCGAGGCCGAGGGCAGCGTGCGCGACGCGCAGAGCCTGCTCGATCAGGTCATCGCCTACGCGGGGGGCCGCGTGACCCAGGAGGCCGTACGGGACGTGCTCGGCGTGGTGGATCGGGACCTCCTGCTTGGGCTGGCTGAACACCTCCTCTCCCGGGACGCCCGGTCGGTGCTCGATGCCCTGGACCACGCCCGTCGCTTCGGCGTGGACGTGGGCCGCTTGGCCCAGGATCTGCTGGAGCTGTTCCGCGACCTGTCGGTGCTGCGTGTGGT
Source organism: bacterium (assembly GCA_027021615.1). Taxonomy (GTDB): domain Bacteria; phylum Desulfobacterota; class Deferrisomatia; order Deferrisomatales; family Deferrisomataceae; genus Deferrisoma. Next base: position 49,315 of record JALUTY010000017.1, on the reverse strand, counting down.
TCAAGATCCATCGGGGTTAGTGGATCTGCCCCGAGACGAGCTCGAGGAGGCGATAGGGCTGGTGCAGGGGGTGGGGTGGGAGGATGTGCACGCCCGGTTCGACATGCTGGCGCGGGGGCTGGAGCTCGTTCGGCGGGCCCCGGAGCCGTGGGCCGTGCTGGAGATGACCCTGGTCAAGATGGCCCTGCTCCCCCCCTTGATCTCGCTGGCCGAGGTGGGGCGGGGAGGCGGTCCCCCCAGCGAGGGAGGGGCCCGTGCCCCCGGCCCGACCCGCCCCCGGCTGCCGGAGCGTGTTGCTGCCGGACGGACCGGCGCTCGGAGGCCCGACCCCCCGGAGGGCACATCCGTCGCCCCTTCGCCGCCGGAGGCGCCCCGGGAGCCGGAGTCTCCTCCCGCCCCTTCGACCGGGGCGCCAGAACCCCCGGCCGAGCCGGGGGAGGGGTGGAACCGGTTCCTGGAGGACCTGCGCGAGCGCAACCGGGCGGTGTGGAACGTGCTGAGGGAGCACGCCCGCCTCTCCGCCTGGGATGCGGCCGCGAGCCGGCTGGTGCTGGAGACGGACCGGGAGCAGCTCTTCTTCTTTCGGGCCAAGGCACCGGTTCTTCGGGAGGCGGCCGGCCGGGTCTGGGGCCCCGGGACCGGGGTGGAGTTCGTGGTGTCGTCGGGATCCGGGGAGCCTCGGCCCCGCTCGGCCTCGGACCGGGCGCGAAACCTCCGAAAAGAGGCCCTGGAGCACCCTCTGGTGCGGGGGGCCCTGGAAATCTTCGACGGAACCGTGGAAGATGTGAAGGTGTTGAAACCGTAACGAAGGAGACTCCGATGGCAAAAGGGCTCGGGAATTTGATGCGCCAGGCCCAGGAGATGCAGCGGCGCATGGCGAAGGTACAAGATGATCTGGCCCAGCGCACCGTGGAGGCCGCGGCCGGGGGCGGCATGGTGCGCTGTGTGGTCAACGGCAAGCAGGAGGTCGTGTCTCTGACCATCGACCCGGAGGTGGTGGATCCCGACGACGTGGAGATGCTTCAGGACTTGGTGATGGCCGCGGTGAGCGAGGCGATCAAGAGGTCCCAGGAGATGGTGGCCGAGGAAATGGGAAAGGTGGCCGGCGGGCTGGGGCTCAACCTTCCCGGGCTGTTCTAAGGGCGCCGTCATGGCTCGCAAAGGTTTGGTGATCGTGCACACGGGCCCCGGCAAAGGAAAGACCACTGCCGCTCTGGGGCTGGCCCTTCGGGCGGTGGGGCAGGGGATGCGGGTGGCCATGGTTCAGTTCATCAAGGGCAGCTGGAAGTATGGCGAGCTCAAGGCTCCTGAGTTCCTGCCGGGGTTCGAGATCCAGCCCATGGGGCGGGGGTTCGTGAACCTGGGCGCCCCGACCCCGGACCCCGAAGACGTGGCCCTGGCCCGGGAGACCCTGGATGCGGCCCGGGGGAAGGTGCTCTCGGGCCGGTACGACCTGGTGATCCTCGACGAGATCAACTACGCCGTGGACTACGGGCTGGTGCCGGTGGAAGAGGTGCTCCGTCTGATCCGGGACAAGCCGGACCCGGTGCACCTCGTGCTCACCGGCCGCAACGCCAGGCCCGAGGTGGTGGAGGTCGCGGACCTGGTGACCGAGATGCGGGAGGTGAAGCACCCGTTCCGGGCGGGGATCAAGGCCCAGAAGGGGATCGAGTTTTAGCGTCTGCCTCGTAGACCCGCGCCCCGGGCCCTGGGCACCGGCGGTGGCGGGCATGGGGCCTGCTTCCGGCCGGGCCAGAGACTAGAAACTAGAGACTAGAAACTAGAGAAATTCCGGCTAGATTGGCCCGCTAGACGGGCGGGCGTTCCAGCAGACCCCATGCCCCCCGACTCCGATGTCGAGACGAGCTTTCGACCGACGACCAACGACTGACGACCGAAGTTACTGGGAAGGAGACGGGACCATGCCGATCAGCGAGCGAAAGCGGGAGATCAAGCGGCGGCGGCATCGCCGGATGAAGCGGTTGAAGGCCCGGATCAAGGAGCTGAAGGCCCAGGCCGCCAAGGCCAAGAGGAAGAAGTAAGGGCCCCCGAGCGCGAACGGGCGTCCGCCGACGAGGAAGACGCCCGTCATGTCTGTGCGGGCTGCTGGGAGCTTTTGTGATGGCGTACCCGCCCCTGACGCCCCAGGCCGAGTCCCTGCTGGAGCTGCGCTACCTCCGGCGCCGGCCCGACGGGACCCCGGCCGAGGACCCGGAGGGGCTGTTCTGGCGGGTGGCTCGGGCGGTGGCTCGGGCGGAGCGACGGTGGGGGCAGGATCCGGCTCCGTGGGCGGAGCGGTTCCACGACCTGATGCGTGGGCTTCGGTTCCTGCCGAACTCCCCCACCCTGATGAACGCCGGAACGGCCCTGGGCCAGCTGGCAGCCTGCTTCGTCCTGCCCCTGGAGGACTCCATCGGGGCGATCTACCGGTCCCTGGCCCACATGGCACGGATCCACAAGAGCGGAGGGGGTACGGGGTTCTCGTTCTCCCGGATCCGCCCCGCGGGCGACCGGGTTGGGTCGACCGGCGGGGTGGCGTCGGGGCCCCTGTCGTTCTTGGAGCTGTTCGACACCTCCACCCGGGTGATCCGCCAGGGGGGCCGGAGGCGGGGCGCGAACATGGCGGTCCTCTCCGCCACCCACCCCGATATCCTGGCGTTCTGCAGGGCAAAGACCGGGGGAGGGCTTCGAAACTTCAACCTGAGCGTGGGGTTTCCCGACGCCCTGGCTCGGGCCGTGGACCGGGGCGACCCGTGGGCCCTGGTGAACCCCCGAGATGGGACGGTCTGGTGCCGGGTCCCGGCGCGGGAGGTGTTCGACGCCTTGGTGGAGGGGGCCTGGCAGGTGGGAGACCCCGGAGCCGTATTCCTCGACGCCGTGAACCGGGCGAACCCGGTGCCCCATCTGGGCCCGCTGGAGGCCACGAACCCCTGCGGCGAGCAGCCCCTCCTTCCCTACGAGTCCTGCACCCTGGGGTCCCTGAACCTGGTAGCCTTCGTCCGTGGCCGAGGGGTAGACTGGGAGGGGTTGGGCGAGGCCGCAGCCTTGGGGGTGCGGTTCCTGGACGACTGCGTGGAGGTGTCGCGGCCGCCGGTGGCCCGGATCGGCCGGGCGAACCGCCGTACCCGGAAGATCGGGCTGGGGGTGATGGGGTTTGCGGACCTACTGGTCCGCCTGGGCATCCCCTACGCCTCACCCGAGGCCCGGGCCCTGGGCCGGGAGATCATGGCCGCGGTGGAACGGGCCGGCGTGGCCGCGTCCCGTCGGCTGGGGGAGGAGCGGGGCAGCTTCGAGGCGTTCCCTGGCAGTCGGTGGGAACGCCAGGGGTTCCGCGCCATGCGAAACGCTACGGTCACCACGGTGGCACCCACGGGGTCGATCTCGATCTTGGCCGGGGTGTCGGGATCGATCGAGCCGTTGTTCAGCCTGGCCTACGCCCGGCGCCTCCACGGCCGTACCGTCTCGTTCGGGGTGCACCCCCTGCTCGAGCCGGCCCTTCGGGAACGAGGCGTCGATCCGGAGCCGGTGTTCGAGCGGGTCCGGGCCGAGGGGTCGCTGGCCCGGGTCCCGGGCGTGCCCGAGGACCTGAAGGCCCGGTTCGCCACGGCTCTCGACCTGGAGCCCGAGGCCCACCTGGGGGTCCAGGCGGCGTTCCAGGCCCACACCCACAACGCCGTGTCCAAGACGGTGAACCTGCCCCCCCACGCCGGCCCGGAGGTGGCGGCCCGGCTGGTCCGCGAGGCCCACGGCCTGGGGCTCAAAGGCATCACCCTCTACCGCCATGGGTCCCGGCCGGACCAGCCGATCCTGCTGGGCGACCGGTGTAACCGGTGCGAGGGGGACTGGGCCACTGCATGACCGGGGCTACCCCGCCGCCTCCTTCTGCCGGGCCCGGGCCTTGGCGTTGTCGATCCACTCGGCGAAGAATGCCAGGAACACCCCGAAGAACAGCGACACCGTGAGCCCCAGAGCCCCGATCAGGGCCCGCTTGGGCTTGACCTTCTCGTCCGACACGGCTGGGGGGTCGATGGCCTCGTAGGCGAACTGCTCCACGTTCTGGGCCATCATGGCCTTCTCCACCTGCTCCGAGAGCAGCGCCTGGAGCTTGGCCACGATCACGGGGTCGGTGGCCTTCTTGAGCTGCTCCTCGGCGAACCGTTGATTCGCCTCGATGCGCTTGAGCTCGTCCTCCTGGACCACCACGGCGAGCTCGTCCAGGAAGTAACGGAGCATCCGCTCGGCCATCTCCGGGTCCTCCCACTCGAAGCTGACCCGCAGCACCCCGGCCTTGGCGTCGTTCTTCACCCGGTAGAGGTCCTCGAGGAGCTTCTCGGCGTCCCACACGTTGGGCACGTCCTCGGGATCGTCCACGAGCCATTTCTTGGCGGCCGGGTCCCAGTCGTCGTGGAACAGCACCGGGAGGAGGTCATGCTTCTCCACCACCCGTGCGATCAGTCGGTGGCTCTTGAGGATGGCCTCCAGCCGGTTGGCGTCGGTGGTTCCCAGCGAGATGCCCAGGCTCCCGGCGATCTCGGCCCCGAACCCGCCGAAGGCGGCCAGGGCCGAGGACACGCCGCTCTGGGTCTTCTCCTGGGGCGGGGCGATCACGGCCTCGGCCCGGTACATGGGGGTGGCCAGGAGAGCGTAGGCCACGGCCAGGCCGGTGCCCAGCACCGTGACCAGCGCGATCCGGCGCCACCGCCGGCGGAGCACCGCCACCAGGTCCAGCAGGTCGATCTCGTCCTCCTCCGGCGGCACCCAGTAGGGGAAGTAGGCCGGGGGCCCGGGCGTGGCAGCCGGCGGGGGCTCGGGGCGACGGGGCTCGTTCATGGGAGGGCCCCCGCTAGAACAGGGCCACGGCCACGCCGGCCGTAACCGCGATCTGGTAGAGGATCTGGGTCGTGTCCTTGAGTTCCTTCATGAAGCTCACCCTCCGCACCTTCTCGGGAACCAGGATCGTGTCGCCGGGATAGAGCTCGAGGCTCTGGATGTCCCGGGACCACCAGCTCCCCTCGCTCAGGCTCCGGCCGCTCACCACGGTGCCGTCGGCCCGGACCACATAGATCTCGTCCTCGTCCGCGTCCGGGGTGGGTCCGCCGACCTTCTGGAGGTAGTAGTCCACCGTGGGGTTCGCGGGCTCCCACAGGAGGCTGGTGGGGTTGTACACCGCGCCCACCACGTTCACGGTCTGGGGCCGTTTGGGAACCGTCAGGGTGTCGCCGTCCTCCAGGCCCACGTCCCAGTCCGAACCCTCCATCTCGTCCAGGGGAAGGAGCCGCACCACCACCCGGCCCGTGGCCCGGGCGGCCTGGAGCTTCTTCAGGAGCAGCTCCTGGGAGGCCAGGTACTGCTTCTGGGCGGCCACGTCCTCTGGGCTAAGGGCCGCCTGGAACTCGGCCGACGACACCCGAAGGATCGTCTGCTGAAGGCGGTCCCGGAGCTCGTCGAGCCGACGCTGCTGCTGCTCGCGTGCGCTCTTCCGCGTGAACACCGCGCCGCGCAGGTAGGCCTCGGGGGTGTACCCCCCGGCCCGGCGCAGCACGCTGGAGAGGTGCTCGCCCTTGGAGATGTAGTAGGTGCCGGGAAACCGCACCTCGCCCGCGATCTTCACCTTCCAGGTATCCCGCCACTCGGGGATCCGTTTCACGAACACCTTGTCGTACGGGGCGAGCTGGAGGTTGTGCTCGGGGTCCCCGGCCATGGCCCGCTCCAGGGAGAACCGGATCGTGCGGGTCTCGGCTTGGTCCGCCCCTTCTGGAACCTCGGTGCGCACGATCTCGGCCTCGGCCAGGTAGGCCTCGTCCCTGAGCCCTCCAGCCGCGAGCACCAGGTCCCGCACCCGGAGGTTCGTGGCGTAGGGGTACCGGCCGGGCCGGGTGACCATGCCCGAGATCTCCACGGGCTGCAGCGGACGGAAGTCGTAGGCCGAGTGGACCACCACGTGGTCCAGGTCCTGGAGCTCCAGGTTGTGGGACGGGTCGCCGTCCAAGGCGCGGCCCAGGTCGAACGTGCGTACCGTCACCTCCTTGGTGCGGGGATCGGTGCGGTACAGGTAGGCCACCGGCAGGTATGCGCTCTTGGTGAGGCCGCCTGCCTTGAAGATGAGGTCCTTGACGGTCATCCCCCTTGTGAGGGGGATGGGCACGGAGCCGGTTGTGGCGCCGCTCTTCGGCGCGCGCCCCCGGAACCGATCCCAGGCGCTCGCACCCCGAAGGTTCTCCGGGTTCTGGGCGGCCTGGACCTCGCCCTCTACGAACACCACGGGCTCGGCCCCCTGATCCCAAACCGAGTGGACCACGAGCTCGTCCTCGTCCCGCAGCTCCAGGTTGTGGGCCGGGTCGCCTTTGAGGGCGGCGGCCAGATCCACGTACAGGGTCTGGCGCTGGCGATCCGGCAGGTACCGGAGGAGCTCCGCGCGCCCCACCAGCGCGTCGGGGGCCAGCCCCCCGGCCATCCGGACCAGGTCGGCCACCCGGGCGCCCCGCTCGATCCGGTACAGCCCCGGGTTCCGCACCTGTCCGCTGGCCGTGGCCCGCAGGGGGGGCCGAAAGGCATCCCGGCTGAACACGAACACCTCGTCTCCGGCCTGGAGAGCCGGGTCCGCCTCGGTGCCGGGCTGGTCCAGGGCCTTGCCCGGCTGGAACGTCACGACCTCTTTGACGCGGTCGGGCCCGGTGTCCCGGAGGATCACCGCGTAGTCGAGGTCGACCCGGGGCTTCAGACGATCCGTGGATCCCAGAAGGGACGAGACCCGCATCCCGGGGGTCCACGCGTAGGTGCCGGGTCGGTACACATGGCCAAACAGCCGGACCCGGTTTTCGGGCACGGGCAGCACCGGAAACGCCGTGACCCGGTCGCCGTCGCGCAGCTCGAAATCCTTGCCCAGGTCGGCGAGGTTCACGTCCAGGACCGTCTTTCGGGCGTTCCCCTCGGACCGCTCCACCTGGACCCGGCCGCCGTAGGCGTCGGGCCGAAGGCCACCCGCGTACTCCAGCGCGGCCCGTAGCCCCTCCCCGCGCAGCAGCTCGTAGACCCCGGGCCGCTTCACCAGCCCGGTCACCTTCACCAGCACCCGCGCCCGGGGCACCACCACCACGTCGCCGTTCTCCAGCGGGCGGTCCCCTGGTGTGGTGCCGTCCCGGAGGAACTTGTAGAAGTCGAGGGTGGCCAGCAGCTTGCCCCCCCGCCGGAGCCGCACGGTACGCAGCGATCCCAGGTCGGTGGGCCCCCCGGCCGCCATGACCGCGTGCACCGCCTGGGACAGGGGTGACAGGGTCACCGATCCGGGGGACTGGACCTCACCCACCACGAACACCTGGATCGACCGGGGGGAGGTCAGGGTCACGGCCGCGCTCACCCCCGTGATGGACTCGGCCCGGCCCCGCAGTACCTCCCGGGCCTCCCGGTACGTCAGGCCGGCCAGCGATACCGGGCCCACCTTGGGGAACTGGACCCGTCCCTCCGGGTCGACCACCAAGTCGTACTCGGCCTCGATCCGCCCCCACAGAGTCACCTGGAACCGATCCCCCGGGCCCACGCGGTAGTCGTCCGGCGGGGCCAGGGCGCTGGGTGGGGCGAACGCCTCCGGGGGGGCCTCGAACACCTTCTTTCCGTAGAGCTCCAACGGCGGCTCAAGGGGCTGGCGGGACGCGGCCTCCTCCCGAAGCTTCTCGAACACGTCCCGAACGGGCCGTTCCCCCTCGGCCTGGAGCTCCTTGCGCACGGCCGCGGCCTCCTCCCGGGTCAACCCCAGGTCGCGGCGGCGCTGCGCCAGGATCGACTCCTCGGTGCTCGTGATCACTCCATCGGCTCGGAACGCCTCCAGCACCGATCGGTAGACGTCCAGGCGGTGCAGCCGGTCCAACGTGTAGTCGAGGAGCCGCTGGGCCTCCTCCTGGGACTGCCCGGCGTCCATCCACTTCCGGATGAGCCATGCCCGGTCGGCATCCGCGAGCTTTCTGCCGTCCCACAGTGCCTTGACGTCTGCCAGCGCTTGGTCCGTGAGCTTTCGGCGCTCCTGGGCGACCCTTTTCCACAGGGCCCTCGCTTGCGTCAGGCCCACCCCCAGCTCCCGGGCCCGGGCCTCGAGCCGAGCCTCCCGCTCCGGGGTGCGCCGCCCGTCCCAGAGGATCCGGCGGGCCTCAGCCTCGAAGGCGCCGATACCCTTAGGTTTCTCGGGGGGAGCGACCTTGGGGGCGGCGGTCTCCTCCTTGGGCGCGGGAGCCGGCATGACTCCCTTACCGAGCTGCTGGAGCAGCTGGTTTACGTCCACCCCCGGCGGCAGTCCCGGAAGACCCTTGCCCAGCTGGGCAGGCAAGGGCAGGGAGGGGGGCTGGGGAGCGGCGTCGGGCGCTGCTGTGGGGAGGCCCCATGCGGCTGCCAAAGTCATGGCCAGGACGATTCGTCGGACGCGCATTCTCATCGGCTGCCTTTTCCGTGAACGTTGGGTGGGAGGCGAGACGGTCTGGGGCCGGGGATCAGTTTTGCCGGATCGTGAGCTGAAGCCCGGCCACCACCTCGGTACGGGCCTCCCGCGCGGGGTCGTCGAGGGGGTTGGCCACCTTGGCCCATAGACCCTGGGCCTTGAGCTCCACGGGGACTCCCCACAGGGTGATCCTCCGGGCCTCCAGCTCCAGGCCCCACTCGGCCCTGCGCTCCTCGGTGGCCGTGCTGTGGGCCCGCTCCTCCAGGTCGAGGCTCACGGTGGCCCGCCAGGCCGGGGTGAGGTAGCGGGACACCTCCAGGTACCAGTTCCGGGCGTCCCCCCCCATGTGGTGGCCCAGGGGCCGATCCCGGTAGGTGTAACCCTGGGGGTACTGCCCGTTGCGGTACCAGGGCACGTCGGTCTCGGCGAACTCGAACCGGAGGTCCGTCACCGCGGTGGTGAGGTACAGCCCCCCGAGGTTGGCGACACGGTTGAGCTGGAACGGCTCCCAGTTGCCCGTGTCCTCCCCCTGCCACTTCGAGATAATGTCGGTGGCGGCGTACTCCCAGTACACCTTGCCCCCCTTCAGCGGACCCCACCCGTTCAGGAAGGGAAGCCGCACCGTGAGGTCCAGGGCCACGTACTGGTCGTTGTCGTAGCGGTGGCTTCCGCCCGGCTTCACGTTCTCGTCCGTGGCCGTGAACAGCTCCCACCAGTCGGCCGGCCGGTCGTACACCTCCCGGCCCTTGCCCCCGTACAGGATGGCCCGGCTCACCCCCAGGTCGAGCCAGGGGCTGGGGTGGTACGAGGCCCGCATGACCAGGAGACGGGGGTCGTGCACCGGATCGACCCCGCTGCCGTAGCGGCCGTCGGCAGGCCGAGGGCTGTCGTCCGACAGGTACGCATTGAACACGAGGAACCGAAAGCCTCCGAGGCTCGCCCACCGGCCGGGCAGAAACAGGGGCTCCTCGGTGCGGAGCCTCCAGTAGTCGTAGGTGGGGGCGTTGTCGTCCAGGAGCAGACCACCGTGGTACCCCGGCCCGAGCCGCTCTGCGTCCCGGCCCACCTTGAGCGACCACTTGCCCCAGACCCCTTTGAGGTAGAGCCGCTTGACCCGGAAGGAGAAGGCCCCGGGCTGCCGGGCGAACTGGAACTCGTACACGCCAGCCACCCGATCCCCCCAGAACGCGGCGCCCGAGGCGTTCACGAACGTGGTCCACCCGTGGTCCAGGCGGTCTCCGGCCGTGTGGTACAGTGGGCGGTTGGTGGTGTCCTCGTTGGCCCAGTAGGTACGCACGGTCAGGTCGGGCCGAAGGCTGCTCCAGTGGAGCCGCCCGTCGGAGCGCAACCGGGCCCATCGGGCCAGGCGCTCGCCCAGCGGGTCCACCAGGCCCCGCCCCGCAAGGGCCCGGTAGGCCTCGCGGTAGAGGACGTCGTCCAAGGGACCCGCCGCAAGGTCGGCCGGCCGTGCCACCCCGGACGAGGCGGCCAGGTCCTCCACAGAGATCGCTCCCCGCTCCCAGACGGGGATGTCCACGAGCGCCCGTCCCGTCCCGGGCCACAGGGTCGCCAACAGTGCCGCCACGATCCAGGCTGCGGTGCGATCCGTGCGTGCCATGTGTGGTCCTCAGAGAGGGGGTTGGGAATCCGGCCTTATAGCACAGGACCCGGCCCCTGGGGAACCCGGTTGGAGCGCCGGCCAAGCCGTGGTATGAAAGGGCGGCCCAGCGAACCGGCCCGGCCCCCGACGGGCCCCCCGACGACCGGAGCGAAGAGCCGTGGCCCTGAACGACCGTGGCAGAATCGAGGATCCCCTGGACCGGCTGCGCGCCGAGATCGACCGGATCGACCGGGCCTTGGTGGATCTGCTGGCGGAGCGCCGGCGGGTGGTGGGGCGGGTGGCCGAGTACAAGCGGCACCTGGGGCTACCCGTGTACCACCCGGCCCGAGAGGAGGACCTCATCTCCCGACGCCGGGAGCAGGGCCGGGCGGCCGGCCTGGACCCCGACTTGGTGGAGGACGTGTTTCGCCGCATCGTGCGGGCCTCTCGGGTGGTTCAATCCAAAGGGTTCCGGGCCCCTGGGGTCCGACGGGGAGCCCGGGTCCTGGTGGTGGGGGGGCGAGGGGCCATGGGCACCCGCGTCGTTGGATGGTTTTCGGCCGCCGGCTATCCCACCGAGGTGATCGAGCGGGACGATTGGGACCGGGCGGCCCAGAAGGCCCACGGTGCGGACCTGGCCGTGCTGGCCGTGCCCATCCGGGCCACGGCCGAGGTGGCGGGACGCCTTGCGCCCCACCTGCCCGAGGGCTGTGTCCTTTCCGACCTGGCCAGCCTAAAGGTTGAACCGGTTCGGGCCATGCTCGAGGCTCACCCGGGGCCAGTGCTGGGGCTGCATCCCATGTTCGGCCCCACCACCCACAGCCTGGACAAACAGGTGGTGGTGGTCACCCCGGCCCGGTTCCCTGACCGATCGGTGTGGGTGATCGAGCAGCTCAGCGCCTGGGGTGCCGTGGTGGTCCGGTCCACCCCGGAGGAGCACGACGAGATCATGGGGGTGGTGCAGGCGTTGCGGCACTTCGCCACCTTCGTGTTCGGCCGGTTCCTGTCCCGGGCTGGGGTGGACCTGGATCGGACTCTGGAGGTATCGAGCCCCATTTACCGTTTGGAGCTGGGTATGGTGGGCCGTCTGTTCGCCCAGGATCCCGGGCTGTACGCCGACATCATGCTGGCCACCCCCGAGCGGCGCCGCCTGCTCAAGCGGTTCTTGGACGAGGCGTCGGAGACCGCTCGGTTTCTGGACGAGGGCGGCCGCGAGGAGCTGATCCGGGAGTTTCGCCGGGTGGCGGAGTGGTTCGGGCCCTTCGGGGACCAGGCCATCCGGGAGAGCTCCTACCTCATCGAAAAGCTGGTGGAGCGATTCTGACGACCGAGGAGGAGAGGGCCATGAACGAGCACGCACGATGGCAGGTGGAGCGGCGGCTGGCGGCCGCCGCCGGGGCGCTGGAGGAGAACGGATTTGCCGTGTGGGTGTGCCGGGACCGCCGGGAGGCCGTGGAGCGGATCGTGGCCGAGGCCGAGGGCGCCCGCACGGTGGGGTTCGGCGGGTCGGTTTCCCTGGTGGAGCTCGGTGTTCCCGACCGGATGGCCTCGTTGGGGAAGGAGTGTCTGATCCATGGGGCACCAGGCCTCTCCCTGGAGGACCGTGTCGAGATCATGCGGCGACAGCTCACCTGTGACCTGTTCCTGTGCGGGGCGAACGCGGTGACCCTGGACGGCCGGGTCGTGAACGTGGACGCCACCGGCAACCGGGTCGGCGCCCTGGCGTTCGGGCCCCGGAAGGTTCGGGTGGTGGCCGGGGCCAACAAGGTGGTGGGGTCCGTGGAGGAGGCCCTGGCTCGGGTGCGAGCATGGGCAGCCCCGCCCAACGCCCGCAGGCTCGGGTTCCGGACCCCCTGCGCCGAGACCGGGCGTTGCGTGGACTGCCGCAGCCCGGACCGGATCTGCCGCATCGTGCAGGTACTGGAGCGACGGCCCCGGCTCACCGACCTGGGCGTGATCCTGGTGGCCGAGCCCTTGGGGCTGTGATACCGGGTTGCATCTCAACAGAGAGCCCTTGGGGGCGGGGCAAGGGTTTCAGGAAACAGATTTCAGCGGACAGAGGGCAGGAGTTCCGAAAAGTGTTCCACCTGTGATCGCCCGCCGGGGTAGTTTTTCTCTCTGCCCACTGTCATCTGAATTCTGGCCCCTGATACGGCCGCGCCCGGCGCTCCGACAGGCCCCTTGCCCCGCCGGTTCAGGGGTCCGCTAGCCCGCATGATTCATGAGCGTTGGTCGCGAAACCGTCGAATGTGCGTCAGATCGGGGCAAGCGCGAGCCAACGAGGGGCGCAGGCGTACGGGACGGTACGTCGAGCCCCGAGGCGCGAGCACGCCCCGAGACGGCGTGCAAGCGGCGGTTGCAGCAGAAGGCTTCATGAATAATGCGGGATAGCTTTGAACGCAACTTGGTATGAACAAAAAAACGGGCCCCAGGGAGGCAGAGGACTCCACCGGGGCCCGCTCTTCGGGGGGAAGGGACGGAGGAAGACTAGCTGGATGCCTTGAGCAGAAACGTGCGCGGGTCCAGCACCAGCGGGGGCACGCCCTCGGCCACGCCCGGCGCTTGGATCACATGGAGCTCGATACCTCCCTCGCCGGGCTGCAGGCCCAGGGCCATCTGTACTCGGGGCAACAGGGGGTCCACGGCCTGGCGCAGGTCGCCCTTGTCCCGGTGGGTGCGCACGGCCGCCCAAACCTTCAGGCCCCGCGAGCGGGCGAACTCGGCCAGCTCCCCGAGCACGTCGTCGAGGTTGTCGGACTCGGCGTCGAGGCCGTCCACCACCACGGTGCGTGGGGCGAAGATGTTCTGCTCCACCAGGTCGGTCAACCGCTCTTCGAGCTTCCGGACCGTGAAGCTCTGGACCCGGAAGGTCATGATCATGCGGTTGCGCTCGGCCTCGGCCCACACCTCCCGGGCCCGCTCCAGGTCGTAGCCCTCGGCCAGGTCCCGGAACAGCTCCTCGTACCAGGCCTTCACGTGGCTCACGGTGTCACCGATGCTCACGTGGAGAACGGGGGTGTCCCGGAACAGGTTGTCCAGGGCCACCTGGATCAAGAAGGCGGTCTTTCCGGTGCCGGCCCGGGCCGCCACCAACCCCAGGCCGCCGGGCACGAGCCCTCCGTCCCGGGTTTGATCGAGGACCCGCAGGGGGTTGCGGGCCACCAGTTCGCTCTTCAACATGCGGGAACTCCTGTCGCTCAGGCGGATGAGAGAGCCCATCGGACGGCCTGCCGTTACGCCGCCGACTCCTTCTTGAGCTCCTCCTGATACTTCTTCTTGAGCTCCTCGGCCACGCCTTGGGGAACCGGCCGGTACCGGGAGAACTCCATCGTGAACTCGGCCTTGCCTTGGGTCGAGGACCGAAGCACGGTCGAGTACCCGAACATCTCGGCCAGCGGCACCTCGGCCTCGATCACGCTGTAGAGCCCGTCCTCCGAGGTGCCCACGATCATGCCCCGCCGCTGGTTCAGGGTGGCCAGCACCGAGCCTTGGAACTCGGAAGGGGTCTCCACCACCACCTTCATCACCGGCTCCAGAATGATCGGCTTGGCCTTGGGGTAGGCCTGGCGGAACGCTCCGATGGCGGCCTGCTGGAACGCCATGTCCGACGAGTCCACCGAGTGGGCCGCGCCGTCGTTCACAACGATCCGCACCCCGGTGATGGGGGCACCAATCAGGGTGCCCTTCTTTATGCAAGCTTGGAACCCCTTGTCACAGGAGGGAATGTACTCCCGGGGGATCACCCCGCCCACGATCTGGTCCACGAACTCGTACTCGCCCTCATCCAGGGGCTCCAGGTACCCGGCCACCCGGCCGTACTGGCCGGAGCCGCCGGTCTGCTTCTTGTGGAGGTAGTCGAACTCGGCCCGCTGGGAGATGGCCTCCCGGTACGCCACCTGGGGCTGGCCCGTGGTGACCTCGGCCTTGTACTCCCGCCGCATCCGCTCCACGTACACGTCCAGGTGCAGCTCGCCCATGCCCTGGATGATGGTCTCGCCGCTCTCCGGGTCCACGAAAGCCCGGAACGTGGGGTCCTCTTTGCTGAACCGGTTCAGGGCTTTGGACATGTTCACCTGGCTCTTGGAGTCCTTGGGGTACACGGCCAGGCTGATCACCGGCTCGGGCACGTGCATCGAGGTCATGGTCAGCCGCAGCCCCTCGGCGCAGAAGGTGTCGCCCGAGGCGCAGTCGATCCCGAACATGGCCACGATGTCGCCCGAGTTGGAGGCCTCGATCTCCTCCATCTGGTTGGCGTGCATCCGGCACAGCCGGCCCACCTTGAACTTCTTGCCCGTGCGCGCGTTGACCAGGGTGTCGCCCTTGCGGATCACGCCCTGGTACACCCGCACGTAGGTGAGCTGGCCGTAACGGCCGTCCTCCAGCTTGAACGCCAGGCCCACGGTGGGCTTTTCCGGATCGGACTCCAGGGGCACCTCGGCCTCGTCGTTCTCCATGTCCAGGGCCACGTTCTGGATGTCGTAGGGGCTGGGCAGGTAGCGGACCACCGCGTCCAACAACGGCTGCACGCCTTTGTTCTTGTAGGCCGAGCCCAGGAACACCGGGGTCATCTCCCGCGAGAGCACGCCCTTTCGGACGGCCGCGTGGATCATCTCCTCCGTGGCCCGGTCCTCGAGCACGGCCTCCATCAGCTCGTCGTCGAACATGCTGGCCGCGTCCAGCAGCTCCTCCCGCCGGGCCAGGGCCTCCTCCATCAGCTCCTCGGGGATCTCCTCGTAGCGAACCCGCTCGCCGCTGTCGCCGTCGAAGTACACGGCCTTCATCCGCACCAGGTCCACCACGCCCTCGTGGTCGGCCTCGAGCCCGATGGGGATCTGCATCAGCACGGCGTTGTGCTGGAGCTTCTCCCGCAGCTGCTCCAGCACCCGGTAGGGGTTGGCGCCGGTGCGGTCGCATTTGTTCACGAACGCCACGCGGGGCACCTTGTACCGGTTCATCTGGCGGTCCACGGTGATGGACTGGCTCTGCACCCCGCCCACCGCGCACAGCACCAGGATCGCGCCGTCGAGCACCCGCAGGGCCCGCTCCACCTCGATGGTGAAGTCCACGTGGCCCGGGGTGTCGATGATGTTGATGAAGTGGTCGGCCCACTCGCAGAAGGTGGCGGCGGACTGGATGGTGATGCCGCGCTCCTTCTCGAGCTCCATGAAGTCCATGGTGGCGCCGGCGCCGTCCTTGCCCCGCACCTCGTGGATCGCGTGGATCCGGTTGGTGTAGTACAGGATGCGCTCGGTCAGGGTGGTCTTGCCCGAGTCGATGTGGGCCGAGATACCGATGTTGCGGATCTTGGAGATGTCCTTGATCATGTCCTCTGCTCCTAGAGTGGTTCCAAAGATTTCCCTTTTCGCCCGGCCCGGCGCCGTTTTTCGGTTCCCCCCGAAGAACGGCGGGGGCCGGCGCGAAAAGAGTCGGGCTTTATACGGGTCCGGCCGGTGGGTGTCAAGGAAAAAAGCGGGGGGCAGCCCAAAAGAAAGACGGGCTGCCGGCACCCGGCAGCCCGTCGAAGCGGCCCAGGGGACGTTGCCCAGGTCAGCCCAGGTCCCACGGGGGGGGCACCCCGTCCTTGAACCGGGCCGGCACCCGGAAGTACCCCTCCTCGGCGGCCAGCCGCACCAGGCGGGCGGCCTCGTCCATGCCCAGCTCGTTCATCAGGGCGAACGGGCCCTTGGGCCAGGCCAGGGCGGTCTTCACCCCCAGCTCCAGGTCGACCAGGCTCACCACCTCCCGGTCCACCAGATGGGTAGCGACGGAGAAAATGGCCCCCAGGAGCCGGTCGCGCACCCGGGCCCGCACCTCTGGGTCGGTGCTCACCGGCCCGTCCTCCAGGTTCCAGGGCTGACCCGACTCAAACTGGCGCCTGAGGGCCTCGGGTACCGGCGGATACCCGATGTCGGTGCCGCCCAGGTACTCCACCATGGAGACGGCGGCATGGTAGGCCGTGCCCAGACCCGAGCCGTTCTGCACCCACATGATCCCGAACCGGACTCCAAGGGCCTCCTTGGAGATGTCGTCCAGGGTGGCCACGTTGTAGGTCTGGCCGTCGTAGAACGAGTCGAGCACGTTGTAGCTGGCGATGAAGATCGGGTTGATCGCAAACCCCGGAAAGTCCTTGACCGTGATCGCCACCTTGCGGTTCTGGCGGGCGAACTCCATCAATGCCTGGTAAGTGTCCTCCGAGGTGTGCTTCGAGCGGATCACCTCCACCAGCTTGTTCACGTTGGCCGGAAAGAAGTAGTGGAGGCCGGCGGTGCGCTCGGGCCGGTCCACCCGTTCCATGAGCTTCTCGATCAGGAAGGTGGAGGTGTTGCTGACCAGGATCGCGTCGGGCCGGCAGTGCTTCGACAGGTCCTCGAACACCTGGATCTTCAGGTCCATCTTCTCCACCGCGGCCTCGATCACCAGGTCGCACTCGGCCAGGCCCTCGTAGGAGCTGGTGCCGGTGATCCGGGAGGTGATCTGGTCCATCTGCTCCTGGGTCATCTTGCCCTTTTCCACCCGCTTGCGCAGAGCCCCCGTCACGAACCGGTCGAACATCTTCTGGACCAGCTCGTCGTTGAGCTCCTTGTACACCACGTCGTAGCCCGAGGACGCAGCGTTCAGCCCGATGGCCGAACCCATCACCCCGAAACCCACGATGCCCACTTTCCGGATCTCTGCCATGGTCCTCCTCCTCTCGCTTCGGAAACGCGGTTCGCCCGCCTCATGTGAACCAGGGCGCACAGCATACCAAACGGACGGTAGGGAAGAAAGGGGAGGGAAGCCCCATCGGCCCTGGTGGGCCATCTAGAGACTAGAAACTAGGGACCAGAAACTAGACCATGCTTCCCAGACCGTGAGGTGAAGGCGAGGAGGTGTGGTGGTTCCTAGAACGCGGGGGAATCCGGGAGGTTTTCAAGCCTTCTAGCCTCCTGGCTTTCCAGCCTTCCAGCGAGCCGAAGGCCCCCGACCAACGACCGAAGTCGCTGGAAAGGGCCGCCCGTATGCGAACGAAGTTTGGTCAGGCCAGGAGCATCCGGTCCGAGAGCCCCTCGTCGTCGGTGCGGACCTCATGGAACTTGTCGAGCAGGTCCTTCACGGTCAGGCCCCGGCGCTCCTCCCCCGACACGTCCAGGATGATCCGGCCCCGGTGCATCATGATGGTCCGGTTGCCGTGGCGCAGGGCCTGCTCCATGTTGTGGGTGACCATCAGGGTGGTGAGCCGATCGCGCTCCACGAGCCGGTCGGTGAGGTCCATCACCAGGTGGGCGGTCTTGGGGTCCAGGGCGGCGGTGTGCTCGTCCAGGAGCAGGATCTTGGGCCGGCGGATGGTGGCCATCAGCAGGGTGATGGACTGACGCTGCCCCCCCGACAGGAGCCCCACCGGATCCCTGAGGCGGTTTTCCAGCCCGAGGCCCAGGGTGGCGAGCAAGGCCCGGAACTCCTCCCGGTCGCCGCCCCGCACCCCCCGGGCCAGGCCCCGGCGCAGCCCGCGGCGGGCCGCGATCGCCAGGTTCTCCTCGATGGTCATGGAGGCGGCCGTGCCCTTCAGGGGGTCCTGGAACACCCGGCCGATGTCCCGGGCTCGCACGTGCTCGGGCAGGCGGGTCACGTCGCGGCCGTCGATCCGGATCGCGCCCGCGTCCACCGGAAAGGCGCCGGCCACGGCGTTCAAGAGGGTGGACTTGCCCGCTCCGTTCGAGCCGATCAAGGTGACGAAGTCCCCGTCGGCCACGTGCAGGTCCACCCCCGACAGGGCCACGTTCTCGTTCACGCTGCCCCTGTGGAAGATCTTGATGAGCCCTTCGACCTGGATCACGCCACCGCCCTCCGCCGCAACAGCTTGGACCGCAGCCCCGGCACCCCCAGGGCCACGACCACGAGCACGGCCGTGATCAGGTTCAGGTCGCTGGGGGTGAGCGCCAGGTCGCCGAACCGCACCGACAGGGCCGTGGCGATGGCCAGCCGGTACACCACCGATCCGAGCACGACCCCCACGAGCGCCCGGCCCACCGACCCGTCTCCCACCAGCGCCTCCCCCAGGATCACCGAGGCCAACCCGGCCACGATGGTGCCCACCCCCATGCCCACGTCAGCCGAGCCCTGGCTCTGGGCCACCAGGGCCCCGGACAGGGCCACCAGGCCGTTCGAAAGGGCCAGCCCCAGCATCACCGTGAACGTGGTGTTCACGCCTTGGGCCGTGATCATGGCCGGGTTGTCGCCGGTGGCCCGCAGGGCCAGGCCCAGCTCGGTGTGGAGGAACCACCACAGCAGCACCCCGCACACCAGCACCACCGCCGCGAACACGAGGGGGTAGAGGATGTGGTTGGGCAGCCCCCGGCCCTCCAGGGGGGCGAACACCGTGGGCTCGGTGAGCAGGGTGATGTTGGGCCGGCCCATCACCCGCAGGTTCACCGAGTACAGGGCGATCATCGTGAGGATCGAGGCCAGCAGGTGCAGGATCTTGAGCTTGGTGGCCAGAAACGCGGTGACCCATCCGGCCACCATGCCCGCGACCACCCCGAGCGCGATCGAGACGTACGGGTCGCCGCCGGTGGTGATCCAGGTGGCCGACACGGCAGCCCCCAGGGGCAGCGACCCGTCCACCGTCAGGTCGGGGAAGTCGAGCACCCGGAACGTCAGGTACACGCCCAGCGCCATCAGGGCGTAGGCGAACCCCTGCTCCAGGGCTCCCATGAAGGTGTAGAAGCTCAATGCGGTCTCCTATTGGCTGGGCGGCTAGGCAGCTAGGCAGCTAGGAGGCTTGAAAGCCTCCCGGATTCCCACGCGTTCTAGGACTCACCATCCTCTTCGCCTCCACCTCACGGTCCGGGGGCAAGGGCATGAGGGATCAGAGGACAGATGTCAGCTCCGTAGGCCGCGAGGCGGCCTGTTTGCGGGAAACAGTCTTTGTGTACGTCTCGGTCCGAGCGTAGCGTGCGGGGCATGGGGTCTGCCTCCGGCCGGGCGCGAAGCCGAGCGTTGAGATTCGCCGCGCAGGCACAAGGCACGGGAGTTGGTTTCATCACGGGTGCGTGCAAAGGGTACCCTTTCGCGGTCCGGGCGCCGGAGGCGCTGCGCGGCGAGCATAGGAGCCGCGCCCGGCTCTCCGGCAGACCCCATGCCCCCCGGGCTTTGACCGCCGGGTCGGAAGCCAGTTGGAAGTAAACGGGTCGTGGTCCCACGACGTCGCTTTAGCCACGGTGCCTTTGCCCTTTTTCTGGCTTCTGTCCCCTGAATTCTGGTTCCTGAAACCCACGCCCCTCCGCCGAAACCATGCGGCTGGAGGCTTCCCAGCCTTCCAGCTTCCTAGCCTTCCAGCCTCTACTCATACACCTTGGCGGCGCGCTTCACGAAGTCGGCCGGCAGCGTGGCGCCCATGGCCGCGGCCGCCTTTTTGTTCACGTGCAGCTCGAACTGCTTCAGGGTCTCCACCGGCATGTCGGCCGGGTTCGCGCCCTTCAGGATCCGGTCGATCATGTCACCGGTCTGGCGGCCCAGCTGGTAGTAGTCGATGGCGATGGCGGCCACGGCTCCCCGCTTCACCGAGTCGGTGTCGCCGGTGACCAGGGGCATCTTGGCCTCCTGGCACACCCGGACCACGGCCTCCAGGGCCGACACCACGGTGTTGTCGGTGGGCACATACACCGCGTCGGCCCGGCCCACCAGGCTCTTGGCCGCGGCCATCACCCCGGCCGAGTTGGCCACCGTAGCCTCCACGATCTCGTACCCCAGCTCGGCCCCGGCCTTCTTGGCCAGGTTCACCAGGGTCACCGAGTTGGGTTCACCCGCGTTGTAGATGACCCCGATCCGCTTGGCCCCGGGAGCCACGGTGCGGAACAGCTTGAGCTGCTCACCCACCGGGGAGAGGTCGGTGGTGCCCGTGACGTTGCGGCCGGGCCGCTCCAACGACTCCACCAGCTTCGCGCCCACCGGGTCGGTGATGGCCGAGATCACGATGGGGATATCGCGGGTGGCCTTGGCTGCGGCCACGGCCGTGGGGGTGGCGATGGCCAGGATCAGGTCCACGCCCTCACCCACGAACTTCTTCGCGATCAGGGTGGCGGTGGCCGGGTTACCCTGGGCGATCTGCACGTCGTACACGATGTCCTTGCCCTTCACGTACCCGAGCTCGGTCAGCCGATCGATCGCACCCTGGCGGTTGGCGTCCAGGGCCGGGTGCTCCACGATCTGGGTGATGCCGATCCGGATCGGCTTGGCAAAGGCACCGGGGGCCACCAGGACACAAACCAGCAGGGCGGTCAGGACTCGTCGCATGGGGTTTCCTCCTGTAGGTGAAGATCGAGACGGTCGGGCCCGGTTATACCCGGTTCGTTTGTTGGTGTCAAAAATAGTTTGAATGTGCTCAGGCCTCCCAGTACGCAAGCCCCGTACGGCGGCGCACCTCCTCCATGGTGGTCCGGGCCACCTTCCGGGCCTTGCGGGCACCCTCCCGGAGGATGTCGTCAAGGTCGTCGGGGCGGCTCCGAAGTTCCTCGAACCGGGCCCGGTGGGGCGCGAAGTACTCCCAGATCACGTTGATCAGCTCCTTCTTCACGTCGGAGTATTTGAGTCCCCCGGTCAGGTACCGGTCCCGGAGGGCCTCCAGCCCGGGCTTGTCCAGGAACAGCCGGTAGATGGCGAACAGGTTGCATCTGTCCGGGTCCTTCGGGTCCTCGATGGGGGTGGCGTCGGTCACGATGGACATGACCCGTTTTTTCAGGGTGGCCCGGTCCGTGAAGATGTCGATCGTGTTGCCGTAGGACTTGGACATCTTGCGGCCGTCGGTGCCGGGGATGACCGCCACCTCGTCGTCGATCTCCGCGTCCGGGACCACAAAGGTCTCCCCGAAGGTGTGGTTGAACTTCTGGGCGATGTCCCGGGTGACCTCCAGGTGCTGCTTTTGGTCCCGGCCCACCGGCACCACATTGGACTGGTAGAGCAGGATGTCCGCCGCCATCAGCACGGGGTAGGCGAACAAACCGTGGTTGGGCTGGAGGCCCTTGGCCACCTTGTCCTTGTAGGAGTGGCACCGCTCCAGCAGCCCCATGGGGGTGAGCGTGGAGAGGACCCAGGTCAGCTCCTGCACCTCCACCACGTCCGACTGGACCCAGAAGGTGGCCTTGGCCGGGTCGAGCCCCAGGGCCAGGAACGCGGCCGCCGCGTCCCGGGTACCCTGGGCCAGGGTGGGGCCGTCCACCACCGAGGTCATGGCGTGGTAGTTGGCGATGAAGCAGAACAGATCCGCCTCGTTCTGGTACTGGATCATCTTGCGCATCATACCGAAGTAGTTTCCGATGTGCAGCGCACCGGAAGGCTGGATTCCCGACAGCACCCGTTTCATCGCCGTGTCTCCTCCTCGTGTGTGGAAATGGTCGGGTTGGGTGCAACGAAAAAGGGCCGCGTGCTCCGTTCGAGAGCCCGCGGCCCGTTCGGCCCGGCCGCGGGCGGGGTCCCGCGGCCCGGAAGACCACGCATCACGCCGGTCGGCCCCGCGGGTCCCGGGTCCGCCAGCGCCACCACCAGAAGGGCAGAAGGGAGACCATCGTGTCCATGGCCGGAGGAAATAGCAGCTTTGCTGCGTCAGTGTCAACCGGCCGCGCCGGACGCGTGCCTGTTGATCTACCCGCCGGGGTGTGCTATACACTCGCTCTTCTGTGGGGATGTAGCTCAGCTGGGAGAGCGCTGCGTTCGCAACGCAGAGGTCGGCGGTTCGATCCCGCTCATCTCCACCACCGCAACCGAAACGCCCCGGCGCCCGGCGCCGGGGCGTTTTCGTGAAAGCCCTCTCAGGCCCCGGGGGGCCGTCTAAAGACTAGAAACTTGAGACTAGAAACTAGAAAAATCTTAGGGACCTCGACCCCTGAGGGGGGGCGCTCCACCAGGCCCCTCGCCCCTCCGCCGAAACCATGCGGCTGGAGGCTTCCTAGCCTTCCAGCCTTCTAGCCTTCCAGCGGGCCGAAGGCCCTCGACCAGCGACCGGAGTCCTCCGGAAAGGGCTTGAGATCCGGACGGGGCCGGACGAAACGTCTTAGGAGCGCCCCCTTTCCTCGACGGAGATCGTGCCCATGCCCAATCCCCTGGCCGAGCGGGTGGCTCGGCTGATCGACGACCTCCCTCAGCTGCCGTCGGTGGCCCAGGAGGCCATGGCCCTTCTGGCCGACGCCACCACCGAGCCCGAGGCCCTCGAACAGGTGCTGGCCCGGGACCCGGCCCTGTCCCTGCGGGTGCTCCGGCTGGCCAACTCGGCGTACTACCGACGCTCCCGCGAGATTCGCTCGCTGTCGGCCGCCATCGTGTTCCTGGGGTTCCGTACCCTCAAGACCCTGATCATGAGCTCGGCGGTGCACCGGGTGTTGGCCGGGACCGGCCGCCTGGCCCAGCCCCTGTGGCTCCACTCCTACGGCGCGGGCCTGGCCTGCCGCGAGTGGGTGCGCCGGGTGCACCCACCGGGGGTGTCGGACCCGGACGAGGCGTTTTTGGCCGGGTTGTTCCACGACGTGGGCAAGGGGGTGATCGCGGTGCGGTTTCCCCGGCTCTACGAGGGGACACCAGGCGCGCAGGGGGAGGTCGAGGCCCTGGGGTTCGACCATGCCGAGCTGGGGCGGCTGCTCCTGGAGCGGTGGGATCTCCCGATGGGTTTGGCCGAGGCCGTGGGCGGCCACCACGCCCCCGCCGAGGGTCTGCCTGCGGTAGCCGCTTTGGGTGATGCCATGGCGTGGGGCGCGGCACCGGGTGTGGGCGCATCGCCGCCCCCGTCGCCAGCCGTGGCCGAGGAGCACGCCCAGATCCTCGCGGAGATCCAGGAGGTAGTGGCCGCCGGAGTGGCCGAGGAGGGAGCCGCATGAAAGCCCCTTCCCCCGACCGGTTCGTGTTTCTCGACGAGATCCAGGAGCTGCCCAGCCTGCCTCAGGTGCTGGTGGGGGTGTCGCGGGTGGCCTCGGACCCGACCTCCAACGCCGGCGATCTGGCCGGTGTGATTCTCAAAGATCAAGCCCTGACCATGAAAGTGCTCCGGGTCGCCAACTCGGCCCGGTACGCGGTGAGTTCCGCTCGGGTAACCACCGTGTCCCGGGCCGTGGTGCTGCTGGGGTTCGAGTCGGTTCGGGCTATCGCCCTGGGCATTGGGGCTTACCACCTGCTCTCGAGCCTCCGGAAGGGCGGGGAGATCGTGCGGGGGTTCTGGGCCCACGCCGTGGGCACGGCCGTGGTGGCCCAGGAGCTGGCCGACCTTCTGCGCTACGACGTACCCGAGGAGGCGTTCGTGGCGGGGCTCCTCCACGACGTGGGAAAGCTGGTGCTGGCCCACCGATGGCCCGACAAGGCCGCCGGGGTGTACGGGAGCGGCCTGCGGGGGCCCGCTTTGCTCACGGCCGAAGCCCGGGCGTTCGGGGTGGACCACGTGGAGACCGGCACTGAGCTGGCCCGCCGGTGGGAGCTGCCCGAGGTGCTCCAGGCAGCCCTGGCGCGCCACCACCGCACCTACCACGCCCCCCCGGCGGAGCGGAGCGACCGATTGGCGTTCCTGGTGGTGGTGGCCAAAGCCCTGGCCGAGCCCTTATGGGCGGGGGCCGAGCCCCACCGGGACCTGGCGGCCTCCATGGCCCGGATGCTGCGCAAGCCCGTGGGTCTGGTTCTGGACGCCCTGGTTCGGGTGCCGGCCAAGGTGCGGGAGTATGCCCGGTTTTTCGAGATCCAGGTGGAGGACCTGAAGACGTACACCCTGTGGGTGGAGCAGGAGAACCAGCGGCTCCAGGAGGTGTTCGCCGATCGGGAGGCCGAGCGCCGCCGGGCCGAGCGCCAAGAGGCCGAGCTGGCCGCGATCCGCGAGATCCACGGTCGCATCCTCGAATGTCGGGACGCCACCGACGTGGCTGCCCTTGTGCTGCGCCGGGCCGCCCACATCGTGGGTGCGGCCCGGCTGGTGGCCCTGCGGGTGGGTTCCGGGCGGATCGAGCCGGCCGCGTGGTTTGGGGACGTGACCCCGGACTTCCTGGATGCCCTGGAGCTCTCGCCGGAGGCCGGAGGCGCCGTGGCCGGCGTGCTGGAGGGGGAGCCCCTGTGCGTGGTGGACCGTGACCTGCCTTACTACCGCCGGGTCCTCACCCCGGCCGAGGCCCGAACGTTCGATGCCCGGTGCTTCGCGCTCCTCCCCTTGGGGTCGGGAGGCTCTCCCCCCTGGATCCTGTATGCCGACCGCGAGGAGGACGACGAGCCCTTCGACGACGACGAGATCGAGAGCTTGTCAGCCCTGGGGAACCTGATCCCCCTGGCGGCCCACGCCGCGAGGGGCTAACCCGGGCCAGAGCCTTTACACGCCGGCCGCCACCTGCTATAAAGCGCCCCTTCACGAGCCGGGATAGCTCAGTCGGTAGAGCAGCTGATTCGTAATCAGCAGGTCGTCGGTTCGAGTCCGATTCCCGGCTCCAGCCGCCGATCAAGGGCCTACGGGTTTCGCCCCGTAGGCCCTTCTCGCCTTTTGTCGTCGGAGTGGCCGTTGCGGTGGCAGTTTTTCTCACCCGGCGTGGGACGCATAGACCCTCGAATGGAGGCAGGGGGGAGAACCCCAAACCGACCAGGATCCAAGACCCCCTTCTTCATGCCTGACGGAAGAACCCCACCCGGGGAGGGGGGAGGATCTGCCAACGGCCCGTGGCCCCGGCCTGCCGGGCGCCCAGCTCGAAGTGGAGCATGGCGATGCCGCAGTCCAGGCGCTTGGGGATGCGGTAGGTGTCCCGGGGGGAGTCCTGGATAAGGGTCACTGCGCCGTCCTCGAACGCAAACCGCCAAGGTTGGCGGTTCATGGCCGAGGGCGCCAGCCGCGCTAGCTCTGCCCCCCGGCGGGCCCATGCGGGCCATGCCCCGCAGCCCGACGCGATCACATTGAGGGGCCTCCTCCGGTGAGATTGGGCCACGGCAGCCATGGTTCGCTCCGTCCACGTCTCGCTCTCCGTCGTCCAGCCCACGGGGGACACGGCGAGCACCCGTTCCCCCGGGGTCAGATCGGTCAGGGCCCGGGCGCGATCCGGATCGAACAGGCCTCCCACCCAGCAGCTGCCGAGCCCCAGGGCCGTGGTCTCCAACACGGCAGCCTCGCCTACATACCCGACCTCTGCGGCCGCGCCCTTCGGGCCTATCATCACCAGGCAGTGGGGGGCTCCTTTCACCCGGCCGTAGGCCCCCACGATACCCCGGAACAGCTCCGGAGGGGCCTCGCGGACGAGCACGGCCCGAGCCCGGCCGAAGGGGCGAAAGCCCCGGCACACGCTCTCCAGCCGGGCCAAAGCCTCTGGAGCCACTGGATTCGGTACGAAACGCCTCCTGGACCGGCGCCGGAAGACCGCTTCCGCCCACGATTGCCACCCAGGCTCGAGCACCGCCCTCTCCTTTTGCCTCGTGTAGACGGAGTGCCGGATGCAGCGACGGTAAGAGCCACGCCCGGCGCTCCCGCTGGCCCCACGCGCCCAAGCGCGTCTATTTAGTCACCGGAGTCATAGCGGTGTCCCCCCGCGTCCCGGGTGGGGTCGAACGGCCCCAGGCCCTGGGTGCCGAAGCGCACGGACACGAGCCGGGTGGTGCCGGTATGGCGGCCGCTGGCGTAGTTCTCCTCGTGGAACGGCACGAGCACCCCGTCCAGCCGGCGGAAGTCCGAGTACTCGGTGGCGAAGGGGGCTGCGCCGCCCCGGGCCCGCAGGGTGCCCTCCACCCGGTCCACCCTGCGGGTGACAGGGTCGATCCAGTAGACGAGATCCAGCCCCATGCTCCAGGGCAGACCCACCAGCCGGTAGTCCACCCCGTTGCGGCGGCGGGTGCCCCGGTCCTCCAGCAGGCGGCGGTGGGCCGTGAACACCCAGGGAACGGTCGAGCGCAGGAGCTGGTAGCGCATGGCGAGCAAGGGCAGCCCCTCCACCCGCTGGAGCCGGCCCGCGTCGCCCCGCCATCCCCGGTCGCCGTTCAGGACGCGCACCTCGGTGGACCGGGGATAGGTGATCTCGACCCGCAGCCGGTCCGGGGCCAGGAACTCCCGGACCATGCGGCCCCGCATGCCCCGCATCCGAGCCGTGATCTCGGCCTCGGCCCGGAACGCCTCGAGCCGGGCGGCGGCCCGGGGGCCGCCGTAGGCTTCTACCACCGAGTCCAGCAGGGCCGAAAACCCTCCACCCCATGCCGGAACCGCCAGGGCGAGCGCTAGGGCGAGCACCGTGGCGCGCATCATGCTCCCTCCCCCAGGCCCAGCAGCCGGGCCAGGTTCCCGCCCAGCACGGCCTCGCGCTCGGGTCCCCGCACGCCGGCCGCGTCCATCTCGCGCAGGTACCGGGGGAGCCCCAGCAGGGGGTAGTCGCTCCCGAACACGAGCCGGTCGGCGCCCGCGATGTTCAGGAACCGGCGGAACACGTCGGGCTTGTACAGGAACGGGCCGGCGGCGGTGTCGTACCACACGTTGGCCAGCACGTCGTCGGCCTCGCGCCGCAGCAGGTGGTACACGAACAGGCCCCCGCCCCAGTGGGCCAGGATCCACCGGGTCCGGGGGTGCCTGCGCACCAGCCGGTAGATCTCCTCCAGGCTCATCGGGGCCTTGCCCGGGTACGAGTGTCCGACGGCCTCGTTGGTGTGGAGCAGCACCGGCACCCCGGCCTCGGCCGCCAGCTCGGCCAGGGGCGCGAGACCCGAGCGCACCTCGGGCCCCAGCCCGGCCCCGTACGTGGCGATCTCCCCGAGCCCCCGGGCTCCGGCCGACAGGCACCGCTCGGCCTCTCGCACCGCCTGCCGGCCCCGCAGGGGGTTCACGCAGGCGAACGGCACGATCCGGCCCGGGTACCGGGACGCCGCGTCGAGCACGTAGTCGTCGCACAGACGGGTCTTTCCGTCGTCGTTCCACGGGAACCCGAAGGAGCAGGCGGCCTGGATGCGGTTGGCGTCCAGGTACTCCACCAGGTCGGTGGCCCCGATCAGGCGGGCCTTGGGGTCCCGGTACAGCACCTCGAAGTCCGGTTCGCCGGCGAAGAAGGAGCGGCGGTCCTGCCGAAGCTCGGGTGGGGCGATGTGGGTGTGGGCGTCGAGGATCATCGAGGGGGTCTCGGCGTTACGGGAGCTTTTCAGTTAGGATAGCGGCATGGTCCCGCGCTGTCCACAGCCGCCGGGCGGCCCAGGCGAGCACCAGGGCCGAGGTCCCCCGGCCCACGTCCAGGGCTGCCGCGCCGGCCACCACGCCGACCCAGTCGAACCCGGCGATGCCGACGGCCAGAGCCGTCGCAATGGCGGTCACCTCCACGGCGGTGGAGCCGGTGATCGGGCCGGTGCGGCCCGCGTGCACAAACGCGGCCCGCAGGAACGAGAGCATCACCGTAAGCGCCGGCACGGGCACAAGCAGGGCCGCGGGCAGGATGGCCAGGGCCACGAGGTCGGGCCGGAGGCCGGAAACGTCTTGGAACCAGACCCGGCCCAGAGGGGTCAAGGCCACCAGGCCGAGCCCGGCCGAGGTGGCCAGGGCCAGGCCCAGGGCGAACCGCCGCAGCGGCCGGTACCCCTCCCAGCGTTCGCCCATCAGGGCGATGGCCACCTCCTGGAACGAGAGGCCGAGGCAGCTGAACAGGAACACCAGGGAGCGCACCACCGGGAACACGGCGAGGCTGCCCACCGGCTCCCGGGCCCGGGCCAGAAAGAAGGTCACGGTGGGGTGCACGGCCAGGGTCAGCAGGGTGCTCAGGGCCAGGGGCGCATAGAATCGGGCGATCTGTCGATACGAGGGGGCGGGCGCCTGCTCGGCCGTGGCACGAAGCTCTCGCAGGCTGCCGCCGGTCATGGCCCGCACCGCGGCGGCCTCGGCCACCACCCCGGCGCACAGGGCCGCGGTGCCGACCAGCGCCCCGGCCAGTCCCGTGGGGGCCAGCACCAGGGCGGTGGCGGCCATGCCGGCCAACCGCACCGCCGTGCCGGTGCCCACCCGGCGGGTGCGGCCCGTGCGGATGAGCACCCCCTGGAGGAACCTTCGGTACCCGATGACCCCGGGCCAGGGCAGGAGGAGCACGAGGGCGGGGTGGGTCAGCCGGGCGACGCCCTCGGGCAGGCCCAGCACCGGCCCGGCGAGCACCCGGAACACCGGGGGGATGACGGCTACCGCCATGACCACGGTCACGCCGACCGAGAGGGCGTAGCTGAACCGCCGCAGCCGCTCGGTGGAGATGCCGTCCCGGGCCAGGGCGGTCACGGCGGCCATCAGCATGATCACCGGCGCCTCGAACACCAGGGCCAGGGAGAACGCCACCCCGAAGGCCGCCAGGTTCTCCTTGGACGCGGGCAACCGGGCCACCACGGCGGCCAGGAACGGGCCCTCCACGCTCATCATGACCCAGGTGGCCGCGAGCGGGGCCCAAAAGGCCGCGATGCGCCGAGCGGTGAGATCCTGGTGGGGGTTGGGTGTCATGGGCTCCTCGCGGGGCCGCGAGGCTAGCAGGTCCCGGCATCGGGAACAAGCTCGGCGGGCCCAGCCGGCCGAAGGTTCCCTATTGTCGACCCGGCGACAAAATAGACACGTCACCTCCCAGCCTCCCAGCGTCCTAGCCTCCTAGCATCCAGCGGGCCGAAGGCCCCAGACCAACGACCAACCACCAACGACCGAAGTCAAAGGAGATCCGATGGGCACGTGGCACACCTTGGACCACACGGCCGACCTGGCCATCGAGGCGTGGGGAGGCACCCCCGAACGTGCCCTGGAGGCCCTGTGTGAGGGGCTCCTGCACCAGATCACGGATCCGGCGCGGGTCGGCGAGCGGGAGGGGGTGGGCCTGGCGGTGGAGGGGTTCGACCCTGCCGAGGCCCTGGTGGGGTTCCTGAACGAGCTCCTGTACCGGGTGAACGTGCGCGGCTGGATGCCGGCGCGGGTGGAGGTGACCTCGGCCCGGGGCTCTGTGTTCCGCGGCGCGGCCCGGGGTGAGCCCCGGGACCCCGCTCGCCACGCGTTCGATCTGGAGGTCAAGGCCGCCACCTACCACGACCTGCTGTGGGGGCCCGATCCGAAAACGGGTGAGTGGCGGGTCCGGGTGGTGTTCGACGTGTGATCTGCGACTACCCCCCCAAGAACCGGATCACCCGGCCCTGGGTGTCGCCGATGTCCTCGCGCAGGATGCCGTGGCGGTCCGATGGGATCAGCACCAGGGCCTTGTCCCGGACCGGGATGTGCTCGTAGAGGATCTCGCCGCTCTCCGGGTCCACGGTGGGGTCCTCGCTCCCCTGCACGAGCAGCACGGGGCAGGCCACGTCTCCGAGCCGGCCCAGGGTGTCGTCGATCAGCCGGCCCAGCTCGTACAGGGCCTTCACCGGGACGTGGATGTAGTTGATCTCGGGGTGCTCGGGCGAGGACCGGTGGAACCGCATCAGGTCGGGGGCCCCCAGGGTGTGGGCCACCACGTTGGCCCCGTGCACGAGGGGCACGAGGCGCATGCCCCGGTCCCGCACCCGAACCGGGGCGGCCACCGCCGCCACCCGGTCGAGTTCGCGGGGCCGTTCGGCCGCGAGCCTGAGGGCCAGGAGCCCCCCGGCCGAGAACCCCACCACCGCCACCCGGTCCCACGCCTCCCGGAGGGCCTCGAACCCCCGCCGCACCGAGCCCAGCCACTCCTCCCAGGTCCGTTCCCTTAGGTCCCAGGGCGAGGTGCCGTGTCCGCGCAGCCGGATCCCGAGCACCGGGTAGCCGAGGGAGAGCAGCCTCTCGCCGAACGGTCGGAGCTCCGCCGGCGAGGCCGTGAACCCGTGCACCAGCAGCACGGCTGGCATTCGGGGCTCCGCAGGGACCATGAGGTACGGCTCCCCCTGGGCCTTGATCCCCTCGACCCGGGTGATCTCGTCCGTGTCGGGCCGGCAAAACGACGCCCTGTCCAGGGCGTACAGGCGCTCCTCGTCGTCGAACCGGGCCCGCAGCCATCCGAACGGGTCGGGACGGTCGAGGGCCGCGAGAGCGGTGTCCACGGCCCGCCGGACTCCGGGCAAGGGCGCCACCTCGTTGGCGTACACGGCCACGGGGTTCTCCAAGCGGATCTCGTCCAGCCCGAACTCCTGGCAGAGCTTGCCCGAGAACCGATAGGAGCCCTCATCCCTCTCGATCAGGCCGGCCGCCGAGGCGGTGGTGGTGAACGTCTCCAGCCCCGGGCAGGAGCCCCCGAGGAGCCCGGCGTACTCGTCGGGATGGTCCACGCTCTCGTGGCGGTAGACGTCGGGTTCGGCCTGGACCGCCTTGATCGCTCGGTACAGGGCCCGGTGGAGCCGATCGACGGGAACCTCGGTCTCCCCCTCCTCGACCCATCGCTGGACGATCCGCGAGGCCAGATGACACAGGTTCACGGTGACCGCTTGGTACATCGCCACCATGTACCGGTCTCGGATCCGCAGCGACAGGCGTCGTCGACGCCGGCCCCAGAGCCGACCGATGCCGGCGCCCCGGCCCAGGAAGTCCTCGGGACCCTCGGGGTCGGTCGCGGCGATCCGGGCCAGGGCCCGGTCCCACGGGGTCAGGAGCGCTTCCACCTGGATCGGGGGGGCCAGGCGCACGTCCATGTCCGTGTCACGCAGGAGCAGATTGCCCTCGATTCTCAGCTCCTCGGCCAGGCGAGGGCTCAGCCCGTGCACGAACCGGTGGGCCGCCCACTCCAGCAGGTTCTCGGACACCCGCATGGGGTAGAAGGTGATGTTGGCCGGCACGATCATCGTGGGCCGCTGGGAATCGGCCAGGAGGGCCCCCGGACTGGGCAGGCTTAGGCGCTCGGCCCACGCCTCGATCCGACCGGTCTCGCCCCGGGCCTCGGCTTGGCGCACGGCCCGACGGAACGCGGCCACGGCCAGGGCGAGCACGGCGGCGCCGGTGTGGTGTTTGCGCCGCTCCCGGGTGGTACGGGAGTACACCCGGTACCGGCCGCCCTCGTCCAGGACCCGGCGGTCCTTGACCATGCCGCCCTCCGGGAACACCACCACCCGGTGGCCCCGGATCACCTCGGCAGCCAGGAATGCCAGCAGCCCTTCCTGGTCGTTGGGCACCGCGCCAAGCGCGGCCAGGTACCGCCCCAGGGGACCGGTGGACCGGACCAGCTCGGCCGCGGCCACCGTGCGGCAGTGGGCCCCGGTGTGGCGGTGGATCAGGTAGGGGGGGATGAAGGTCTCGACCCGGGCGAAGTGGTTGAAAACGTAGATGTCCCCCGCCTCCATCACCCCGGGGTCCCCGTTCAGCCGGATCCGAAGCCGCAGAACCCGCTCGAGAACGCCCAGGAGCCGGGCGGTCCAGTCGTAGGCCGCGTTCTCGATGTCGGGGGGAAAGGGCTCGGGCATGGGCTCACCCTCGGGATGCCCGGCGCACGGCGGGTCACCGCTCCGGGTGAAACGGATTTTCGCCCGGGGCCAGGGCCTCCACCACGTCGGCTGACAGCCGGGTGGGTCGGCCTGTGGGGCCGAGGCTGCCGTGCTCGGTGTGCCCCTGGGCCAACACCGTACCCACCTCGTCTCGGATCTGGTAGGCGAACCGCACGCGGGCGCCCCGGGCGTAGACCACGGCGGTGGCAATGATGACCAGATCGTCGTATCGGGCGGGCCTCAGGTACCGGCACGCCGCCTCGGTCACGGGGAGCTGGATGCCCCGGGCCTCCACCTCGCGGTAGGTGAGGCCCCGGGCGCGCATGTACTCGTTGCGACCGATCTCAAACAGCCGCAGGTACGTGCCGTAGTACATCACCCCCATGTTGTCGGTGTCGCCGTAGATCACCCGGTAGGTCGTCTCGATCACCACAGCCGTTCCCTCCCGCTCATGTGGGCCACGAGCCGATAGGCCTCGTTCACCACCAGGCCGGTAGCCCCGGCCTCGGCCTCGGTGAACGCGGCCCCCGGTCGGGTGGCCGGCCGGGCGGGGTCGTACAGCGCGAACGGAACCGGCTCGGCCGTGTGGGTGCGAAGCTCGAGCGGGGTGGGATGGTCGGGCAGGACCAGGAGCCGAAACGGCTCGCCGCGGGCCTCCAGGGCCCTGCGCACCGGCCCCACCACGCGGGCGTCAAAGTCCTCGATCGCCCGGACTTTGTGCTCGGGTTTGCCGGCGTGGGACGCCTCGTCCGGTGCCTCCACGTGGACGAACCCGAAGTCCCCCCGCTCCAGGGCGGCCAGCAGAGCAGCCACCTTACCGTCGTAGTCGGTGTCGATGTACCCCGTAGCGCCCGGGATCCAGGGGGCCTCGAGCCCGGCCAGCCGGGCGATGCCCTTGAGCAGATCCACGGCCGAGACCACCGCGCCCGAAAGCCCGAACCGGGCCCGGTAGGGCTCCAGGGTGGGCCGCCGGCCCTGACCCCACAGCCACACGGAGTTGGCCTCCTTCTGGCCCCGCTCCCGCCGGGCCCGGTTCACGGGGTGCTCCTTGAGAAGAATCTGGCTGCCCGTGATCAGGTGCACCAGCTCCTCGGCGCCGTCGCCACGGGGCAGGTGCTCGTGGATCGGCTGGCCCTGGATGTCATGGGGGGGGGTGGTGCAGGCGCCGTCCCAGCCGTTGCGCCAGACCATGAGGTGGCGGTACCCCACCCCCGGGTAGAACTCGAACCTGCCGTCCCCCAGCTCTCGTGCCAGGGTCTCCACGATCTTCCGGGCCTCTTCCGACGAGATGTGCCCGGCCGAGAAGTCGTCCATGTACACCCGGTCGGTCCCGGGCAGCAGGGTGACCAGGTTCATCCGGTAGGCCACGTCCTCTGGCCCCAGCTCCACCCCCATGGCCGCGGCCTCCAACGGTGCCCGCCCCGTGTAGCACCGGGTCGGGTCGTACCCCAGCACCGACAGGTTGGCCACGTCCGACCCCGGCGGCAGGCCCGGGGGCACGGTGCGGGCCAGGCCCAGGTCCCCCTGCCGGGCCAAGGCGTCCATCTCGGGGGTGAGGGCCGCCTCGAGGGCCGTTCGGCCGCCGTAGCCGGGGTGACGGCGGTCGGCCATGCCGTCCCCCAGCAGGACCACCACCTTCACAGGGCGCTCTCGATGCGGATCAGGGACGGCCGGCCGAGGGTCACGCCCAGGGAGTCGATCTCGCCCAGGGCGTGGCGCACGTCGGCCTCTCGGGCCTCGTGGGTCATGATCACGAGCGGCACGGCCTGGCCCGCGTCCCGCCCCTTCTGGACCACACTCTCGATCGAGATGCCGTAGGCCCCCAGCACCCCCGCAATCTTCGAGAGCACCCCCGGCCGGTCCAGCGCCGTGAACCGCAGGTAGTACTGGCACACCACGTCCTCGATGGGCTTGAGTGTGGCCGACTCCATGGCCTCCTCGGGGAACGCCCGGGCCGGCACGCGGCCCGAGCCGCCCTTGGCCAGGTTCCGGGCGATGTCCACCACGTCGGCCACCACCGCGCTCGCCGTGGCCCGTCGTCCGGCGCCCTGGCCGTAGTAGAGGGTGGGCCCGAGGAACTCGGCCTCCACGAACACCGCGTTGTACACGCCCCGCACACCGGCCAGCAGGTGCTCCGAGGGGATCATGGTGGGGTGCACCCGCACCTCCACCCGTCCTCCGTCCCTTTTGGCGATGCCCAGCAGCTTGATGTCGTACCCGAAGTCGGCGGCGTACTCGATGTCCTGCGGTGTGAGGTCCCGGATTCCCTCGGTGTAGGCCTGATCGAACGGCACCCGGCACCCGAAGGCCATGGAGGCGAGGATCGTGATCTTATGGGCTGCGTCCACGCCGTCCACGTCGAAGGTGGGATCGGCCTCGGCATACCCCAGGCGCTGGGCCTCCCGGAGCACCCGGTCGAACGACTCCCCCTTCTCCTTCATCTCGGTCAGGATGTAGTTGGTGGTGCCGTTGAGAATGCCGTACACCCGTTCGATGCGATCGGACGCCAGCCCCTCGCGCACGGCCCGGAGGATCGGGATGCCGCCGCCGACGCTGGCCTCGAACCCCACGTCCACCCCTTTGACCCGGGCCTCGCTGAAGATCTCGTCGCCGTGGACCGCGAGCAACGCCTTGTTGGCCGTGACCACCGACTTGCCGGCCCGGACGGCCTCAAGGAGAAAGGTCTTGGCCGGCTCGTACCCGCCGATCAGCTCCACGATCACCTGGACCTCGGGGTGGCCGATCACCTCTGCCGCGTCCGTGGTCATGAGCGAGCGGTCCACCTGGATCCCCCGGTCGGAGTCCAGGTCCTTGTCCGCCACCTTGACCAGCCGGAGTCCGAATCCGAGCCGGCGGGCGATCTCGTCGGCGTTCTCCAGAAGGATCTGGACCACGCCGGCGCCCACCGTTCCCATGCCGATGACCCCAACGCCGATCTCGTTCATATGTGGGTCTCCGTGTGTGTGGTTGAAACATCGGGACGCTGGGACGTTGCGACTTCCCGTCCGCACGTCTCAGCGTCCGCGCCGCTATCCCGCCAGGCGGCGCATCATTCCCCGGATGCCCGCCACAGCCTGGTGGATCCGGTGCTCGTTCTCGACCAGAGCGAACCGCACGTGGTCGTCGCCGAACTGGCCGAACCCGATCCCTGGGCTCACGGCCACCTTGGCCTCCCGAAGGAGCAGCTTGGCAAACTCCAGGCTGCCCATGCCCCGGAACGGCTCCGGGATCGGGGCCCACACGAACATGGTGGCCTTGGGCTTCTCCACGGGCCAGCCCGCACGGCCGAGCCCCTCCACCAGCTTGTCCCGCCGGCTGCGGTACACCCCGGCGATCTCACGAACCACCTCGTCCGGGGTCTCCAGGGCGATCACCGACGCGATCTGCACCGGCTGGAACATGCCGTAGTCTAGATACGACTTGATCCGAGTGAGGGCGTGGACCATGGCGGGGTTGCCCACGCAAAACCCCACCCGCCACCCGGCCATGTTGTAGCTCTTCGAAAGGCTCACGAACTCCACCGCCAAGTCCTTGGCGCCCGGCACCTCCAGGATGCTGGGGGCCCGGTACCCGTCGAAGCAGATGTCGGCGTACGCCAGGTCGTGGATCAGCAGGATCCGGTTCTCCCGGCAGAACCCCACCACCTTCTCGAAGAATCCTGGATCTGCCACCTGGGTCGTGGGGTTCTGCGGAAAGTTCAGGATCAGCAGCTTGGGGCGGGGCCAGACGGTTTTCATCTCCCGCTCGAGCCGCCCCAGGAACTCGTCGCCGCCTTCCCCCAGCTCGATGGCCCTCAGGTCTCCGTCGGCCAGGACCACGGAGTACGAGTGGATCGGGTAGGTGGGGTTCGGCACGAATGCCACGTCCCCCGAGCCCAGGATCGCCATGACCAGGTGGGCCAGCCCCTCCTTGGCCCCCAGGGTCACGCACACCTCGCTCTCCGGATCCAGAGCCACCCCGTAGCGCCGCTCGTACCACTTGGCCATGGCGAGCCGAAGCTTGTAGATGCCCCGTGACACGCTGTAGCGGTGATTCTTCGGCTTCTGGGCGGCCTCGACCAGCTTGTCCACGATGTGGGTCGGGGTGGGACGGTCCGGGTTGCCCATACCCAGGTCGATGATGTCCTCGCCCCGCCGGCGCGCCTCCATCTTGAGCTCGTCCACCACCTTGAACACGTAGGGCGGCAGTCGCTGGATCCGGTGGAACACCGACTCGTCGACCCACATGGAACGCCTCCTTCCGGCCCGGATTTCGGCCGGGCTCGTATGCTACTCGATGGCCGAACGGAGGGTCAACGCGGCCCGGCCGCCTAGCTGCCCAGCCGCCCAGCGGGCCGAAGGCCCCAGACCCACGACCGTTGACCGTCGACCGAAGTTGCTACCGGCTCAGCGGCCCGGATGGTCCTTCCGGAACCGCTCCACGTCCCCGGGTTTGGCCAGCACCACCAGCACGTCGCCCTGGCGCAGCTCCAGGTCGGGGCTTGCGAACAGGGCCTGCTCCCTCCCCCCCTCCCAGCGGCGAACCTGGACGACGGACAGCTTCCACCTGCGGCGCAGGTGGGCCTGGGCCAAGGTGCGGCCCCACAGGCCCTGGGGGGCCCGGATCTCCACGAGCACGTAACCCTCGAGGAACGGCAGGCGGTCCAGGACGTCGGGCTCGGCCAGGCGCTGAGCCACCTGCACGGCCATGTCCCGCTCGGGCTGGATCACCTCGGTAGCCCCGATGCGGTCCAGAATGCGCGCGTGGTCGTGAGACACCGCTTTGACCAGGATCTCACCCACTCCGAACTCTCTTAGGTACAGGGTGGCCAGGATCGAGGAGTCGATCCGGGTGCCCAGGCTGACCACGGCCACCTCGGCGTTGTGCACCCCTGCCGCCTCCAGGTCCTCCTTGTCGGAGGCGTCGGCCACCCGAGCCCGGGAGCAGAACGGCTCCACCGCGTCCACGACTCGGGCGTTTCGGTCCACGGCCAGCACGTCGTGGCCCATCTCGTACAGGTACCGGGCCAGGTGAAACCCGAAGCTGCCCAGGCCGATCACAGCGAATCGCCGTCGTTCCATGATCAGGCTTCCTTGAGCTTGCGCACGGCCTCCCTGGGGCCATACACGACCAGGATGTCGCTGTCCTTCACCACCCGGTCCGGGGGCGGGGTGATATGGATTCGCTCCGGCACGAGCTCCTTCACCGCCACCACCTGGACGCCGAACCGTCGGGTAAGGTCCAGCTCTGACAGGCTCTTCCCCACCATCTCCTGGGGCGGAGCCAGCTCGAGCACCCCGAACCCGGACGCCAGGGACAGGTAGTCCAGCACGTTGCGCGAGCTGACCCGCTCGGCCACCCGGTGGGCCATATCCTTTTCGGGGAAAACCACCCGGGTGGCGCCCACCCGCCGCAGGATCTCGCCGTGGTCCTCGGTGAGGGCCTTGGCCACGATCTCGGGCACCCCGAGCCGGGTCAGGTGGAGCACCACCAGGATCGATGCCTCCATCCGGCCCCCCAGGCTCACCGTGGCCACGTCGGTCTCCGCCAGGCCCACGGCCTTGAGGTTCGTGATCTCGGTGGCGTCGGTGACCACGGCCTGGTCCACGAAGGCCTGGGCCTCGCGGGCCCGCTCGGCGTTCACGTCCACGGCCAGCACACGCCTTCCCAGGCTGGCCAGCTCGGCGGCCAGGGCCATGCCGAAGTTTCCCAGACCGATCACGGCGAATCGTTTGGCCATCATCCCACCATCAGGTTCTCTTCTGCGTACAGGAACCGGCCCGGTTCCCGCTTTCGACCCACGGCGATGGCCAGGGTCAGCGGGCCCACCCGGCCCACGAACATGGTTAGGGTCAGCAGGAGCCGGCCGGCCGTGGACACCGAGGAGGTGATTCCCGTGGAGAGCCCCACGGTACCGAACGCGCTGACCGCCTCGAAGAAGATCTCCAGAAACCGTCCCCCGCCCATTTGGTGGGGCACCGGCCCGATCTCGGTGACCAGCAGCGCGAACACCACCAGGGTGACGAACGTAAACGATGCCATCAGCAAGGACACGGCCCGAGCCACGGTGGCCTCGGGCAGGGTGCGGCGGTACAGGCTCACCCGCTCCCGGGCCCGCAGCCGGTCCCGGAACAGCCCCACCACCACCGCAAAGGTGGTGGTCTTGATCCCGCCCCCACAGGACCCTGGGCTCGCCCCCACGAACATCAGGAGGATCGTGAGGAACAAGGTGGTGTTGGTTAGAACCCCATAGTCCAGGGTGTTGAACCCGGCCGTGCGGGCCGTTACCGCCTGGAACAGGCTTGCCAGCAGCTGGTCCTGCCAGGGGAGGCCGGCCAAGGTGTTCGGAGCCTCGAAGAACCAAACTCCTGCAGCCCCGCCGAACGTGAGGACCGCCGAGGTGGTCAGCACCACCTTGGTGTGGAGCCCCAGCCGAGCCGGCCGGCCGGCTCGGCGGTCCTTCCACGCGTCGGCCAGGTCCTCCAGGACCAGGAACCCCACCCCTCCCAAGGTGATCAGGGTCATGATGGTGAGATTCAGCACCCAGTCGCCCCGGTACGCCGTGAAGCTGGTTGCGTACAGGGAGAAGCCGGCGTTGCAGAACGCGGACACGCTGTGGAACACGGCCGAGTACAGGGCCTCGTCCCAAGGCTGGGACCGGGAGAACACCGTATACAGGACCGCTGCGCCCGCGGCCTCGATAATCAGGGTGAACCGGAACACGTCGCGCACGAGCCGGTGGGGGGAGGTGCGGTGCTTTTGGCCCAGGGTCTCCTCCACCAGGGCCTCGCCCCGGAACGAGAGGCCCCGGCCGGCCAACAGGAGGAACACGCTGGAATAGGTCATGATCCCCAGCCCGCCGAGCTGGATCAGGGTCAGCACCACCCCTTGCCCGAAGCGGGTCAGGGCCGTGCCCGTGTCCACCACCACCAGCCCCGTCACGCAGGTGGCCGATGTGGCCGTGAACAGGGCGTCCACAAAGCCGAGCGGGGCTCCGGTGGACGCCCAGGGGGTCATCAGGAGCCCGGCGCCCACCAGGATGGCCGCCCCGAAGGACAGCGCCAGCACCTGGGCCGGGTGGAGGATCCGCTCCAGAACGGCGGCAGGGGAGACGGAGGAGAGTCGCACGGGGTCGTTCGATCCGTCGGTGAAGATGGGGAAACTGGAGGGCCGGGCCAAAAAACGGCGCCATTCTACGCTCCTGGCCCGCCGAGTCAAGGAATCGAGGGCCGGGGAGGGTGCCGGCCGCGCGTTGACCGGTTCCCGGGCTGGATGCTATTACCACAACTTCGGTCCACGGTCGTCCGTCATTGGTCGTCGGTCGGGGGCCTTCGGCCCGCTAGGGTCATGGCTCGCAAGTTCGTGCATTCCCTGAGGGGGTTGGGCTGGGGGCTCCTCCTTCGCTGAACGGCCTCGCAGGGGCCGCCTCGGCGCGGTCCGCTGCGGTGCGTCAGCGCTCGCGCCGGGCGGCCCGGGCTGCTCGGCCGTCGCGCTTCGTCGGAGCCCCCAGCCCCACCGCCGCAAAGGATATGCTTTTTTGCGGAACGGAACGCTAGGAGATGAAAGAGGTTCTTTGGCGTCCTAGCCTCCCAGCCTCCTAGCTTCCATGAGAGGAGGTTCTTTCCTGATGGTCGTGACGACGCCGAAGCCCTGGGACGAAATTCGGTTCGCCCTGGGAGACGGGAAGCGGTGGATCGTGATGGGGTGCGCGGACTGTGCGGCCGTGTGCCAGACGGGCGGCTCCTCCCAGGTGGACGAGCTGGCCGAGCGGATGGAGGACGAGGGGCTCGAGGTGCTGGCCCGGGTCGATCTGCCGTCGCCTTGCGACCGCAGGCTTACCCGCCGGGACTTGAAGCGGGTGGTCCGGGAGCTGGAAGCGGCCGACGGGGTGGTGTGCCTCACCTGCGGAGGGGGCGCGCAAGCGGTGGCCGAGCTGGTGGGCAAGCCGGTGGTGGCCGGGCTCGACGCCCACTTCGTGGGCACCGTGGAGCGGGTGGGGGTGTTCCACGAGCAGTGCGCTCTGTGCGGAGCGTGCGTGCTCAACGCGACCGGCGGCATCTGCCCGGTGACGGGCTGCCCCAAGGGGCTGCGCAACGGGCCTTGCGAAGAGGCCAACGCGGGCGCATGCGAGGCCGAGCCCGGCCTGGAGTGCGTGTGGGAGCGGATCTGGGAACGGTTGGAGACGCTGGGCCGGATCGGGGCGTTCGGGACGGTACGGCCGCCCGCCCCCCCGGTGCGCCGCCCCAGATCCACGGGACGGAGGACGAGATGAGCGCGGCATCCTGGGTGTTGGTGGGTCGGGTCGGGCCCGAGGCCGTGGATCGGGTGTGCGCCCGGCTCCGGGAGCTGACCCCGGAGGTGGGGGTGGTGCTCGGGGATCCGGCGGACGGGGTGCACGCCCTCGCCCTGGCGGGCCGGGTGCTGTCGGAGACCCCGGATCGACCCGTGGTGGTGCCGTTGGTGTGCCGGGACCGCAACCGCACGGCGCTGGTGGCCGAGGCCCGGGGCGCCGAGGCCCTGGGGTGCCGGGGCCTGTGGCTCCTGACCGGATCCCCGGGTCCGGCGGAGGCAGCGGCCGTGTACGAGCTGGACCCCGCGGTTCTGGCTGGGGTGCTCGGGCAAGCCGGGGTCGGGCTGGAGCTCTGGGCCTCGGGTCGGCTGACCACGCCGGCCGAGCGGGCCCGGGCCGGGGTCCTGACCGGGGTCGGGGTGAGCCGGTGGATCGTGCCTGCAGGGGGCGAGCCGCCCGAGCCGATCCCGGGCCTGAGCCTCGTCCGGCAGGGGCCCGGCGGGGACCTGGTGCCCCTGGAGGTGTCGCCGTGAACCCACTGGCGTCGTCGGAGAGCGGACGGGCCGTGCTGGCCATGGGCAACGAGGCCCTGGCCCGGGGGGGGATCGAGGCGGGCCTGGGCTACTTCTCCACTTACCCTGGTACCCCGGCCAGCGAGGTCGGCACGGTGCTCCAGGGCCTGCGGGAGGAGTTCCCGGGCCTGTACGCCGAGATCAGTACCAACGAGCACGTGGCCGCCCTGGGCGCCCTGGGGGCCTCCTGGGCCGGGGTGCGGTCCATGGTGGCCATGAAGCACGTGGGCATGAACGTGGCGGCCGAGCCGTTCCACTTTGCCGGGTACACCGGCGTGCGGGCCGGCATGGTGGTGGTCCTGGGCTCGGATCCGGGGGCCACCAGCTCCACCGGCGAGCAGGACGACCGGTGGTACAGCCTGCACACCCACCTGCCCGTGCTGGAGCCGGCCGACATCCAGGAGGCCAAGGAGATGACCCGGCAGGCCTTGGAGCTGTCGGAGGCCTACGACCTTCCGTTCGTGGTGAACGCCCCGTCCAAGCTGTGTCACAACATCGGCACCCTGCGGCTGGGTCCCCTGCCAGAGCGAGTGACGTACCGGGGTGGGTTCGAGCGCAACCCCGAGCGGTACCTGAACCTGTTCGACTTAGCGGTGAAGAACCACGGCCGGTGCCTGGCCAACGTGGAGCGGCTTCGGGCCGATGCCGGCCGGCTGGGTTTGAACCGGGTGATCCCGGGCCGGGGCCGGGTGGGGATCGTGTGCTCGGGCCTGCTGTTCGCCTACACGATGGAGGCCCTGGAGATCCTCGGCCTGGACGATGTGCCGGTGCTCAAGGTGGGTATGAGCTACCCCCTGGACCCCCGGCTGGTGACCCGCTTTCTCGAAGGGCTGGACCGGGCCGTGTTCGTGGAGGAGCTGGAGGGGTTCCTGGAGTTCCAAGCCAAGCGGTGGGCCTACGACGCCGGGGTGCGCGTTCCCATCGTGGGCAAGGAGCTGTTCCCGGCCACCGGCGAGGTGGACGTGGACCGGGTGACCGACGCCCTGGCCGAGGCCCTGGGCGGCCGGCTGCCCCACGACCGGCGCCGGGGCTCCGAGGCCCTGGAGCGGCACCGGGCCGAGATGCCCCCCCGGCAGGGGGCGTTCTGCCCGGGATGCCCCCACCGGGCCACCAACTTCGCCCTGCGACGGGCGGCCGGACCCGACACCGTGTTCGCGGGGGACATCGGCTGCTACACCCTGTCGGTGCTGCCCCCGTTCCGGGTGTCGGACTGGGTAACCTGCATGAACTGCGGTGCCGGCAGCGGCCAGGCCATTGCCCAGGTCTCGGACGACCCGGTGGTGGCCCTGGTGGGGGACTCCACGTTCTTCCACTCCGGCGTGCCCACCCTGCTCAACGCGGTCCAGAACGGGGCCGACCTGGTGCTGCTCATCCTGGACA
Organism: bacterium; assembly: GCA_027021615.1. Taxonomy (GTDB): domain Bacteria; phylum Desulfobacterota; class Deferrisomatia; order Deferrisomatales; family Deferrisomataceae; genus Deferrisoma. The sequence continues at coordinate 7,739 of JALUTY010000017.1, read as the reverse complement.
ACCGGTGGGTGGCCATGACCGGCCACCAGCCGAGCCCCACCACCGACCGGCTGGTGAACGGAACGCCCCGCAAGGCGGTGGACCTGGTGGGGTTCGTCCGGAGCCTGGGGGTGGAGTGGGTCCGCCGGGCCGACGCCTTCCGCGTGCGGCCCCTGGAGGTGCTGCTCCGGGAGGCCCTGGCCGGCTCGGGCGTGCGGGTGATCGTGGTGGAGGGCGAGTGCGCCCTGCAGTCCGAGCGCCGCAGGAAGGGGGCGCTGGCACTCCAGGAGGAGTGGGTGGACCTGGACCCCGAGCGGTGCCAACGGTGTCACCGATGCTACCGGGACCTGGCCTGCCCCGCGATTCGCGAAGAGGAGGGGGCAGAAGGGCCGGTGTATGTCATCGATCTGGGGCTGTGCCAACGGTGCGGGGTGTGCGAGGAGATCTGTCCCAACTCGGCCATCACCCGGACCCGGGTGCGGCGGGGGAGGGCGGCATGAGGCGCTACGACATCCTGATCGCCGGCATCGGGGGCCAGGGGGTGATCACCCTGGGCACCCTGCTCAAGCTGGCCGCGATCCGGGCCGGGGTGGAGGTCACGGGTGCCGAGCGCCGGGGCGGGGCCCAGCGGGAGGGGCGGGTCACCTCCCACGTGCGCTACCGGACCCTGGAGCCCGAGGAGGCGGAGAATCCCCGCAGGCAGGCGTTCTCGGGCCTGATCCCCCGGGGCGGGGCCCACATGGTGATCGCCCTGGAGCCCCTGGAAGCGGCCCGGAGCCTGGCGCTCATGAACCCGGACACGGTGGTCATCAGCGAGGTCGCGCCCCGCACGCCCACGGCGGTGCGGCTGGGGAGCGCCGAGTACCCTCCGGTGGAGCGGATCCGCGACTGGATCGCCGAGGTGACCCCCCGGGGGTGCCTGGTGGGATTGGAGGCCGCGTCCCGGGAGCGGTTCGGGTCGCTTCGGCAGGTGAACGTGATCGCGTTGGGGCTCGCCTCGGCCCTGGGCCAACTGCCGGTGCCGGACGAGGCCCTGCTCGAGACCGTTCGGGAGCGGCTGCCCGGGTTCGACGCCAACCGGGAGGCCTTCGTCCTGGGCCGGGAGCTCGCCGGGACGGCGGGGGGGAGCATTGTCAGCCCGGCGACAAAATAGGCGCACCTCGATCGGGGAGGTGGGGGGGCAGAAGACGGGCCACGGCGGACGGAGGGCAGGCGTTTCGAAAAACCGCTTCACCCGATTACCCGGGGTAGTCCTTCTCCCTGCCCACTGTCGTCTGATACCAATTTGCGACCCAGATGAGCTCATAGAGGGGCGATTTGGGGGCCGTCGGTCCTCCGCCGGAAAAGACGGCCTCGCCGAAGCCGCTACGGCTCGGTCCGCTGCGGTGCGTGAGAGCACGCGCCGCGGGCGCTCCCCTGCGCCGAGCGGCTTGAACGGCTCGGCCGTAGCGCTCCGGGCCAGCGGCCCCCAAATCGCTGGCTTCGAATGCGACGCGGTATACGTGACCTGCAACGCGTGGGAGCCAGGAGGTTTTTGGCCTTTTAGCCTCCCAGCCTCCGAGCGTCCCAGCGTCCTAACGTCCCAGCCTCCTAGCGGGCCGAAGGCCCCAGACCGACGACCGAAGTTGCCATGACGGAAAGGGCCGTGGACGCCTCCACCGTCCTGGTGGTGGGCCGGACCGACCGGGGGAAGACCACCTGGGTGCGCACCTGGATCGACCACTGGACGTCTAGGGGGGAGACCGTGGGATGGGTGGACGCGGACGTGGGTCAGGGGGTGCTGGGGCCCCCCACGGTCCAGTCTGTGGCCGTATGCCGGCCGGGCCGGGACCCCCGGGTGGCAGCCCGGTGGTTCGTGGGGAGCACCTCCCCGCGGGCTCACATGCTTCCCTGCGTGGTCGGGGTGCTGCGGTTGGCGGCCCGTGCCCGGGAGGAGGGGTGTGGCCGGGTGGTGGTGGACACCACGGGGCTGGTCGCGCCGTCCGAGGGGGGCGTGGCCCTCAAGACCTGGAAGGCGGAGGCCCTGGCTCCTTGCACGGTGGTGGGGTTGGAGGTGGACGGCGAGCTGGAGCCGATCCTGGGGCCCATGGAGGGAGACCCTCGGTTCCAGGTGGTCCGGGTCCCCCCGGGTCGGGGGGTGCGGTGCCGCAGCTTCGAGGAGCGGGCCGCCGCCCGCGCCCAGCGGTTTCGGGAACATCTGGCCGGGGGGCGGGAGGTGCTCCTGCCCCGGGAGACGCCGGTGTACGGCACCGGGGCCGTGGCGCCAGGACGGCTGGCGGGGCTCCTGGACGAGGGCGGGTTCTGTGTGGGGCTGGGGGTGATGACCCGGTGGGGCGAGCGGCAGGCGGTTTACACCCCCGTGGACCTCGGCCGGGTGTGCGTGGTTCGGTTGGGGGCGCTCAAGGTGGATCCCGAAAGCGGACGGGAGGGGTAGTCGCCACCCCTCCCGTTTCCGCTTCGACGCGAGGGCAGCGCTTCAGTCGATCGCCGCGCCGCAGGCGTCCCGGATCGCGTCGGCCAGATCGTCGGACACCGCCACCAGGAACGTACGGCTTCCCGCCTCGCTCAGGTAGCGGGTGTCCCACGGGGTGTGGAAGTACGCCTCCCGGATCCGGTCGCGGACCTGATCAAGCTGCTCGGCCGGGAGCTCGTCGTCCAAACACCGACGGCCCCTCTCGTCGATCCACACGATCCGAAAGCGATCGGGGGGCGATCCCACCAGGGCGCAGACCCCCTTGCCGCAGGGCACGGCTTCCACCTCTTCTCCGGCCTCGCTTACGAACCGTGCCAGCTCCGGGGCCAGGCCGCGTAGCCGCAGCAACACCGGCATGGGGGCTCGGATCCTGGGCCCTCTCCTGTTGGCTGCCATGGCCATCTCGCTCCTCCTTTCCCTTCCGTGAGGGCTCGGATGATGTAAAACAGAGTTTGTCTTATAGTTTAGCCCAGTTTCTAGTTTTGTGAAGGGGGTGGGGGAGGTTTTTGTTGTTTTGTGAGAATCAAACGAATTGTGACAGTGATAAATGTTGGTGAGGCGGGTGGTTGGAGCGATTGACACCTCGGAAGGGCCGCTGGTAAGGTCCGCGGCTCCATCGAACGGAGGAGAGGTATGCCAAAGCTGGTGATCCGGGACGACCGCTGCAAAGGTTGCAGCATCTGTGTGGAGTTCTGCCCCAAGAGCTGCCTGGAGATCACCGACCGCCTGAACCCTTTGGGATATCGGCCGGTGGGCCTCCGGGACCCCGAGGCGTGCACCGGGTGTGCGATCTGCGCCCGGATGTGCCCCGAGGTGGTGATCGAGGTCTGGAAATGAGCGAGAGCAAGGTGACCTTCGAGAAGGGGAACGTGGCCCTGGCCAAGGCGGCGGTGGCTGCGGGGTGCCGGTACTACTTCGGGTACCCCATCACCCCCCAGAGCGACATCCCCGAGTACCTGAGCGGGGTGCTGCCCCGGCTCGGCGGTCAGTTCGTGCAGGCCGAGAGCGAGGTGGCCTCCGTCAACATGCTGCTGGGCGCCGGGGCCACCGGCAAGCGGGCGATGACCAGCTCCTCCAGCCCGGGCATCAGTCTGAAGCAGGAGGGCATCAGCTACATGGCCGGCAGCGAGGTCCCCGGGGTGATCGTGAACGTGCAGCGGTCTGGCCCGGGCCTGGGGGGCATCGCCCCGAGCCAGGGCGACTACTTCCAAGCCACCCGCGGGGGGGGGCACGGGGACTACCGCGTGATCGTTTTGGCCCCGGCATCGGTGCAGGAGATGTACGACCTCACCGTGCTGGCCTTCGATCTGGCCGACGCGTACCGCACCCCGGTGATGGTGCTGGCGGACGCCATGATCGGGATGATGAAGGAGCCGCTGAAGGAGTGGGTGCCCGAGAGCCAGGAGCCGGCCAAGGACGAATGGGCCCTCACCGGCGCCGCAGGCCGGCCGGGCCGGCGGATCAAGTCCCTCTACCTGGGCGACGGCGAGCTGGCCGAGCACAACTGGAAGCTGGCCCAGAAATACGAGCGGATCCGCCGAGAGGAGACCCGGGTCCAGACCGAGCTGCCCGAGGGGTGCGAGCTGGCCGTGGTGGCGTTCGGGTCCGCCGCCCGCATCGCCAAAAGCGCGGTGGACCGCCTGAACGACGAGGGCCGGAGGGTGGGGTACGTGCGGCCCATCACCCTGTGGCCGTTTCCGGAGGCGGAGGTCCGGAAGGTGGCCGAGCAAGGGGTGCCGCTGCTTACGGTCGAGCTGAACACCGGCCAGATGGTGGAGGACGTGCGCCTGGCCGTGGAGGGCCGGGCGCCGGTGCACTTCGCCGGGTACCCGCCGGGGCACCTGCCGAGCCCCGACGACATCTACGACGAGATCGTGCGGCGTCTGCCCGCCGGGGAGGAGGCGGCATGAAGCCCGTGTTCGTTCGACCCCAGAGCCTCACGGACAAGCCGTTCCACTTCTGCCCGGGGTGCCACCACGGGGTGATCCACCGCCTGGTGGCCGAGGCCATCGACCGGTTCGGGGTGCGGGAGCGCACGATCGCGGCCGCTTCGGTGGGCTGCAGCGTGTTCCTGTACGACTACTTCGACGTCGACGTGGTCGAGTCGCCCCACGGCCGCGCCCCGGCGGTGGCCACGGGCATCAAGCGCACCAACCCGGACAAGTTCGTGTTCATCTACCAGGGCGACGGCGACCTGGCCGCCATCGGCACGGCCGAGATCATCCACGCGGCCAACCGGGGCGAGAACCTCACGGTGGTGTTCGTGAACAACACGGTCTACGGCATGACCGGCGGCCAGATGGCGCCCACCACGCTCCTGGGCCAGCCCACCACCACCAGCCCCTACGGCCGGGAGTTCGGCCAGGACGGCTACCCAATCAAGATGACCGAGATGCTCGCCCAGCTCGAGGGGGTGGGGTTCGCCGCCCGGGTGGCCGTGGACACCCCGGCCCGGCTGACCCAGGCCCGCAAGGCCGTGCTCCGGGCGTTCGAGACCCAGCTCGAGGAGAAGGGGATGGGGTTCGTGGAGATCCTGTCGTCGTGCCCCACCAACTGGGGCATGAAGCCCGTGGAGGCGGTGCGGCGGATCGAGCGGGAGATGATTCCCTACTTCCCGCTGGGGGTGTACAAGGAGCGCAAGGGCTCCGACGCCTTGTAATACCAACTGAATCGTGTTCAAAGAGGCACCCTTCGGGGGTCCGACAAGGGGCCTGCCTCCGGCCGGGCGCGAAGCCAGGCATTGAGATTCGCCGCGCAGGCACGGGGCGGGGGAGCTGGCTTCATGGCAACCCGTTGGGATCCGAACCCTTTCGCAGTCCAGACGCCGGAGGCACTGCGCGGCGAGCGAAGGGGCCGCGCCCGGCTCTCCGACAGGACCCTTGCCCCTCTGGACAGGGGGCAATAGTTTTGAACGCGACTTGGTATCAGCCCGGCGCTCCACCAGGCCCCTTGTCGGGTCGGTTCAGGAAACGGTAGCTTTGAACGCAACTTGGTATAACCCGGTTCGGACCCCGCCCGGCGGGAGTCCTCCCGCTCCGCAGGAGCCACAGAACGAGTGAAAGCGATGCATCACGACATCATCATGGCAGGGTTCGGGGGACAGGGAATCCTGATGATCGGCAACCTCCTGGCCGTAGGCGCGCTGCGGCGGGGCTACCGGGTTACCTTCTTCCCGGCGTACGGTGTGGAGATGCGGGGAGGAACGGCCAACTGCACGGTGACCGTTTCCGACCGGGAGATCGGAAGCCCGGTCACGGCCCGGCCCCTGGGTCTGGTGGCGATGAACGAGCCGTCCCTGGTCAAGTTCGGACCCCGGGTGCGGGCCGGGGGCGTGGTGGTGGTGAACACCTCCATCGTGCCCGACGGCGTGCTGGATCGGGAGGACGTGCGGATGGTTCGGGTGCCGTGCAACGACGTGGCCGCGGAGCTGGGAGACCCGCGGCTGGCCAGCATGGTGGCCCTGGGCGCCTACGTGACCGCGAGCGGGGTGCTCCCGGTGGACGCCGTGGCCGAGGTGCTGCCGGAGGTCCTGCCGGAGAAAGTGCACCGTTTGATTCCCTTGAATCAGAAGGCCCTGGAGGCCGGCGCCGGCCGGGCGATGGCGTGAGCGCAGAGCCGGAGGGGAACATGGCCGAGCTCAACGAAACCACCGTGGGCGAGCGGATCCGGCAGGTGAGGGAGGGGGCCGGCGTCACGCTGCAGGAGCTAGCGGACCGCACCGGGTACACCTCTGCCCTCCTCAACCAGATCGAGAACCACATGGTGAGCCCGCCCCTGGGTGCCCTGGGTCGGATCGCCCAGGCCCTGGGCGTTCGCCTGGGCGAGCTGTGGGGCGAGGGGCCGGGCGAGCCCTACACCATCGTCCGGAGGGGGGAGCGGCGGCAGGTGTCCCGGTTTGCCTCCAAGGAAGGGGTGTCCTACGGGTACACCTACGAGTCCCTGGGGTTTGGCAAGAAGAATCGGCGGGTGGAGCCGTTTCTGATCACCCTGGAGCCGCCCACGGTGCCCCACCCCAAGCCGTCGGTGCACGAGGGTGAGGAGTTCCTGTTCGTGCTCGAGGGCCGGATGGAGGTGCACCTGGCCGGCCACACCGACGTGCTGGAGCCGGGGGACTCCATCCTCTACGACGCGAGCCTGCCCCACCGGGTCACCTGCCACGGGGGCGAGCCGGCCCGAGTGCTGGCGGTGATCTGGGCCCCCGGCCGGGCGGAAGGGGAGGGGTGAGGCTCCGGGTTGACACCGCCGGGGCCCGTCCGTAGGATCGCGGCGTTTTGGGACCCCGGAGGCGAGCCATGACCGATCCCACCCAACCCGGCGCTGTCGAGACACCGGTGCCCGACCCCGCCCGGGCGGAGGAGCCGCTCGCCGGAATCGACGCCGCCACGGCGGACGACGAGGCCGTGTCCGAGGCCGCGACCCGGCCGGCCCAGGGGCCCCAGGGCCCGGGGGGTGGGCCCGAGCGGGATCGCACCTTCCTCGTGGCCGTGGTCCTGGTGGCCGTGATGCTGGTGTTCTTGTGGATCGGCGGCACGGCCCTGTCTGAAATGCGGCGCCAGATATCCGGCCTGCGGGCCCGCTTGGATCGGGTGGAGGCAGCCCTGGCGGACGAGGCTCGGGCGCGTAACCGGGCCGCCCTCGGGCGGGTCCGCGCCGACCTGAGGGCCTTGCGCGAAACCCTCCCCCCCGAGCTGGCCGAGCGGGTGGACCGGGCGACCGAGGCGCTCTCGGGGGTGGAGGCCGAGCTCTGAACCCGGCTGATTCTTGAGAAAGACCGATCGAAGGTGTAGTCTTCGCGGGCGGGTCCAGGCGGCCCGCCTTTTGCGTTGGGTCCCGGGGCGGCGACAGAATACGCTCGTTTTCCAGAAGTCTCTCAACGGGGAGGGGCGTGACGGGTGACGGGTGACGGCGGTGGAGCGTGGGGCCTGCCTCCGGCCGGGCGCGGAGCCGGGCATGGAGATTCGCCGCGCAGGCACGGGGCACCGGCGGTGGTTTCATGACCGTTCGATGGGACACGAACGAACTCACGGTACGAGCGTGGGAGGCGCTGCGCGGCGAGCCAAGGAGCCGCGCCCGGCGCTCCAGCAGGCCCCACGCCTCCGATACCGTGAGGTGACGCCAAAGAGGCGGGGCCATGCTTGGAACACTCTGGAATCAAGTAGGTCGTCGCCCCTGAAAAATCGCAACAGCTGAATATTATTGATGAAATATGGGAATACTGTATGAGATAATTGCCAGGAATTGACAACCACCCTTCGATTTCTGGTGATTCATGCGACCGAAGAGAAGC
>JALUTY010000016.1 GCA_027021615.1 bacterium | reverse complement strand
CGCCTCGGTGGCCGCGCTGATCAGGTACGTGATGCCGTCCACGCTCAGCAGAACCGGCGCGCCCAGCAGCCGGTAGGCCGTGCCTCCAAGCCCCTTGCCCGCGAGCCCTGCGGTCTGCACGAGCGCCAACGAGGCCGTGTTGGCCGAAGGCACCTGGCAGGGGGGAACGAGGTCGGGAACCAGGGCCCGAGCCGCAGCAGCGAACACCGCGGAGAGCGCCATGCCGGCTGCGTGGAAGAGGAACAGGGCAGCCAAGGCAAGGGACGGCGCCGTTGAGAAGCCCCAGACCGCTCCGGCCAGGGCCAGGGCCGACACGCCTTGGGCCGCGTCGCACCACACGATGACCCTCACTCGGGGGTACCGGTCGGCCACGGCCCCTGCAGCAGGGGCGGCCAGGAGCCCGGCGAGGGACCCCACCATCATCACGGCCCCCAGCAGGGCGGCAGAGCCCGTGGCATCCACGATCCACAGGGCAACGGCCACCGTGCTCAACGACGACCCGGCCAGGCTCACGGCCTGGCCTTGCCAGAAGAGAAGAAAGTTTCGGTTCCACAGACGGCCGGCTTCACGCATGGGGGTTCCCGCTCTGGTCCTCACTCCAGCCCCCTCTGTGTATGTCCGGTGCCGAGTGCCGGATGGGGAGGAGATCATATCCCGGGAGCACCGGAGAGGTACAAGGGGGGAGTCCCCCGGGGCAGATCTGGCGCCGGCGTGACAATCCCGTCGGGGCTGGGTATGATCGCGGCCGCTCGAGAGAACCGCGTACCCCTGTGGGGGCGGGGTTCACCCCCCTGGGGATGACTGTCGGCGTCCGGAGGTGATCCGTGGTCCTGTCCTCATACGTGAAAGCCTATCCCTTCCCGCTGAGGCCTCGCACGGTGCTGGTGTTCTCCACGCGGAAGGCCTCGGTGGCGCTGCTCCCCGAGGACCTGTACCGGAGGCTGGAGGCAGGGGACATTCCCCCCGGAGCAGAGGGCCCGCTGGCACGCCTGGGAGTCTTGGTGGCCGACCGGGGCGCCGAGGTGGAGGAGGCGCTTGGGTTCCTGGACCGGGCCAACCGGGAGACCAACGGGCTCACCATCGCCGTGATTCTGGGCATGGAGTGCAACTTCCGGTGCTCCTACTGCTACGAGGGCACCCTCAAAGGCCCCGGCCGCATGGAGCGATCCACCGAGGAGCGCCTGGCGGCGTTCGTGGGGGAGCGGTTCCGCCCGGGCATGGACACCGTCGTGGTGGACTTCTACGGGGGCGAGCCCCTCCTGTATCAGGACGCCGTCGTCCGGATCTCGGGGAGATTGAAGAGCCTCGTGGAGGAGCGGGGGGGGCGGTTCCACTGCACCCTGGTCACGAACGGATCCCTCCTAACCCCCGAGATCGTGGACGAGTTGAATCCGTTGGGGCTGATGGGCGTGCGGGTGACCCTGGACGGCCCGCAGGAGATCCACGACCGGTTTCGACCGTTCCGCTCGGGCCAGGGGAGTTACGAGGCGATCGTGACGAACCTGAAGAGGTGTGCGGGCCGAACCCGGATCGGCCTTGCCGGCACCTATACGCGGGACAACTACCGTCGCTTTCCAGAGCTCCTCGACGATCTCTCCGGGCGAGGCCTGGGGCCGGACGTGGTGGGGCCGATTCAGTTCAGCCCTGTGATGCGCACCACGGACGAGTTCGCACCGCCGGAGTCGTGCGTGGGGTGTGCCTCGGTGAACGAGGAGTGGGTGGCCGAAGCCACCGTGTTCCTCCGGGAGGAGGTTCTCAAACGGGGCTACCGTCCCCCCAAGATCGCGCCCATCGCGTGCATGGTCGATCTCGAGTACGCCTTCACCGTGCACTACGACGGCACCCTGACCAAGTGCCCGGCGCTGGTGGGGCACGAAGAGTTCGTGGCAGGGGACCTGCGGGAGGGGTTCCAGGACTACCGGGAACGGTTCGCCCTGGACCGCCTGCACACCGCTGCCGCGTGCCGGGAGTGCGAGTATCTGCCCCTGTGCCTGGGAGGTTGCCGCTACATGAAGTACCAACGGGAGGGGCGGATGGGGGTGGAGTGCCAGCGCCGCTTCCTGGACCGCACGCTGGGGCCCATTCTGATCCAGGAGGCCCGGTTCTCGGGCAAGACCCGCGCCCCTTCCTGACGCTGACCCACACCGACCCCCTGCCGAAACCCGGCTGCGATGGGTCCGAAGGGGGATCCGCGCCCCTGCCCCGCCGTCGCACGGCACCTGCGTCCAGGCTCAACCAGAAGCAAGCTCCGCCTCGGACACCCTGGGCCGGATGGCGCCCTGGGGGCAGACCTGGATGCACAGCCCGCACTCGATGCACAGCCCTTCGTCCACCACGGCTCGGCCGTCGGGGCCTCGCACCAGGGCGGGGCACTCGAACCAGGTGGTACAGTACCCGCAGCCCACGCACGACTCGGTGCGGGGCATGGTGATGGCGTTGCGGGGGCACTCCACCTGGCACAGCCGGCACAGGGTGCACCTCTCCTCGTCCACCCGGTAGGTGTCGCCCTCCCGGGAGATGGCGCCGGTTGGGCACACCTCCAGGCACCGGTCGCACCGGGTGCACACCCCGCAGTGGAAGCACCGATCCCGGGCCTCCCGGGCCGCCTTCTCCGGGGAGAGCCCTCGGTCCACCTCGGAAAAGCTCCAGATCGCTTCATCCGGGGGGAGGGCTCGGGCGCTCGTCCTCGGAACGTCGGGAAAGTACCGGCGCTGGATGGTGCGCAGGGGAGGCACCGCTTGGACCCGACCGGCCCGGCCGCCCCCGGGCTCGGCCCAGATCTGCAGGCTGATGCCCGGGCCCCGGGCGATCCGCAGGGCCCGGGGCTCAAGCACCTCGCCCGTGAGGTCCGCATGGATCGCGAGCGCGGCGCGCTTGCCCGTGTTCACGGCGTGGGCCACCGTGCCGGCGGCGTCGGGCGCCGCATCCCCCGCCACGTACACCTTGGGCACGCCGGTTCGGCCCCACCCGTCGGGCGACAGGTCCGAGGGAACGCCCTCGGGCAGGTCAGGATGGAGCCCCACGGCCACCACCACCGTGTCCACCTCGGCCCAGAACTCGGTGGGTTGACCCTCGACCTGGGGGGAGAGCCCGAACGGGTGCTCCTGGTCGGCCCGGGTGTTGCGGAACCGCACCGACAGCCGCCGGCTCCGGCCGGCCGAGATCTGCTCGGGCGCGGCGTGGAACCGGAAGAAGATCCCCTCAGCCCGGGCCGCCTCCACCTCCTCGGAGATGGCCCGCAGCCGGTCCGAGCTCCGGCGGTAGTACACGGTGACCTCGGCGCCCAGCCGCCGGGCCGAGCGGGCCGCGTCGATGGCCGTGTTGCCCCCACCGAGCACGGCCACCCGCCGCCCCACGTCGGGCGGGTCCCCCTCGGCCTTGAGGGCCCGCAGGAACCCGAGCCCGGTCCAGACTCCCTCGCGATCCTCCCCCGGAATCCCAAGCCGGCGCTCCCGGCCGCTGCCGGTGGCCAGGAGCACGGCATCGTGGGCCAGCAGGTCCGCCAGGGGCCGGTCGCGGCCCACGGCCACGCCGGTATGGAGCACCACCCCGGCCCCCAGGATGCGCTCCACCTCGGCCTCGACCACCTCGCGGGGTAGCCGGTACTCGGGGATCGCCCACCGCAGCATGCCCCCCGGCTCCGAATGGGCCTCGAACACCTCCACCCGGTGCCCCAGCCGAGCCAGGTGGTAGGCGGCCGTAAGGCCGGCCGGCCCCGCCCCCACCACGGCCACACTCCGGCCGGTGGGGATGGCGGCCCCGGCCGGTGCGGGGCGGCCGCGGGCCGCATCGCCTGCAGCCCGTTCGATCCAGTGCACGCCCAGGGCCCCATCCGTGCCGGTGCGGTTGCAGGCCCCCTCGCAGAAGTGGGGGCACACCCGGCCCAGGGTAGCGGGGAAGGGGTGCTCGGTCAGCACCAGGTCGGCGGCTTCGTCCCACCTGCCCTCGGCAGCCAGGGCCATCAGCCGCTCCACGTCGTTCCCCGCCGGACAGGCCTCCACGCAGGGGCTCGTTTTGTCCTGGTGGCGCGGTCTCCAGCCGGGTTTCCACGAGCCGTCCTCGAGCCGGGGCAGGGGGCCGTGGACCACCTCCACCGGGACCCGGGGCCGGCCCGGCAGGGTGGCGCCGAACCGGGTCACGCAGGGGTAGCGCACCACCACCACGGCCACCCCGCCGTCCGGGGAGCGGGCGTGCTCCCAGGCCCGGAACAGCCGGCGCTGGAACCCGTCGGCATCGAACGGGTCGGCGTGGTCCACGTACTCTACCCCGCACCCCCGGATCAGGCCTTCGAGGGAGATGGCCCGGCCGGGGTGGCCGTCGGCCGTGGTGCCGAACTCCGGGGTGGGCTGCATGCCGGTCATGCCCGTAATCTCGTTGTCGAGGAGCACGAGCACGAACCGGGCGCCGTTGTACACCGCGTTCTCCAGGGCCGGCACGCCCGAGTGGTAGAAGGTGCTGTCGCCGATGGTGGCCACGATAGGGGGCGGGTCCCCGTCCTGGGCGTGGGCGTGAAAAAAGCCGGCCGCCATGGACACCGAGGCGCCCATGCAGTGGACCGTGTCCACAGCACCCAGGTTGAGGCCCAGGGTGTAGCATCCGATGTCCCCGGGGAAAATTCCCCGGGGGAACGCCCGCCGGATGCCGTAGAACGAGGCCCGGTGGCCGCACCCCGGGCACAGGGTGGGCCGGCGGATCGGCAGCCCCTGGGCCGCCCCCGGGGCCCCGGCCTGGGGGTCGGGCACCTCCAGCCCTGCCTCCTCAGCCACCCGGGCGAGCACCCCCCGCAGCCGTTCGGGCGTGAGCTCCCCGGCCCGGGGCACGTGGCCGGTGAGGCGGCCCCACACGGGTGCGTCGATTCGGAGCTGGGTCTCCACCGCGGCGTCGGGCTCCTCGATCACCAGGACCCGCTCGCACCGGCCCGCCAGCTTCTCCAGGGGCACGGAGGGCAGGGGATGGGCCAGGGCCAGCTTCAGCACGGCCACCCGGTCCGAGAGCCCCAGGGACTCCAGCAGGTCCATCACGTAGGCGTAAGCGATCCCCGAGGCCACGATGCCCAGGGGCGCCGTGCCCTCGGGCAGGTGGAGCCGGTTCTCGGGCCACGAGGCCGCCTCGTCGGCGATGGCCGCGAGCTTCTGGTTCAGCAGCCGGTGGAGCTCGAACCGCGCCCGGGGTGTGGCCGCCCACCGCCGGGGGTTCTTCTCGAACCGGGCCTCCTGGCCCGGGCCGGTCACCGGCCCGCACGCGATGCGCTGGCTGGAGTGGCAGATCCGGAGCGTCGGCCGCAGGATCACCGGGATCTCGTGGCGCTCCGACAGCTCGAACGCCCGGGCGCACAGGTCCTTGGCCTCCTGGGCGTCGGCCGGGTCCAGCACCGGCAGCTTGGCGAACCGGGCAAACAGCCGGGTGTCCTGCTCGGTCTGGGAGCTGTGGGGGCCGGGGTCGTCGGCCACCACCAGCACCAGCCCCCCCTTCACCCCGATGTACGCGGCCGACAGGGCCGGGTCGGCCGCCACGTTGAGCCCCACCTGCTTCATGGCCACCATGACCCGCTTGCCCGAGTAGGCGGCGGCCAGGGCCGTCTCCAGGGCCACCTTCTCGTTGGTGGACCACTCGGCGTACAGGTCCAGGCCCATCTCCTCCTTGAACCGCACCACGGCGGGCAGGATCTCCGAGCTGGGGGTGCCGGGGTAGGAGGTGGCGAACTGGCACCCCGCCTCGACGATGCCGCGGGCGATGGCCTCGTTTCCGAGAAGGAACCGGTACTCGGTAGCGTGCATGGGGGCTCCTGAAAGGCTAAACGGCTGGAACGCTAGAAGGCTAGAAAGCTAGAAAGCTAGAAAGCTGGAAAGCTATTCCGTATCGGGTGAATCTGGGGTCTTCGACGGAGCGCGACGCCCGAGCAGTCCGGACCGCCCGGTGCAGGGGAGCGGCCGCGTCGCGTGCTCTCACGCGACGCAGCGGACCGAACCGTGGCGGTCCCTGCGAGGGCGTTCAGCGGAGGAGGAGATCCCAGATTCACCCCGTGCCCGGCGAACGAAACACACCGGTGCCGGGGGCACGTCCCCCGGCACCGGTGTGGCAGATGCTACGCCGCCTGGGGCGAGGGCAGGCCCTTGATGGCCTCCCAGGCCTTTTCCAGCTCCTCGCCCGGCAGCTCGTACTCCTCGAGGCTCTTCCGGAAGTAGGCGTCGTAGGCCGACATGTCGAAGTGGCCGTGGCCGGAGAGCAGGAACAGGATCGTTTTCTCCTTGCCCTCCTCCTTGGCCTTCAGGGCCTCGTTGATGGCCCCGCGGATGGCGTGGCTCGACTCGGGCGCCGGCACGATGCCCTCGGCCCGGGCAAAGGTCACGGCGGCGTCGAAGCACTCCACTTGGTGAAACGCCTCGGCCCGGATCAGCTCGTCGTTCAGGAGCTGGCTCACCAGGGGTGCCATGCCGTGGTATCGCAGCCCGCCCGCGTGGATGCCCGGGGGAACGAAGGTGTGGCCGAGGGTGTGCATGGGCAGAAGCGGGGTCATGCCCACGGTGTCGCCGAAGTCGTAGTGAAAGTGACCCCGGGTCATGGTGGGGCAGGCCGTGGGCTCGCAGCCCACCACGTCGATCTCACGGCCGTGGATCTTGTCGTACAGGAACGGGAAGGTCAGGCCCGCGAAGTTGGAGCCCCCGCCGCAGCAACCCAGGACCACGTCCGGGTAGTCGCCGGCCAGCTCCATCTGCTTCTTGGTCTCGAGCCCCACCACGGTCTGGTGCAGCAGCACGTGGTTGAGCACCGAGCCCAGGGCGTACTTGGTGTCCTCGCGGCTGGCCGCGTCCTCCACGGCCTCGGAGATGGCGATGCCCAGGGATCCGGTGCTGTTCGGGTCCTCGGCGAGGATCTTTCGGCCGGCCTCGGTCTCGTTCGAAGGGCTGGGGATCACGCTGGCGCCCCAGGTCTCCATGAGCACCCGCCGGTAGGGCTTCTGCTCGTAGGAGATCTTCACCATGTACACCTTGGCCTCGATGCCGAAGAAGTTGCACGCCAGGGACAGGGCGCTGCCCCACTGGCCGGCGCCGGTCTCGGTGGCGATGCGCTTTACACCCTCCTTCTTGTTGTAGTAGGCCTGGGCCACGCTGGTGTTGGGCTTGTGGCTGCCGGCCGGGCTGGTGCCCTCGTACTTGTAGTAGATTTTGGCCGGGGTCCCCAGGGCCTCCTCCAGCCGCCGGGCCCGGAACAGGGGCGTGGGCCGCCACAGCCGCAGGATCTGGAGCACCTCCTCCGGGATGTCGATCCACCGCTGGGTGCTCACCTCCTGCTCGATCAGGGCCATCGGGAACAGGGGGGCCAGGTCGTCCGGCCCGACCGGCTGCCCGGTGCCCGGGTGCAGGGGCGGCTTCATGGGGTTCGGCATGTCTGCCGCGATGTTGTACCACTGCTTGGGGATCTCCGACTCGGGAAGCGTGTACTTGATCTGCGACATGCTCCTACCTCCTTTCTTGGGGTGAGGGTCAACGAAGCCGCTGGAGCTGCTGGGCCACCCGTAGCAGGCTCTCGGCCGTGTGAGCCGGGTAGAATCCGTCCAGGAACGGCAGGGCTGCGGCCATGCCCCGGCACAGGGGCTGGTAGTCGGGATCACCCTTCAGGGGGTTGAGCCACAGGATCCGCCAGGCCCGGGACCGCAGCCGGCCCAGCTCCCGGGTGAGCAGGTCCAGATCGCCCCGGTCCCACCCGTCGCTGAACACCACGACCACCAGGCCCCGGCGGGGGCCGGCCGCGTCCAGGGCGTGGTTGAGCTCGGCCAGGCTCCTGCCGATCAGGGTGCCGCCCGACCAGCCCCGGGTCTGCTCCCCCACCCGGGCCGCGGCCCGGGTGGCGTCCCGGTCGCGCAGGGCATCGCTCAGGTCGAACAGCCGGGTCGAGAACCCGAACACCCGCACCCCCCGATCCCGCCGGGCCAGCCCGTGGGCCATCAGCAGGAAGAACCGGTTGTACACGTCCATGGATCCGGACACGTCGCCCAGGAGCACCAGGTTGCGCTTGCGCAGCCGGGGCTCCCGCCGGGTGAGCCGCACGATCTCGCCGCCGTAGCGCAGGCTCTGCCGGAACACCCTGCGAAACTCGATGGACCGGCCCCGGTACGCCGGCCGGTACCGCCGGCCGGGGCGGCTCGCGAGCTTGTGCAGCAGGGCCAGGAACGCGGCCCGAACCCGGGGCTCCTCCTCCGGGGTGAGGTGCCGCAGGTCCTTGCGCAGCAGCATCTCCCGGTCCGAGGCGCCGCCCTCGGCGTCGGAGAGGAGGGAAGGCTCGCCCTCGTCGCCGCCCGGGCCTCGGCCCGGGCGGGCCGACGGGCGCTCCGACGGCGGTTGGGGGGGGAACTCCTCCGGCAGGGGGCCGGACTCCCAGTAGGCGTGGAACAGGCGGTCGAAGACCGGGATCTGGTCGGGGGAGGAGACGAGCAGGGCCCGCAGGGCCCAGTACACGCTGCGGGGATCGCCCACCCCCAGCAGGCTGAGGGCGCGGCACGCGTCCACGGCCGCGGCCGGGTGGGCCGGCAGGCCGGAGCGCTTGCACAGCCGGGCAAAGGCGAGGACGTGGCCTGCCATGCCGGCGTCAGGAGGTGGGCTGTGGGGTCGGGTCATGGAGTCAAAGCTGTGTTCGTCTCATCGTCCCGTTCTCCTCCCAATGATCCACGAACTCAAAAAATGGAAACAACGCCCAGAATGGGCTTCCCAGTAACTTCGGTCGTCGGTCGGCAGCTCGGCTCGACTTCGGAGTCGGGGGCATGGGGTCTGCTGGAGAGCCGCGTGCGGCCGTATCAGGGGCCAGAATTCAGAGGACAGTAGACAGGAGAACTGCCGGAGCGGTTTTCCCCTGTCTTCTGTCCGCCGACTCCTGATTCCTGAAGTGCAGGCCCCATGCCCCACGGCCGCCAAGGCCCCAGGATCACGGAACGTTACCTTTTCTCGTTGCCCGGCCCCGCACGGGGCCGAAGGGGCTTCCAAGCCTCCCAGCTTCTCAGCTTCCAAGCCTTCCAGCTTCCTAGCCTTCCCTAACACATCGCCGCCTTGACCTGGCGCAGGTACTCGGCCCGCTTCTCGTGGTCGCCCCACACCGCGTTGCGGAACAGCAGGATGTCCTGCTGGTTCTTGAAGATGCACCCCATCGTGGCCTCCACCACCTCCTCGTCGAGGGCGTGGCGGTTCAGGGCCAGCAGGGCCGCGGCCCAGTCCAGGGTCTCGGCCACCCCGGGCCGTTTCAGGAACTCCTCGGTGCGGATCCTCTCCACGAACCGGCACACCTGGGCCGCGAGATCGTCCTCGATGTCCGGCAGGTGGGCCTTGACGATGGCGTACTCCTTGTCGAAGTCCGGGTAGTCGATCCAGTGGTACAGGCACCGGCGCTTCAGGGCGTCGTGCACCTCGCGGGTGCGGTTGGAGGTCAGGATCACCAGCGGCTTCACCGCCGCCCGGATCGTGCCCAGCTCGGGGATCGTCACCTGGAACTCGTCGAGCACCTCCAGCAGGAACGCCTCGAACTCCTCGTCGGCCCGGTCCAGTTCGTCGATCAGGAGCACGGCCGGCCGGGGGCCGGGGTGGCGCAGGGCCTGGAGGATGGGCCGTTGGATCAGGAACTCCTCGCTGAAGATGGTGCGGGCGATCTGGGAGCGGTCGCCGCAGGTCTCCTGGAGCTTGATCTCCAGGATCTGGCGCGGGTAGTTCCACTCGTACAGGGCCGTGGAGGCGTCGAGCCCCTCGTAGCACTGGAGCCGGATCAGGGGCGTGTCGAGGGCCCGGGCCAGGACCACGGCGAGCCGGGTCTTGCCCACGCCGGGCTCCCCCTCCAGGAACAGGGGCTTCCCCAGCGCCTGGCTCAGGTACAAGATGGTACCCAGGGCCCGGTCGGCCACGTACTGCTCCCGACCCAGACGCTCGACGATGGAATCGACAGACGAGAACATGTTCAGCGTTCCGGATACCCTTCGAACTCCCCATCCAGGATCTCGACCAGGGTGCCGTTCATCCGAGCCGGGGGCAGGATGAAGGCGTAGCGGTTGCCCATGAGCTCCCGGGGCTTGCGGTCGATCAGGGGGTACCCCTTGGACTCGAGCTCCCGGAGGCCCTCCTCCACGTCGTCCACCCGGTACGAGATCAGGAAGAACCCCTCGCCGCGCTTCTCGAGGAACCGCCCCACGTCGCTGTCCGGATCGGTGGGCTCCATCAGCTCCACGGCGACCTCGCCCAGATAGTACCGGGCCACCCGGATCTTCTCGGACTCGGCGGTGTACACCCCGTCGGGCTCCAGCCCCAGCACGTCCCGGTACCGGGCCACGGCCTCGTCCAGGTTGCGCACCGCGAAACAGATGTGGTCGATGGACTTCGCTTTCATATTGGTCCTTTTGGCTGGAAGGCTAAGAAGCCGTAAATCGTGAATCGTGGCGGGGCGGCCGGCCCGTCACCCGTCACGGATCACTGTCCCATTTTCGTCGGCGGGGTGGGGGGCTGGTGGAGCGCCGGGTGCGGCCGTATCAGAAGACAGAATTCAGAGGGCAGTGGACAGGATAGAATTTGCCCGAATTCTGTCTTCTGACCTCTGGCCCCTGAATCCCAGGCCCCCACCCCGTACCCTGGCAATACGTTTGCACGTCTTTCTTAATGACCTCGTCACCCGTCACGGATCACCCGTCACGGCCCTTTTCTCGATCGCCTCGAGCACCCGGTCGGGGGTGTGGGGGAACTCCCGGATGTGGGTGCCGATGGCGTTGGCAATGGCGTTGGAGTAGGCCTGGGCCGTGCACATGGAGATGGACAACCCGCCCTCCTTGGCCCCGAACGGCCCGAACGGATCCTCGGACTCGACGATGAAGGGGTGGATGGGCGGCATGTCGGGCGCGAGCGGCACCTTGTACCCCAGGAAGTCGGGGTTCAGGTTGGCTCCCTCGTGCCACTTGCAGGCCTCCAGCAGGATGCCGCCGTGGCCTCCCATGGCGAGGCCGCCCTCCATCTGGCCCTCCACCTCCTTGGGGTTGATGGCCTTCCCGCAATCGTGGGCCACCCAGGCGTCGAGCACCCGGACGAACCCGGTCTCCGGGTCCACCTCCACCTCCACCACGGCGCTCCCGTAGCTGAACGCGGCCGCGAGCTGTCCCTTGGGGTTCTTGATCCACTCGCGGGTCTGGTCCACGTTGGGGCCGAAGCTGCCGTGGCCGATGACGTTCTTGCCCTTGAGCAGTCCCATGCGGATCACGTTGCGCAGCGGCACGGCCCGGGACGGGGACCCCCGCACGAACACCTTGCCGTCCTCCAGCTCCAGGTCCTCCTCGGCCGCCTCCAGCATGTCCGAGGCGATCTCGAAGATCTGGCGCCGGGCGTCCTCGCAGGCCAGGCGCACGGCGTTGCCGCTGCACAACGTGGTGGCCTGGGAGTAGGCGCCCTGGTCGATGGGGGTGACCTCGGTGTCCGAGGCCACCAGCTGGATCGCGCCGGGGGCCACGCCCAGGGCCTCGGCCGCGATCTGCAGCACCACGTTCTCGTTGCCCTGGCCGTTGTCCACCACCCCGGAGATCACGGTCACCCCCGCGTCCTCGTCGAACTTCACCATGGCGGCGGACCCGCCCCGGATGCCCATGGGGAACCCGCTCATCACGCTCACGCACCCGATCCCGATGCCGCGCCACTTGGGCAGCTTCCCCCACTTCTCCCGGAACCGGCTGGCCTCGGCCACGGCCTTGATGGTGGCCAGGCTGTCCATCTTGAAGATCTTGCTCTGGGTCGGGGTGGTGTCGCCGGTGCGCACCGCGTTGCGCCGGCGGATCTCCACCGGGTCCAGCCCCAGGGCGGCGGCCGCCAGGTCGAGCTGCATGTCCACGTTGCAGGCCCAGGCCCGGCCGTGGGTCCGGATCATGCCCCGGATCGGCTTGTTGGTGTACACCCGGTACCCGTTGTACCGCACGTTGGGCACCCGGTAGGTCTGCTCGAAGCACAGGAACGGCACGCTGGTGGCGATGGGGCCGGTGGACGAGTACGCCCCGCCGTCCATGTAGGCGGTGACGTCCACGGCGTGGAGGGTGCCGTCCCGCTTGAACCCGAAGGTGCTCTCCACCACCATGGAGTGGCCCTGGCGCACCGCGATGGAGTTCTCCTCGCGGGTGTACACGAGCTTCACCGGCCGCTGGGTCATCTGGGAGAGCCGCGCCGCGATGTACTCCCCGGGGAACATGTCGCTGCGGCCCCCAAAGGCGCCACCCACGGACACGTGGCGCACGTGCACCTTGGACACCGGCAGCCCCAGGGCGTTGGCAAGCCCCTTGGCCTTAGTGTGGGGGCTCGCGTTGGGCATCCACACCTCCACCGTGCCCTGGCGGTCGCAGTGGGCCAGCACCGCGTAAGGCTCGGTCATGAAGTAGCTCTCTTCCTCCGAGACCGTGCGCTCGGTGTGGACGTAGTCGCACTCGTCGAAGGCCCGGTCCACGTCACCCACGTGGATCGGCACGTGGATGTTGATGTTGCGCTCGGCGTGGTCGTGGATCCGGGGGGCGTCGTCCGCAACGGCCGACAGCGGGTCGAACACGGCCGGCAGGATCTCGTACTCCACCTCGATGAGCTCCAGGGCCTCCCGGGCGATGTCCTCGGACTCGGCGGCCACGGCTGCCACCTCCTCGCCCACGTACCGCACCTTCTCGCGGGCCAGGAACTCCTGGTCCCGGGTATAGCGGAACACCCCCCACTTGACCCCCGAGGTGTCCCGGGCGGTGAGCACCGCCTTGACCCCGGGCAGCCGCTCGGCCCGGCTGGTGTCGAGCCGGACGATGCGCGCGTGGGGGTAGGGGCTTCGCAGCACGGCCGCGTGGAGCATGAACGGCAGGGAGAGGTCTGCGGTGAACCGGGCCTCGCCGGTGGCCTTGAGCCGCGCGTCCCGCCGCGGAAGGCTCTGTCCGATGTAGCGACTCACGCCTTCACCTCCTCGCCAGAGAGCCGCCGGGCGGCCAGCTTTACGGCCTCCACGATCTTGGTGTAGCCGGTGCACCGGCACACCTGGCCGCCCAGCGCCTCGCGGATCCGGGCCTCGTCCGGGTCGGGCTCCTCGTCCAGAAGGGCCTTGGCCGCGAGGATCATGCCGGGGGTGCAGAACCCGCACTGGACCCCGTGGGCGTCCACGAACGCCTCCTGGATCGGGTGCAGGGCCCCGGGCTCCCGGTCGGCCACGGTGTCGGCCAGCCCCTCCACGGTGAGGATGCTCGCCCCCTGGGCCTCCACCGCCAGGGTGAGGCACGCGCGCACGGGCCGGCCGTCCATGAGCACGGTGCAGGTGCCGCAGGCGCCCAGGCCGCATCCCTCTTTGGCACCCGTGAGCCCCAGCTCCTCCCGCAGGACCTCCAGCAGGGTCCGGCGGGGCTCCACCAGGAGCTCATGACGGGTTCCGTTGACCTCGAGCTCGACCACCATCTTTTTCGGCGGACTCTTCCGCGCTTCGTTCATCAGGACTCCTCCCCGGCCGCCCGGGTCCACGCCCGCAGGGCGGCCCGCCGAACCAGCACCCCTGCCATCTTCCGGCGGTAGGCCGGGGTCAGGTCGGTGTTCTTCACAGGTCGGGCCGCGGCCACGGCCGCCTCCGCAGCCTCGGCCAGGGCGCGGGGATCCAGTTCCGTGCCCTCCAGCGCGGCCTCGGCCTCGGGCACCCGTAGGGGTTTGGTGCCCAGGCCCCCCAGCACCACCCGGGCCCGGGCGCACCCCCCGTCCCGGCGCTCCAGGTACACCGCGGCCGAGGCGGCCGCAAAGTCCAAGGCGCGGCGCATCCTCAGCTTCTCGTAGGCCGCGCCCGCCCCCGGGGGGGGCAGGGGAATGCGGAGCCGCAGCAGGAGCTCTGCGGAGCTCAGGGTGTGGGGCCGCCTTCCGTCGCCCGAGAACAGCCCCTCCACCGGCACGTCCCGGCTTCCGTCGGCCCCGGCGATCTCCGCCTGGGCCCCGCAGGCGATCAGGACCGGGGGCAGATCGGCCTGGCTCACGGCGTGGCAGTCGCTCCCCCCGGGCACCACGTGGCACCGGTCGCCCCCGGCCTTGAGGCAGGCCGGCCGGCCGCTTCGCCAGAACGCGGACTGGTTGAAGAACCAGCACCGGGTGTCCAGGCAGACGTTCCCACCCACCGTGGCGCGGCTCTGGAGGGGTGGCGCGGCCACCGCCCGGGCCGCTTCGGCCACCACGCCCAATGCGTCGGGCCAGGCCCGCCGCATCAGGTCCCACAGGGAGGTTCCCGCGCCCACCGTCAGGGTGGAGTCCGATCGCTCAATGCCGGAGAGGCCGAGCCCGGCCAGGCTCACGAGGTCTGCGTCCGTGTGGTGGCCGTGCTTCATGGCCACCAGCAGATCGGTGCCCCCGGCCAGCGGCCGGGCGTGGGGCGCAGCCGCCAGGATCTGGAGCCCCTCGGCCACGGAACCGGGACGGTGAACGGCGAAATGGGGCAGACGAAGCATCGTACGCTCCAAAATAAAACGATCTAGCAGAAAAACAAAACACCGAGTTGAAACCCGGTGAGGCGCAACTTAGCAGGACGGAATCGTGAGTGTCAAGGTCGGAGCGGGCGAATTCTGCCGTCTGGAGGCGCCGGCGGGGTTGACAGGCGGGAGGTTCCGGAGTAATGTGCGCGCACATAGCGCATATCGCAAACGGCGGTTTGATAATTTTCAAACACACTGGCGCAAAAATCAAACAGCCCCGCCAACCGTTCCGGCTGCGAGTCGCGATTCCGGGAGGAGCCGATGAACCCCTTGCGAGACCTGACCGTTCTGAGCCTGGAGCAGGCCACCGTGCTGCCCTACCTCACCTACCGGCTCGCCATGGACGGGCTTCGGGTGATCCGGGTGGAGCCCCCGGGCCGCGGCGACCCGAACCGGCGGGTGGGGGACCCGTTCCGCCCCGAAGAGCCCCTGATGTCGAGCTACTTCTTCGCCATCAACGCAGGCAAGGAGGCGATCACCCTGAACCTGAAGGACCCCAAGGGGCAGAAGCTGCTCCACGACCTGGTCGCGGAGCTGCCGGTGGACGTGTTCGCCACGAACCAGCTGCCCAAGAACTACGAGCCCCTGGGCATCGACTACGACACCCTCCGGAAGATCCGGCCCGATCTGATCTGGGTGGGGATCACCGGGTTCGGGCCCGACTCCAACGAGGCGGCCTACGACCCCATCCTGCAGGCCCGGGGGGGGCTGATGGATCTGACCGGCGAGCCGGACGGCCCGCCCGAGGTGGTGGGGGTCCCCCTGCCCGACATGGGCACGAGCGAGCACGCCTACGGCCAGATCATGAAGGCCCTGTACCGCCGGGCCGTGACCGGCGAAGGGGCCCGGATCGACGTGGCCATGATCGACTCCACCGTGAGCTGGCTGACCCAGCCGATCACCATGGCCAAGACCTTTGGAAAGGTGATGACCCGCCGGGGCAACACCCACGAGTTTTTCGCCCCGGTCAGCGTGTACCCCACCCGGGACGGGTACGTGTACCTGGCGGTGGGCAACGACCTGCAGTGGCAGCGGCTGGTGGCCCTGCCCGGGTTCGAGGGGCTAGGCGACCCTGCGTACGAGACCAACGCCGGCCGGATTGCGGACGTGAGCCGGCTAAACGGGCGGATCGCCGAGGTCACGAGAACCCTCGGCACCGAAGATCTCCTGGGCCTGCTGCGGCAGGCCCGGATCCCGGGGTCGAGGGTCCAGACCGTGCCGGAGGTGTGCGAGGACCCCGCGGTGAAGCCGAAGCTCCTGCGCACCCGGGACCCCCAGACCGGGTTCGAGGTCTGCCTGGCGCCGCCGCCGGTGCCCACCGAGTTCCTGAGGGAGAGTGGGGGGGAGCTGTCGTTCCCGCCCCGCTTGGGCGAGCACAACGCCAAGGTTTACGGCGAGGCCCTCGGGCTGTCCGAGGACGCGCTCGCCCGGCTCACGGGCGAGGGGGTGGTGTAGAGCCGTGCCACGCGAGCTTCCACGGGGGCCCGGGGGGGGATCCGCGGGGTCCTCTCGGAGGAGGGGCAAGGGGCCTGCCTCCGCCGGGCGCGAAGCCGGGCGTTGAGATTCGCCGCGCAGGCACAAGACAGGAGAGTTGGTTCCATTACAGCTCGGTGAAATCCATACCGTTTCGTGGCCCGGATACCGGAGGCGCTGCGCGGCGAGCTAAGGGGCCGCGCCCGGCTCTCCGGCAGGCCCCTTGCTCCCGACCAGGGGAACGAGCGCGTCGCTGGTCTCAGGTAGCTTTCCAGCTTTCTAGCTTTCCAGCCGAACGAGGCATGCCCATGGATTTCCGACTCACCGAGGAACAGCAGTTTTTCCGACAGGCCGTGGCCGACACCGTGGATCGGCTGATCCTCCCGCGGGTCGAGGAGGTCGACCAGGAGGACCGGATCCCGGAGGACCTGTGGCGGGAGTTCACCTCGCTCGGGTACCTGGGCCTGCGCTACCCCGAGGAGCTGGGGGGCATGA